>CAZFJN010000010.1:0-28742 GCA_964519595.1 uncultured Rickettsiales bacterium
GAAGTTGCTGTTCAATTGCAGAATGTAATGAGATTTCCATGGCCAATATCTCCTCCACTCACTATAGCAAAACTCATCATAAGAGCAAATATTTTTCAACAAACATATTTTTTCAACATAAAGCTTGTCTAAATCTTGCATAAAGCTTGAATAAAGCTTGAATAAAGATTTATCTGGCAAAGCAGAGTTGATAATAAATAAGCCGTGCAAACCATCGCCAAGATGAATATAACAAACTTTGCAACTGGTTATTATTTGTATATATATCATAATATTATCTATTGTGTTATATATCGTATTATCTATCGTATTATCTATCGTATTGTATCAATTAATGTAACGCATGGCTAAGTATACATTGTAACGCATGGCTAAATACACTTCACAATTTATTTGTCAAAGTTGCGGCGCGGTTCATCAGAAATGGTCCGGGCAGTGTGATTCTTGTAATAGCTGGAACAGCATTGCCGAGGAGGCTCGTGATGCTACTCCGAAAGGTTTAGCCAGTGGCAAGGGCAAAAAAATAGAGTGGACTTCTCTTGATATAGAATCTCCCGACGCGCCGCGCGTAAGCACAGGAATTTCCGAATTGGATCGCGTTCTTGGTGGCGGACTTGTTGTTGGTTCGGCGGTTTTAATCGGCGGGGATCCTGGCATCGGCAAATCAACATTGCTATTGCAGACAGCGGTTTCCACAGCGCAAAGCGGCTTATCGGCAGTATATATTTCCGGCGAGGAATCAGTAGCGCAGATTTCTCTGCGTGCCAAACGGCTGGGCTTGGAAAGCAAGAATCTACTGCTGGCTTCTGCTACCAGTGTACGCGATATTATCGCCAGTCTTGATGCGCCGAATGCGCGGAAAATAATTGTCATTGATTCTGTGCAAACCATGTTTATTGATAATATTGAAGCTGCTCCTGGCACAGTCAGTCAGGTTCGCGCCGCAGCGCATGAATTAATAAAAATGGCTAAAAAGCGCGGTCATTCGCTTTTTCTGGTTGGTCATGTGACTAAAGACGGTCAGATCGCCGGACCGCGTGTTCTTGAACATATGGTTGATACGGTTCTTTATTTTGAAGGCGAGCGCGGACATCCTTACCGTATTCTGCGTAGCGTTAAAAATCGTTTTGGCGGTACTGATGAAATAGGCGTATTTGAAATGCAGGACTCAGGGCTTAAGCAGGTTGAAAATCCTTCCTCTTTATTTTTATCGAATCGTGAAAATCCGGTTTCCGGAGCTTGCGTATTTGCCGGAATGGAAGGATCACGGCCAGTTCTGGTCGAGATTCAGGCGCTGGTTGCTCCTTCTTATATGTCCAGTCCAAGGCGGGCGGTGGTCGGCTGGGATGCTAATCGGCTGGCGATGATTCTTGCGGTGTTGGAAACGCGTGCTAACGTTCGTTTTTCTGATAAGGAGGTTTATTTAAATGTCGCTGGCGGAATTCGTATCAGCGAACCGGCGGCGGATCTGGCGGTTGCGGCGGCGCTTATTTCCGCTCTTCAGGACAAGCCGTTGCCTACGGCGAGCATTATGTTTGGAGAAATAGGGCTTTCCGGTGAGATTCGCGCCGTTGCCCGCTGTGATACTCGTTTGCGCGAATCGGAAAAGCTTGGCTTTAAATCTGCTTACATACCGTCAGGACATGAGCATAAAGGTTTGACCATTGCTATAAAATCGCTAGATTCCGTAGCAAGCTTATTACAGGATATATAATTCTATGATAGAAACGACATTAAATATATTTGATGCGATAGTTTTCGGCGTGATGGCGATTTCCTGTCTTCATGCTTTTTTTCGTGGTTTCGTGCGCGAAATCTTATCTCTTGGCGCTTGGGCTTGCGCTGGAATTGTAACGCTTTACTTCTTTCCAACTATCGCTGAACATTTAAAACCAAAATTTAAAGATGCGGTGGTTGCGGCGGGATTTTCAACGCTGGGAATTTATATAACCGCCTTAATGGGATTTTCGCTGCTTAATTCCCTGATTCTTAAATTCATAAAATCCGGTAGTGATGTCGGAATGCTTGATAACATGCTTGGCTTGTTTTTTGGCGCATTTCGCGGCGCTTTTCTGCTGGCGCTGGGCTTTTTCCTGATGACTATCGCGCAGCCGGAAGATGAATATCCGGAAGTGATAAAAACCGCAGTTACCATGCCTTATGTTGAGCGTTGTGCAATCTGGGTTGCTAAAGTTTCTCCTAATTATCTGACAGATATTTCTTCATTGAAGGAAAAAATTGCTGCTGAAGAAGAGCAGGAAGAAAGTTCGGAAAAAAGCTCTGTTAAAACTAAAAAAACAGATAAAAAGAAATCATCAGGCGGCGGAATTGGCGCTATCGGCAATCCTTTTGCTGAAGATGCGGAAGAAGACAAAGACAGACAATAGGCAATATTTTGCAATCTGATAACGAAGCTAATAACAAATAACAACAGCGTAACAACAACGGATTTTTGGTGATTTTAAATAATGGACAGTAAAAAAGACTACGATTTTACAGATGATCATTTCGCTGATTCTTTTCATGAAGAATGCGGAGTTTTTGGCATTTTTGGAAGCTCTGACGCTGCTGCTCATACTGCTCTTGGTCTTCATGCTCTGCAACATCGCGGGCAGGAAGCGGCAGGAATTGTAAGTTTTGACGGCGAGCAATTTTATTCTCACCGCGCGCTTGGTCTGGTTGGCGATAATTTTAATTCCGCAGATATTATCAGCACCTTAAAGGGCGCAATGGCAATTGGCCATAATCGTTATTCAACAACCGGCGATACGTTATTGCGTAATGTGCAGCCTCTTTATGGCGATTTCAGCTTCGGCGGTCTGGCGGTAGCGCATAACGGCAATTTAACTAATGCAATGACGCTTAGAAAACAGCTGATTAATATTGGCTGCCTGTTTCAGTCAACTTCTGATACGGAAGTCATAATTCATCTTATTGCGCTTTCCAAACATTCTTCTGTGGAAGACCGTCTGGTTGATGCAATGAAGCGCGTTGAAGGAGCTTATTCTCTGGTTGTTCTTGATAATGACCGTTTAATTGGCGTGCGTGATCCGGTTGGTGTAAGGCCTTTAATTATAGGACGTATTGGCGATGCGGTTATTCTCACCTCGGAAACTTGCGCGCTGGATATTGTCGGCGCGGAATATGTGCGCGACGTTGAGCCAGGAGAAATAGTAATCATAACTAAATCCGGAATGCGTTCTATTTATCCTTTTGCTAAACAGCCAAAACGTTTCTGCATTTTTGAATATGTGTATTTTTCGCGTCCTGATTCAGTAAGCGAAGGGCTTAATGTCTATGAAACCAGAAAACGCATTGGCGCACAACTGGCTCGCGAGGCGGCGGTTAAGGCTGATGTGGTTGTTCCAGTTCCTGATTCAGGAATTCCCGGCGCGCTTGGCTATTCGCGTGAATCAGGCATTCCTTTTGATTTAGGAATAATCAGAAACCACTATGTCGGCAGAACTTTTATCGAACCAAGCGATCAGGTTCGTCATCTCGGCGTAAAACTCAAACATAACGGCAATAGAACTATCCTCGAAGGAAAATCTGTTATTCTTGTTGATGATTCAATCGTGCGCGGTACTACTTCGAAAAAAATTGTGAACATGGTGCGTGAAGCTGGCGCTAAACAAGTTCACATGCGAATTGCCAGCCCTCCTACCACTAATTCCTGTTTTTACGGCGTTGATACGCCAACTCGCGATCAGCTACTGGCGGCAAAATATAATGTTGAGGAAATGGCGCGGCTTATTAATGTCGATAGTCTGGCGTTTATTTCAATTGACGGTTTGTATCGCGCCGTATGTGATAAACCACGCGATAATAACGCGCCGCAATATTGTGACGCTTGTTTCTCCGGAGATTATCCAATTGCTCTTACAGACGCAGGCGGCAAGGAAGTAAGTCAGCAGAAAGAATTATTTCCGCAAAATGTATAATCTTTCAACGCGATCTTTTCGCCGCGCTACAGCTTAACCTTCTCGCCTTTTTTGCGCTCAGAATCGCTTTTTAACTGGCCGCAGGCGGCGAAGATGTCTTGTCCACGCGTTACCCTTATTGGCGACGAGAAACCAGCCTCATTGACAATTCTGGCAAATTCATGTTGCCGGTTACGGCTTGATGTCTGATATTTCGCGCCCGGCCATGGATTCCACGGAATAAGATTAACCTTGGCCGGAATTCCTTTAAGCAGTCGGCACAACTCGTGCGCGTCGGCATTTGAATCATTTACATCTTTCAGCATCACATATTCGAAAGTAATTCTTCTGGCATTGCTTGCGGCCGGATAGCGGCGACAAGCTTCCAGCAATTGCTTAAGCGGATATTTTTTATTAAGCGGCACTAGCTCATCGCGCAGATCATCACGCACGGCATGTAAGGAAATGGCCAGATTAACGCCTAATTCTGCGCCGCAACGTTCAATCATCGGCACTACTCCGGAAGTAGAAAGAGTTATTTTTCGCTTGGAAATAGCGATTCCTTCGCCGTCCATGATGATTAAAAGCGCTTTTGCCACATTATCATAATTATAAAGCGGTTCGCCCATTCCCATAAGCACGATATTGGTAAACAGACATTTTTCACGCGGAATATTCCATTCATTAAGGCCATCGCGAGCAATCATTACCTGGTTGATTATTTCTTCGGCAGTAAGGTTGCGAACTAGTTTCATTGTGCCAGTATGGCAAAAGCTGCATGATAAGGTGCAGCCAACTTGCGAGGAGATGCAGAGCGCGCCACGATCTTTTTCCGGAATGAAAACCGTTTCGATTTTATTGTGGTCAGAAAATTCCAGCAACCATTTGCGCGTATTGTCAGCAGAGACTAAATTGCGTGCTATTTTCGGACGTTGCAGAGTAAATAGCTCGGCCATTTTTTTCTGCTCGTCTTTGGCGATATTCGACATTGCTGAAAAATCAACCGCGCCGCGCGCATAAATCCAGCTCCACAATTGCCGTGCGCGGAAGGCCGGAAATCCGGCTGCTGCAACTGTGTTTTTTAACTCGGCTTTGGAAAGTCCTATTAGTGATATTTGCTCAGACATTTTTTTAGTAATTTATTTTTAAGAGTTTCTTTTCAGGAGTTTTTCTGATTGCCAGATTCATTCCAGCTATATCCTTTTTCCGTGGCAATAATACAGTCATAATCAGTTAATTCTCGCCATTTCTGCCGCAGGCGGTAAATATGTGTTTCCAAAGTGTGTGTATCTATATCAGAAGCAATGCTCCAGACTTTGTTTAATATTTCGTCGCGCTTCGCCTCGCTGCAATTATATATGAACAGCAATAAATCCTGCTCTTTTTCTGTAAGATAAATGCTTGTCTTGCTTGCGGTATTCTCCAATTTCCGGCTGATTTTATTGAGAATAATCTCTTTGCCAAGCGGCTGAATAAGCGAGTTTTGTGTATTAAGCGCCTGATTGACGGTTTTAAGTATATTTCTGATTTTCAGCGGTTGATCGAATTTAAAATACAGAGTTTTTGCCGTTGTGGTAACTGGCGGTAAGTCAGCAAAAATAACAAGCGCTGCTTTGTCCATTTCCGCAGCAAGCGGCAGATCTTCTGCCTTAATCACTATGGTTTTCATGCCAGTAGCAAAGCTTATTTCTTCTGCAAGAGCCTCTGCACATAATGCAGAAGCAGCAATAATCACAATATTATTCATATAATCACAATATTATTCATTTTTATTACCATTTCCGCGGCGATTATAGTAGATTATCGCAATAAATAGCTCTAAAAATCTGCAAAACAGCTAAAAAATCTCTGAGAATATCTAAAATTGCCGGAATAATGTCTAATAACAGTAAAATTCAATATAATTTTTCTGCCATTCATTGCTTAAATCGCGCGCGCGCGCGTAATGAATTGCAAATGCAGCAGGCAATAATAATTAAAAATGCAGATAATTATTCAAAAAACGCCTCAAATAACACCTCAAATAACAGTGTAAATAACAGTGTAAATAATGACGCGAAAAATATACTTAGCGTGGTTTTTCCGGCGGAATATGCACAATATCTCACTGCTGATAAATGGAGAATTATCAGCGAGTCACAACCAAAATTGCTGCTTTCTGCTAAGCGCGCGCAGGCGCTTGGCTGGCAAAATAAGATTGTGCAAAATAACAATGAAAATGGCAAAAATAATAGAAATATTGGAAATAGTGGAAATAGCGTAAACAGTGAAAATGATGAAAACAATAAAAATATTGCTGTTGCCGTATCAGGTTATTCTCCGGAATCATTATGGCAATTAATTGCTGGCAAATTTGATAAGGAGCAGAATTCATCTCTGCCGGCCAGAGAGGTTGATTTTCCTGAATCTGGCGGATTGTTGCTTGCTCTGGCCAAGGAGGCGGGAATTTTGCCAGCATTGCTGTGGTTTAATTATACGAATGATTTTTCCGACAGTTTTGCGGTGGATTTAAATGATTTAAGCCTTGAGCCGCCGCTTGAGCTATTGTCAGGAGAAGCTGTGAAGCTGCCAATTGCCGGCGCGGAAAATACCAGCATAAGATGGTTTCGTAATCACTTTGATAACGGTGTGCATCTGGCGCTGATTATTGGCGATCTTTCTTATAGCGAAGATAATGGCGCGCCGCCGCTGGTTAGAGTTCATTCTTCCTGTGTAACTGGCGATATATTAGGCAGTATGCGCTGTGATTGCGGCGGACAATTAAAGCTGGCGCTTGATAAAATAAAGGCGGATAAACGTGGAATATTGCTCTATCTGCATCAGGAAGGACGCAATATCGGCATTGTTAATAAGCTGCGCGCTTATGCTTTACAACAGGAAGGAATGGACACTTTTTCTGCGAATAATCATCTTGGTTTTGAAGATGATGAACGTGATTACGCCATCGCCGCTGCTATGCTAAAATCAATGAACTGTAAGCACTTGCGCCTGCTTACTAATAATTCTGAAAAACCAAAAGCCTTTGCCGCCTCCGGAATAGAAATTGCGGAAATAGTCGCGCTTAAAATCGCGCCGAATGCACATAATAAAGCTTATATAGAAGCGAAAGAAAACAGAGGAGATAAATAAAAAGGAGATAAATACTTAAGGCTTAAAGGCCTAAGGCCAAGGCTTTAAGGTTTAAGGCTTAAGGCTTAAGGTTTAAGACATTCGTCTTTTCTCCAGATGCTTGTTGTCTGATAATTTAAATTCACCTCTTTCCATTTCGGATGTGCGTTTTGTTGCAGGAAAGGAAGTTTCTTGCCAAGAGAAGAAACAAAATTCTGCAAAATCGCACAGCGTTTCTGCTCGGCAGATGAGGAGGTTTTTTTTGCTGTATCAGCAGAATAGGAAACCAGCAATGCCTGCACGGCGATAGTGGAAATTGTTGATTGCATAAAGCTATAATCATTAGATCCTAGCTCGGTTGGTTCATATTCAGCATAAAATTTTGTGCTGTTTAGCGGCACAAAATGAACATCTTGCAGCAGCAGAGCAAATTTCTTATTTTCCGGTTTGCTTAAATCCTCTATATTTTTAAACAACCGCATTGGCTTGCCGCCGACTATAATTGCCGCGTCAAGTGATCCTTCCAGCACTGCGGCGACACTTGCTGCTGGCGGAATTTTTTTCATCTCAGCTGGAGTTATCTGTTCCAAAGCCAGCAGATTCACTGCTGTTAGCATATGTCCACTGCCTTCTTCGCCGACAGCGATTTTTTTTCCTTGCAGATCTTTAAATTCGCGAATGTTTTTGCGCGCCAGAACATGCACCTCTTCCTGATAAAAAGGCGCGACAACGCGCAATTTATTTATTATCTGCTGCGACGCCGCGCTTTGCGAGCGATTAAGAAAACCAACTACATCAGATTGAACAATGCCAAGGAAAAGGCCAGAATTGCGACTATTATTCAAACGTTTTATATTATCAACAGAGCCTTCTGAAGAGCGAAAATTAATATTAAAATTATCCTGAGCAAGATGCGCGGCAATATCGCGGCCAAAAGCGTAATATGTGCCAGTTTTAGGTCCAGTGTAAATCGTAACCAGGCTGGTTTTTGTCGCAGCAATTGCCGGATTAATCGTATTCGCGATTATAAAAAACAACAGCAGCAACTGTAAAAATAAAAAAGAATAGCGCATGGTCTATATGTATAATCGAATGTATAATCTAATACTATTTTGCAATCAACATGTTGATTGCATTACGCTGGCTTCGCCGCGCAAAACCGCTGCTTTCGGCAGCGATTTTGATACCATTTTGCGATATATTGATCGCAAAATGGTATAAGATAAATTTAATTGCTGTTATTGATAATATTAATCAGCTCACGCTCGCTTTTTTCGTCTTTTTTTGATTTGCTTTGTATTACAGAATTACTGTCAATATCTGTTGGCATTTGCACCAGCTGGCCAATTTCCTGACCATTATTATTACGCACGATAATAGCAGGTTTTTTAAACAAAGCATCTGGTGAATCAGAATTGGCAAAATCTTCTGCCATAGCTTCTGAAGAAGCTTCTGAGGCCGTTTCCGAAGCAGTTTCTAAGGCAGTTTCTGAAACTGCTTCAGAATCGTCTTTCCATGATCTTTCTGATGAAGCTATTGAAGTATTGGCAGCAGATGGTTGCAGATTATTCTCCAAAAACTGATTTTTTCTGCTGTTTTTATAAACGCCGGAATTATCAGAACTACGCAGCGACCATAAGGAGGGAATAGCAAATGCCGCAATCAGCGCGACAGCAATAACTATCAAACCGCGCGACAGATATAAGCTTTTATCGCTGTCAGCGCGCCGCGGCAGTTTGTAAATTTTAGGACGCGGAGATTGAGAAGTGCTTTCCATGAATTTATCTGCCTTTAAGTTATACTCATTACACTTCAAGAGTTGGTATTTATTCCAAGTATTTTTGTTCAATATATCAGATAAAAATCGAAGAAATACTTATTGATATTTCAAGATTTTTATCTGATATAGTGAACAATAAAGACGCAGCGAAGAAATGCCAACTCTTGAAGTGTAATGAGTATAACTCCAGAAACAGCTTTCACTATTTGTTTCTCTGCATCTTCGTAATATGTATTAGATAATACGGAAAAAACCTTTAAATATCAACAAATGTTATACTATTTTGCAATCATCATGCTGATGATTGCATTACGCGTCATAAGTCGCACTCTTGACGCGCAATGGTTATAATATAGATTATGCTCCTTTTTTCTGAAGTTTCATGATATTACCATGATATTACAAAACGCGGAACAAGCGCAGAATACGAAAACCATGCAAAAAATACACAACAATTACGCTCTCGACAGAGAATATAAAAGTAAAACGGTAATAATGCGCTTAATGAGAGAACATGTGCGGCCTTATATTCGCATTTTCTGGGCAGCTATTTTCTGTATGATTATTATCGCCGCCAGTATTTCGGCAAATACCTGGATGATGCAGCCGGCTCTGGATATGATTTTTATTGCTCGCGATCAGCGAATGCTGACTTTAATTCCGCTGGCGATATTGAGTATTTCATTAATAGGCGCAGCAGCGCATTACGGAAGCACCCTTGCCATGCGCTTTGTCGGACAACGTTTAGTTGCTGACATGCAAAGCCGCTTGTTTGAGCATCTGATGAAAAGCGATATCGGCTTATTTCAGGACGAATCATCAGGGCGGATGATCTCGCGTTTTACCAGCGACATCATCTTAATGAGAAATGCTTTCTCCACAGTGCTTACCGCAATGGCCAAAGATAGTCTTTGTGTAATTTTTCTGGTTATCATCATGATTTACCAGAATCCGCAATTATCG
This sequence comes from uncultured Rickettsiales bacterium, assembly GCA_964519595.1. Classification (GTDB taxonomy): domain Bacteria; phylum Pseudomonadota; class Alphaproteobacteria; order Rickettsiales; family SXRF01; genus JANRKF01. Next base: position 9,772 of record CAZFJN010000010.1, read on the forward strand.
ATGATTGCGCTTAGCGCTTTTCCGATTGCCTTTTATCCGCTGATTCTTCTTGGCAAAAAGATGCGGCGCTTTGCCAATGATGTTCAGGCGCAAATCGGTAATTTTGCCGCGGCGCTGGATGAGGTTTTTCGCTGCGTTAAAACAGTAAAATCCTATAACCGCGAACAGTTCGAAGCGCAGCGTGCCGCAGAACATATTGATAATCTGTTTCAGCTTTACCATAAATCATCGCGCATACAGGCAGCGGCAACTCCGCTTATGGAGGTTCTAGGCAGTATCTCAATCGCTCTGGTTATCTGGTTTGGCGGTTATCAGGTTCTGGAACAGCAGATAACGCCGGGCGCATTCTTTGCTTTTATCGCGGCATTTTTAATGGTTTATAAGCCAGTTCGCTCTCTTACTGGCCTTAATAACACGCTGCAGGAAGGAGTTACTGCTGCCAGCCGCTTTTTTGCGGTAATTGATATAGCGCCAACCATTGCTGATAAAAGCGACGCTAAACCGCTTAAAATTATTTCCGGCGCAATAGCCTTCCGCAATGTGCATTTTTCATATCCGCATGGTGGCCGTGGCGTTCATGGAATTACTCTCGACATTCCAGCCGGAAAAAAAGTTGCCCTAGTTGGTTCATCTGGCGGCGGCAAATCAACGCTGATGAATCTGCTGATGCGCTTTCATGATATAAAATCCGGATCTATTACAATAGACAATCAGGAGCTGCAGGAGGTTACAATTGCCTCTTTGCGCGGCGCAATGGCTTATGTTCCTCAGGAATCAATGTTGTTTGATGATAGTGTCGCCGCTAATATTGCTTATGGCAGAGCAAGCGCAACCAGAGAAGAGATAATAGAAGCAGCAATTGCCGCTGATGCTGACGGTTTTATCAACAGCTTTCCACAAGGCTATGACACCATAATTGGCGCGCATGGAATAAGGCTTTCCGGCGGCCAGCGGCAGCGCATTTCAATAGCGCGCGCTATGCTTAAAAACGCGCCTATTCTGCTGCTTGATGAAGCAACATCTTCATTAGACAATGAATCAGAACGTCTCATTCAAAAAGCGCTTGGCACATTAATGCGCGGACGTACCAGCCTGGTGATCGCGCATCGTTTAAGCACTGTGGTAAATGCTGATATTATTTATGTTATAGAAGGCGGAAAAGCGGTAGAACGCGGTACGCATAAAGAGTTGCTGGCTTTGCGCGGCGCTTATTTTCGTCTTTATTCTGAACATTCAGAAAATTCCGAGCATTATGAACATCGTGAACATCGTGAACATCGTGAACATCGTGAACATCGTGAACATCGTGGAAATGAGCAGTTCGAAAGTGAAGATGGTTTTGATAAAGAAGATAATTTTGATAAATCTGCATCTTCCAGCCTTTGTTCTGTAAAATAACAAAATTTGGCAAGACATTATGTCTTTAGTTAAATCTATTTTAAAAAGTCGAACTATTAACCGCCTGCTGGTATTAGTGGTAAGTTTTTACATACGCTTTGTGTATATAAGCTCACGCGTTAAATATGATATTAATCCAGCGGCGCAGCCTTATATTAATGGCGAAAGCAATTCGATCTTCGCCTTCTGGCATGGCAGGATGATGATGATGCCTTATACAGCGCCTTCTTCGCAGCGCATGAATGTTATGATTTCACAACATCGTGATGGTATTTTCATTTCCGATGTTATGAAAGAATTTAAATTTGCCACTATTCACGGTTCAAGTAGCAAAAACGGCGTCAGCGCTTTAAGACAGATGTTGCGCTTGTTGCGCCACGGCGATAATGTAGCGATAACGCCTGATGGTCCACGCGGTCCAAAGCAGATCGCCGCTTCCGGAGTGGCTATTGCCGCCAAGCTTTCCGGATGTCCGGTTTTGCCTTTATCTTTTTCAGCGGCGCGAGCGAAAAAATTCACAAGCTGGGATAATTTTATGCTCGCGCTGCCTTTTACTAAAATTATTATCAAAGCAGATGCGCCATTGATTATTGATAAAAATTCGTCTGATGAAGATGCCAGAATCAAAATTGAAGCCGCCTTGAATCAGGTTACGGAAGCTGCTGATGCTGTATTTTTATAAATTACTGACTATTTTGCTAACGCCTCTTGTTCCATTGTGGTTATGGCTTAGAGCAAGGCGCGGCAAGGAAGATAAAGGACGTATTAATGAACGCTTCGGACGCAGTGTCTATGCGCGTCCAAAAGGTCGGCTTTTATGGATTCATGCGGCCAGCGTTGGCGAGGCTAATTCTGTTTTAGTTCTGATCAAGCAGGTTTTAGAAAAATTCCCGCAAGTTAGAATTTTACTAACCACCGGAACGGTTAGCTCTGCGGAATTAATGAAAAAACTATTGCCGCCAGGAGTTATTCATCAATATACGCCTGTTGATACGCCGGAAGCTACAGAGCGTTTTATGCGCCATTGGCTACCAGATATAGGCTGGTTTGTTGAATCAGAATTATGGCCTAATCTGCTGGCGGCAGCTAGCCGTTATCATTGTTTAATGACGCTGATCAATGCGCGTATGTCACCACGCAGCTTTCGCCTCTGGCAAAAAATTCCACAAGATGCAGCGCGAATATTAGGATATTTTTCCTGCTGCTTTCCACAAAGCGCCGAAGACGCACAGCGCCTGAAACTACTCGGCGCAAAACAAATTATTTCTTCCGGCAACCTTAAATATGACGCGCCGACACTTTCCTGTCAGGAAAATCTGCTCGTTCTTCTGCATAAAGCTTGCGAGAAGCGACATATCTGGCTTGCCGCCAGCACGCATAACGGCGAGGAAGAAATTATCGGCGCTGCTCATGCTATGCTCGCTTCGCGCTATCCTGATTTGCTGACGATCATAGTTCCTCGTCATCCGGCGCGCGGCGGAGAAATTGCGATTAATTTAGAAAAATACGGCAAATGTTTTCTGCGTTCACAACAACAAATACCACCGCCTGAGGCCGCTTTTTACATAGTTGACAGCTTAGGCGAGCTAGGCTTGTTTTATCGCCTTGCCGAGATTGTTTTTATTGGCGGCTCTCTGATCAAGCACGGCGGACATAACCCTCTGGAAGCAGCGCGACTTTCCTGCTGTATTTTAAGCGGTTCACATATTTATAATTTTAAGGATATATATGAAGATCTGCAATTAAATGGCGCGACGATTCGTGTGAATAATGCCGGACAATTGAGCGCGCAAATTGATCTGCTGCTTGCTACTCCACAATTGCGAACTGATATGCAGGCGCGGGCAAAACAGCTAATCGAACGCAAATCAGGATCTGCTAAAACCATAATGGAATTATTCGCGCCGCTTTTTACAAAATAATCATCTTTCTACGCCATAACATCTCTAGAATTTAACCTCTATAACAGCTATATGTGCTTAATATGCTTATGAATATGCCACATTTCTGGAAAAACCGCTCTTTTGCGTCTTTTGCCTTGCTGCCTTTTTCTTTTATCTATTCAGTATTATATATATTGAAAAGATCTTTCACTGTGCAGATAAAATTGCCGATTCCAGTGGTTTGCATTGGCAATGTTACCGCTGGCGGTAGTGGCAAAACTCCAGTTGCTCTGCATATCGGAAAAATGCTTAAAGAAAGAAATATAAAGGCATTTTATGTAAGCCGTGGTTACGGCGGTACTATTACAGCTCCGACTATGGTAAATCCGGCTAAACATCGCAGCTACGAAGTTGGAGACGAGCCTTTATTGTTAGCAGAAGTTTTGCCGACAGTAGTTGGAAAAGACAAAATCGCTGCCGCCAGATTCGCAATAGCGCAAGGCGCACAACTATTGATTTTTGACGATGGTTTTCAAAATAAAAAATTCTTCAAGGATTTTTCAATTCTGGTAATTGACGGCAGTTTCATGTTTGGAAATAATTTGCTGCTGCCGGCCGGACCGCTTCGTGAATATCCGGCAATGGCTTTTGCGCGCGCTCATAGCATTATCGTTATTAATCGTCATGATATATTGCCGCCTTTTCCTGAAAATAAAGCGGTTCTTTTTGCGCGTAGCCGCGTTGTTGGTTTAGCGGAAAAATTAAATAAACAAAAAATTGTGGCATTTTGTGGAATTGCTCTGCCAGAAAAATTCCGCGCTACTTTAGTAACTATTGGCGCGCGAATTATTGAGTTCGTCGCCTTTCCTGATCATGCTAATTATCGCCATAACAGCCTGTTGCCACTAGCAGAAATCGCTTCCAAAGAGCAGGCTTTTATGGTTACAACGCGCAAAGACTATGTCCGCCTGCCGCGTGGATTCAAGGACAAGGTGGTGGTGGTTGATATTGATCTTGAATTTGAAACTCCGGAAATTTTAGCAGCGCATGTTGATTATATCGCAAAGCTGGCAGAAGAAAATATACGCCAGGAAAAACCATCTGGCGCAAGTTAAAATGAATAGTTTAAATCTGCTGAAATTTAATTGAATAACGCTCTGGCATGATAAAGATAAGATATCATATTGAAGCATTGCTGGCGGCCTTCTTTTTCCGTTTATTTCGGATATTGCCGCTGGATTTGTCATCAGCTCTTGGCGCGATAATAGCGCGCGCAATTGCTCCTTTTTTCTCCGCCAATCGCACAGCGCACGAAAACATAAAAGCCGCTTTTCCAGAAAAATCATTACGGCAACGTAATAAAATCCGCCGCGCAATGTGGTCAAATCTTGGCCGCGTCGCCGCTGAATTTTCTTCTTTGCCAGGAGATCGTTTAACTCGCCGCTTGTCGGTTCATAATCCGGAAATTCTGCCTGCTCCTGGCACTGCCGCCTTGTTTTTTTCCGCGCATTTTGGCAATTGGGAATTGCTCTATCCAATGGCTTATGATCGCGGTGTCAATCTGTCGCTGATTTATCGTCATATAAACAATCCGTATATTGATAAGATAATCTCAGATATTCGCTTATCTCATTGCAATGGCTTAATCGCCAAAGGACTGCGCGGCGGCGTTAAAATGCTCTCAGTTATAAAGCGCGGCGAGAGCGTTGCCATGCTTGCTGACCAGAAATTAAATACTGGAATTGCCGTGCCTTTTTTTGGCCGCATGGCGATGACTGCGCCGGCCATTGCCGAAATCGCCCTTAAATATGATATTCCGGTAATTCCGGCTCTTGTTGTTCGCCGCCAAGGCGCGCATTTCGACGGTTATCTTTATCCGCCGCTTATTGTGGAAAAAACCGGAGATCACAAACAAGATGTGCTGAATTTAATGACACAAATTAATATGATTATTGAAAACTGGATTCGCCAATATCCGCAGCAATGGTTCTGGGTTCATAAACGCTGGCCGGAAGAGCAAAAATCTGATAGCAAAGAATAAATTCCAAGAATAAATTCCAATTCTTGACGTGTTATCTGTATGTATATAGATTCATATCACTTGATTACTTGTTCTTTGCAAGGAAATGATTTGTTAGAAAAATTAGTATGATTTGCGGAAGAAAAAAATGTCAACGATCATCGTTTTTACAATGTCTTTGTTGCAGTTAGTCGCGGTTGCTGCTGGATATTTTGCGCCACTTCCTATTTTGTTTGATGCGGTTTTGATTTACGGTTCGCCGATTTATATTGTTTTTAACCTGCTTGGCGGTGAATCTATCGCAACAAATGCCGGCTCATTCTTTCCGCTGATTGTGCTTTTTCATATAGTAAAATATTCTTTCCTTTGTCACTCTCAGTTCAATACCGAGCGCCACGGTCTGCATTATGCCGCAGCGACGCTGGAAGTTGTCTATCTGGCACTGGGAGCTTATTATTTTTGATTATTTTTGATTATTTATGACGTCAGAAAATATCAGCAGAAATTATTATGAACCTCGATTTCTGGCAGTCTGCGCTGTTTTTTCTCACCGCTATTGTAAGCGGCGCGGTAAATTCGATTGCCGGCGGCGGAACTTTTCTGCTGTTTCCGGTTCTGAATTTTGGCGGCTTGTCGGCGCTTAGCGCTAATATCATGTGCAGCGTTGCCATGTGGCCAGGAAGCGTTGCCAGCTGTTTTGCTTATCGAAAAGAGATTAAAACGCCAATTTCCAGCCTTATTCCGCTTTTATTATGCGGAATTGTCGGCAGCATTGTCGGATCATTCGCTTTACTGGTAACATCAGAAGCATATTTCACTGAATTATTGCCGTTTTTATTACTAGCCGCTGCTTTCATCTTCACTTTTGGCCGCAAAATATCCTCTCTATTGCGCCGCGAACATCTCAAGGCAGGCCAGAAAACCGGGATTGCCTTTATGTTCATAATCGCCGCTTACGGCGGCTATTTCGGCGCAGGAATAGGCATTATAATGCTGGCTTTTCTCCAGCTGCTTGGCTATCGCGACATTCATGAAATGAACGGCCTTAAAACCGTACTGGCCGGAACGATAAACGCTGTTGCGGTTGCGATTTTTCTCTTCTCTGCTACTATCGACTGGAGCATCGCCTGGATTGTTATTGTCGGCGGAATTGTCGGCGGCTATTTCGGAACTAAACTGGCGCTGCGTATTAGTCCAGAAAAGGCACGAAAAATAGTGGTAATAATCGCCTGGATAATGGTTGTATATTTTTTTCTTGAACGAATTTGAAGTTCGCTGTTGCGTTTGAGCGTTTGCTTACTTATGATGAAACGAAGAAACAGCAATGCAACCATGCAAAATCTTTGTTAACAGTATCTCAAGGAGGAATGATGAATCTTCCGGTTTTCTCAATGGATGAAGAGTTCACGCCTGGTAAGCGCGCTCATATCATTGTTCTTGGCAATGAAAAAGGCGGTTCCGGAAAAACCACCACCGGAATGCATATAATCGTCGCTTTAATGCGCCTTGGCTTCAATGTCGGCAGTATGGATTTAGATGCTCGCCAGCGCAGCCTTTCGCGCTATATAGAAAATCGCCGGCAAACTTCTTTGAAGGAAAATGTTCCGCTGCCTACTTCGCAACATCTGGTATTGCAGCGCAGCCCTTTTAATATCGTTCAGGAAGCGGAGGAAGATGAGCGCGAGCGCTTCATGGAAGCTATCGCCAAACTTTCCGTAAGCAATGACATAATCGTAATTGACAGTCCGGGCAGTGACACTTATCTGGCGCGCCTGGCACATGGACATGCAGATACAATCATCACGCCAATTAACGACAGCTTCGTTGATCTTGATGTACTGGCTAATGTTGACGGACATACGCTTAAAATCATAAAACCAAGTATTTACAGCGAAATGGTCTGGGAACAGAAATTAGCGCGCGCCAAACGCGATGGCGGCTCTATTGAATGGATTGTGATGCGTAACCGTCTGTCCAATATAGACGCTAAAAACAAACGTTTCATGACACAAGTAACAACAGAATTAGCGCGCAGAATTGGCTTTCGCGTTGCGCCTGGTTTTTCCGAGCGGGTTATTTTCCGCGAGATGTTTTTGCAAGGTCTTACTGTCCTTGACATTATGGATTCAAATGCCAAAGGCGTGGTCTCTCTTTCGCATATAGCAGCGCGGCAGGAAGTGCGTGATTTGCTTAAAACTTTGCGTATTCCGATGGTTGATGAGAAAATTGCTCGTGATCGCCGCGCCAGCGAGGAGGATGATTCTGATGATAATTCCGACGATAGTTCTGAGGATAATTCCGCTAATGAAGCAAATTCACTTAAAGAACATCAAGTTTCCGATAACAGAAATAATAATGTCGTAGAACATGATTTGGCTGAGATGGCCAGTTAGGGCATCGCCTAGGGTCAGGACTCATTATTTATACATTTTGCGTTTAACCAAAACAGCTTATATGCTAGGAAAATCACCATGGCAATGGTTGTTCCATTGCCATGGTGATTTTGCGACGCAGATGAGCTGGTTTCGTTAAACCAAAAGGGCGCGAAAATACACTCGCGCGCAAACTGTATAAATAATGAGTCCTGACCCTAATGTCCTTTGTTAAGTCATCAGTCACTATAGGAATTTACACGCTTATTTCGCGTGTTCTTGGTTTTGTGCGCGATATCACCATCGCCTGGGGACTTGGCGCCGGATTTTTATCTGATGCTTTTTTTGTCGCTTTCAAATTACCAAATTTTCTGCGTAGACTATTCGCAGAAGGGGCTTTTAACGCCGCTTTTATTCCACTTTATTCCGGAAAAATAGCTGCTGATGGTCAAGATCAGGCAACTCGCTTTGCTTCCGAGGCAATGTCATTGCTGTTGATTATATTACTGGCGGTAACTGCGCTGTTTATTATTTTCATGCCCTGGCTGATGTATATACTAGCACCAGGCTTTTCTGATGATCCTGACAAATTTGATCTGACGGTGACTTTAACCAGAATCACCATGCCTTATATAATTTTTATTTCTCTGGTTTCATTGCTCGGCGGAATTTTAAACAGCGCGCAGAAATTTGCCGCCGTTGCCGCGACGCCAATTTTTATGAATCTGGCGCTTATCATAGTTCCAAGCCTGGTTGATGAATGGACAGCAACTGCCGCTCATGCCTTGGCAATCGCGGTGTTTATTGCCGGATTAGTGCAGCTATTATGGCTTTATGTGGTATGTGCCAGGCAGGGGCTTGTTCCGCAATTGCGTAAACCGGCCTTGACTGAGGACGTAAAAAAACTGCTGATTCTAATAGGACCAGCTGCTCTTGGCGCCGGAGTAGCGCAGATTAATTTATTTATTGATCTGATTATCGCCTCGCAGTTTGACGGCGGCGTATCTTATTTATATTATGCCGACCGGATTAACGAATTGCCGCTGGCGATAATCGGAATTGCCGCTGGCACAGCCTTGTTGCCAATGCTGTCGCGGCAGATTCGCAGCAATGATCTGGAAGCTGCTTATAATACACAGAATAAGGCAATCGGCTTTACTTTGTTTTTATCTATTCCGGCGGCAGTGGCTTTGATGATTATTGCCGAGCCGGTAATCAGAATAATGTTTGAACGCGGCGCTTTCGGCGCGGCAGAAACTGCGGCGACAGTTCCGGCGCTGGTAGCTTTTGCCGCCGGACTTCCGGCTTTTGTCATGATCAAAATATTCGCGCCTTGTTTTTACGCTTATCAGGATACGAAAACGCCTTTTAAAATCGCCGCTTCCTGCATTGTGGTAAATTTACTGCTTAATCTTGCCCTTATGAACCATTTTCAGCATGTCGGCATGGCAATGGCTACTTCAATTTCCGGCTGGATTAATGTCGCTTTTATGGTTGTTATCCTTAAACGCCGCGACTGGCTGCGTATTGAACGCGGTCTTTTATTAAACATTGCGAAAATATTGTGTTCCTGTGTTTTAATGGTAGTTGTTCTGCAAGCTGCAGAAGAAATTTTTGTTTCATGGTTAAATGGCCAGCTGTTTCAGAGGTTCAGCGCGCTTATAATAGTTGCATGTTGCGGCGCTGCTGTTTATTTCATAGCCTCTTATCTGCTTAACACGCTCGCTATTCGCCCGACAATTCATCAAACATTAAACAGGAAAATTCGCAAAGATTGACTTTGTTAGCAAAATATCAAGAAATAGAGATTATGAACAAACTCTAAGATCATCAGGATGATAAGGATAATCAGGATAAAATCAGGATAAATTATGACAAATATTTTCGATTCTTCCACGCCGTTTTTTGCCGGAAACTCTACTTTCATAGAAGAGATTTACGAACTTTATCTGCAAAATCCTGCGACAATTGATCAAAGCTGGCGCGATTTTTTCCGTGATGCGGCACTTGGCGCAGAATCAGCAAAACGCGGCGCAAGCTGGGCAGCGGTTAAAAGTAAAGTAATCGGCGCTGTTGTGCCTGCAGAAATTTCGCAAGATAAGAAATCAGATAAAAAATCATCATCAACATCAGCATCAGGCGCAACAGGCACAGCAAGCGGCGGCAAACAGACCTCTGCAAGCGTTGAACAAATCGAACAATTCGCGCATGATTCAATTCGCGCAATTATGATGGTGCGCGCATACCGCGTGCGCGGACATTTAATCGCTAATCTTGATCCGCTGGGACTTGAGGTTAACGACTATCATCCTGAGCTTGATCCGGCAACTTATGGTTTTTTGGAAGCTGATCTTGATCGTGAAATTTTTCTCGATGGAAGCCTTGGCATAAAAAAAGCGAAATTGCGCGAAATATTATCTATCCTGCGCGAGACTTATTGCGGCAATATTGGCGTTGAATTCATGCACATTATGGATCCGGCACAAAAAGCCTGGATTCAAAAACGCATCGAAGGTGATCGCGGCGCGCATCTTTCCACAGAAGAAAAAAAGAAAATCTGGAATAAAATGGTCGAAGTTGAATCTTTCGAACAGTTTCTGCAGGTAAAATATCCAAGTACTAAACGCTTTTCCGTGCAAGGCGGCGATTCAATGCTGGCCGGACTTGAGGAAATAATAAATGTTTCCGCCGCATTAGGAGTTAAAGAAATAATTATCGGAATGCCGCATCGCGGGCGAATGAACGTACTTACTACTACTCTTGGCAAACCTTATTCAGAGCTGCTTTCGCTGTTTCATGGCAATATTGATTTTCCCGAGTGGGTAACCAGCTCCGGAGATGTTAAATATCATCTTGGCACTTCCTCCGACCGCGAAACAGCTTATGGTAAGGTGCATTTATCATTGCTGGCTAATCCTTCGCATCTGGAAGCGGTTAATCCGGTAGTAGTTGGCAAGGTTCGCGCCAAGCTGGATATTCGCGGCGATGTTGAGAAAAAATCCTCAGTTCTTGGCATTATGCTACATGGTGACGCGGCTTTCTGCGGACAAGGCTCAGTTCCGGAAGTTCTGTCCTTATCTGAGCTGCGCGGCTATCGCACTGGCGGTTCAATTCATATAATAGTCAACAACCAGATTGGCTTTACAACTAGCCCTAAATATTCGCGCTTTACCCCTTATCCAACCGATGTTGCGAAAATGGTGCAAGCGCCGATATTTCACGCTAATTCTGATGATCCGGAATCAGTTGCTTATGTTTGCCGTCTTGCTGCTGAATTCCGGCAGGAATTCGGACGCGATGCGGTTGTTGATATTATCTGTTACCGCAAATATGGTCATAATGAATCTGACGAGCCAATGTTCACTCAGCCGATAATGTATCGTGAAATTGCTAAAAAACCGCTGCCGGCAAAGCTTTATTCACAAAAGCTGGTTGCCGAAGGAACGCTTACGCAAAATGATGTTGAAGCCAGATTTTCTGAATTTAAGGAGTTTTTTGAAAGTCAGTATGAGGCGGCAAAAACTTTCAAGCCAAATAAAGCCGACTGGCTGGAAGGCGAATGGTCAGGATTGTCGAAACCGGAAGGAGAACATCCGGACGGCGAAACCGGAGTTGATGTTAAGCTATTGCAGGAAATAGGCCGGGCAATTGCCGCAAATCCTCAGAATATAAAAGCGAATACAAAAATTATTCGCCAGCTTGAAGCAAAAAGGAAAATGATGGAAGAAGGCTCAGGAATCGACTGGGCAACGGCGGAAGCTCTGGCTTATGGTTCTTTGCTTAAAGAAGGTCATTCGATCAGGCTCTCCGGACAGGATTGCGGACGCGGAACATTTTCTCAACGTCATTCCGTGCTGGTTGATCAGGAGACGGAAGAACGTTATGTGCCGCTTAATAATCTCGGCGGAAAACAGGCAAATTATGAGGTGATCGACAGCTCTCTTTCTGAATTCGCAATTCTCGGTTTTGAATATGGTTACAGCCTGGCGCGGCCAAATTCTCTGACTTTGTGGGAAGCGCAGTTTGGTGATTTTGCCAATGGCGCGCAAGTGATTGTTGATCAGTTTATTTCTTCAGCAGAAGCAAAATGGCTAAGAATGTCAGGCCTGGTTATGCTGCTGCCGCATGGTTATGAAGGTCAAGGTCCTGAACATAGCTCAGCGCGGCTGGAACGCTATTTGCAGCTTTGCGCCGAGGATAATATGATCGTGGCTAACTGCACAACTCCGGCTAATTATTTTCATATTTTGCGGCGGCAGCTAAAACGTAATTTCCGCAAACCGCTGATTATAATGACGCCAAAATCTCTGCTGCGTCATAAGCTCGCTGTTTCCAATCTCGCTGATATGGCAAAAGCCACGCATTTCAAGCGCGTTATCGCTGAGACGGAAAAACTTGCCGCTGATGATAAAATCCAGCGTCTGGTGATATGTTCCGGCAAAGTATATTATGATTTGCTGGAAGCGCGTTCTGCCGGAAAAATAAACGACATTGCGATAATTCGTCTTGAGCAATATTATCCGTTTCCGGCTAAAGAACTTGCCAAAGAGCTGGCACGTTATAAAAATGCTGAAATAATATGGTGTCAGGAAGAACCGCGCAATATGGGCGCTTTCTCCTTCGTTCGCGAACTGATCGAAGAGGTAATGGAAAATCTCGGCCGCAATGATCGCCTGCGCTATATAGGCCGTCCGGCGGCTTCTTCTCCGGCCTGCGGCTATCTTAAAATTCATGAAAAAGAGCAGAAATTCCTTGTTTCTGAAGCACTAACCATAGAAAAAACCGCCAAAAAGAAGGCGGTCTGACATGCCTATATATATTAAAAATAGATGATTATGTTGCAAAACGGCATCTTATAACCTAGAAGTAGCGAATGTAGAATTTTTAAACAAAAGAATTAATAAATGGATTATAAAGAAGATTATTTAGATAGACTTCTTCCAACGTATGGTCCGGTCACAGGCGAAACCGCAGAACAATATAATGACCGCTTGCTTTTGATTGAAGAAGAATGGCGCGATAGAAATCCTCCTGCTATTGCTATGAAAACAGCCTTGGTTATTGCTGCAGCCATTGGAGAAAGCGATTATGGAAAAGATGGCTACTGCAAAAAGAAAGAAAGAGAAAATAGTGATGAACTGGATGGTTTGATTGATGAAATGGTTTATTCTTTGAATAAGCTGGTTGATATTTACGCTTGGAAGCGTGCTTCTGACGAATATATTAAGAAAGATTGCAAACTAGTAAATAGGAGAGATGGAAAGAAATTTGACTTAGCTGAAGCTAAAAAATTTCTTAACACGGAATTTAACAATAGTTCACGCCGCCTGCTTGATGCCTGTAATTGTTTATGGAGATATTTAAAGAAAATAGTAAATATCCAAGATAATCAACAAATTGCTGATGTCAACGTAATTAAATTATTGCAGGAGGAATTTCAAGGAACTGCATTAGCAAGCTTGGCGGAAAAGTTAAGCGATTTACGAAAAATGCTAAAAAATGCAGTTTATGAAAACGTTGATAGTCATAAAAAATCAAGATAATTGTTCATGCAAAAACTTGTAATAAGCGGCGGACAGAAAATAAGTGGCGTTGTTAAGATCAGCGGCGCGAAGAATGCTGCTTTGCCATTAATGGCCGCTTCTTTGCTTACTGATGAAACACTGACACTTTCCAACGTGCCAAAGCTGGCTGATGTGATAACTCTCTCGCGCCTGCTGACACAACACGGTGTTAATTGCGAATGGCTCGCTCCTTCTGTGCATGAAACGCAGGAAACAGCGAATATCATGGTTTTAAATGCACGGAATGTTGATAATTTCACCGCGCCTTATGAGCTGGTTAGAACAATGCGCGCTTCCGTTCTTGTTCTTGGCCCTTTGCTGGCACGTTTTGGCCGCGCGCGCGTATCTCTGCCCGGCGGTTGTGCAATCGGCACAAGGCCAATTGATTTACATTTAAAAGCGCTGGAAAAAATGGGCGCAGAGATTGAGCTTTCCGAAGGCTATATTAATGCTAAAATTTCCGGCCGTTTGCAGGGCGCGGAAATAGTTTTTGATAAAGTATCAGTTGGCGCAACGGAAAATATATTAATGGCAGCAACTCTGGCGCGTGGCGAAACAATAATCAGCAATGCCGCGCGTGAGCCGGAAATTTCTGATCTGGCGCGTTGCCTTCAATCAATGGGCGCAGTGATCGAAGGCGCTGGCAGCAGCGAAATCCGCATTCAAGGCGCAGATAGTCTGCACGGCGCGCATCACCGTGTCATCGCTGACCGCATCGAGGCCGGCAGTTTCGCCGCCGCCGCCGCCGCTACTGGCGGAAAAATTGAGCTGGTTGGCGTAACAGCAGAATTATTATCCGGAGTTACTCAGGTTTTTGCCGCCGCCGGAATCAAGGTGCAGGAAACGCCACGCGGCTTGCTGGTTGAACGCAGCTCTTCTCTTCATGGCGTTGATATAGTGACACAGCCTTATCCTGGCTTTCCAACTGACATGCAGGCGCAGATGATGGCGCTGCTTTCTATAGCGGACGGAGAGTCTGTGATAACGGAAACCATCTTTGAAAATCGCTATATGCATGTTCCGGAACTAGCACGAATGGGCGCTGATATTTCTGTCAGCGGCGCTTCAGCGACTATCCGCGGCGTTAAAGAATTACGCGGCGCTGAGGTTATGGCGACTGATCTGCGTGCTTCATTGTCGCTGGTTATTGCCGCTCTTGCCGCCAAAGGCGAAACAGCGATTCATCGCATATATCATCTTGATCGCGGCTATGAGCTTCTCGAAGAAAAACTAAGTGCTTGCGGCGCGATAATTGCGCGCATAAGTGAAAAGCCGCTTGCCTCTGCCGCCATTGTCGAGGCAGCATGACTTTGCCGCCTCTTATCATCGCTGTTCCTAAAGGGCGCATTCTTGATGAATTAAAGCCGCTTTTATCACGCGCCGGAATTGAGCCGGAAGCGGATTTTTTTGCTGATGATTCGCGGCGACTGCAATTTTCCTGCGCTGATTCTGCTATTTCATTAATCAGAGTGCGTTCATTTGACGTTCCGACCTTTGTTGCTTTCGGCGGCGCGCAAATCGGCATTGCCGGCAGTGATGTTTTAGCGGAACTTAATTATGAGGATATTTACCAGCCGCTTGATCTTGGCATTGGCCGTTGCCGGATGAGCGTTGCTTCTTTTCCCCAGCAGAAGGCTAAAAATTTCCGCTTAAGCCATGTGCGCGTTGCTACTAAATATCCTAATTTAGCGACCAGACATTTTTCCGCACGCGGTATTCAGGCGGAATGCGTAAAACTCAATGGCGCAATGGAACTAGCGCCTCGCCTTGGCATTGCTGAATATATTGTTGATCTGGTAAGCAGCGGCAAAACTCTGGCTGCTAATGGTCTTATCGAAACAGAAATAATCGCCAATATTTCTTCGCAACTTATCGTAAATCGCAGCGCTTTTAAAACCAGAAATACTGAAATCAACGCGCTGATTAATTCCTTCCGCGAGGCGATCAATGCGCCTGCTTAAAGCCAGCGATAAAGATTTTTCCTCACAACTCGAAGCGCTACTTGCTTCGCGGCAGCAGAAAACAGAACAAATCAGCAGCGTGGTTGGTGAAATAATTTCCCGTATTCGCAAAAATGGTGATGAAGCCTTGTTTGAATATACGGAAAAATTCGACAATTTTCCAATTTCGGCGACAACAATCCGCGTAAGCTCCGCTGAAATTGATGAAGCTTATGCCGCCTGCTCTCCTGATCTTATTGCCGCTCTGCAAACCGCCGCCCGCCGCATTCGCCTTTACAGCGAAAAACAGCTTCCTGCTGATTTGGAATATGTTGATGATTGCGGAGTAACGCTCGGCCATCGCTGGAGCGCCATTGATGCAGTGGGAATTTACGTCCCCGGCGGCACGGCAGCTTATCCCAGCTCGGTTTTAATGAATGCAATTCCGGCTATTATTGCCGGTTGCTCTCGCGTGGCAATGGTAGCGCCAACTCCACACGGCTTGGTAAATAAAGCAGTGCTGGCGGCGGCGCGAATCGCCGGAATTGATGAGATTTATAAAATTGGCGGCGCGCAGGCCATTGCCGCCCTCGCCTATGGCACGGCGACAATTAAAAAAGTTGATAAAATCGCAGGCCCTGGAAATGCCTATGTCACAGAAGCCAAGCGCCAGCTTTTCGGCGAAGTTGGTATTGATATGATCGCAGGACCATCGGAAATACTGATAATCGCCGATAGCAGCGCCAATCCGGCATGGCTGGCTGCTGATCTTCTCTCACAAGCCGAACATGACAAGCTCGCGCAAGCTATTATTATCACTACTGATGCGGAAATTCTCCGCCGCGTAAATTACGAAATAAACCTCGCTCTGCCAAAATTGCCGCGCGCGGAAATCGCCGGCGCTGCTTTGGAAAATTATGGCGCTTCCTTGCTGGTTGATAATATTGAACAGGCTTGCGCTATTGCGAATATAATCGCGCCGGAGCATCTGGAATTAATGGTTGAGAATCCGCGCCAGCTATTGCCGCTTATTAAAAATGCCGGCGCGGTTTTCCTCGGCGGTTACACGCCGGAAGCAATTGGCGATTATATCGCCGGACCTTCGCATGTGCTTCCTACTTCCGGCACAGCGCGTTTTTCATCAGGCTTGTCGGTTTTTGAATTTTTAAAACGCAGCTCGTTAATTGACTGTTCGCAGTCAGCATATAATTCACTATACCAGCATGGTGAAATCATCGCCGCTGCCGAAGGGCTGGAAGCACATAAACAAGCGCTGGCAATCCGCAACAACATTGCATAAAAAAAGCCCTGCCTTGAAAATCAAGACAGGGCTTTTAGTCTCATTTTAGCAATATTATCAGTTTACGCTAGTTACACAACCAGTACCAGCGTTAGCACCAGTTCCACCAACGTCACCACCGGCAGCGCCAGCGCCCATTGATGATACGATCTGTGCCGCACCGAACACAATCGCTACGCCAATACCAACGATCATCGCCATACCCCAGGATACTTTACCAAGGAGTGCGCCGATACCAATTACGGTAATAGCAATAGTAGCCAGACCCTTACCAGTATTGCCGGTAAACCACTTGGACACTGTGCATAGCACATTGCCGATTCTGGTATCAGTTTGTGCATAGCTAACATCTGGCAACAGCATAACAAAAGCTGCCAGCACTACCAGCAGGCTCGCCTGCCAATATAATGCCAGATCTTTCTTTTGAGTTTTCATAATAAAAACCTTTTACTTAAAATGTTAAACAATAGTAATTTAATAAACAATCAAACGCTTAAGTCCCTGAGATTAATTCCTTGCGGCATCAGTCCTTCACATCAAGCATCCTGCTGAGAAACTCCCAGCAAGGTTAATGTACCATAAAATCAATTGTTAAACAAAAGGTAAAATAAGAATATTATGTGACAATGAGGGAATCTCCATGTTTATGGTTATATTACAATATATTATGCAAATATATCCTTAATACAAATGACAGTTAAGAGCAGATTTTTCTATGTTTATGTAAGGCGTCATTCCGACGCACGTCGGAATCCAGCCAAATCTGCGGCGCAAAAATGAACTTTTTCCTTGCTACCGCAAGTAAGACTAGATTCCGACTTTCGTCGGAATGACACAGCTTTAGCCATATATAAAAGGTTTTGCTTGAATTTACGCAATCCCGGCTTATTATCGTTACTGAACGGTTCTGTCTGGTTTTGTCAGGCACATTGCCCCTGGACCGATATTTTCTTCATCGGGAGCTGTCCCTGGCGTGGATCTTGTCCTCGCACATATGGCGCCCACCTGTTCATACGGGTCGCATGAGGCATGTTAAGCCGACGGCTAATGACGGTTCCGTTCATCCACAAAGCATTAAGAGGATAATCGGATTACCAGATAATCAGATGACCAGATTATCTGATTATCTGATTATCCGGTTATCTGATTATCCGGTTATCTGATCATCCGATTATCCGATCATCTGATCATCCGATAATCCCCTTAACTTCTGATCATCCGATTGCTATGGTATTACAATTCTTCCCTGAAGCGGTCGCGGTAGAAGAAAAAAGCCAGCAATGTTATCGCGCAGCTTAACATAACGTAGCAGGCGATTGCCCGCGCATCGCCGAATCTGCCAATCAACCATTCACAAACCATCGGCGCTGTTCCGCCGAAAATCGCCGCGCTGAAATTATAGCTGATTGCCATGCCGGTAAAACGTACTGAAGTTGGAAATAATTCCACCAGCAAGGCCGCAACTGGGCCGACATAAATTCCCAATATGCAGGCGAAGATAAGCTGCGCCATGCCGATGGTGAAGCTATCCGCGCCGGGCTGCATTAAACCAAACAGCGGATAGGCGGCGATAAACATTAGAAGTGCGGCGGCGGACATTATTTTCTTGCGGCCAACATAATCAGAAAGCCATGCTGAAAGCGGCATCATCAGCAGTAAAGCCAGCATATTATAAACGCTGAATAACAGCGCCTGATCTGCCGGAATTGCCAGATGATTTTTGGAAAATCCTATAAAATATACGGTAGTTAGATAAAAAGGCATGGTGACGGTTATATAAATCGCAAAGCCCTGCAACATTGGCATTAAATGGCTGGAGAAAGCTTCGCGCACTGGTTTTTCCGAGAGGCTGCCTTGTTGTTTGGCTTCGTCATAAATCGGGCTTTCTTCGCAATTATTGCGGATATAAAAACCAACCAGCCCGACTATGATGCCGAATAAAAACGGCAAGCGCCAGCCCCAGGCGGCAAATTCCGCTTCGCCGAGCAGCGCCAGCATGGCTTTAACGGTAAGTAGTCCGAGCAGAAAGCCGAGCATCATTGAAACCAGTGCGGCCGCGCCAGCCAGACCACGGCGATTTTGCGGCGCATGTTCAACGATGTAAGTTATTGAGCCGGAAAATTCACCGCCCAGCGACATGCCCTGCAGCAGGCGGATGATGGTCAGCAATATTGGCGCGATAATACCAATTTCAGCATAAGTCGGCAGTAAGCCTATTGCGCCGGTTGGAATTGCCATCATCAGAATGGCAACTACCATTGATAAGCGCCGACCATATTTATCGCCCAGCCAGCCGAAAAACACCGCGCCTAAAGGCCGCACCAGAAATCCGGCGGCGAATACGCCATATACCGCCAGAGTTTTCGCAACCTGATCTTCGCCGGGGAAAAACAGCTCAGAAAGCAGCCATGCCACTTGCCCATATAAGGCATAATCATACCATTCAAGGCCGTTGCCGATCATTCCCGATGTAACAATTTTACGCATGGTTTTT
>CAZFJN010000010.1:28842-41824 GCA_964519595.1 uncultured Rickettsiales bacterium
ATTTCCAGTCGCATTTTAAGTCCCATGGCGTTTAATACGGCGAAAAAGCTGGAAAGGCGTGGATTGCCGCGTGGTGAGAGCATCCGGCTTAAGCTTTCGCGTTTAATTCCGGCGCGTTTGGCCACTTTGCCCATTTCCTGAGCTTTAGCCAGCTGCTGCATCGCGCGTAGCAATACATATTGCCCGCCTTCTTCGTTCTCTTCTTCCATAGCTCTGCGTAAATATTCCGCAGACAGCTTGGCATCGTTTTGTAAATAACCAGCCACCCAATCATCGTGGCTGATAGAAGAAGTAGTGTGCCTAATGGTCATTTTTTATTTCTCCTTTTATAATCATCAAGTAACTGAATTGCTTTTTCGATATCTTTGTTCTGTGTGCGTTTATTCCCGCCTAGCAACAATAACACGATTTGTTTCTCTACAATGCTATAATAAACCCGATATCCAGGACCAGAATTTACTCGCATTTCCCACACGCCGCTACCAACTGGCTTGCAATCACCAAACAAGCCAGCTTCTAATCTACTCAAACGACGAAAGATGGCAGCTTTGGCTTTGTGATCTGCCAAAGTGGCAAACCAGCGGTCAAAGACATCTATTCCATCAGCCGTTTCGTATCGTTTTATTGTATATTCCATATATAACACATACGTTACATTAATGCAAATGTTTATTTTGGCTTATTTTGTCGTTTCTTGTGTACCACGCTTGACCAGAATGACAGCAGGATGAAGCCTAGTCCGATTAGTCCGGTTATGAATTCCGGCACATGAGTTAGCATTGAAACAAGCATGATCACTGCCAATGCGCCGATGCCCCAATGCGCGCCGTGTTCTAAATAAACATATTCAGATAAAGTGCCTTTTTTTACCAGATATACGGTTAGCGAACGGACAAACATTGCGCCGATGCCAAGGCCGAGCATGATGATGATTATGTCTTTGCTGATGGCGAATGCGCCGATAACGCCGTCTAATGAGAAGGAAGCATCAAGCAGCTGCAGATACATAAATCCCATAAATCCGGAATATCCGGCGGCCATTGTCGCATCATTACCGGTTTTTTCGTTGCCGCTGCATAAAACAGTTATGCCTTTTACTAACACATAAAGAACGACGCCGATTATGCCGGAGATAAGAGCTGATATTTGTTCCGAATTCGGAATGAACTGCGTGATTATCAGCAGCGGAACAAGCGCGGTTACAACCTGAATTGATTCAAGCTTTCCGGCCGCCGCCAGCCTGCGTTCGATAATTCCCAGCCAGTGAGAATCTTTTGTTTCATCCATAACGAAATTAAGAAACACCATCAGCAGAAACATGCCGCCGAAAGAGGCGATCTGCACATGAGAATTAAGCACATGCTGCGAATATTCATCAGGATTATCCAGCGCGAGATTAGAAACTTCCCACGCGCCAAGGCCAGTAGCAAAAGACACAATAACAATTGGAAAAAGCAGGCGCATTCCAAATACGGCAATTAAAATTCCCCAGGTTAGGAAGCGTTTTTGCCATATTTCATTCATGTTTTTTAAAACCGCAGCATTTACAACGGCATTATCAAATGACAAGGTAATTTCCATTATTGACAGCAAAACTGCAACGCCAAGTCCGGCAAAACCTCCCCACTCATAAGCCAGAAATAAGCCTAATATTGTTACAATATGTGAGAGATAAAAATATTTCATATTTTAAGTTCCTGAGCTTTGTTTAGAATATCTCTGGCAATCGGCGCGGCGGCGGCAGCGCCACCACCACCATGTTCGACTATTACCGCCGCTGCATATAATGGCTTTTCAACCGGCGCGTAGCCTACGAATAGCGCATGATGACGATGTTCCCAAGGTAATTTATTCTGATCCTGACCGCGGATGGTTATGGCTTTTACCTGTGATGTTCCGGTTTTTCCTCCGAAGCTGGCCGAAGGCGACATTATTCTTTTGCTATAGGCGGTGCCATGCGGCGCGTTTACGACATCAGCCATTGCCGCCATTATCAATTGCAGATTTTCCGGCGCTATTTTCAGCGACGCGAATGATTGTTCCGTAAGAGGAATGTTATTTTCCGGCCCTTTATTTTCTAGTGTTTTATTTTCTAGGCGCGGCATTATTTCAAGGCCGCCTGCCGCCATGCGCGCCATCATCACACAAAGCTGCAATGGCGTGGCCAGACTGTAGCCCTGGCCGATAGCGCTGTTGATAGTGTCGCCGCCGCTCCATGGTTGTTTATAGCGTTTCATTTTCCAGTCAGGATCAGGAACAATCCCGTTTTTTTCGCCAATCATGCCAAGATTAAAACCTGCGCCGAGTCCGAATTTTCTGGCCATTTCGGCAATTGGCTCAATGCCTAGGCGCTGCGCTGCTGTATAAAAGAAAGTATCGCATGACATGGCAATCGCCTGACGGCAATCGACAATGCCGTGGCCGCCTTCTTTCCAGCAATTGAAGCGGTGATTGCCGAGGTCGAAATGTCCCGGACAGTTTATTTTTGTTGCCGGATTTATTATTTTATTTTCTAAAGCGGCTAAAGCTACCAGCATTTTAAAGGTTGAGCCGGGCGGATATTGTCCGGTTATGGCTTTGTTCATCAGCGGAACTTTTTTATCGTCGCCCAGCGCCTTCCAGTAATCAGAGCGAATGCCGAGGCTGAATATTTCCGGATTAAAAGCCGGCATTGAAGCCATGGTGAGAATATCGCCATTATGCACATTCATGACTATAGCCGCCGCTGCTTCGTTTTTCAGCAATTGCGCGGTGAAGCTTTGCAAGCGTTTGTCGATGGTCAGAGTTATTGATTCACCAGTTACGCTGTCGCGCTTGTCTATTTCACGAACCGGAATACCGTGAACATCAACTTCCAGACGTTTTACGCCGGCTATGCCGCGCAGGCGCTGTTCGAGCATTTCTTCAACGCCATTTTTGCCAATTTTGAAATCAGGAAGGCGCAGTAAGGGCTGATCATCTTCCGATAAATCACCTTCGGAAACTGTGCCGACATAGCCAGTCAGATGCGCGGCTTCTTCGCCGAGTGGATAATGGCGGATTTGTCCAAGATTTATGAAAATTCCCGGCAATTTGCTGAGATGAAGTTCAATTCTGGATAATTCTTCCCAGCTTAAATTTTCTTTAAGCAGCTGCGGCCGCATGGCGTTGCGTAATTTTACGCTGTTTAGCAGTTTTTTGGTTTTTGCCGGCAAGCCGATTTTTAATTCCAGCCAGCTGATTATGTCGTTAAGCTGCGCGCGGGAAAAGCCGCTCATGTCAATATAGAGCTGATAATTGCGGCTGTTATTAACTAGAATCTCGCCGTTGCGGTCTAAGATAGCGCCGCGTTCCGGCGCAACCAGCTGGAGTTTTATGCGGTTATTTTCTGAAAGGCTTGCGTATTTTTCGTCTTTAAAAAGCTGAAGATAAGCCAGACGGCCAGCCAGCAGAGAAAATCCGGCCAGCTGCGCGCCGCCGAGAATAACGGCGCGGCGGGTGAATACACGTTGTTTTTCTGTGTCCTTAGGCATGAAGCAGACGGTAACGGAAGCGCGTCAGCTTTTCAACCAGCGGATAAAGCAAACCATGCAGCAAAGGATAAAGCAAAGCGGTGATCAGCCATTGCCATAAACAGGCGGAAATTGGCAGTAATTGATTGTAAAACAGAGAGCATATCGTCCATAACATGATTTGCAACAGCAATAAGGTCAGCGCGAAATATCCCCACATCGTGGCAAAACCTTCATTCTGTATATAACGCCGCTGTGATATTATCAGCAGCAGAAACAGCGTGTAAGTCAGGGCTGAGAGTCCGAACGGCAAGGCGGTTGCCACATCAATTATCATGCCCAGCAGCGCCAGTAATATGAATGATAAATCATCAGGCCGCAGCACCGCCCAGATAAAAACCGCCGCCAAATGCACAGGCGGCATTATCGCGCTTAAACCGCCAATATGTTTTGGCACAAGGTAAAACAGCGCCAACAGATATATTACCAGCATCGGCAGGCTGGAAGAAAAAGCGATTTTAATATTACGCAGCAAACTGCGCGTAATATAGACGCCTATTTTCCGAACAATAATTTCCATGACACTATAGCTGAGTAAATGATATTCTGCTGATTAGGCACTGTTAGATAATTCGCTAGGCCGCCAGCGAAAACACCAGTTTTCGAGAACCGCAACGTAAATGTACATATAGTACATGCGTAGCGGAAGCGCAGAAAACGGTGTTTGTAGCAAGGCATAGTAGAATTAGCTAACAGTGCCTAACTGACATTCTAACGATCTACTACAGAAACCATCTCAATATCAGCAATATTCGCAAACAGATCAACTGCCATGATGGTTTTGTCTATTTCTGCAACCAGGCCGACTTCGATATTTTTAGGGAATATTCCGCCATCGCCGGAAGTGATTATGCGATCGCCTTTCTGAGTCGGGCTGTTAGCGGCGACATAGCTTAAAGACGGACGATTAGAGCCATTGCCGGCGAGAATCATTTTTTCGCGCGTTCGCTCATTCATTACCGGAATGCGCGAAGTTGCATCAGTAACCAGCAAGATCTGCGCGCTATATTCGCCGACAGAAACAACGCGGCCAACAAGTCCGCGCTCGCTTATTGCCGCCTGATCAGCGGCAATGCCGCTGGCTTTTCCGGCATCAATCAGCGCGGCATTGGAAAAGGCGCTGCCGTGATCGGAAACTATATTGGCGGTAACAAAACTAGCCGGACGCGAAGGAACAACGTTTAACAACGAACGCAGACGGTTATTTTCAGCTTGTAACTCCTTGGCTTGCGCTTGCCATTGCAACAACATGCTGACTTGATTCTTCAGCTCCTGATTCTGCCGATGAGCAACCGCCCAGCTTGTTATGGTTGAATTTATGTTTTTTATTGCCTCAACCGGCGCGGAAGCAAAAGAAATAATCGGAACAAGCGCATCGCTTATCCGCTCTTTCAGGCCAATAACATAAGGATTTCCGCTACGTCCGGCCAGCAGCATTACCAGCAACAAAGTCACAATAAAAAACCGTCCGGCGCGCAGCAAAGATTGCCGCCCTGGTAAAGCTAAAACCTTGTGCCTGTTTGATCTTTTTGGCATATTCCTTAAGCGTGATATTGCTACACCTCTTTGATGTTACTCCTGAGCGCAAAAGGAGCAAGAAATATTTTCTAAAAATCTTTGAAAAAAATTAAAAAAATCTTTGGTAAATATTTCTGCAAAAATTGCCTTAGAATATTGCTTTAGAATATTGCTTTAAAATACTACATAATAATTATGGAAAAATTATAGAAGTTAATAAAAAATTTGTGTTAGAGTTATCACAAAGACTGTGTGAATTGTCATACGATCTGGATTTATTACTAGCTGTAGCTGTAGGATTTAAAAAATGTTCTCTCATTTCTTCCGCATGATGTCATCAGACATGGCAATTGATCTTGGCACTGCCAATACTTTGGTTTATGTCAAGGGGCGTGGTATTGTGCTTAATGAACCATCAGTAGTGGCGCGTAAGGATAATCGCGGCCGCATGGAGCCTTTTGCTTTTGGCAATGAGGCGAAGCTGATGCTTGGTCGCACGCCGGCCAAGGTAGAGGCGATTCGTCCACTGAAAGATGGCGTGATCGCTGATTTTCAATCCGCCGAGCAGATGATTGAATATTTCATTCGCAAGGTTCACAATTCCAACAGCTTTATCAAACCGCGGCCGCTGATTATTATCTGTGTGCCAAGCGGTTCAACTCCGGTTGAGCGCCGCGCCATTCAGGAAGCGGCGGAAAATGCCGGAGCGCGTGAGGTCTATTTGATTGAAGAGCCAATGGCCGCGGCAATTGGCGCCGGATTGCCGGTAACAGAACCAACCGGCTCGATGATTGTTGATATTGGCGGTGGAACAACGGAAGTGGCCGTTCTTTCTTTAGGCGGCATAGTTTATGCGCGTTCAGTCCGCGTTGGCGGTGATAAAATGGATGAGGCGATCATTTCTTATATTCGCCGTCATGGCAATCTTTTAATTGGCGAAACCACCGCCGAACGTATCAAAAAAGAAATTGGCGCGGCTTGCGCTCCGGAGCGCGGCGAAGGGCGGATGGTGGAAATAAAAGGCCGCGATTTAATGAATGGCGTGCCAAAGGAAATAACCTTGTCGGAATATCAGATCGCTGAAAGTCTGGTTGAGCCGGTTGGACAAATTATTGAGGCGGTGAAAGTTGCTCTGGAATGCACGCCGCCGGAATTATCGTCAGATATAGTTGATAAAGGAATTGTTCTCTCCGGCGGTGGCGGCATGTTAAAAGGGCTTGATGCGGTACTTTCCGGCGCGACATCATTGCCGGTATTTGTTGCCGAAGAACCTCTGAACTGTGTTGCCAAAGGCTCTGGCCTGGTGCTGGAAAATCCTGATCTGCTGAAACATGTATTATTCAGGCAGGATTAAAATAACGTAATTTAATGCACAAAGCTCCTGCTCCGCCTTTTTGCGGCGGCGCTTGCGTTACGCTTTTGATGTTATTTTTAAGATCAGAAAGAGTAAGCCAGCGCGGAACTTCTTTTTGCAGCTCGCCTTTGCCTTGTTTGCCTTTGCCGGTTATGATTAACAAGGTGGCTTTATTTTTTTGCTCAAGATGCGCTGTAAGGAACGATTTGATCTGCCTGTATGCCGCGTCAAGAGTTAAGCCATGCAGATCGAGTTTGTTAGTTAGATTATTTTGCGAATTATTTTCCTGATAATCTGATGTTCGCCGTGGTTGCGAGAATTTTTTCTTATTTTTATGATGAATTACAGTATTTACATTGCGGCGGCTGGATTTTAACAGCGGCCTTACATCATTAAACAGATTTCTAAGCAGAGTTTTTTCTTCTTCAGTTAGTTCACGATTTTTACTCATGGTTTTTGCTCATGGTTTTTATTCATGGCAATATAGAATTCAATATTTCTGAAGTTTCATTATAAGCAAGCGCCTTCGGAATCAGCAGGAAATAACGGCCTCTCTGCTTCATGAATCCGGCCAGATATTCAGCCTCCTGACCATGGCCAAAAAATACATCACCACGCACTGGTTTTTTAATAGCGCCGCCAGTATCCTGAGCGATCATCAGGCGGTTGAAAGGCTTCGAAGGAGCGCCTGGCAATTGCGGCAAGCTTGTTTCAAGATAAAGCGGCAAGCCATAAGGTATATAACGATTATCAACAGCCAGCGACCGTTTTGGCGTAAGAGGTGCTGCGATAGAGCCTACTACTTCCAGCTTGTCCTGTTTTCTGAAAAAAACATAAGAAGGATTATTCTGCATCATGCTGATCGCTTCTTGCGGATTATCGTAAAGCCATTGCCTTATGGTAAAAAAATTCACGCGGTCTTTAGCGATCAAACCTTGCTCGCCCATAAGCTTACCAAGAGTAACGTAGCTATGGCCGTTCTGCTCGGCATAAGCGGCGATAAATTCCTTGCCGTCTGGCAATCTTATTCTGCCGCTGCCTTGAATATGCATGAAGAACAACATCACCGGATCATCAGTCCAGACAATTTCAAGATTTTTTCCGGCTAAAGCGCCTTCATCTATTTCCTTGCGGCTATAATAAGGTTTTTTAAAATCAGCAGGAACGGCATAAACAGGATAGCGGTAATTGCCATGACGCTTCAGGCTGCCATAGAGCAGAGGTTCATAATAGCCGGTAAATAAGCCTTGCTCATTGCCGCGATTGCTGATGCGGTAAGGGGTGAAATGTTTTTCAAAAAAAGCACGCGCAGTTTGTGTTGAGGCGGCTTTATCAGCTTCTGAACAAAGATTTGTCCATATTGAGGCGGATATTTTAATATCGCTGCCGGTTGTTTCAGGGCGCGGTTTTAAAGCAAGCAAAGGGCAGGAGTTTCTGAAGCTCTGCAAAGCTTCCGAATGATTATCGAAAGGCCAGCCTGATAGTTCCAGAAAGCTTGCTTCCTGCGCCTCAAAACGGTCAGGAGGCGTAAAAAAAGCGCATGAAGAAAGCAGAAGCAGCGCCGCTACTAAAACAAAATTAATCATGTTCCTTAAATCAATATTCCTTAAATCAGGCTTTAAATCAGGCTTTGCAATCATGTCTCAATAATTTTCCAATTAGGATTTTTGGAAGTAACATCGCGCTCAAATAACCATTCATCGTCCATAATAATCGTTTGACTAGGATCGCCGCTGACAATTCTACCGTCTGCGTCCTTGGTAAGGCTTACTTGTTCACTGTCGAATTTTACCGCTATCTGCGCTTTGTTTCCGGTTAAGCTAGCGCGTATAATATCTTTCGGACGAACAGAAACCAGAGTAAGCTCGGTTTTTTCTGATTTAGCGGCGCGGCCTTCAATTTCCTGCACAAAAGTTTCAAAAACCGGCTTATCGAGCAACATTTCCAGAGTGTTTTTATCACCTTTGGCGAAGGCATCAAACACCATTTCATAAGCCATTTTTGCGCCGTTTAAGAAGCTGGTCGCGTTGAAATTAGCGTCAAGTTTCTTTATTGCAGCGATTGATTCGGCAACAGCCTGGTTATTAAGGCTTTCCATATAAGCATCAGGAGCTGCATCGCTCTTTGTTTTCTGGTTTTTTCCAGCGACATGAACTACTGATTCAACAGCAGATTCTCTCTCATTTTTATTTTTCTGCTCGCGCTTTTCGAGATTAAAAAACGGCGGCGGTTCGCCATCGCTTTTCTGTCCTAATATATTGCGAAGCCGTAGCAATACGAAAACCGCAATCAAAGCCAGAATTATAATATCAGAATAGGGAAATTCGCTCATAATCTTCACTTTCTGTTGGCCAAGTGTAATTTGTGTGATTTATTTAATGACCTTATTGTTATTTTTGTATATTGCTGTCTGCCTTAACACAACAAAATATCGCGAAAATATCGCGCACAACAAATATAGCAAAATATAGCAAAATAATAGAATATAGCAAAATATAGTCCAAAAATATAGTCCAAGGAGATGATAAGATGAAAGATGATAAAACTAAGCCGGACAATGTCGAACAAGCGCCTTATATACAGATACGCGCACAATATGTTAAAGATCTTTCTTTTGAAAATCCCAATGCGCCGCAAAGTCTTTTTGCCGCTAATCAGCGTCCGGCCATAGATGTAAATGTTGATTTGAAAGCACAAAAACTTCAGGACGATGTTTACGAGGTGATTGTGCTGCTTTCCGCGCGCGCGCATAGCGAGAATAACACGCTATTTCTGGCAGAAGTGTCTTATGCCGGAGTATTTCAAATGACTAATATTGTGTCGGAAAATTTAGAACAGATATTGCTGGTTGATGCCCCTTTCTTGCTGTTTCCTTATCTGCGCCGGATAATTTCCGATGTCACGCGTGATGGCGGATTTCCGCCTCTTATGCTTGAACCAATTGATTTTCATCAGCTATATCTCAATAACAAAGCGCGCGCTTCTACGCCGAGCGCATAATATTCTGTGTCTTTTTCGCATCAGTGCGGCAAATTAATGCATAAGTTTGTTGCTGATACTGGCAGTTGCAACAAAATAACTCAGGATAATATCTTGTATTATAATGATATATTAGTTTTTTCTATTAATATTGCCGCTAAGAAATTGGCGGTTGCCATTGGCGAGCTTTTGAATTAGCTTCGCAAATCAGAATGTTATACTCGTTCGCTTGGAAATCAACTGTTAAAAACCAACCAGTAAAAGGACAACTACCATGACTAAAATCTCCCAAATCACCCGGCTTGCCGTAATTGGCGCAATGCTTGCTCCGGCGGCGTTTGCAGGCCAGCCTCAGAATGTTGTGCATAACGCGCACAAAAATATCGCGCGCAACAGCTTCAATAATTGCGTTGTTTCTAATGCTACTTCTGGTGTTGATGAATGCACCGGCCAGCTGGCAAAACCTGATCTGCGTAATCTTTCTAAAGAATGGCGCAATGTTTATTTCGATTTCAACAAATCTACTCTCAATGTGAAAGAAAAAGCCAAGCTTGATCAGTTAAGCGCGGTTATCACTGCCTCTAAAGAAGTTGAAAGCATTGACCTTGCTGGTTATGCTGACGTTGTTGGCAATGAAGCTTATAATAAGCGCCTGTCTATGAAACGCGCTCAGAATGTTAAATCATATCTGGCTGCTAAGGGCTTAAAAACTCGTAAAGTGAAAATCGAAGCTCTTGGTGATTCTAAACCAGTAACCAATTGCGGTTATGCTGATGGTCAGAAAGCAACTAAAGATCAAATTGCTTGCCTCGCTGAAGACCGTCGCGTTGAAATTCTGCTGAACTTCGTTAAGTAAGAAGTTTCGCAAATAGAAACGATAAATAAAAAGGCGTCCGGAAACGGACGCCTTTTTTGTTGCAAAAATTCTGCCAAATACTGTACGGCAATTTACGCAATACTACATTTATCCATTTTGCGATCAATAATATCGCAAAATATACTATAGAATATTCTGGTAAATACGCTCTAAGCGGCTTTTTTCTTGAGTAATTCCGCCATAGTGCGGCCAAGGGCGGCTGGTGAATCAGAGACGGTAATTCCCGCTGATTTCATTGCTTCTATTTTGTCTTCCGCGCCGCCTTTGCCGCCGGAGACTATCGCGCCGGCATGTCCCATTCGCCGTCCTGGAGGAGCAGTTCTTCCGGCGATAAAACCAACTACCGGCTTTTTGATTTTGCTGCTTTTTAAGAAAGCAGCGGCCTGCTCTTCAGCATCGCCGCCTATTTCGCCGATCATGACTATCGCTTGTGTTTCATCGTCTTTCAGGAATAAATCCAGCACATCAATAAAATTTGTGCCATTAACCGGATCGCCGCCAATTCCTACACATGTTGATTGTCCAAAACCTTCTGCGGAAGTTTGTGCAACCGCTTCATAAGTTAAAGTTCCGGAACGCGAAACAATGCCGATTTTGCCTTTTTTGTGAATATGTCCAGGCATAATGCCGATTTTGCATTCACCAGGAGTTATCACGCCCGGGCAGTTAGGGCCAACCAGACGAGTTTTACTGCCGGAAAGAGCGCGTTTTACTTTCACCATATCTAAAACCGGAATACCTTCCGTGATGCAGATAACCAGCTCCAGCTTAGCGTCTATTGCTTCCAAAATCGCATCGGCGGCAAATTTCGGCGGCACATAAATAACGCTGGCATTTGCGCCGGTTTTTGCTCTTGCCTCTTCAACCGTGTCAAATACCGGCAGATTTATATGCGAAGTTCCGCCTTTTCCCGGCGTCACGCCGCCAACCATCTGCGTGCCATAAGCCACCGCCTGCTCGGAGTGATAAGTCCCCTCGCGTCCGGTAAAACCCTGACAAATTACTTTAGTGTTTTTATTTATTAGAATTGACATAGTAAAATCCTTATGATGTGAAGATGTGAAGATTTTATGATGTTAAGATATATTTCATGCCTTTTCACGAAATTTTACCAACATTCCAATGATTACTTCAGATTCCCGAGTAATTTTTTCAAATAGAGTTTTGGTAATGTAACCCAAATCATACGCGTACATTATCCATAATTGTGTTTCTTCTGCAGAACCAATAGCAATAGTCAAATAACGTTTAAATTCCTGCTTCGATTGACTTTGCCTTGAAAAACCTTCAACAATATTGGCGCACACAGATTTGCTGGATCGGCGTAATTGATTGGCAAGTACTTTTTGCTCTATGGCAGGAAATTTTAGGCTAAGTTTATGCAAATACAATGACCATTGGTAAGCGCGCTTAAAGACATCAAGGTCTTTTGCATTTCGTATTATCCTCTCATTTACTGCAACAATCTCTGCCATCACAACATCCTAACATCCTAACATCTTCACATCTGTATATCTTAACATCATACTCAGGCAGCTTTTCTCTTCACCGCCGAGGTTATTTTTTCCGCTGCGTCGGCTAGGTTATCGGCCGGAGTTATTGCCAGGCCGCTGGAAGCGAGCATTTTTTTGCCGAGTTCGACATTAGTTCCTTCCAGGCGCACTACCAGAGGAATATTGAGATTGACTTCTTTGGCTGCCGAAATAATGCCTTCAGCGATAATATCGCAGCGCATGATACCGCCGAATATATTCACCAGAATACCGCAGACATTAGGATCAGAAAGGATCAGCTTAAACGCCTCGCCGACTTTTTCCTTGGTTGCGCCGCCGCCGACATCAAGGAAATTGGCCGGAGCTGAGCCGTAGAGCTGAATTATGTCCATAGTGGCCATCGCAAGGCCAGCGCCATTGACCATACAGCCGATATTGCCATCCATTTTCACATAGGAAAGGCCGAATTTAGCGGCTTTCTGCTCCAGCGGATCTTCTTCTTCCGGATCACGCAGCGTTATGATGTCCGGATGACGAAACAGCGCGTTTTCATCAAAATTAAATTTTGCATCAAGCGCCACCAGCTCGCCGCTCTCAGTAATTACCAGCGGATTTATTTCCACTTGTGAAGCGTCAGTATCTATAAAGCAGGCGTAAATCGCATTGATAAACTGCTCAAATTTTCCATGCAATTCCTTAGGAATTTTAAGGCCAAATGCCAATTTACGCGCATGAAAAGCCTGAATTCCCGCTGCCGGATCAACCGCCAGCTTGACAATTTTTTCCGGATGCGAATGCGCGACTTCCTCAATATCCATTCCGCCTTCAGTTGAGGCAATAAAAGTGACTCGTGAGGTTGCACGGTCAATCACCAGACTTAAATATAATTCCTTGCTGATTGCCGTGCCTTCTTCAACATAGACGCGGCGAACCAAGCGGCCTTCCGGCCCGGTTTGATGTGTAACCAGCGTTACGCCGAGCATATTGCGCGACAGAGTTTCAACTTCCTCAAGGCTTTTCGCCAGCTTTACGCCACCGGCTTTGCCACGTCCGCCGGCATGAATCTGCGCTTTAACAACCCACAGCTTGCCGCCTAAATTCTGCGCGCCAGCTACCGCCTCTTTCGGAGAATAAGCGACATGTCCACGCGGAACTGGGACTTTATATTTAGCGAGAACTTGTTTCGCCTGATATTCATGTATGTTCATAA
>CAZFJN010000010.1:41924-44088 GCA_964519595.1 uncultured Rickettsiales bacterium
TACTGATTTATCAAGCATTGACTTTTCTTCAGCGCTTAATGTTATTTCAACGATTTTTTCTACACCGCCAGCGCCGATTACACAAGGAACTCCGACATAGAGATCTTTAATTCCGAATTGTCCTGTGCAGTAGGCCGCGCAAGGCAGGATACGTTTTTTATCATAAATATAAGCCTCAGCCATGCGGATTGCCGATGCTGCTGGCGCATAAAATGCCGAGCCGGTTTTTAGCAGATTGACGATTTCCGCGCCGCCGTCACGCGTGCGCTGGACGATTTTATCAAGCGCTTCCTGTTTTATCCAGCCATGTTTTACAAATTCAGCAAGCGGAATTCCGGCAATAGTGCTATAGCCAACTACTGGAACCATAGTGTCGCCATGTCCGCCAAGCACGAAGGCATTAATATCGGAAATTGACACATTCAGCGCCTCAGAAAGGAAATAAGCAAAGCGTGAACTGTCAAGCACGCCGGCCATTCCGACGACTTTATGCGCCGGAAGTCCGGAAACTTTCTGCATCACATAAACCATCGCATCAAGCGGGTTGGTTATGACTATTACAAAAGCGCCGGGCGCATGTTTTTTGATGTTTTCTCCGACTGTTTTAATGATTCCGGTATTAATTGCTACCAGATCATCGCGGCTCATTCCTGGTTTGCGCGGAACTCCGGCAGTTACTATTACCACGTCAGCGCCTGCTATGTCGGCATAATCATTAGTGCCTTTTAAATGCACATCGCAACCGTCAACTGCTGAGCTTTGCGAAATATCAAGAGCCTTTCCCTGCGGCAGGCCTTCAGCGATATCAAACAACACCACATCGCCAAGATTTTTAAGCTCGCAAAGATGCGCCAGCGTTCCGCCGATCATTCCAGCGCCGATTAAGGCAATTTTTTTCCGTGCCGCCATAATAATAGTCCTTCCAAAATATTTTTATGAATTTTTATGAGAAGATTGAGTTGAATATTGAGTTAAAGGTTAACCGTGATTATTTAACTTTCAATTAATTTTCAAAAGGAAGGGCTGTGGATAAGTGACTTTTTTGGATCAAAAGCGTCTCGAAATGCTTCAGCAATGAAGATTATCAACACCAGCATCAGAGCGATAACGCAGAATCCGGTAATGCCAAGCCAAGGCGCTTGCGGATTATTTTTTCCCTGCAACAGCAATTCGCCTAAAGAAGCAGATCCGGCTGGCAAGCCAAAGCCTAGGAAATCAAGAGTTGTAAGGGCAGTGACTGCGCCGCTTACTAAAAAAGGCAGCATGGTCATGCTGGCAACCAGCGCATTTGGCAGCACATGACGCAGCATGATACGCAGCTCAGGCACGCCCAGCGCACGCGCGGCTTTAACATAATCAAAATTCCGCGCGCGCAGGAATTCCGCACGCACTACTGAAGTCAGCGACATCCAGGAAAACAGCAGCAATATAATCAACAACCACCAGAAATTAGGCGTAATAAGGCTGGCAATGATAATCAGCAGGAATAATTCCGGAAGTCCTGACCATATTTCAATAAAACGCTGAAATAGTAAATCGACCATGCCGCCGCAATAGCCTTGTATTGCTCCGGCGATAATGCCGATAATTGAGCTGAATAAGGTAAGCGTCAGGCCAAATAAGACAGAAATGCGAAAACCGTAAATAAGCCGCGCGGCGACATCGCGTCCCTGATCGTCAGTTCCTAACCAGTTTTCTGCTGAAGGAGGCGAAGGAGCAGGCGTTTTCGCGTCATAATTAATAGTGGAATATGAATAGCGCAGAAGCGGCCAGATCATCCAGCCGTCTTGATTTATAAGCTCCTGTATATGCGGATCGCGGTAGAATGCTTCCGTGTCAAAATCGCCGCCAAAATCTTTTTCACTGTAAGTTACAAAGGCCGGAAAATAAAATTTTTCCTGATAGCGTAGCAAAATTGGTTTGTCATTGGCGATAAGCTCGGCAAATAAGGTTATAATAAAGAGAAACAGAAAAATCCATAGACTGAAAAATCCCCGCTTATTGGCGGCAAATAAGGCTAATCTACGCTTCGTTAGAGGAGATAGAGTCATATGAATCAGTTGGCAGTTGGCGGTTTGCAGTTGGCAGTTGGTAGTTGGTAGTTGGTTAGTTAGGCACTGTTAGATAATTCGCTAGGCCGCCAGCGAAAACACCAGTTTTCGAG
>CAZFJN010000011.1:0-7515 GCA_964519595.1 uncultured Rickettsiales bacterium
TATCTTGCTCCAGTCCGTCTTCGCCCATGCTTCGCTCTACGAGCTACGCAGGGCTTCGCCGGACACTCGCTTTTGCAAGGCCGCGCCAAAGGCGCGGGCAAAAGCGGTGGTGGGCGGTATTGGGTTCGAACCAACGACCTCGTCGATGTCAACGACGCGCTCTAACCAACTGAGCTAACCGCCCTTTTGTGGTAATCACATTATTACGATCTTCCTATCACTCCATTGGCCTTTGTAGCAACAGGATATTTTTTCTGATTTAAAGATAATAATTCTTCCCATTTAGCAATATAGTTTCCTACCATCACTTCTGTGCTGTATTTTTCTGTCGCTCTTGCGCGCCCTTTTTCCAAGCATTTCTGCCTCTCATCATCTGGCATCTTTAGAGAGTTTTGCCAACCTGTTACGAGGGAGTCCGCATCTTCTGCTTTAACAAGAATTCCTACTCCCTCAAGCATTTCTCTGGCCATTCCTACATTCGTTGCAACTACTGGAGTTTTGCAAGCCATTGCCTCAACGATCACATTGCCAAATGCCTCAGAACGTGAGGCTAAGGTAAATACATCCAACGCTCTATAAATTTTCGCCAGCTCTTTTTTATCATCTATTTCATCAATTATATGTACAAAATCATTAGCTTTGGATTCTTGAATTTGCGCTTTTAATTGTGTGCCAAGTGGATTGCTGTAGTCTCCAACCATCACAAAATGTACATTTTGATATTCAGGTGATTCGTGCAGCTTAATTGCCGCATTAACAAACTCTTCTACGCCTTTTTGCCTATCACAGCGCGCTATTGTTCCGATGATTTTTGCGTCGTCTGGAATATTATGATTTTCCCTGAAAGCTTTTTTGTCTTTTATTGCCTGATTATTCGCAGCAGGCTTAAATATTTCAGTGTATACTCCATTATGTATTACGGCTACTTTGCTGCGATCAATCCCCATTTTCGCGTATTTTTCTTTAACTTCTTCAGATAAAGAAATGGCGGAGAAATTTCCTTCTTGTAGGATTTCCAACATTTCCGGGATTATTCCCCGTTCGTCATCAGGCATTTCCTCAATAGGGCGAGGATTGCTCAGGCGTAGCAGGAGATGAGTTTTATTCATACTATATTCACCAGCAAGGAATGTTGCGTAGGCATTGCCCGGTCCTGCCCAGCCCATTAGCAAATCAGGATTAATGTTATTTTCTGCTAGTTTTTCCTGAATTTCACTAACACAATCGTCTTTCTTCTTGCTGTCTTCCTTGGTGCTATCACTCGGCATATCTACCGTAATAATTTTCACGCCCTCTATTCCGGCCAGTTTACTGCTGGAAATTCCTTTCTTGCTTCCTGCTTCTTTGCTGCGACATAAATCCACTATTACCTGCGTAAAACCTTCTTCATTATGGCTATTTTGCACAATGTCGCTTAATATTCTCTCTTCGCCACTATTTGCCACGCCGCCATAAATATGCACGATGGTTTTTTTATTATTACCAAAGCCCCTCCGCCGCTGTAACAGGGCTGATGGCTTATGGCTGCTTGCCGGATCAACTCTTTTATAAGAAACCATGTTGTACCTGAATTATGGTGAGAATTATGGCAACAGGCAACAAGCGAGATTAAAAAAACTAAACCTCAGAAACCTGCCCGATGACGAATATAAATTAATATTAATATAATTAATCTGGCTGGAAAGTAAATTAATTGCAATGAAAAAAAATCGTAAACAGGCTCTTAGAGGCAGTCCGTCTTCGCCCATGCTTCGCTCTACGAGCTACGCAGGGCTTCGCCGGACACTCGCTTTTGCAAGGCCGCGCTTTGGGCGCGGGCAAAAGCGGTGGTGGGATCGGCGCGATTCGAACGCGCGGCCTATGGTTTAGGAAACCATTGCTCTATCCAGCTGAGCTACGACCCCTTAAGACCTCTTCGTTAACTCTACTTTGGCTTCAAATCTGCTTGGAATGGGCTACGTCTTAAAAATGATTCACTGGATCATTTTTAAGACTCCGCTCCTCGAAAGCATCGTGTACATTAGAGTACACGATGCTTCCTCGGTATCCATTCCTGCGCGCTTTTTTGCCAAAGCGAGTTACCGAAGAGGTCTTTACTACACTTCTAACTCACTATCCTCATGCGGTCAATCATGTCCACTATATTATCAGATCAGGTTCGTATCATAGAATGCGCCAGGCGTTATGTTGGCACGCCTTTTCATCATCAGGGGCGGCTGGGTTGCAGCGCCGGGCATCGTGGCGGCGTTGATTGCCTTGGTTTGCTGATTTGTGTGGCGCGGGAATGTGGATTGCGTTCGAAAAACGGCCAGTTGCTCGCCGATTGCGACGAATTTAACTATCCGCATTATCCGGATACGCAACGGCTGCGAACGATGCTGGCGACATATTTGCATGAATTGCCGCCAAGCGATTATCAGTCGGCGAATATCGCATTATTTGAGATAGAAGGCAGGGCGCAGCATATGGGAATAATCGCCACGCAAATCGACGCTAACAACGCAGCAAAAACCACCATAATCCACGCCTACGCACCAGCCAGAAAGGTTGTTGAGCATCCGCTCGATGATTATTGGCAGCGTAGAATGGTTGGTTTGTTTGGAATTTTTTAGGAATTACGCTGCTATTAATAAAAGCTCTTTAACTCTGTTATCTAATATATTAATATACACTTAATTTTACCGCGCTGAGAAGGTGGCGGCGCGGTGTTGTTTGTGTAAAAATTATTAGAGTGAGACTATCATGGTAAATCCGGAAGCAAATCAAGTAAATAAGTCAAATTTACGTCGCTCTAAAGAAGCTCAGGATTTGCATGAACATATTTGTAAAGCAGCTTTTATAAGTAATGAAGACGTATTTACAAATAAGTGTAAAAAATTAGAAAAATTTCTTGAAGGATTTGATGATGTTACGAGGACAAATATCATCATGGAAAAGGCTGTTGTTTCCGATAAAAATGACGGTCATACTCGTAACGCCCTGATGGATGCTCTCTATTTGCCAGTTAGCAGTGAAGAAAGCAAAAAGCTTCTAATATCCGATGATAAAAAAGCCAAAAGAGCCATCAGGCTATTTACAATCTTGTCCAATAGTATGGATATCGGGCATTGCAAAAAATTATTATTTGACGAAGGCAGTTCCTCATTTGTAGACAAATACAACTTCACATTGGCGCTCTATTCAATTTTAGGTACAAAAAAAACTGATTTAATAGATGGTTTTTATAAAAAAATTCTTGAAGGAGTTAAGCCAGATAAACAGCAAGAATTTCTTAGACAGCAATGGACGACAATAACAAATGCTGACTTCTCGCTATTGCATAGTGCAGTAAAAACCGGAAATTTAGAATTATATCAGGCAGTAGTTGCCAGACTTGATAAATTACCAAGAGAAACTGATGATGAGAATAAAGCATATGCTGCCCAATGGACGACAATAACGAAGGATGGCTTCTCACTATTGCATAGTGCGGTAATTACAGGAAATTTAGAATTATATCAGGCAGTAGTTGCAAAGCTTGATGAGTTGAATAAATCAGGAATAATTACTCCTGAAACATATGCCGCCCAGTGGACGACAGTAACAAAGGATGGTTTTACAATATTACATGACTCGATAGAAGTGTATGGTAAAAGCAGTATAAAGAGGCTCAGCGATGCTAGAGAAATGCTTGATGATATTTCTAGTCGTTTGGTAAAATTTTTTGAGGATAAAACTGGTGACTTTAAAAAATTTTTGGAACAGAGAACTAAGGAAGATTTTCCAAGGATCCTTGGTAATTTTATAAATGCCGCATATCAAAAAAATACAGCATTTCTTGGACACGACAATAATGACGTTGGTAATATTGCTTATATGTTACGAATAGCATATGATGCGGAAGATCATAATAAGCAACGTAATAGGATGCCATTAGTTAGAAAAGACTGGCAGAGGAGGATTTTGCAATCTACCTCGTTAGAACAAGTGCCGCCTTGCCTTAAAATGTAAAGTTATAAATATTAGGAATCATTGTCAGCACTAATTACTCCCCTAATAACGCAGCAGAAAACACCATAATCCACGCCTATGCACCAGCCAGAAAGGTTGTGGAGCATCAGCTCGATGATTATTGGCAGCGTAGAATGGTTGGTTTGTTTGGAATTTTTTAGGAATTACGCTGCTATTAATAAAAGCTCTTTAACTCTGTTATCTAATATATTAATATACACTTAATTTTACCGCGCTGAGAAGATGGTGGCGCGGTGTTGTTTGTGTAAAAATTATTAGAGTGAGACTGTCGTGGGAAATCCGGAAGAGAATCAAGTAAATCAGGCGATTGAACATCGTTCTGAAAATGCACAGAGATTGCATGGATTGGTTTGTAGGGCAGCAAGTGGTTTAAACGCTGATGATTTTGATCAAGATATAGAAAAAATTAATCTTCTATTGCAACAAAATAGCAATGCTTCAGATATAATTATAGAAAGAGCTAAGGCTGTTATTAGTGATAGAAGTCATGACCGCAACGCCCTTATGGATGCATTATATCTTTCATCTCAATATATTCAGAAGCTAAGAAATGATAAAAAACCTGATAATATAATTTTAGAGGCAGAACAAAATGCAGAAACATTGTTTAGAGCATTGACTATTTATTTTGATATAAATCTTTTTCAGAGTAAATTGTTTAAAAAAGCAGCAGTAAAACAAGAAGAGCAACAAAAGAAAGAGCTTGATAATCCACTAATAGACAAAAATAACATTACACTTGCTCACTATGCTGTTACAACTGGTATGGCTGGCTGGAATGGATTTAATGATTTTTTTAATAGCATTATTCTAAATATTCCTGACTATTTTAAAAATAAACTCATTAAGGAGCAATTCACCACAATCAGCATAGGTCGTTTTTCAATATTGCATCAGGCGATAATTACAGGGAATGAAGAATTATATGACATAGTAGCTGATAAGCTTGATGAGTTGAAGGAACGCGGAATAATCACTCCTGAAACATACGTTGCCCAATGGACAACAATAACAGAAGCAGGATTTTCGCTATTACGTAGTGCGGTAATTACAGGAAATAAAAAATTATATGACAAAGTAGCTGCTAAGCTTGATGAGTTGAAGAAAGCAGGAATAATCACTCCTGACACATACGCTGCCCAATGGACAACAATAACAGAAGTAGGATTTTCGCTATTACATCACGTATTGTTTTTGATAAAAGAATCTAATACAACTTATTATGGTAACCCTAAAGGAGCAAGCGATATACTTGGGGATGTTGTTTATCGTCTGGTGGAAATTTTTGATGGTAAGCCTTATGAATTTAAAAAGTTTCTAGAACAGGAAACCAATGAAACGAAGCCAAGAAATCTTGATAATTTTATAGATGCTTTTGGTATTTTTTTTAATAATACAGACCGCACTAATCTTGCGACTCTTCTATGCATTAGAAGTGGTAAGTATACACAACAAAAATCTGGAAACTCAGAAAAATGGCAAGGCAGATTGGCATCTGAACCGCCAAAAAATACTGATCTTCCTGATATGTAGATCATAAATATCAGCAATCATTTACAT
Organism: uncultured Rickettsiales bacterium; assembly: GCA_964519595.1. Taxonomy (GTDB): domain Bacteria; phylum Pseudomonadota; class Alphaproteobacteria; order Rickettsiales; family SXRF01; genus JANRKF01. Next base: position 5,572 of record CAZFJN010000011.1, read on the forward strand.
CACGTGCTGTGATCAGTGATTTGCGCGTGTGGACTTCTTTAATTGCTTTTTGCGTTTTTCTATTGGGCATTGCCGTTTTAGACGTATTTTTCTCCTTTTTATTTCATTGCATTACATAAGTAATAATCTTTCTCTAACCCCTTAGAGCTACAGGCTCTTACAACATAACATTAATCACATGGCATCAATTATTTTGAGTACCGCCGGTAGTTCTATCGGCGCGGCTAGTGGCTTGCCTTTTGGCGGGCAGCTTGGTTCATTTGTCGGGCGCAGTATTGGCGGAATTATCGACAATAAACTGTTTGGCTCTAAAGCGAAGATACGTGGTTCGCGGCTTGCTGATCTTTCGGTTCAGGCTTCGACTTATGGCAAGATGATTCCGCTTGTTTACGGCACGGTGCGGATTGCCGGAAATATTATCTGGTCGCGTCCGATTAAGGAGGTTTTAACCAGCAATAGCGGCGGATCAGGCGGCGGCAAGGGCGGCGGCGGGCGTGCTTCTTCTACAAGCAGCAGCTATAGCTATTACGCAACTTTTGCCATTGCCATATGCGAAGGCGCGGTTGATGAAATTCACCGGATCTGGGCGGATGCAAAGCAGCTTGATCTTTCGCAATATACGCACAGAATTTATCTTGGCACGGAAACGCAAACCGCCGACAGCCTTATTTCTTCCTTTGAAGGGGCGGATAAAACTCCGGCCTATCGCGGCCTTGCTTATGTGGTTTTTGAGGATTTTCCGCTGGCGGATTTTGGCAATCGTCTGCCTAACTTCACTTTCGAGGTAAAGAAAAAATCTTTATATGCTGATTATAATGATCAGTTTCTTGAAGAAGAAATTGCGGCAATGGTGATTATTCCGGGCGCTGGAGAATTCGTATATGACACGGAAATAGCCAGTAAAATTTCCGGCGCAGATGTAGGCGGAAACTGGATTCAGCAGGGCAATCAGATAAAAATAAACATGCATAATCCAACCGGCGCGGCGAATGCGTTGCTGGCTATTGATCAGCTGAAGGACACATGTCCTAATGTTGAATGGATTTCAGTGGTGGCCAGCTGGTTTGGCGATACAATGGACGCGGGAAGCTGCGTGGTCAAGCCGGGCGTTGAATTTCAAAACAGCGCGGTTATTTCGCCGACGGAATGGACTGTTGCCGGATTTAATCGTGCGACGGCGAGGCTGATTACACAAATTTCCGGCGCGCCGCAATATGGCGGAACTCCTGATGATGCAAGCCTTGTGCGCTTTATTGATCAGTTAAAAACACGCGGTTTTAAGGTTGCTTTTTATCCGCTGATGTTTATGGACATTATCGGCAAGCCATGGCGCGGAGATTTAACTGGCAGTGCTACGGATGTTGCTTCATTCTTTACAAAAACCAATGGTTATAACGCTTTCGTCAATCACTATGCCAGCTTGCTGGTTGGCAAGATTGACGCTTTCATAATCGGCTCGGAATTAAAGGGGCTTACTAAAGTTTCCAGCTCTGCTGGCGTTTATCCGGCGGTTACGGCGCTGGTAAATCTTGCGGCGAGCGTTAAAACAACATTAGGTAGTAGCGTTAAAATTACTTACGCCGCTGACTGGTCGGAATATCACCATACAGATGGTGGCTGGTATAATCTTGATCCGCTATGGTCTTCTGCCAATATAGATGTAGTGGGAATTGACGCTTATTTTCCGCTCAGCGAGGCACAAAGCAGCATTTACGATATTGACACAATCCGCTCCGGCTGGACATCAGGCGAGGGTTATGATTTTGAATATACTGATGTAGCGCGGACTGTCCAAGCGCCGCTTTCTCCTGCTTATGCTTGGAAAAATATCGCCTGGTTTTACAATAATCAGCATATAAATCCGAATTCCGTTGCAACCGGCTGGACTCCGGGAATGAAAAAAATATGGTTTACGGAGTTTGGTTTTCCAAGCGTTGATGTATG
>CAZFJN010000011.1:7615-43354 GCA_964519595.1 uncultured Rickettsiales bacterium
TGGAAAACTGGTCACTGGGTAAATGGCAAGCTGGGAATTTCCAGCCTTGCGGCGGTAGTATCAGATCTTTGCGCCAGAGCTGGGCTTGCTGCTGATGATATTGATGTAACTGATATCAACATTCCGCTGGAAGGATTTGTTATTTCCGCGCAGCAATCTATTCGTGCTTCGCTGGAATCTTTGCAGAATGCTTTTTTCTTTGATGCGGCGGAGAGTGATTATATTCTCAAATTCATACCGCGTGGCGGCAATTCAGTATCTGCAATTGATGATTCAGAGTTAATTCTGCGCGAGGAAGATAGCGGCAACAGCAGTTTCCGCATGAAACGCGCTCAAGAGGTGGAATTACCACGGCGCGTGAATATAATGTATTTAAACCGCCTTACTTCCTACCAGCCTGCCACGCAATACGCGCAACGCGAGGTAACTGAATCAAAAGATGTAAACACCATAGATTTACCGCTGGTTCTTGCTGATCAGACAGCAAAAAATATTGCTGATATAACGCTTTATACGGCGTGGCTTTCCAGAATATCTTATCAATTCACTCTGCCGCCAAAATATTTTGCTCTTGAACCGGCTGATGTAATTGAAGTTAATGCTGCAGGCGTCGCGCATCGTATGCGAATAATGTCAACGCGCCTTGTTTCCGGAGGAATAGCGATAGAGGCAGTTGCGGAAGATGTTTCTGCTTATGATTTTTATCAGATTCCTGGCGAAAATATTCTCAATAATGCTGATAATAATACTCTTCCTGAAACGGAAATGCTGTTGCTTGATATGCCAGCTTTGCCCGGAGATTTAGAAGCGCAATCATTCTTAAGAATAGCTGCCTGTGGACGTTCTGCTGGCTGGCAGGGCGCTGCTGTTTATCGTTCCGATGACGGAGGTGCTAATTATTCACGAATGCTTGATGCAACAAGCGCCACTGCTATAGGAACAGTCTCGAATATTCTGGCAAATTTTACTGGCGGTAATATTTTTGATGAAACAAGCACTATTACCGTTTTGCTGCTTGGTAATACTCAGTTGCAATCAGTAAGCGAGCTTGCTGTTTTAAACGGCGCTAATGCGGCAATGGTTGGCAATGAGCTGATTCAATTCAAAACCGCAACGCTGGTTGGCGATAATACATATAGTCTAAGCGGCTTGCTGCGTGGCAGACTTGGCACGCAATGGGCGATTTCCGGACATGCTGCCGGAGAGCGTTTTGCGCTCATTGATAGTAGAATAATGAGGCTGCTTAGCAATTCAGTGATTAATTTGCCGCGTTCATACAAGGCGGTTACTTTTGGCGGTTCTATTGCTGATGTGGCGGCAGATAATTTTACTTTTTCCGGCGTTGCGCTTAAACCTTACTCTCCGGTTCATATCAGCGGCGCAAGAGACGGTAGCGGAAATTTATCTATAAGCTGGATAAGGCGCGCGCGAATTTCTGGCGAATGGAGCGATTCTGTCGATGTGCCACTTGGTGAAGCAAGTGAAGCTTATGAGGTGGAAATAATGAATGGCGTAAATGTCGTTCGTACAATTTCCAGCCTTTCAACTTCTGCTGCAAACTATTCCGCCGCAGATCAAACTACTGATTTCGGAAGTCCGCAAAGCAGCATTGCTGTAAGAATTTATCAACTCTCCGCCCTTATCGGCAGAGGATACGCCGGAATCGCAACCATATAAATCTACAAAAAACGCTAAGAATAACAAACTAATGAAAATGCAATGATGATTGAACTAACCGCAGTAGTGGTGAAGCGTAGCTTATGCATTTTTATTTCTTTTATTTAATTTGCTGCGAATTTTCTTTGCGGAATATTCAGCGTAGATTCCCTGATCTGCTTCGCTTATTCCTTGTTCAAGCATTTGTTGCAAATGTTTTATTATCTCCTGATACGAAACGTTAGTTGCTTCGCCGCGCATAACTTGTCCAATTCCGATTTCAAGCGTACGTTTAAGATTTTCCAGCTTTTCTTCGTATGGTGTTGATTCTTTGCGGATATTAAAAGAACGCAATGCCTCGCGTACTACTTCGCTGGCATTGCTATACATGCCACTTTTTACTTTATTGTGAATTAATTTTGCCAGTTCCGGCGTTAGGGAAATATTCATAGCAACCATAACAAAGCTCCTTAAATTCAGATTTGCCCCTGATAATTGTAGCATTAATGTCAGAGAATATCAAATAATTATCAAGATATAGCATAATATAGCATAAATTGCCAATTAATGGCAAAAAATGTCAAATTTTACACAGTTTTCTCTAATTTTTTAAGCAGAATAATATCAAAAACCATGAAAGGAAATCATAATGGCTAATACTAATCATTTAATTCTGACGCTTGTTGAGCAATCGCAGGCGCAGAAGGAAGTTACCGTGAATGCGGCCTTATCAAAAATAGATGCTATTTTAAATACTGGCGCAAAAAGCCGCAGCATTGCAACTCCGCCAGGATCTCCGGCGGCGGGAGATGTTTATATCGTCGCTTCCTCGCCAACCGGAGCATGGTCAGGGCAGGGCGGTAACATCACTTATTACGATCAGACATGGAAATTCATCGCGCCGCGTGAAGGTATGACGCTGTGGATTAATGACGAAGATGTTTTATATGTCTACGATGGCGCGAATTGGCAATCACAGGCGATTATTGTTTATTCAACTCTTTCCGGCACAGCACATACGCTTGACGGAAGCTATGTCGGAAAAACCATTCTAACCAGCAACGCCTCGGCAGTTACTCTTACTTTGCCGAATTCACTATATGTTGGTTTTCATTGTCGCGTTGTTCAATATGGCGGCGGACAAATCACCTTCTCGCCTGCTTCCGGCGCGTTAAGAAGAAATCGGCAAAGTCACACTAAATCCGCCGGACAATATGCAGTTTGCAATCTGGAAGTTGTCGCCAATTCCGGCGGCAGCGCAGCAGAATATATTTTATCAGGAGATACAGCAGCATGAGTTATGTAATACAAGAATCACGCTTCAGGCTTGATCGAAAAATACCACTGGCACTTATTCTGGCAATTACGATTCATTTAGGAGCAGCACTGATCTGGGCAGCGCAATTAGATACGCGCGTAGCGAGAATTGAACGAGATATTGATCGTATCAGCGATAAGCTCGACAATTGGAAAAATTAGGAAAGGGGGAATTGAGGAATTGGAGAATTGAGGAATTGAAGAAAGGGGAAAATGAAGAATTGAGGAACGGAAAATTGTTTACAGTTGCAGGAGGAAATATTAGCTTGGTTTTTGAACATCAGGAGGATTAATGCGGCGAGAATATTTCAGTTCATTTATACGCTGTTGTCTTGTCGTCATTATTGCGGCAATTATCTGGTTGTTGCCGCTGGCAACTTTTTTGAATTTAAGTTCCGCCAGCGCATTGGCCGCCTCTAACGCTACTAAAAAAATATCATCAGACTCTTCTTCGGAGCAGAAGACAGTGTCTTCTGAACGGAAAACAGAAAAAAAATCAGCCACAAAAGCTGATAAAAATAAGAAAAAAAGCAAAGCTGCCACTAACAAAGCAAAACGCCAGAGCAAAGCCGCCAGAAAACGCTTAAAACGCCTCTATGGCGCACGTCCTTCCGCTCAGTCGGCGGACAAATTTGCGGCAGTGGTGGTTGATACGGCAACAGGCAACGTTCTTTATGAAAAAAATGCTGATGCTTTGCGCTATCCGGCATCACTTACCAAGATGATGACCTTATATCTGACCTTTGATGCGCTTAAAAAAAACAAGCTGCGCTTACAGCAGGAAATTCCGGTAAGCAAAAAAGCCTCGGAACAACCACAAACTAATGTCAACCTTTCTGCTGGCGATAGAATCAGCGTTGATGATGCGATAAAAGCTCTTGTTGTGCGCTCGGCTAATGATGTTTCTGTCGTGCTGGCGGAGAAAATTGGCGGCACGACATGGAATTTTGCTCAGCTCATGACACAAAAAGCGCGTGATCTGGGAATGCGCGATACGGTTTTTCGCAATCCTAACGGCCTTCCTGATGACGGACAATATACTAACGCTTATGATATGGCACGCCTGGGAATTGCCTTGCGCCGTGATTTTCCTGAATATTATTCATATTTCAAAACCGAGCGTTTTGATTTTCGTGGTATTACATACACAACTCACAACCGTGTGTTGCTGCGTTATGACGGCGCAGATGGTATAAAAACCGGCTATATACGCGCTTCCGGTTTTAATCTGGTTACTTCAGTTAAAAAAAATGGTCATAGCCTGGTTGCCGTCATAATGGGCGGCAGCAGTGGCACTGCTCGTGATGATATGATGATTCGTTTGCTCGACAGAACCTTCGCGGCAATTGATTCCGGAAAAAAGAAAAACGTTGCCGGAAGCGAAGAGAGCAATTCTGATGAGATTATTGATGATAAAAACACCGCGCAGTCTGCTTCTTTATCAGCAGCGGTTAATTAGCATGAAAAATTAACATGAAAAATTTATTTGAACTTGATTCAGAAGATGCTGAAGATTACGAAAATGATTATTTAGAATCTCCTGATCTGGAAAAAGAACTGGAAAATCAGGAAGTAAATTCCGAAGATTCAGTAAATGCCGTAGATGATGAATTTCATGATAATGATGATTTTTTTTCCAGCGCATTGCGCGGCGATGTTGCAATTATTCTTGCTGATCTTGAACGTCAGCTTGCCAGCGGACGTTTTCCACATGGCATTTTACTAGCCGGACAGAAAGGAATCGGCAAAGCGACCATGGCTTTAGAGCTGGCTGGAAAACTGCTTTCTTCCGGCAAGATTTCCGCAGATAAAAACCTCAGAACACGCCTTATTTCCGGATCACACAGTGATTTATTGATAATCGCGCCGCTTTATGATGAGAAAAAAGAAGAGCTGGCTAGAGAAATTTCCGCTGAGCAGACAAGGAAAATATCTGAATTTCTTTCGCTTACAGCAGGAGAGGGGGCTTGGCGTGTGGTAATAATAGATGACGCGGAAACCATGAGCTTAACCGCCGCTAATGCCTTGCTCAAAATCCTTGAAGAACCGCCGCCGCAAGCAGTTCTAATCCTTGTTTGTCATCAACAAGGCAGGCTGCTTGCGACTATTCGCTCGCGTTGCCGTGTGATAAAGGTCGCGCCGCTTTCAGCAGATGATTTTACTGTAATTGCCAATAGGCTATTGCCGGAAGCGACAAAAGAGCAAATAGCGCAGCTTGGCTTGATAAGTGATAATTCACCAGGAATTGCCGCTGAATTATATAATAGCGGCGCGCTTGATCTTTTAGTGAGAATGCGCCTTGTTTTTTCCGGATTGCCAGTTGCACAAAATTCACATTTTCAACATTCACATTTGCAACATTCAGATATTCAAGATTCACAGATAATGATGACACATATATTGGAAATTGCTGAAGAATTATCAGGAGCAAAACAACATAATAATTTTCAGCTATTTACTCGCCTTGCCTTGTATCTTATCAGAGAAAAATCATTGGATGACCTTAAAAACGCTGAATACTGGGCAATTAAATGGCAGGAAACTTCCGAGCAATTGGCCATTGTCCAAAGCCGTCATCTTGACTATAAATCAGCAATAATCAGCTTTTTTCATTCATTTTCATTCACTAGAGATATAGGAACTTAAAAACAGTGAGTAATTATTTCATCACCACGCCAATTTATTACGTTAATGATCGTCCTCATATCGGACATGCTTACACCTCGCTGGCATGTGACGTTACGGCGCGTTTTAAGCGACTTTCCGGCTTTAAGGTCAAATTCCTCACTGGAACTGACGAACATGGTCAGAAGGTTGAAAAATCCGCCGCCAAAGTGGGAATTTCTCCACAGCAATTCGTTGATAATGTTTCAGCGCATTTCCGCGAAATGGCCGCGCTTATGAAGATAAGCAATGATGATTTTATACGCACAACTGAACCGCGCCATATAAAATCAGCGCAAGCCTTATGGAAAAAAATGTCTGAAAATGGACATATTTATTTAAGTTCCTATTCCGGCTGGTATTCCGTCCGCGATGAAACTTATTATCAGGAAGCAGAGCTTATTGACAAAAAAGCTCCAACTGGCGCTGATGTCGAGTGGGTAGAAGAGCCTAGCTATTTTTTTGATCTTTCCAAATGGCAGGAAAGGCTGCTGGCGTTTTATGAAGAAAATCCTGATTTCATAAAACCTGAATCACGGCGCAATGAAATTATCAGCTTTGTTAAAAGCGGCCTGAGAGATCTTTCTATTTCGCGCACTACCTTTTCCTGGGGAATTCCTGTTCCTGATGATAATCGTCATATAATGTATGTATGGTTAGACGCTCTGGCTAATTATCTGTCGGCGCTTGATTATCCGCATATGAACAATGATTATGAGCATTCTTTCTGGCCGGCTGATCTGCATATGGTTGGCAAGGATATAATTCGTTTTCACAGCGTTTACTGGCCGGCATTTTTAATGGCCGCTGATTTGCTGCCGCCGCGTCGTGTGTTTGCACATGGCTGGTGGACGATCGAAGGCGAAAAAATGAGCAAATCGCTTGGCAATGTGATTTCTCCGGCGGATTTAGTCAGCGAATTCGGACTTGATCAGACACGCTGGTTTCTTCTGCGCGAAGTTCCATTTGGCAATGACGGCAATTTCTCACGCGAGAGAATGGTCAGTGTTATTAATGGTGATCTTGCTAATAATATTGGCAATCTTGTGCAGAGAACTCTTGCTATGATTGCCAAGAATTGTGAAGGAATGATTCCTGATTGCGGCGATTATCAAGGAATAAGCGACGATAAATTGCGCGAATTATGTTATGAAAGCCTCACGGTTATTTCCGGCCTTATCGATGAAAATAAAATACATCTGGCTGTAGAGAAAATGCTCAATATCGCCATTGCTTCCAATGGTTTTATTGATAAAGAAGCTCCCTGGGCGCTTAAAAAAAGCAATCCTCAGCATATGAATAAGGTTTTATACACGCTTGCCGAGGCAATACGCTGCCTTGGCATATATCTAAGCTGTATAATGCCTGATTCAGCAGCAAAGATTCTTGATCTGCTTGCTGTTCCTCAAGATGAAAGAAGCTTCGCCAACATGTCTGACAAATTCTCTCTTAAACCAGAAACTAAATTACCGCCTCCTGCGGCGATTTTTCCTAGAATTGCCTGATAATCCTGATAATTGATTGTTTTGTTATTGTTTTGTTATTGTTTTATGATGATTTTGCAATGATTTTATGATGCTTGTTGATTCACATTGTCACCTTAATTTTCCTGATTTTAAAGCCGATTTGCCGCAAGTAATCGCGCGCGCTAAGGCTGCAGGGGTAGGGACTATGCAAACAATCTGCACAAAAATGTCGGAATTTGAAGAGGTTTATGCAATTGCTGCTGCAAATGAAGGAGTTTTTGCGTCAGTAGGAGTTCATCCTAATGATTCAGCTAATGATTCAGGAAAACAGGAAGCACAGGAAATTGTTAGTTCAGAATGGCTTATTGAAAGATGTTCGCGTAAGAAAGTCATTGGAATTGGCGAAACCGGACTGGATTATCATTATGAAGATTCCAATCGAGAAATACAAAAAACCTCGTTTTTAGAACATATTAAAGCTAGTCGTGAAACTAAACTGCCGATAATTATTCACACGCGCAATGCTGATGCTGACACGGCAGAAATTCTTTCATCAGAAATTGCCAAAGGCAGCTTCAAAGGCGTGTTACATTGCTTTACATCTTCGCAACAACTTGCTGAAAAAGCTCTTGAACTTGGCTTTTATATTTCTCTTTCCGGAATTATAACTTTTAAAAACGCCACTGCTTTGCATGAAATTATCCGCTTAATTCCGCTGGAAAGGCTGCTGGTTGAAACTGACTCGCCATATCTTGCGCCAGTTCCTTATCGCGGTAAACGTAATGAGCCGGAATATGTCGTTCATACTAACCGCGCCTTATCAGTAATAAAAAATATCAGCGAGGAAGAATGCGCGCGCATAACTACAGAGAATTTCTTCCGGCTTTTTGATAAAGCGGCTGATGTAGTTGATAAGGCTAAGGCGGCGCTATGAAAGTCACTATACTTGGTTGCGGCAGTTCTTACGGCGTTCCTGTGATTGCCTGCGATTGCGCGGTTTGCGTTTCCGCAGATACTAAGAATAAGCGCACGCGAGTATCTTTGCTTGTTGAAAAAGAGGGCGTAAATATCCTCATAGACACTTCTCCTGATTTTCGTAATCAGGCATTGCGTGAGAATATTCGCAAAATTGATGCTGTTCTTTACACACATGATCACGCTGATCACACGCACGGCATTGATGAATTGAGGACTTTCAGTCATTTAGCGCAAAAACCTATAGGAATTTATAGCAATGCAGAAACTATAACGCAGCTTCAGCAGCGCTTTCCTTATATTTTCAAACATCGTCCGGAAATCAATTACTTATTGCCAACTCTTGAAGCTAATATTGCTGTTGATAAAACTGTTGGTAATTTTGAGGTTTGTGGTCAGAAAATAAGCTATTTTACACTACAACATGGCAACTCTAAGACAATTGGATATCGCATTGATAATATTGCTTATTGCGTTGATTGTGATAAGATACCAGATGAGGCTTTTTCTATGTTGTCAGAGCTTGATGTGCTGATTGTAGATTGTTTGTCTTACAAACCATCATTCAGCCACGCGCATTTAGAACTGACGCTTTCCTGGATAGAAAGGGCAAAGCCGAAAAGGGCGGTGCTTACACATATGAATCACAATATCGACTATCACGAACTAAAAACATCATTGCCAGCCGGAATAGAGCCGGCCTTTGATGGAATGAGAATAACAATTTGAAGCAGGAATATTCAAATGAATAGCGAAACGAACAACACAACAGACGATAATGTGCTAGTAACAAAAGAAGATATGGATAGAATTTGTGAAGGTTTTTTGGAGAGTATAAAAAGATTTGATGGAGAAATAGAAGACGCAGAAAGTGTTACTAATCCAGAATATAAAAAAGCAATATTAGATATGAATTTAGCCTCTAAAATGGTTTTTCAAGAAATACATGGTCTTTTAATAAGTTGTAGAGATACAGGGAATATTCCTAAAAATATCCAGAAATTAAGAAGTATTGTCGAAAGAGGGTATGATAACGTGGTGGCTCAACTAAAAAATAAAGCTGCGGAATATTGTGGTTTATCTAAATTTGAAGCAGAATTTCTGGAAGACTTGGAGAAAAACAGAAACATTCCAGAAAATAGCCTGATAACTAGTGTGCTTGATGTTTGCAAAGATGCTATCGCAGCTCTTAAGAATAGCTGGCAACTCAGGCAATCTGACAGTAGAGATAACGGTAATCCAGCAAAAGGATTATAATGCATCAGCAGAAATATTGTGGTGCAATTGTATTCAAAGATTGTAATGCCATTTGATTTTTTGGTTATGTGTATGAATGCTTATCGTATAATATATATTATGGAAAAAAGCGATAAAAATAAGCAAATCTGCCGGAAAATTATGATATTATTTTTGTATTTTTATGCAATGTTGATATGATTTCTTTGTATAATTTCGAGGCAATATCGTGGTAATATTGTTATAATTACAGCGAATATTTTGTAACATATTATGTCTAAATATTATGATTATCTGATAATCTGATCATCTGATTATCTGTACTTTCCTGATTGACTTTATGGTGAATTTATATGTCTATAAATCATCGCAAATTATCATCAAAAAGCATAGAATCACATATGCCCTCTGAGAAAAATCCGCAGAAAGACAAGAAAAATAGTGATATAGTAGATATATCAGATGATGGTCCGACGGTCGGACGGCGTATAATTCCAGCAGTTTTTAAAGTTGATAACAGCGCTTCCGATTCTTTCCTTAAGCGCCTGCTGCTCTACGCAACCGGGCAAGCTTTCAGCGCGGCGGCGTGGACGGTTTTTATTGCGCTGGCGCTGGGAATTGTCTTTAGTATAATGGTGATGGTGAAAGCATATTTATGTCCGGATGTTGCCACATCAGCGGAAATGCGTCCTTCTTACTGTCCAAGAAAATAACCATAAGACAACCATATGACTCCCTTTATTTCCAGAAAATCAAGGAGCTTACGCGGCGATTTAAAAGTTGCCGGCGATAAATCAATTTCTCATCGCGCCTTGATGCTTTCTTCGCAAGCTCTTGGCGAGACTACCATATTTGGCCTTCTCGAAGGAGAAGATGTTATGAGAACCGCTGCTGCATTACGGCTAATGGGCGTTTCCATTGAAAGAATTATTGAGGAGAAAGACGCGCAAACAACCATAATAAAATGGCTGGTAAAAGGCGTTGGCATTGGCGGTTTGCAAGAATCTCCGGAGATAATGGACATGGGAAATTCCGGAACAAGCACACGTTTGCTAATGGGCTTAGTAACTCCCTACCCTTATAGCAGTTTTTTTACTGGCGATTCGAGCCTTTGTTCACGTCCGATGAAGCGCGTAATAACGCCTCTTGAGCAGATTGGCGCGCAAATTGTCGCGCATAGCGGCGCAACTCTGCCGCTATCATTGAAAGGAACGGCAAATCCTAACGCTATTCATTATACGCTGCCGGTTGCTTCCGCGCAGGTTAAATCAGCTATTTTGCTGGCGGCTTTAAATACTTCCGGAATAACCACAGTGATTGAAAAAGAAGCAACTCGCGATCACACGGAAAATATGCTGGAATTTTTTTCTATTCCTCTAGAGCGCAAAAAAACTGCGGAAGGAATAGAAATAACCATCTCCGGCAAGCCTAGTCAGGAAGAAAAACAACGGGAAATATATGTGCCGGGAGATCCCTCTTCCGCTGCTTTTCCTGTGGTGGCGGCGCTGATTGTTCCTGATTCTGAGCTGTTAATCCGCAATGTATGTATAAATGATTTAAGAAGCGGTTTATTCACTACTCTGCGCGAAATGGGCGCTAATATAGTTTATGAAAATGAGCGGTTGCTAGGCGGTGAGAAAATCGCTGATCTGCGCGTAAAATCAAGCGCGCTTTTGGCGGTTGATGTTCCAGCGCAACGCGCTCCTTCGATGATTGACGAATATCCTATATTGGCAGTGGCGGCGGCTTTTGCCGAAGGTGAAAGCGTGATGCGCGGTCTGGGCGAATTGCGGGTTAAGGAAAGTGATCGCTTAAGCTCGGTTATTGAAAATCTGCGCGCTTGTGGCGTTGAGGCGCGCGCCGAAGGCGATAATCTGCATGTGCGCGGCAAATCTCAGGCACTAAGAGGCGCGACTAAGGCGAAAATCACCACGCGCTTTGATCATCGTATTGCAATGGCATTTATGGTGCTTGGCATGGCTAGTAATGAGGCGGTTGAGATTGACGATGCGGATGCAATTAAAACCAGCTTTCCTGAGTTCATAGAATTGATGAATTCACTAGGCGCTGCTATAATTCCGGCGCGCGCTGATAAAAATAAAAACGGCGGTTTGAATAATGGCGGTTCGAATAATGTTGTGAATAATGTTCAGATAACTAATAAAAAACCTCTGGTAATTGCAATAGATGGTCCGGCAGCTTCCGGAAAAGGCACTCTGGCGCGACGTCTGGCGGAGAATTTCGGCATGGATTATCTTGATACAGGCAGTCTTTATCGCGCGGTTGGAATGAAAATGATTTACGGCGGCAAAGATCCGGAGAATAAAGAGGCGGCAATAGAAACCGCTCGCTCTATAGATATTGATGATCTTTCTAATCCGAGATTGCGGCAGGAAAAAGTTGGCAAAGCGGCGAGCATTATTTCTGCTTTTCCGGAGGTTCGTGCGGTTCTTCTCGATTATCAGCGTAATTTCGCGGCAAGTGCAAAGGGCGCGGTTCTTGATGGTCGTGATATTGGAACGGTAGTTTGTCCGGAAGCTGATTATAAGTTTTTTATAACGGCAACTCTTTATGCGCGCGCCAAACGTCGCCATAAGGAGCTGGAAGGACAAGGTATAGAAGTTGTTTTTGAATCAGTTCTGGAAGATTTGCGTGAACGTGATGAACGTGATCAGAATAGGAAATCAGCGCCGCTTCGTCCGGCTGATGATGCGATTATAATTGAAGCCTCTGCCGCCGCTGCTGAGGAAATATATCAACGCGCCTTGCGGATGATAGAAAGATAAAGAAATATCATGATACATCCAGATTCACAATGGCGGAGAAGAATTTACTTCATGCTCATTTTGTCTAATAGAAGCAATATTCACTCTACTAGTATGGCTTAGGTGTTTAAGATTATCAATATCTATCGCACCACATCCTTGAAGCCAAGAGATAATAGCAGCAAACTTGCCATTAATGCCTTTGGTTTGTCCATTCAAATTTCCTGTAATCTCGCAAGACTCATTTGCTACAGAATTAAACACGGATATTAACCTTCTTCGAACAATATGATACGCATTGCAAGAATCCCCGAATTCTGCAAGCTCTGGCTCAAGCTGTTTTGGTACATTTGTAAATCGGCTTTTTCCATTTTTTCTTGCATTTAGAAAGGCTCTATTATAGGATGGACTGATATGCTTGAGATATGTTGTTAATTTATCACCTAAATCTAAATCACCATTTAACAATTTTCTTGCTGCTGGCCTGCTATTTACTGCAAAATCTCCATTATTGACACAAATAGCCTTTATATCTCCATTAAATACACCAAGCATATTATTGCCAGCATTGTTCAATTTTTGTTTCTCAGGAATATTATTAATAATTTTCTCGAGTTCTGGGGCAATTTCATCGAACAGATCAAGCAAAATTCTAAGAGTTTCTTTCTCTTCGTCTGTTTTTACATTAGCAAGTAATTTTTGTTTTGTTGTTGAATCCATTCGCTTGAAATTAAATGGTACTAATTCATATGATGAGTCTTGCTTTACTCCAATCTCTTGTGCCAAATTATAGTAATAAATTATATCTGTACTTGAATCCTGTAATCTCGGTGGTTCTACACCTTCTAACAAATATATTCCAGATAACACGGCTGCATATTCTTTAACAATATCATCTATTGTTCTTGTACGAGTGCCAGCACGCTTAGCAATGCCCGGTGATTTGCCATTTAATCCTGCAATTTTACCATATGGAATATGTTTTTTCTCAACCACATTTGATTTTGGCTTATCCAACGGCGGATTTGGTTCTTGCGATTTCAGAGAAATCGAAGACGCTGCCACAGCTGGTGGCACTACCGGTGGCATCTCAATTGAAGGTGATTTATTTTCATCATGACCGTCAATTTCTGGACTGACAGTAGCTGTCGGTACAGATAGCTGATGTTGAGCTAAAATTTTACTATCATGCCCTGTTTGTTGTTCTAACTTAAGATTTAGTTCGCCTACAATTTTCGAAAATCTCTCTTCAAATTTACTGCGTATAGCCTCATAAGCGTAGAAATCTATCATGAAATTTCCAGTTACATTATTGTACCTTTCCGTAAAATCTTTGTGTTTTTTAACATTTTCATCGCGATCAATTTTAGTTTTTAACCGACCAAAATAGTTAGTAAAAGCGCGGCGAGCAGCAAACGACCCTTCTATCATTTTGTTATAAGACCAGTCTGATAAAATCGGATTTTCTGAATAACTAACTATATTGCTTATTCCAAGATTCCTAAACTCTTCTTCCAATTTTAGAACAGATTCTGTAAACTTCCTTGCCTCAGGTATAGCAGTGTCTTTGTTCGAACCATCTCTATCTGCACGCATGACCAATTCCAGTTTGCGTTTTGCCTCATTGTATCTTCTACACAGATCTTTGAATTTATCTTTATCTTGCCCTTTTGGCAAAGATTTATCAGCAATGTTATTTATATCATCTTCGCTAAGATAACCTTCCATTACATCGCGTCCAACCGTGTATCTAAAACAAAATGGGGTCAATTCAGGCATTGAGGCATTGCTACGCCCAATTTCTGACGCAACTTTTGGGTGAATAGTAGTAACAACAATTCCTTCAACATCACTATTCTTTGCTCTTTGTTGTGCAGGATAACCAAGAGTATGAAAAAGCTCAGCATGTAATCTTGCATACTCTTCAAGTTCTTTGCTATTTTCTACAAAATCCCAAGATGTAAGCTTCCTATCATGATCAGCCGCAACAAAGAGATGTTCATCTGGATGACCAATAGAGAGCATTTCACGTTCGTAGCGAGATTGAAGCTCTGCTTTATCTTCAGCTAATAGCTGGCGTGTTTTATCTAATCCACTAATAATCAAGTTATATAGGTTTTTAGACGGCAGCATTCCAGCTTCCATAAAGTATATGGCATCAGATATTTCAATATCGGTTGCTGACTTTGCTTCGTCTTGAGAAAGGACAACTCTGTAACGCGTTTCTGAACCATCAACAAGATAAAACTCTGGCTTCTCACGCATTATTTTTTCTAGATCGGCAATCGTTTCTTTCGTGTCTTGCAAGTGCTTATTTAACCGCGTGCTAACCCTGATAGATTCCTCTTTTCTTGCATTATTTATTTCCTCAATTGCAATTGAATCCATGCCGCCCAGCCGATCTTTCAGGATTGCTGCAAAGCTGTGTTCACTATTATTACGTTTGTCGGAGATACGGTCATACATCTCTTGGCTACGCGCTTTATCTGCTAGTGTAATAAAAATACGTTTTTTTTCTACCTCTTTTTCCCCAAAAAGTAAGCTGGCCAATATTTCAACTTCTTTATGGTTTGGAACCTCTGTGCCATGTTCCCATTCTACAATTGTTAGTGTATCTACGGTGCGCGCCTCAGAAAGCAATAATAAATCTTCTCTTAATTGATCAGCAAGCATTTCAAGAGATTCTTTCTTACTCTCGTATTTTTTATATTCTTCAGTTTTTTCTAACGCAACAATACGAAGTTGTTCTGCCAATTGATCAGGTGTGAGATTTCGTTCAATACGCTTCTCACGCAAATGATAACCAAAACTGGCCTCTATGCTGTTTCTTGTTGGTGTTGGCATAATTAGATTCCTTTAGTTTTTTATTTTTAGCATGATTTACGGCTAAGCATTAATGTACAAGATACACGCATAATTTTGTATTAAAGTTTTGTTAAGGTTATTATTTCCCTCCCCCTCGCCTCTTTTCCCATTTCTTATAATTATTTTTTATTTTTTTTCTTATTTTCGTGCGTATCAATTTCCAGTCATGCACAATCTGTAGTTGTTAAAATAGTGTTGTAAATACAACAGGTGGAAATATAAATAGTTTAGATTGTTTTTTAGTTTGATACATTCAACCAATAGTATTAGATATTTCAGTATATATGTACTTAGTGTTGAAACGTTCTGTATTTTTTGTGGAGAATTTTTTGAACAAAAACTCATCTGAAATGGCGTATTTTCTACCATAGCGTGCTTTAGTTAAAGCTATTTTCATCAATTGCGAATTAAATAATAGTAAGGACAAGGAAAAGATATGGAATGCCAAGTAAAGAAAAAAGGCAATGTTTTAGTTGCTGATCTTTCCGGTCAGTTTACTTTCAGTGATCATTCAACGTTTAAAACCATTTTGAACAATGTTGAAGAAGCGGAAATAAGTCACATAAATATTGATCTTGAGCATGTCGAATTTATTGATTCAGCAGGGCTTGGAATGTTGCTGTTATTGCGCGATCAATGTGAGAAATTCAATAAAAGGCTCGCCTTGATACGTCCGGTTGGACAAGTAAAAAAAGTTTTTGATGTTTCTAAGTTTGAACATCTCTTTTCAATCGAGAACTGATTATGCTGCAAAATTTTCCGCTCTCTGCATTTAATAATACCGCTAATCACACAGCGCAGCTTGGTTCTGCGAAAGATTCTTCTTTGCAATCTGTTCATTCGCATCTGGGAAATGCGCATCTGGAAAGAAATATTTCGGAAAAAAATATTTCAGCAAAAAACATGCTGACCAGAAACATCGCGCCAACAAGGAGCGTCGCTTATGATTTCAACGCGCCGCATAATTTCCAATATCCTTCCAGTGTGGAATTACCAAGATTAACGCAATTCTCATTGCTGCAAAAAAAATCTCATTATTTTTTTGATCGCGCCTCGGTAAAGCGTCTTGGCGCGTTGCTAAGTAAGCCTTACAAACATTTTATTGAAACAAATGAAGTAGCACAGATTTCAGAAGTTCTTTCTTTCATTCGCACTGAATATCCTCATGCCAGCCTTTCATTAACCGCGCATAGTGCTTTCACACAGCCGGTTGCGGATTTGTTTTCTTCCTGTCTGGCGGAACGTCATCGCCTGACTTTAAGCTTGCAGGAAGATATAAAAACCTGTTTGCAGGAAGCGATAATGAACGCGGTAATTCATGGCAGCCTTGGCATTGCTTCTCCTGACAGCGTGCAGAAGAATTTTTCAGTAAATTCTTTTCAGGATTATATGGAAAAAGTCTCAGAAAAAATTAATGATAATACGCTCGGCTTAAAGCGAATTTCTGTTTATTCATGGTCAACTGAGAATCATATGACAATATGTGTTGCTGATCAGGGCAGAGGTTTTGACATAAATCAGCCAGCGGCAACAGATCCGCAAAGTCCTTATGGAAGAGGTCTGGAACTTATTCGCGGCCTTGCACAATCAATATGGCAGGAAGATTCGCAATGTCTTTATATGCAATTTAGCAAATATTCCTGATAGAAAATTCTCTGTAAAATATTTACAAAATATTATAGTTTATAATAGACATTCATAAAGATATCCTCTCGAAATATTCTGTAAAGTATTCTGTAAAATATTTGTGAACATCTGTAATGCTTAAGTCTAAATATATAAACGCACTGGCCAAGCCGCAGTATAATCTTACTGCCTGCCGCTTGCTGATAGTTGAAGATGACCGCACTAATGCGGCAATTCTCTCAGAATGTCTGATAAAAGCCGGCTATACTAGCATTCATGTCGCGGAGAATGGCGAAAAAGGTCTGGCCTTAATGCATGAAGAAAAGCCTGATCTTATAATTCTTGATTTGATGATGCCGGAAATGGATGGTTTTGAATTCTGCCGTCATGTCCGTGCTTACCGTATGTTTGATGATATTCCGGTAATAGTGCAAACTGGCCTTGAAGATAACGCGGAGAAAATACGCGCTTTTTCTCTCGGCGCTTCTGATTACATTACCAAGCCGGTAAGTGGTCAGGAATTGTTGGCGCGCATAAAAGTTCATCTCACAAATAAATTATTGCAGAATGATATTTCAGAACGCAACCGCCAGATGGTTAATGAGCTTGATGCAGCGCGAATTATGCAGGAAAGGCTGATGCCCTCGCCGCATCATATGGAAGCAATTGAACGGCAATATAGCGTTGAAATCGCGCAGCATTTTGAGCCTTCTTCAATAATTGGCGGTGATTGCTGGGGAGTTCGTCCGCTTACTGATTTACGCATGGCGTTTTATATGTTCGATTTTTCTGGACATGGCGTAACTGCGGCAATCAATGTTTTTCGAATGCACACTTTAATTGGCGAGCTGGCGCAGCATCACAATGACGCTGGCGTTATGGTTACAAGGCTGAATCGGCATTTATATCCTTTGCTTGAGCGCGGCGAATTTGCCACCATGTTTTACGCGATTATTGATATTGAGGCTAATTGCCTTGAATATGTCTCTGCTTCCGCGCCGCCGGTTATTATCTGCCGCTCTGGCAATGCGGAAGCGAGTTTTCTGGACAGCAGCGGATTTGCTCTTGGTGTGGTTGAGAGTGCCAATTTTGAAACTTTATACGCGCCGATAATTTCCGGTGATGCAATGGTGATGTTCAGCGACTGCCTGATCGAAAGTCAGGATTCAGAAGGAAAAATCATCAGCGAGCAGGAAATAGCCGCTACGATTAAAGAGGCTATGAACGAAACAAACAGCACTCACCATGCGGAACGTATATTACAACGAATAATCAGCCGTTTCCGTCATAACCGCTCAGGCCCTGTTGCTGATGATCTGACGCTGAATGTTTATTATCGCAAATAGTTTATTCTGAAGTTATCCAGCCGCCGCCGAGCATTATTTCAAAATTACTGCCGCCATATGCTACACAAGCTTGCCCTGGCGATATTGCCGCTTGTGGTTCTGTAAGAGTAACTCTGGCTTTGTTGTTTGCCAGCTTTTCTATTGTTGCACAAACTCCCGGCTGAGTTGAGCGCAGTTTTACCATTATTTGCTCGCTCGGATTATGATCAGCGCCATTTAGCCAGTTGCAGTCGCGAATGATCAACTGTTTTGTAAGCAGATCTTCCTTGCTGCCGACAATTACTTGTTTTTTGAGCGCGTCGAGCTTTACCACATATAAGGCATCGCCACCGCCTATTCCAAGGCCGCGCCGTTGTCCGACTGTGTAGTTTATTATTCCGTCATGACGTCCGATTATTTCGCCATTTACATGAATAATATCACCAGGCTCAAGCGCGCCAGGACGTAATTTTTCTATAACTTTTGCATAGCCGCCGCTGGGAACAAAACAAATATCCTGAGAATCAGGTTTGTCAGCAACTTGTAGTCCAAAGCGTGCTGCTAATTTTCTTGTTTCTTCCTTGCTTTTTAAATGTCCTAGTGGAAAGCGCAGAAAATCCAGCTGTTCCTGAGTTGTGGCGAATAAAAAATAGCTTTGATCACGCGCCGGATCAGCAGCGCGGAGCATAATGGCGGCGCTATTTTTGCCATTTTCTGTCTGGCGCTGAACATAATGTCCAGTTGCCATGCAATCTGCGCCAAGTTCGCGGGCAGTTTCCAGCAGATCTTTGAATTTAACTGACTGATTACATTTAACACAAGGAATTGGCGTTTCTCCGGCTAAATAACTATCAACAAAATCATCCATTACGCTGTTTTTGAATCTGTTTTCGTAATTCAGCACATAATGAGGAATGCCAAGAGATTCCGCAACTCTTCGCGCATCATGAATGTCTTGTCCGGCGCAACAAGCGCCTTTTTTATTGACCATAGCGCCGTGATCATAAAGCTGTAAGGTAATGCCTACAACGTCATAGCCTTGCTCATGCAGCAGCGCCGCCACAACGGAAGAATCAACGCCGCCGGACATTGCCACGACCACACGAGTTTTCTGTGGAGATTTACCGGAAAATAATTCGCTCATAAAAGCGATTCACAAACTATATTTAATATTAATTCTAATAATTCGCATAATTGGCGCTAGTGTTTATTGCCAACGCGCTCATCTTCAGAGCTTTTTAAATCAGCGATAATTGTTTCTCCGCCAACTGCGCGTTGTCCTTCAATAACCAGAGCTTTCGCGCCTTGCGGCAGATAAACATCAACTCTGCTGCCAAAACGTATAATGCCAAAACGTTCGCCGGTTTTAACTGACTGACCATCCTGAAGATCACAAATAATTCTTCTCGCCACTAATCCGGCAATCTGCACTACGGCCAGAGTTCCACCATCCGG
This sequence comes from uncultured Rickettsiales bacterium, assembly GCA_964519595.1. Lineage (GTDB taxonomy): Bacteria > Pseudomonadota > Alphaproteobacteria > Rickettsiales > SXRF01 > JANRKF01. Next base: position 26,966 of record CAZFJN010000011.1, read on the forward strand.
CATGGTAATTTGAACTTCCTGCCGCTCATTTTCCTCGCTGGCCTTGTCTAAGGAAGCATTTAAGAACTTTCCGGCATGATAGCGCATCATGGTAATGCTGCCTTCAATAGGAATACGGTTTACATGCACATCAAATACATTCAGGAAAATGCTGACGCGCACGCGCTCAGCTTCACCAAGACCAAGCTCAGCAGGCGGAGTCATTAAAACAATTTTCTGCACTACACCATCAGCCGGACTAACCACCAGCCCTTCGCGCATTGGCGTTACACGAACTGGATCACGGAAAAAATACACACACCATCCGGTTGCAATAAGTCCAAGCCATAACATAGTTGTTGAAATCAGCGAAAGCAGCAAGGTGATTATTGCAAATATAGCAATAAACATCCAGCCAGCCTGATGAATCGGAACGAAAACAGATTTAATAGTTTCCAGCAGATGATTATCTTGTTGATTAGCCATTTTGTACCTTTTGCGGTTAGCAGTTATTCAGTTATTCAGTTAGCAGTTGGTAGTTATTTAGTTGGCAGTTAGCAGTTGGCAGTTATTCAGTTGGCAGTTTTAAGTTAGTTATTTGCTGATTTATACTCATTACACTTGAAGAGTTGGTATTTATTCCAAGTATTTTTGTTCAATATATGAGATAAAAATCGAAGGAATACTTATTGATATTTCAAGATTTTTATCTCATATAGTGAACAATAAAAACGAAGTGAAGAAATAGCAACTCTTCAAGTGTAATGAGTATATATTGAACTGCTCTTTATACTATTACGATGTTGCTTGCAAATAAACAAAAAGATAAGAATAAAATATAAAGATAAAAGATTAGAAAAAGCATCAGAGATCAGAAAAAGCATCAGAAAATTGTTATGCGGACATTTTATATAGCTTCATCTCTTTTTATTCTGCTGATATTATGGCTGGTTAATAAGCCGATTGAAAGCAATCAACAAATTGCGCGTGAATTTCAGGATGCAGAAATATCCTACCGCGAGAAAAGTTTTGATTATTCAATGGATAATCTTAAATCAGGACAATTTCATGACTGGGCAGTCGCCGGAGTAAATGGTCGCATTGCTGCGGGCGATTTATATACCAGCAAACAGAAAATATCCTGCCGTAATTATGTAGAAGTATCACGAACGCATGAAGCTCAGAAGGTTGAATCAGGAATTGCCTGTAAGCGTGCTGATAAATCAGGATGGTGTCGCGTAAAAATCGGCGATCCGGAAAGCTGCGCTCTCGAAAATACAGAATCTGCTCTGGCCAAACGTCTGCGCTTTAGCATCATGCAAGGCAATCAAACAATTGATAACGCCACCGGAAAACACGTAAACATCAACAGCAATAATTTAACGCCTTCCGCGCCAACTAACATAACCATCCCTTCGCTTGGACCATTGCCGGAAATAAAATCCCCTGATTTTGATCCTGCCGACCTCCGCCCGCCAATGCCGTGGGACAGTAATCAAAAGTGAAATATTCGATTTTTACAGAATGTTTTGCAGCATCTTTTACAACATTTTTTACACATCTTTTACACATCTTTTACAGCATGATATTAGGCATATAGAGCTAAAATCAAGGTAACATATTGTAATAAAACAAATGTACATTTGTACAAATGTACATTTTAAAATTATAATATTTCGCAATCAACAAGTTGATTGCATTACGCTGGCTTCCGTCTTCGCTAAAGCTACGGCGAGACGAGTCGCCGCGCAAAACCGCTGCTTTCGGCAGCGATTTTGATATCATTTTGCGATATATTGATCGCAAAATGGTATTATACTATTTCGCAATCAATATATTGATTGTGAAATATTATCAGTGAAGAAATTTCCGGGAAGAAATTTCCGGCAATCAGGGGGAAATGCGCTGAGAAGCTGTTGAAAATGCGTTTAAGGGCGCTATGGATTTTCAACCAGGTTTTTGTAACTTTGCATTAATTTTATGGTTATTGCTCCGACATTGAATTTTTGTTCGCCAATTCTGCCAATTGGCGTTACTTCTGCCGCAGTTCCGGTTAGGAAGGCTTCGCTGGCGGTTTTTATTTCCTCCAGCTTGATATGTCGTTCGACAACTTTAATGCCGCTGCTGGCTGCTAATTCCATAACAGTACGGCGCGTTATTCCGTTTAGGAAACAATCCGGCGTTGGCGTATGTAATTCGCCATTGAAAACAAAAAACAAATTAGCGCCTGTAGCCTCGGCGATATAGCCGCGGTAATCAAGCATCAGCGCGTCATTAAATCCTTCATTTTCCGCTTCATGTTTGCTTAAGGTGCAGATCATGTATAATCCGGCGGCTTTACTGGCAGTTGGCGCAGTATTAGGGGCAGGACGCGCCCAGTTGGAAATTTTAAGATTTAAGCCTTTTTCCCTCGCTTCCTGAGAAAAATAGCTTGGCCATTCCCAGGCGGCTATTGCCACATGAATTTTTGTTGCTTGCGCTGAAATTGCCATCATCTCACTACCGCGCCAGGCAACCGGACGCAGATAACCATTTATTATATTATTTTTTTTCAGCACAGCTTTCTTCGCTTCATCAAGCTCGGCAACTGAATATGGTATTTTAAAACCGAGCATTGTGGCTGAATCATGAAGGCGCTGCGAATGTTCGCGGCATTTAAAAATATTGCCATTATAAGAGCGTTCACCTTCAAAAACACAAGAAGCATAATGCAAACCGTGCGTCAACACATGCAATTTCGCCTCGCGCCAGGGAATCATCTCGCCGTTAAACCATATAAAACCATCTCGATCATCAAAAGGAATTATCGCCATTATCAAATCTCTTTTATTATTTTATTTTATTACATTTCGCTGATAGCAATCATGGAAATTTGTCTACCATAGTTTTTTTCGCCATTTGCCATTGTGCGACGATAGCTGAAAAACTCTGTATCGTCCAGATATGTATCGCGTTTTATTTGTCCGATTGTTGATATTTGCAAATCTTGCAGATTTTTTCTGGCATATTCAGGAAGGTTAAATAAATAATGTCCGGCATTTGCCGAAGCTTTAAAAAACACCTTGTTGGCAGCGTCTTCTTTTATAAATAAAGCAAAAAAATCATTGCTGACTTCGTATGAATCTTGCTGAATAGAAGGTCCGATTGCGGCGATTATATCCTCTGCGCCTAGTTTACGCATTGCCTGCACTGTCGCTTTAAGAATTCCAGCTAAAGCGCCGCGCCAGCCGGCATGAGCCGCGCCGACAATGCGCCGTTTGTGATCAGCGAACAAAACCGGCAGACAATCGGCGGTTAATACGCCAATTGCGATATTGCTTCTGGTAGTTACTATCGCATCTGCCTGCGGAGAATTCTGCCATGACCAGGCGGAATCGGCAATTATCACCTCGGAACTATGAATTTGCGAACAAGTTATAAGTGGAGATGATATTCCAGCTGATAAACAGGCGATAAGGCGATTTTCGCTTACTGCATCATGATTATCGCCAGAACCATAACCACAATTCAGCGAGCTATAAATTCCCTTGCTAACACCGCCTTTGCGGCCAAAAAAGCCATGCTGTAAATGCGCTGCTGCTGATAATTCAGGACAAAGCCACACTGTTTTCTGCCTTTTATTTTTTATTTTTTTCAGTTTTTAATTTTCTTCCCAGTTTTGTGGAGTGATTTCCTGCTGCTCATTGTTTTGTTTTGCTTCTGCTGCATAGCCCATTGTGATGAAACTAGGCAAGGCACTAGGATTTACATTCAAAACTTCTTCAACAGTTGAAGATGTTGCTGGCGCTAAATATTCAGCCGCAGCAATTGGCGGCGAATTATTTGCCGCATATTGTTCTCTGCCGTTTTGTTCGCCAGCAGCTTGCTCTGATGAATTTTGTTCGTTTGAATTTGTGTGATTACTGCGTGGACGATAACCATCTTCCATCATCATCCGGTAACAATGATCAGCATGTTGGAAATAATATTCCGCCATTACGCGATCGCCGGAAGAGAGAGAATCACGCGCCTGGCCAAGATATTTTTCGCGCAATTGTGAATAGTTTTTGCGCGGACGATTATTATTATTTCCATATGAACCGCCGCTATTGCGCCGTTGGCTGCCGCCGCCATGTCCGGAATTATGTCCGCCGCCATTATTGTGATGTTGCTTGCCGCCGCTATTTTGCATTGATTTTCTACGCATGAAACCGTCCCTTTTGAATTTGCAGTAATTTTTTTTATCTCATTTAATCGTCTTATCTAAGTTATATTATCTTAGTCTAACTATTTTATTTAATAATTGCTACACAGCGCTCAATGCCAGCCAGATCGCAAGCTGTGCCTGCTATTTTAAGGCCATTTGCTTCTGCTATAGCAGCAATTTCTTTTGCCTGTCCTGCTCCGGATTCCAACAAAACCACTGCCTCTTTTGCCATTAAAGACGGTAAAAGGCTGATGATTGTGCGGTAACATTCCAGTCCGCTGTTTCCTCCGTCTAATGCCTGCCTTGGCTCATACAGAGCAACATCAGGAGCAAGCTGATCAATATGATCACTTACTATATATGGCGGATTGCATAATATAACATTCCATACACCTTTTATTTGTGAATTCCAATTTATTTGTGAATTCCAATCACATTTTTTAAAATCAGCGCGCGCGGAGAAACCAAGTAAATCACTATTTTTACGCGCTATATCAATCGCTTGCTCGCTAATATCAATTCCAGTTCCTTGCGCTTGCGGATATTCAGAAAGTGCTGATAGCAGCAGGCAGCCACTGCCAGTTCCCAGATCAAGAATCTGCAAAGGAAGGCCGCGATTAGGCTGAATCTGTAATAATGTTTCAATAAGAGTTTCACTATCAGGCCGCGGCGTTAGAGTATGTTTGTTGACCAGAAATTCCATTCCCCAGAATTCACGTTTTCCGAGTATTTGCGAAACCGGCTCAAAAGCGGCGCGACGAGAAATTAATTCCTGAAATTCCTGATCCTGCGCGGTGTTTATCGTGATTTCATCGCGCAGCAACATCTCCTCGCGTGAGATATTCAAAACATGTGCGAGCAGCAATTGCGCGTCAAGCTTGGCGCTGCTGATTCCTGATTTTTCGAGAATATGAACTGCCTGTTGCAACAATTTCATTGCATAATCTAACTGATTTCCGAGAGTTTTTTTGCCTGATCATCAGCAATCAAAGCATCAACAAATTCAATAAGGCCACTGCCGGACATTACCGTTTCAATATTGTAAGTTGTGAGGTTGATACGATGGTCAGTTACCCGGCTTTGCGGAAAATTATATGTGCGAATACGTTCGCTGCGGTCGCCGCTGCCGACTTGCTCCTTGCGGCTGGCGGCGCGTTCATTGGCAAGTTTCTCGCGTTCTGCTTCGTAAAGTCTGGCACGCAGAACCTTAAGCGCCTTGGCTTTATTTTTATGCTGTGATTTTTCATCCTGTTGCGAAACGGTAACTCCGGTTGGAATATGCACAATGCGAACTGCGGAATCTGTAGTATTTACGCTTTGTCCGCCTGGACCGGAAGCGCGGAAAACATCAATTCGCAGATCTTTTTCTTCGATTTTAATATCAACTTCCTCAGCTTCCGGAAGAACGGCAACAGTTGCTGCGGAGGTATGAATTCGTCCTTGCGTTTCAGTTGTCGGAACACGCTGAACGCGGTGAACTCCTGATTCAAATTTCAGCTTGGCAAAGACATTATTGCCGCTTATTTCCGCGCTGGCTTCTTTATAACCGCCGACCGCGCCGTCGGAAATAGAAAGAACTTCAAAACGCCAGCCCTGAGTTGCCGCGTATTTCTGATACATGCGAAATAAATCAGCGGCAAAAAGCGCCGCCTCATCGCCGCCAGTTCCGGCACGTACTTCCAGAATAGCGTTTTTCTCGTCAGCAGAATCTTTAGGCAGCAGCGCAATCTGCACCTTGCGCGTCAGCTCCGGCAGAGTTTTTTGCAGCTCATGCATTTCTTCATTGGCAAGGCTTCGCATTTCCTGATCACAAGCAGGATCAGCAATCATTGCCTGAATATCCGCAATAGCGCGTTGTGTTTTCTGATATTCCTGAATTATTTCCACAATTGGCGTTAAATCGGAATATTCTTTGGAAATTTTCTGAAACTCACTGCCGGCGGCATTATTCATAGCATCACGCAATTCATCATGACGGCGTACAAGCATTTCCAATCTGTCATCAAAATTCATGTATTATTCTCCGCCGGACGATTCTTTCCCTGTAATTTATCAACTATAAAATCGCGGGAAATTTTTTCCTGTGTACCATTTTGCATGTCTCTTACTGTAAGCTGATTAGTTGCTATTTCCTCCTCGCCAAGAAGCACCACGTGTGATACGGCGGCTTTTTCAGCGCGTTTCATTTTTTTTCCGACATTGCCGCGTGTTATAAGCTCAGTGGAAATTCCCTGTTGCCGTAAATGATTTGTAAGAATTAAGGCAGCGTGTATTTGCGCTGAATCTACTGGAATTACGGCAACTCGTTGTTGTTTTGCGCTGTTGAGCGGAATATTGACCGCCTCGCTAAGCGCCAGCAATCTTTCAATTCCGGCGGCGAATCCAACGCCGCTTATATCATTGCCGCCGAGGAGCTTAACTAAACCATCATAACGTCCGCCGGCAAGTATAGTGCCTTGCGCGCCGAGCTGGTCAGTTGTGAATTCAAAAACCGTATGTGAATAATAATCAAGGCCGCGAACCAGCTGATGATTTTCGACAAAATTTATGTTAAGAGCGGCAAGAGATGATTTAACCGCGGAATAGAAATCAGCGCATTGCGCGGTTAAATATTCGCCTAAAACTGGCGAGGCGGCGATTATTTTACGGTCATTTTCATCTTTTGAATCGAGAATTCGCAGCGGATTTTTCTCCAGGCGAATGCGGCTTTCTTCCGAGAGATTATTGCGATTATCATTCATGTATGAAACCAAGGCAGCGCGATATTTATTTCTGCTTTCCTGATCGCCAAGCGAGTTTATTTCCAGCTTTACAAAATCTATAAGGCCGCAAGCGGATAATAGCTGCGCGGCCATAGCGATTATTTCAACATCATACAACGCATCATCGCCAGCGCCTAAAAGTTCCGCGCCGAGTTGATGAAACTGCCGCATTCGGCCTTTTTGCGGTCGCTCATAGCGAAAGGCCGCGCCGTGGTAAAAAACTTTAAAAGGCAGATTTTCCTGTAATCCATTTGAGATAAAAGCGCGAACAATTCCGGCAGTGAATTCCGGACGCAAGGTCAGAGATTCGCCACCGCGGTCGGTAAAGCTGTATGTTTCTTTATTCACCACATCTGATGAATCGCCAAGGCTACGGTGAAAAACCTCGGAAAATTCAAAAATCGGCGTAGCTATTTCCTCATAACCATAAAGGGCAAATACGCGCTCGGCCTTTTTTATTATTTCTTTTCTGCGCGCCGATTCTTCCGGCAATATATCATGTGTGCCGCGCGCCGGCTGGAGTTTAATGCTCATTTTCCTGATTCCGTATATTTTTTTATAATATTTTATAATATGATTATTTTATTATGATTATTCTGTAATAATATGATTATTTTATAAAACAATAATATGATTCTTTTATAAAACGATTCTTTACTACATTTCAGCAAAACGCAAGCGTGTGCCTGGTAAAATTACCGTAATGCCGTTGCCGGTTATATGCAAGCTGCCTTGATGAAGTTCGGCAAGGCGCAATAAAAGTTCCAGCCTGGTATTTTGCATTGCGCTATCGCGGATTTTTAATGAATTTGCCGGATAAGAAAAGATTATTTCAACATTCTGCTGGCTTTTGCGCTCCATAACCGTGCGGACTGAAATAGTTACCTCGCAATCGGCAAGTTCCTGTTCAAGCATGAATAAAAGCGCGTTTCCGGCCATTTGCTGAATGCGGAATTCATCAGCGTAAAGCAGCAAAGTAGGATCTTCACAGCGAATTGACACTTTTATATTAGCTGATTCCAACCGCGCTGAAATTGAGCTTACTGCTTGCGCCAGACAGCTTGTTACATCAATTGTTGATTCGCGTAATATTTCGTAATGCGCCTCAATTTTAGCCAGCTCAAGAACCTGATCAAGCTGCATTATCACATGATTGCAGCCGGAATAAATATCTGTTGCGAACTGGCGGTATTTTTTGTTCTCAATCGGACCATAAATCTGATCTTTCATGATTTGCGCGTAGCCCATTACTTGATTAACCGGCGAGCGCATTTCCTGGCATATATAAGCCAGAAACTCCGCTTTGCTGTGCATGGCAACTTCAATTTCCTTATTGCTGCGCCGGAGCATGAACATTTTGTTACGCAGCTCATCTTCAACGCGCTTATTTTCCTCGATATATTCGCACAGACGCTGCGCCTGCTCGGCAAGAGCATTTATTTCAACCGGACCAGCTTTTGGCATGGTAACATTAGTATCACCACGCGCAATTTTAGCGATTGACTCAGTAATCAGCAATATTGGCGCGATCATTCTGGAACGCACAACCAGCAGAAACAGAATAAAGAAAGCGGCAATAACCACCATCTGCAACAAGCGTGACCATAGCATGTTGTGAACCGCATCATCGCCATTTGCCGCATTATAAGAAAGCAGAATTATATAAGGATAATCAGCAGATGATGAATAATAGCTGTAATTGCCAGTGCCTAAAAACATATTTCCTTTGGAAACAATTCCTTGCGGAGAATTTGCATAATCAATATTTATCAGCAACTGCGCCGGAAAATTATGATTCAGGAAGTCTTTATCCTCGCTTACTTGCGTCAATGGAATCAAGGTTTTGCTGATAATCGCGAAATCAATACCGCGCCTTTTAACCAGATTACTAACGCGCTCGGTAAGCTGGCTTATATCAAGGCTGATAATCAATGTTCCGATGAATTTTCCAGTATAATCCGTAAGTCCCATTGCCACCGGAATTACCCAGCGGCCAGAAATTCGCCCTTCAATCGGACGTCCGATATGCATTTTCCAAGGATCAGCAAAGGTCTTTTTTACAAAATCGCGGTCTGATACGTCAACCGGCTTATCAAGAATTCCTACGCTGCTGCTGACTATGATTTTTTGATCAACATTAATCCAGTTGAAAACCGCGTAAATCTGCTCTTTGGCATCAAATGATTTAAGAATCTGCGCCAGCTCAACTGTGTCACGCGCATTATTCACAACAATCTGTCTGCCCAGCGCATTCAACAAATAGTTAGCACTCTCCATTTCTCCGGCAAGAGTGTGTTCAATGCGTTTAGCTTCTGCTTGCAGATCATCAGCAATGCGTTTGCTGTAATTATTGAAAGTTACAAAAGTAACCCACAGCGAAACCATAAACAGAACGCAGAAAACCGCCGCTGATAACAAAGCAAAATCACGAGATAAGGAAGGCTGCGACCAGTATTTGTTCATAGTGGAGAGATATGACAAGACGCTTTAAATATCAATCTTTTATTTTAATTTGCACATTTGAATTTATAGATTTGTATTTATGATCTGAATCTGATGTAAAAATTTTATGTGCAAATTTTATGCTGACATTGTGGCAGTATGATATTTATTGTCTGCCGCGCTTTTCAGATTCTCCGTATATTTTCCGATTGGATTTTTTATTTGTTTTATTTGTTTTTCCTGTTTTGCTGATTCTGTCTTTTCGTGATTATTTGTAGAATCATTTATAGAATTATTTGCAGAAATTGAATCATTAGTTGAATCAATTATTGCCGCAGCGTTGTTTTCCGCTGTGCTGACTTGTTCTGTTGATTTTTGCTGTTTTGCGGCTTTCTGCTTAGCAAAAAATTTACTTCCTACATAAAGCAAGATGCTGGCAGCAGCAGTTGCGAAGATATCAAGCGCGGCGATTTTGCCATATTTAAAAGCAACTGTTTCTTTTCCTGCGATGTGTGTTTTTTTGTCGAATATTTTGCACACATATCTGGCGGTAGAATTTTCAAACTCAGCAAAATTCTTTTCTCCGATAAGGTAACTGCCGATTTTGAAGCCTGAGAATACTGCAATCCAGGCGGCAATTCTTGCCTTTATAATGCTGTTCCATGTTTGTTTTTCCTGTTGTTTGATAGTTTCCAGATCAACATCTTCGCCGATAATTTTGCTGATTTTTTCTACAGATTCTATTTTATTGTCTTCAGCGATTTTTATAGGAAGTATGCCGAGATTACCGCCTTGCATAAGCGCAGTAGTAATCAGAGTCTGTTCAGCGGTTTTTGCATTCATTCCTTTCTTGCTTAACCATTCTGTTGCTGATTTGAAATGCGCTGCCCAATTGCCGTATTTCGCTTTATAAGCAATCGGAATTGAAGCAAGAAATACGCCGACAAAGCCAATGCCGCCGTAAACCAGTAAATCAAAGATTCTTTCGCTATAGGAAACAACCGGCTTGCATTGCGGCTGTTCTTTGCTCTGCTCCTTAGCTGCCGGTTCAGACATATTCTAAGCTCCTACCTGCAACTCAGCTTTTGCCTGTTTGGCAAGGGCTGCGGAAACAAAATCTTCTTCAGCATGATTACGTCTGATTATTTGCGGATTTTTTTGCTCAACTGAATTCTGATAGAGTTTTTTATCACTTCTGTTTTGAGGTTCGCTTTGTTGATTGTTTTCTGCGACCTTATTCTCTTCAGGAGTTTTTTTCGCCTCTATTTCATGCGGTTTTTCTTTTTTATGCGCGCCATTAGTAGCGTGCAGAATCTGTGAGGTGATTATGGTATAAATCCAATCCAGCGCCGCATAGCCAGTATAACGCTGGAAGGTATCGTTTTTTACAATTTTTGCGCCTCCTGGAACGTAATTATTCAGCACATAGTTAACGCCGCCCTTGGTCCAGTCAGTAAATACCGCCTGCCCTTGTTTGTGCGTTTGCAACTCGCCATCAATCATTACTGGAGAGCTGAGTTTTTTTGCTAATATACGGTCAATGGCAAGTCCAGTGCCAGTTGAAGCGCACCAGCCGAGAAAACGCCGATAAATCATCCTTCCCCAGCTTTGTTTGTCCTGTTCCTGCTCGATATATATTTCATCAGGAGTTAATTTGTGACCATCCGGCGCAGTTTGATCAACCCCTAATTTTTCATTCAGCCAGTAAACAACATTGCGCTTATTATCTTCAAGAAATTTAGTTGGAATAAGCAGAATATTGCCGCCGCTGTTAAGGCTGAATGTGCCAAGGCCAATTTCTGCCAGCCATTTAGAGGTGGATTTTTTCATGCCACTGAATTTGCTGATCTGCTGACTGAAATTTTCCACACCACTTTTGAAAATTTTATTGCCTTTGCCATGCAGAAATAAATCTGCGATAAACAGCGAGATGCCAAGATTAACCCAGTAATTAAGCCCTGTATAAACCAGACGATTATACCATTTCTCCCCTTCGCTCATCGGCGGAAGATTCTCAGAATTCTCAGATTTTTTCTTGTTCCAGATAAAATTCATCATATGCTCATCTGCGCGTTTAAATCTGGTTGTTTTGATGAAGAGATCATTTCTGCGAAACTATCGTCTTTTCCGCCCTTGTTAAGATGAGCATGATGATTTGCAGTGGTTTTTACTTGAGTAGCTGAATCGTTGTTTTGTTGTTGATTATTTTGTTGCTCATTGTCATGCGCTGCCTCTGTTACATCAGCTGATTCTGACGCTGCAATTGCCGTTTTCAGTTTTTTTGGCGGAACGACGAAATGGCTGTAAACAAACAAGCCGCCAGCTGAGATCATTGAATAAAAACCTTCAAAAAAGCCAAGATTTAAAACATTGCTGAATATCTGATTTTTTGAGAATTTCTTAAAACCAACTGCCGAGGTTATTTTTTTAACTGTATCAGAGAATGTTTTCTCCATTGCCTGATTGAGGCTTTTTTCTTTTATGAATATTTTGTCAAAAGCTATTAAAGTTCCATAAACCGTAAGCAATGAGAAGGCACGAGCTGTGCCAAGCGACCACCAATCTTGCTTTGGCTCAGCTTTCATCTGCGATAATAATTTCTGTTGATGCTCTTTTTCTTCAGCACTGATTATTTCGCCAGCTGCCTCACGCTTTTGATTATCTTCTTTTGTCCATTTTTCGACAATTTCATTCTTTCTGTCCTCAACCCATTTGAGCGGAAAAAGAAATAAATTTCCTACCATCACCATGGTGGTAACAGTGATAAAGGAATCAGCCCCTGCTATCGCTTTCGCGCCGCGCAATTTAGTAATTTTACTAATAAAATTCGGACCAAGCCATGCGGCCATTTTGTCATAAATATGACGACCGCTGCCAAATTTGATCCAGTACATAAGGGAGCTGCCGGAAAATGCCTGTGCAAAATAGGAAATTCCACCATACGCCCACTGATTGAACTTTTTCTCCATTGGCAGTTTTTCGCGCTGATCGTCATTGGCTTTGTTGTTGTCATTGTCATTGACATTGCCATTGCCTTTGACGCTGGCGACTGCGGCGGCATTTTCTTTATTATCCTTATTTTCCAATATGTTTTGTGCTTCTTCCAAGTTATTTTCCTGCTCGACTATGTTCTAACCATGTAAAATATCTTTAATTATTCAGCGCTTATTTTGCGCGTAATACTCCATCTTCGACTTTACCATTGTTTTTTGGAAAATTGTGTGAAGCTTTTGTGAAGAAACAAAAAAGGCGGCCAAAAGGCCGCCTTTTTTTAACAATTAGAGCGTTTCTGGTTAAAATCCCATATCGCCCATGCCGCCCATACCGCCCATTCCACCAGCTCCAGCGCCGCCAGATGCAGTGTTTTTATCATCCGGCAGATCAGCGATAATAGCCTCAGTGGTAATCAGCAGGCTGGCAACTGAAGCAGCGCCTTGCAAGGCAGAGCGCACAACTTTAGTTGGATCAATGATTCCGGCTTTGATCAGATCGCAATATTCGAGTTTCTGCGCGTCAAAACCATAATTTCCATCATTTGATTCCAGCAGCTTCCCAGCAACAACTGCGCCGTCTAAGCCAGCATTTTCAACAATCTGGCGAATCGGAGCTTGCAGAGCGCGACGCACAATGTTGATTCCGGCTTTTTCGTCGTCATTGTCAACTTTCACTTTTTCAAGCGCTCTTGAAGCATAAAGCAGCGCCGAGCCGCCGCCTGGAACGATACCTTCTTCAACAGCAGCGCGAGTTGCATGAAGAGCATCATCAACACGGTCTTTGCGCTCTTTCACTTCCACTTCAGTAGAGCCGCCAACTTTAAGTACAGCAACGCCGCCGGCCAGTTTAGCCAGACGTTCCTGTAGTTTTTCACGGTCATAATCAGAAGTTGTTTCTTCAATCTGGCTACGCAGCTGGCTGCAACGCGCTTCGATAGATTTTTTATCGCCAACACCGTCGATGATTGTAGTATCATCTTTGCTGATGGAAATTTTCTTAGCGCGGCCAAGTTGCTGGATAGTGACTTTTTCCAGCTTCTGTCCGAGATCTTCGCTGATTACTTCACCGCCAGTTAGAATAGCGATATCTTCGAGCATCGCTTTACGGCGATCGCCGAAGCCAGGAGCTTTAACCGCCGCAACTTTAAGCCCGCCGCGCAGTTTATTAACTACCAGAGTCGCCAGAGCCTCGCCTTCAACATCTTCAGCGATAATCAGCAGTGGTTTTCCGGATTGCACAATCGCTTCCAGCAGCGGCAGCATTGGCTGAAGGCCGGAGAGTTTTTTCTCAAAAATAAGGATGAAAGGATTATCCAGCTCAACGGTCATTTTTTCCGCATTAGTCACGAAATAAGGCGAGAGGTAGCCACGATCAAACATCATGCCTTCAACCACATCAAGGCCAAAATCACGATCTTTAGCCTCTTCAACAGTTATAACACCTTCTTTGCCGACTCTTTCCATCGCTTCCGCAATTTTATCGCCAACTTCCTTGTCGCCATTGGCAGAAATGGTTGCAACTTGCGCCCACTCGGCTTTGGAATTTACGGTTTTGCTTTTCTTTTTGATATCTGCAACAACGGCTTCAACCGCCTTATCAATTCCGCGCTTTAAATCCATAGGATTAAGTCCGGCGGCAACGGCCTTGCTGCCTTCATTGAAAATCGCCTGCGCGAGAACGCAAGCAGTTGTTGTGCCATCGCCGGCCAGATCAGCCGATTTGCTGGCAACTTCGCGCAACATTTGTGCGCCCATATTTTCAAATTTATTGTGAAGAGTTATTTCTTTGGCAACTGAAACGCCGTCTTTAGTGATGCGCGGCGCGCCGTATGATTTATCAAGAATAACGTTGCGGCCACGCGGTCCAAGCGTAACCTTTACCGCATTAGCCAGTTTCTGAGCGCCCTGCAAAATCTGTTCGCGTGCATCAGAACCATATTTTAGTTGTTTAGCTGACATAAATTTTACTCCGTATTTTTGTTGTTTTTTAGCTGTTTAGTTAAATAAGTTAGTTAGCTTAATTAGTTCAATTAGTTAGCTTAATTAGTTAGCCTAATTAGTTATCTTAATTTAGTTAAGCAGCTTTTTTCTTGCTGCCGGAATCTTCGATTATTCCGATTACATCGCTTTCTTTAAGAACAAGCAGCTCTTTGCCGTCGAGTTTGATTTCATTGCCTGCCCATTGCGTGAACAGAACAATATCGCCAACCGCTATATCAACAGGAATGCGTTTGCCGTTTTCATCTTTCGCGCCAGCGCCAACCGCCAGAACTTTTCCTTGTTTTGGTTTTTCCTTAGCTGTGTCAGGAATGATGATTCCGCCGGAAGTTTTTTCTTCCTGCTCAATACGTTCAACGACAAGGCGATCGCCAATTGGTTTGATATTCATAGGTTGCTCCCTAAATTGCTAAATTTATATTTTTCATTACATCTTAAGATCTTTTTTCGGAAATTTACTGGAATTTGATTTCCGGCAAAGAATATTTCCGATTAAGAATAAGATTTGCGCTGGAGATATAGTCATGTAAGAAAGCGTTTCAAGTGGTAAGTTGAATTATTTTTAATAAAATTTCATGAGGCGAGGAGAAGCGTCTTGACGCGATTAGAAGAAAAAATTCTTATTCCTGATGAAAATTGCAGCAAATGCAAGCGGTTATGTGATTTCCGCGTTGACAATAAATCGCGTTTTGCCAATTACCATAATCAGCCGGTTGCCTCTTTTGGCCGGCTCGATGCAGAGTTGCTAGTTGTCGGACTTGCTCCTGGCTTGCATGGTGCTAATAAAAGCGGCAGGCCATTTACCGGCGATTATGCCGGAATTATATTATATTCATCATTGCAGCGTTATGGTTTTGCCGAAGGAGAATATGCGGCGCGCGCTGATGATAATTTTACGCTGATAAATGCCAGAATTACTAATGCTGTGCGCTGTGTGCCGCCGGAAAACAAGCCAGAAACCTCAGAAATTGCCAATTGCAATGAATTTCTACGCGCTGAAATCGCTGCAATGCCAAATCTGCAAAATATCTTATCACTTGGCTTAATCTCACATAATGCGGTTCTTAGCGCTTTTGGCCTTAAAAAAAGCGCCGCCAGATTCACACATGGCGCAACTCATCAGCTTGGTACATTATACAAATCGAATGACAAAAAAAATCCTGACAAATCTTCCGGCAAAATATCAGAAAAAATATCACTGCATAACAGCTACCATTGCTCACGCTACAACATCAATACCGGAAGACTTACACAAGAAATGTTCGACAATATAGTAGCAAAATTACGCTAAAATGCGGTTTTCCAAGTATATATTTTCCAAGTATATATTTGCTCTTTAATTAATAATTAATTAAAATATGCTATTTTTAGCACATGGAATTTAACCATGTGGAGGCTTTATGGTAAGCGAATTATCAGAAATAGCAAATAATTCGGTTTTTGTTCAAGATTCTGCCGTTCTTTCATTAAGCAGCCCTTATGATTCGCAAGTTGTGAATTTAGTTGCTAATTCGCATCTTGGAAACGTTGAACAATATCTGCAGAAATTTAAGGCAGTTGACGTTACCGCTGATTTATCAGGAAATGTAGCGCCCTCCTCCGTTTCATTCCGGCCAAATACTCCTCCTGATTCGCGGTCAGTATAATTCTAAGCATAATTTTAAGCATAATTTTTAAATAATATGAATTTTACTTTTGAATTTGAGCCTTCTGGAAATATCGCCGTGCCAAATAGCGGCGATCTGGAAAAGCTCGATGATCACAATGCGATTGTGGTATTTACGCAAGGCGCGATGCAGGATGGTCGTTCTTATTATGCTTATACTGCGGTAAAGCCTAGTCTTTACAAAAAATTCTGTCAAATGACCAGATCAGGGCAAGCGGTTGTTCTTGGCGAATATGGCGAGGTTATCGCCGCCGGATTCAGCTTCAATCCACCGCCGGAAGTGGTTGATAAAATGCAACGCAAATATGGTTGCAATCCGCAGTTTCAGGATAATCTGATCAATGAAGCACTCCGCCAGCAGAA
>CAZFJN010000012.1:0-22619 GCA_964519595.1 uncultured Rickettsiales bacterium
GCGCAGAAAACGGTGTTTGTAGCAAGGCATAGTAGAATTAGCTAACAGTGCCTAATTCTTAATCCTCCAGGCTGATCATTCTTTGCCACCAGCCTTTTTTGGTTGGCATTGAAGGATCACGCGGCGTATCACCGTGCATATTCACCACATGGTGATTTTTGTTATGTATGCTATTAGGCGCGTTGTTATGTGAGTTGTTATGTACGTTGTTATGTGCGCTGTTATGCATGTTTTGATTTGCTGAATTATGGTTTTTATCATTCATCGCGAAGTTCTGATTAACAGAATTAGAAGGCTCTGCCAAAGCCGGACGCTGCGTGAAAGCCGGCAATGTTGTAACTTGCGATTCATAAGCGGCAGATGATCTGCTGTCGCTTGTTTCGCTGATCTTCGCGTCATCTCGGTAGCTGGAATTAGCGCTCTGTGAATCGTTCTGCTCACGATTCCGCCAGCGATTTCTTCCTCGACTGTTTCTGCGCGGACGTTCATTCTGTGATGTTTCAGAATAATTATTATTCTTATTATTATCCTTATTATCATTGCCTTTATTATATTCTTCCGCGCCGCTGCGGAATGAGACAACATTATCATCAACTGCCGCGCCTGCATTTGCCTCATTTATGTCAGAATTAAGATCAGATGCTGTATCAGATAAGGCCGGATTTTCTTCTGCCTGATAATTTGCTGATTGACGATAGTTATTATTGCGGTTTCTCCCGCCGCGTCTGCCACGGCGATTGCGCGAGCGGTTGTTATTGTTTGAATTGGCATTATCAGAATTATCGTCTGAAGCTTTCTGATTTGCAGAAAATTCATTTTCTGAATTTTCTGTAATTTGTGAATCAGCAGAATTATTCAAATTATTTACTGAATTACTCGCGGAATTACTCGCGGAATTATTTGTTGTATCGTAAGCTGAGCTGGCTGTTGAATTATCAGCCGGACGGTTTCTCTCAAAACGTTTATTGCCACCACGATCTTGAACAGAGCGGCGTATTTTTTCCAAATTAAATTCCGAAGCCGGAAGATTAATGTCAATCGCTACTTGTACGGTAACATTATGTCGTTGTTCCAGAGCGCGCAGAGCTTCGCGTTTATTGTTAAGCAAATACAGAGCGACTGTCTGCGAGGCGATCAGTCGCACGCTGCTCCAATTGCCGCTGCTGGCTTCTTTTTCCAGCGCTCTGATAATTTGAATGCTTATTGATTCGCCGGAACGTATATATCCTCTTCCTTCGCAATGCGTACATTGCACCATGCTGGTTTCAGAAATGCTTGGACGAAGGCGCTGCCTTGACATTTCCAGCAAACCAAAAGGACTTATTCTGCCGAGCTGTATTTTAGCGCGATCAGCTTTTAAAACATCTTTCAGCGCTTTTTCCACGCCGCGACGGTTACGCGCTTCCAGCATGTCAATAAAATCAATCACTATAAGTCCGGCCAGATCACGCAGCCGCAATTGGCGCGCTACCTCTACCGCCGCTTCCATGTTGGTTTTAAAAGCGGTTTCTTCAATGTTTCTTTCGCCGGTTGCTCGTCCTGAGTTCACGTCAATTGAAATGAGCGCCTCAGTAGGATTAATTACAATATAACCTCCAGAGCGCAACTTAACTACCGGATCATGCATTGACATCAATTGATCTTCAACATCATATGCATAAAAAAGCGGCGTTGATTCATTGTAAAGTTTAACCTTGGCAGTATGGCTTGGCAAAATCATCTGCATGAAATCACGAGCTGCTTCAAAACCAGACTGACCTTGCACAATAACATCATCAACATCATTTTTATATGAATCACGAATAGTGCGCTTTATAATATCGCTTTCTTCGTAAATTGTAGCTGGCGCGGTTGATTGCAGCGTAACTTCACGAATATGATTCCATAATTTAACCAGATAATCAAAATCGCGTTTTATTTCCGCGCGCGGACGGTCCATTCCGGCAGTGCGAATAATAACGCTCATTCCTTCCGCAAGGCGCAATTCATCAGAAATTACCTTTAAACGTTTACGATCTTCCGGACTGGCGATTTTTCTGGAAATTCCACCGTCTTTTGGCGAATTAGGCATTAGCACACAATAACGTCCGGCCAGCGACAAATAAGTTGTCAGTGACGCGCCTTTATTACCGCGCTCTTCCTTGATAACTTGCACTAAAACAATCTGACCACGGCGAATAACATCCTGAATTTTATAACGTTTAAAGAAGGAGCGTTTTCTACGCTGAATACGAATTTCTTCCTCTTCACTGGATATTGTTTCAACTGTTTCAAGAGCTTCAGAATTTTCCGTTGATTCAGCTGCTCTAGGAGCTGCTGTTGATATGGTTTCTGTTGATGATACGGTTTCTGCTGCAATATTATCTGTTGATGCAGATAATTCAGGAGCTTCAGGCGTTGTAATTGCCGCTGGTAAATCAGCAGCTGAAATATTTTCGACAATATCAGAAACTATAGCTGATTCCTGATGATTAGTTGTTGCTTGCAATGGAATAGAAGGAATCTGCGAATTTGCACTTTCAGCCGCTAAACCATCAGCATTAGTGTTATTCTCGTTATTATATTTATTATTATTGTCGTTATTATTATCGTTATTGTTGTTGTCAGCAAAATTGTCAGTAGAATCAGTCGCTGCTAAATCAGTTGCCGCTAAATCAACAGATTGCGCTTGTTCGTTCTGCGCGGTCTCGCCTTGCGGTTTACGTTCTGCATATTCATCATCAGCTTCCGCCTCTCTTGCTGCTTCTTCAAGCAGGCGGAGACGGTCAGAAGCCGGAATCTGATAATAATCCGCATGAATCTCAGCAAAAGGCAGAAATCCCTGCCTTCCACCACCATATTCAACGAAAGCAGCTTGCAAAGACGGTTCAACTCGTGTGATTTTTGCCAGATAAATATTGCCTTTGATTTGCTTTTTGGCGGAACTTGCAAAATCAAAATCAATCACATCTTTTCTGTCCAGAATAACCACTCTGGTTTCTTCCGGATGAACAGCATCAATTAACATATGTTTAGTCATGGCGACTCCTTATGGTTAGCCGCCTGCAAAACTGGTATTTTTAGCTCATGTAAGCGAGTGTAAGAAAGCGCAAAAAAGCGCCTCCGCTAAAGACATCGCCGTTGGACCGCAAAAACAGATCAACAGAAAAAGGATAATCCGTAATTCCTTGCAACATAAACCAAATTCCTACCAGCCTGAAGGCTGACAATGTTCAAAAACGCGAAGCCAGAATGCAAAATTTATAAAGCAGCTCTGATATATTCAGTTTCTATATATTTCTGATAATTAGTTACAATAAAACTATATATCAGACTATAATATCAAACTATAACATCAGGCTATGTTAAAAGCATTTTCAGCTATTCAAGCATCTTAAGTCTTCGCACTAATTCTTTTCAGGCAATAAAACCTGATCTGGACTTTCTACAACAGTCAGGTAAAAAAACAATCAATATTCTGATAAATATTTTTATAAATATTCTTTGTTATTGAATATAAAGATTATTTTGACATAGATTGAGCAAGGGGATAATCAGAAGAAAGAGGATAATCAGATAATCAGATGACCAGATGATCAGATAGTTAGATTATCAGAAGAAAAAGGATTATCAGAAAGCAAGAGGATAATCAGATAATCTGGTCATCTGGTCATCTGGTCATCTGATTATCCTCTTAACTTCCGATATTTACACAAATCAATGAAGCAAACCTCATTATACGTCTTTATTTTAGCTTTATTCCTCAGCCTTTTATCAGCTCAGGCAATGGCGGTTTTGCGTCTGGAAAGCAGTCCGGATGGTGATATAATTGATCTTGAAGTTGGAAAAAACGGCGTAAAAAGAACGTTTTTTCTTGATAATCCTCCGCGTCTGGTTATTGACATTCCTCTGCCTGACGATTTCACGCACAATACTACAACTACCGCTTTTTCTCTTCCTTCCGGATATAATGGTAATTTAGTAAAAGCAGTTCGTTCCGGACGGTTTGATGAACAGACTTTGCGTATTGTTTTTGATCTGGCGCGTAATTGCCAAATTACCGGCAAGGCTCAACAAGGCAGAATTTTCACTATCTCTATCGCTGAAGCTGAACAGAAATCAGCAGAAAACGCTCCGGCAATCAGATTTGGAAGCAAAAATCCTGACAAATCATCAAAAACCAAAGTGACAAAAAAGGAATTGCCATTGATTGTAATTGATCCTGGCCATGGCGGAGAAGATCCTGGCGCAATAGGACCACGCGCAACGCAGGAAAAAGACATCGTTCTTGCTTTTGCTAAGGCTCTTAAAAGTCAATTGCTAAAAAGCGGAAAATATCGCGTTCTGCTTACCAGAGAAAGTGATGTTTTTATTCCGCTGCGTGAGCGTGTTAAAATTGCGAAAACGGCAAAAGGAAATATTTTTATCTCGCTACATGCTGATTCCGCTCCTGGTGATGAAGCAAGAGGCTTGTCAATTTATACCTTATCAGAAAAAGCCTCTGACGCGCAAACCGCCGCTCTGGCTGAAAAAGAAAATAAGGTTGATATTCTCGGCGGAATTGATTTAAGCAATGAGCGTGAAGATGTTGCTGATATACTTATTTCTCTGGCGCAAAGAGAAACGCGTAATCAATCAGCTCTGCTTGCCGACATGCTGGTTATTGAACTTGGAAAAAATGTCAGAATGCTGAATAATCCTCACCGCTTTGCCGGTTTTGCAGTTCTTAAATCTCCTGATATACCTTCAGTTTTAATTGAAACAGGATTTATATCACATCCCGGAGAAGAAAAACTGCTTAAAACTCGCCAATATCGCGAACGGCTGGTTGAAGGCGCAGTAAAAGGTATAGATTTGTATTTTTCTAAACAAAAGTAATACCATTTTGCGATCAATATATCGCAAAATATAAGAATAAAAGAGAATGAAAGTGCATGAAAGGGAATAAATGGTAGTTTCATTCTTCAGAATCATTGGCAAAACAATGCTCTTCTGCATGAGCTGGCTGTTTTCGCTGGGAATAACGCTCGGCATTCTCGGCTTGCTTATTGCTGTATCATTATTTCATTCTTTCAATAAAGATTTGCCTGATACAAGCGAACTCGCCAAATATGATCCGCCGACAGTCACGCGTTTATATGCTGCTGACGGTACGTTAATGGCGGAATATGCTACGCAGAAACGCATTTTCGTTCCTCTTAGCGCTATTCCTAAAAAAGTTATCGATGCTTTCATTTCCGCTGAGGATAAAAATTTCTATTCACATACCGGAATTGACATAACCGGAATAGCGCGCGCTCTTCGCGCCAACATAGCTAATTACGGAGAACGCCGCTCATTAGTAGGCGGATCAACCATCACGCAACAGGTAGTTAAAAATTTCCTGCTCTCCAGCGAGCAATCTCTGGAAAGAAAAATAAAAGAAGCAATTCTGGCAATTCGCATAACCAGAACTTACAGCAAAGATAAGATTCTGGAGCTTTATCTTAATGAGATTTACCTTGGACTTGGTTCTTACGGCGTCGCAGCGGCAGCGCAGAATTATTTCAACAAATCACTCGAAGATCTGACTGTTGAAGAAGCAGCTTTGCTTGCCGCGCAACCAAAAGCGCCAAATTCTTATAATCCGAAACGTAATCCGGAAGCTGCTCTGGAACGACGCAACTGGGTTATTTCCAGAATGTTCGATGATGGCAAGCTCTCCGCTTTAGAGAAAGAGCAGTTTTCCAATGCTCCCTTGCAGCTACGCAGCCGCGAAGCAGCGCAGGTTGTTGATGCAGCTTTTTTCTCGGAAGAAGTTCGCCGCAAGCTGGCTGATATGTACGGTAGCGATATATTATATAAAGGCGGTCTGGTTGTAAAAACCACTCTCAATCCGACTTACCAGAAACTTGCTGATCAGGCTCTGCAAGGCACTTTAATCGCTTATGACCGCCGGCATGGTTATCGCGGACCATTGGCGCGCATTGGCATCGCTGCAAATAGCGCCGCATCTGCTGATAATAATGCAATTCTCAAAGAGCTGGCGGCGCTGGTTGATAAATATCGTGACCGCTTGCTGAATTCGCAATCTCTGGCTGTTGTTAAGAAACTCGACGGCAAGCAGGCTATTGTTATTCTGCCGGACAAAAAAGAAGGCCAGAAAGAAGGACAGAAAGAAGCAATCATAAATTCCGCTTCAATAAGCTGGACAGGAAAGAAAAAACCTTCGGAAATTTTACAGATTGGCGATGTAATTGTAGTAGCTCAACAGGAAAAATTTCTTGAGCTGCAGCAAATACCGGAAGTAAACGGCGCAATGGTGGTAATAGATCCTCATACTGGCCGCGTGCTGGCAATGAGCGGCGGCTATAGCTATGGCGGCACTGAATTCAACCGCGCCACACAAGCACGCCGCCAGCCAGGATCAGCCTTTAAACCATTTGTATATATGGCAGCTCTCGAAAACGGCCTGACACCTTCTTATCGTGTTCTTGACGCGCCGATTGAGCTTAGTCAAGGGGCCGGACTTCCTCTCTGGCGACCACAGAATTATAATGATGATTATCTCGGCGAAACAACGCTACGCAATGGTCTGGAAAAGTCACGCAACACCATGACCGTTCGCATCGCGCAGCTAATAGGGCTTGATTCATGCCTTGAAATCGGCAAACGGCTGGGAATTTATGATAATCCTCCGCCTAATCTTTCCATAGTTTTAGGAACGGCGGAAACAACCTTGCTTAATCTGGTTAATGCTTATGGCATGATAGTTGACGGTGGCAAAAAAATCTCTCCTTCGCTTATCGAGCGCATTGATGATCGTCATGGCAAAACAATTTTCCGCCGCGATCTTCGTCAATGTGAAGGCTGCCTGATGGAAATAAACGCCACCATGCCGCCAGTAGTTATGCCGCCGACTTTGGCTGATGACCGCGAGCAGGTAATTGATCCGCGCATTGCTTATCAAATAACTTCAATATTGCAAGGTGTTGCCGAACGCGGAACTGCCGCCTCAGCCAGATCAATCGGAAAAACAGTCGGCGGAAAAACTGGAACAACAAATAACAGCCTTGATAGCTGGTTTATTGGCTTCAGCCCGGATCTGGTTGCCGGAGTTTATGTCGGCTATGATAAGCCGCGCAGCCTTGGCGCCAGAGAAACCGGCGCAAGCGTCGCCCTTCCCGCTTTTATAAATTTTATGAAACAGGCGCTTAAAGACACGCCTAATATTCCCTTCCGTGTTCCACGCGGCATTAAATTCGTCCGCACAGATTTAAAAAGCGGCTGGCCAGCTAATATGCTGGAAGATGGTGAAACAGGCGGCGCAATGATTAATGAGGCCTTCATAAGCGGCGGGCCAATTTACATACCAGGAATCACGCCAAAAACCGTCCTGGATGCCCTTGCCAATCTGGACAGCAATTTTGATCTGGATAGTGAAGCAGCAGTAGAAGTAAATCATCCCTCGCCTAATACTACTAACATAGGGCTTTACTAATCAGGAATCGGGAATCAGGTATCAGGAATCTGGTATCAGGAATCTGGTATCAGGAATCAAGTGCTTGCTTGATACCAGATACCAGATTCCTGATACCAGATACCTGATCCCTGATACCCTGCTATGCAATAATTTATGTTGTAAAGTTCCTCACTATATCTTATCAACCACCAGTTGTCGGCTTGTTGTTTTTGAGAAGCTGTTTTTTTGTATATTATTTTATATTATTTTAAATTTTAGATATTATTTTAAATTTTGCATATGTATTTATCAGCAAAATATTCATATTTTCATAGAGCGGCTATTCTGCTGTCACTGGCTTGTAGCGCCTGCTCTGCGCCGCGCAAAGATGTATGGTCAGATATTGATTATTCAAGCGTCTACCGCGCCGCCGGAGAAAAAAGAGATGTTGATTCTTCATACCGCCAACCTAGCATAATAAGTTGTGTGAATGACGACTTATACAACTGTCAGTAATTAAAAACCAAAACGCTTATCTATGCTGGACGGTGTTTTTAAAGCCTGTTGCTACTACGTACATTTCTGCTGAGTCGCTGCGGCTTGATTTTGGTTTTATGTGTTTTACGGTGGTGAAGTGTTTTTTCATCATATTGAGCAGATCGCGCTCAGCGCCGCCTTGGAATACTTTGCCGACAAATGCTCCGCCTGCGACCAGATGATTGCAGGCGAAATCAACTGCTAATTCAAGTAAAGACATAATTCTGATATGATCAGTTACCGCATGTCCGGTAGTATTCGGCGCGATGTCGGAAAGCACCACATCAACCTTATTAGCGCCGATTGCCGCCAGCAGCAGAGCAGTTGCATCATCAGCAGAAAAATCGTGATTTATTATAGTTGCGCCGGAAATTGAGGGAACTTCAATAAGGTCAATTCCGGTTACCAGCATATTATCAGGGCTGGATTTTGTGCGTTTTACCGCTACCTGAAGCCAGCCGCCAGGAGCGCAGCCTAGATCAACAACGCGTTTTCCTGGTTTTAACAAACGAAATGAATCATCAATTTCGATAAGCTTATAAGCAGCGCGTGAACGATAACCTTCCGATTTAGCCAGCGCGACATAAGGATCATTCAGTTGACGATTAAGCCATTTGGTAGAAGAAGGTTTGCGGCCACGCGCAGTCTTTACGCGTGTTTTAAGGCGGCGTTTGCCGGAGATAATGTTGGTTTTTCCGTTCACAGCTTTGTCCTCGCCAGCGATAAAATAATCCCTTCGCGCACGCCGCGATCAGCGATAGTAATGCGCCCTTGCGGACAGAAATTGCTGATTGCCTCAAAAATAGCACATCCGGAAATAATAAAATCGGCACGTTCCGGGCCAATGCAAGGATGGTTGAAACGCTCGGAAGGACGCATGGCGAGCAATTTTCCGACAACTTCACGTATATCAGAAATATTCAAGGTCAGACCATCAATTCGCGAACGTTCATAACGCGGTAAGCCTAAATGAATCGCCGCCAGCGTGGTTACCGTTCCGGAAGTGGAAAGAAACTGTAAAACGCCGTCGGAAGAAGCGGTTTGTAATTGACCATCTCCGGTAAGGGGAGAGAGGCGGTATATCATATGCGCGACCATATCATCATATACTCTTTCGATAAAAGAGCTGCCGCCGAATTTATCAGCAAGATTCATTACGCCATATTCAACTGACAACCAGCGCGAAATATCATGAGAACCGTTTTCGCGGCGCTGCGTCCACAGTAATTCTGTGCTGCCGCCGCCAATATCAAATACCAAAGCCTGCCGGTAATCATGAAGCAATAATGATGAGCAGCCGAGAAAGGCAAGGCGCGCCTCTTCTTCCGTGTCTATTATTTCTATTTTAAGGCCGACTGTTTCGGAAATCATCGCCAGAAACTCGACGCTGTTGACAGCGCGGCGGCAGGCATCTGTTGCCACAAAACGGTAATTTTCCAGAGCAAAGCGCGAAAGTTTTTTCTGGCAAATCCTAAGCGCCGCCAAAGTGCGTTCCATTGCTTCAGCAGATAATATTCCGGAGGCGCTAACCCCCTCGCCCAGCCTGACAATTCGTGAAAAACTGTCATGAACAACAATGTCAGGAACTAATGAACCAGACTTGTTATCAATAGACGCGATCAGCAAACGGCAATTGTTAGTGCCAAGATCCAAAGCGGCGTAAAAAGGTCCTGCCGACGCTTCGATTCCGCCGGAGGGCATAGTTGTAGGCTGTGCCATAACATAAACATTAGATTTTTAAAAACACAACAACGCTACAATATGCATTGAAGTTAAGCAAGTTTCTAAAAAGCTGGTTTTCTAAAAAGCTGGTTTTTCTCTGGCTGGCAGATTATTGCGGTTGGCGTAAGCATTCAGCAATAAGCCGAAGGAAAGCATTATTGAAACAGTGATACTGCCGCCGTAGGAAATAAGCGGCAGCGGCACGCCGACTACTGGAATAAGTCCCATAACCATCGCGCAATTGACCATGACGTGAATAAAAACCAGCATTCCAACTCCGGCAGCGAGCATTGCGCCGAAAGTGCTTTTGCTACGCAGCGCGACGGTAAAGCTCATAAACACCAGCGAGCTATATAAAATCAGCAAGATAATGCCGCCAATAAAGCCGTGTTCTTCGGCAAGCATGGTAAAAATAAAATCAGTTTGTTTTTCCGGCAGAAAATCAAGCTGACCTTGTGAACCTTGCAGATAGCCTTTGCCGAATATTCCGCCTGAGCCAATTGCGATCATTGATTGCAATATATTATAGCCAGCGCCGAGCGGATCTTTTTCCGGATCAAGAAAGGTAAGCACGCGGCGCTTTTGATAATCATGCATGAAATGCCAGATAATTGGCGCAGCTAAGCAGGAAGAAACTATCGTAAATATAATATATCGCCATTGCAATCCGGCTAGAAAAAGCAGAGCTATTCCGACCATCACGATAATCGCCGTAGTGCCAAGATTAGGCTGACGAAGAATGAAAAACGCTGGAAATGCAATCATCAGCAAAGGTGGAATAAGAAAATATAATTTGCGAATATTTTCCGGCTGAAGTTGATGGAAATAGCGAGCCAGTGCCATTATAAGAGCCGGTTTCATAAACTCAGAAGGCTGGACATTTATCATGCCAAGTTTAAGCCAGCGCTGTGCGCCCATTCCGATATGTCCGGCAATATCAACGCCAATTAAGACCATTAAAACCAGCAGATAAATCGGATAAGCATAGAGCATCAACAGACGCAGCGGAATGAAGATTATGATGAACATGCAGATCATCGCCGCCGTAAAGCGCAGCAATTGCAAAAAGGCGTAAGGTTGCCATTCGCCGCCGCCGGCAGAAACCAGCATTAAAATCCCGAAAGAAGACAAGGAAAAAATAACTGCAACTATCGGCCAGCCGATTTTGTCTTTAAAACGCCCAATTGGCAATGAAGGTGCTAGATATGAAAATAATCCGTGCATATCTGCTATTGATATTATATACCGCTTGAAGTGCAAGAGGTATAAAAATGTTTCAATACAAAGCCAAAAATGTACGATCATTCTCAATAGCGGCGCTTATGGCGCTGGCATTTTCTTTTTCAGGATGCTCTCAGCAGGAGGTGGAAAAGGAAAATAATATTTCATCGCGCAATCTTGCTGAGCAAGCTTATCAGCTGCTTAATCAACGGCAACCAAAGGCGGCGCTTTCTATTTTTGAGCAGGCGATTGCAGCGGATGAGAAAAATGCTCAAGCCTTGCAAGGAAAGGCTCTGGCTCTTAACAATTTAGGCAGACATCTGGAAGCGGAAAAATATTACCAGAAGGCTCTGGAAATTGAGCCAGAATCGCCGAGCATTATCAATAATCTGGCCATGTCAAAAATACTGCGCGGACATTATACAGTCGCTTTAAAAATGCTTGAACCGCTTGTTAAAGATGATCCTGATAATATTAAAGCGCAGGATAATACGGCTTTAGCTTATTGTATGCTTGGCCGCAAAGAAGAGGCAAAAAAAATATACAGCCTGCGCCTTGACAGCAAGCAAGTGGAAGAAAATCTGCGTTTCTGCACGGAATTTGAGGAGATTCGCAAGAAATAAAATTTGGAAAATGTCGCAAAAAGGTTAGCAATCTTCACATGCTCATCAGGCGTACAACTGCTGGCGCTATTATAACTATAAACAAAGTTGGCAGAATAAATAAAATCATCGGAACTGTCATAATGGCCGGAAGTCGGGCGGCTTTCTGTTCAGCGCGGAGCATTCGCGCCTGACGGAATTCACTAGAGAGGACTCGCAAAGCCTGCGCGATTGGCGTTCCGTATTTTTCAGTTTGAATAAGCACGCCGACCATGCCGCGTATTTCCGGCAGATCACAACGCTCAGAGAGGTTAAGCAGAGCTTTGCTGCGCTCCGGCAGGAAGCCAATTTCAATTGAGGTGAGGCTTAGTTCCTCAGCCATTTCCGGATAAACCATTTTAAGCTCACGCGATACGCGATCAAGCATTGCCACCATGCTAAGCCCTGCCTCGGCGCAGATCGTCATTAAATCCAGCACATCAGGCAATGATTTCTGTATCCGCAGATTACGTTTCTTTTTTTTACGGCGCACAAAAATTCCTGGTAATTTAAGGCCAAGATAAGCGCCAAAAACTGGCCAGATATAATTCATCATTTTCCATTTAGGACTTACATCGCTATTCATCTGCATGATTATTATGCCAGCAACGCCTAGTAAAATTGGCATTAGAACGTTGAAAAAAGCCAGCACATAAATTGCGTCTTTTGAGCGAAAACCAGCTTGTACAAGCTCGGCTTGCGTTTTGCCGATCTGATTTTTTTTCACTAATTGCAGCTTCATGGCGATTACGCGAATCAGATTCATCTGCAATTCGCGTTTTTTGCGTTTTTTAGCGCCGACAAATTCGCCGCGCAATTCATCGCGCCTGCTATGTATGTGTTTGATCTGTTTTGCGAAACGATCTATATTAGAGAAGCTCGACAATATTGCCCAGGCACATAAAAAAGCAACAAGGCCGGAAATAGCGACATAACCGTCATCAGCCTGCCAGTTTGAAGGCAATAGATCATTTATGGAAAGTTGTTCGTTGCTCATTTTGGTTGCTGGTTTTTGGTTGTCTAGTTGCTAGTTTAAATTTCAAATTTGGTCATACGGTTCATTATCCACAATCCGAAGGTCATCATTCCGGCGGCAGTAAAAGCGGCGATATTTCCTCTTCTATCTTCGATAAGCGGCGTTAAATAGCCAGGGCTTAAAACGCCAACGGCAAGAATTACAATAAAGGGCAAAGCGCCAATAATCATTGCTGAGGCACGAGCTTCCGAAGACATCGCCTTTATTTTCATTCCCATAATGTAGCGACCACGCAGAACTTCGGAAAGATTATTGAGAATTTCCGATAAATTACCTCCGGTTTCGCGTTGCAGTATGATGCTAGTGCTGAAAAAGTTGAATTCTGTCAGATCAAGTTTACGCGCCATTTCCTGCAATGATTTTTCCATGGTAACGCCAAGTTTCATTGTGTTGGAAATGGTGGTAAAAACTCCGCCAACTGGCTGTGGAACTTCTGTTGATACAAGGACAATTGATTCAGATACTGGCAAGCCGGAACGTAAACCGCGAACAATTAAATCAATAGCATCCGGAAAAAGGCGTAAAAAAGCCTTATTCTGCTTGGTGATTTTAAACTGCATTATTTTAAGCGGCAACCACACGCCAAAAATAATTCCCAGAAAAAATCCCAGTAGCAGCGATTTATTAAACACAAAGCCGACTATAAAACTTATCGCCAGCAACCACATTATCCGGCGCAGAGCATATTGCTTAGGCGACATGGCAATTCCGGCTCTTTCTAAACGATCGCCAAGTTTTGAGAATTTAGGCAGCGGCTTGGCCAGCAGCGCGAAAATTCCTTTTTCTTCCTGAGCTTTGCGCTTGAGAGATAAATCAGCGACATTTTTGCTTTTATTAGCCTGACCGCGCGATTTTAGTCCTTCAATGCGCTTACGCATCGCCCGCCGATGACGATCAAACAGCAGCGTCATTGACACTACTAAAACTATTACCAGCAGAAAAATTATTAGATCAGTGAGCATTTGATTTAGTTTTTTGTTGTTATTGTTTGTTATCGTGAATGTCGTGGTTAGCGTGGTTGTCGTGGTTCGTGAATATCGTGAATATCGTGGTTGTCGTGGTTCGTGGTTGTCGTGGTTCGTGTTCACGATAACCACGACAATCACGATAACCACGCTAACCACGAAATACTAACCACGATATTCACGACAACCACAAAACTACCACGACAACCACGCGCACCCCTAGCTATGCCAGCGTTCAACGCTTTGCACAACTTCCTTACTACGCAGATTGGCAATTATGTTATTTAAATGGTGAACATCTTTTACTTCTATATCAACTAATATTTCAAAAAAATCAGTGGAACGATTGATGATTTTAAGATTGTTTATATTGCCATTATCTTTGGCAATGACATTTGTTAAAGTGGCAAGAGCGGCCGGCTCATGACTTATCTGCGCGCGCAGGCGGCCGATATGCCCTGATTCAGTGGAATCTCGTTCCCAGGCAACATCTATCCAGCGTTCCGGACTATCAGCATAATTCTCCAAAGTTTCACAATCAAGAGTATGAATTGTTACTCCTTTGCCGGTTGTGACAATTCCTACGATTTTATCGCCAGGAATTGGATGACAGCAGCCGGCAAAATGCAAAGCCATTCCTGGTATCAGGCCTTTAATCGGCATTGGCGTTGCATCATGTTTTTTCTTTTTACGAAATGGATTAGTAAGTGAAGACAACATTCCGGAAGAAGAAGGGGATGATTTTTTTTTGCCAAGCACCACTTCGACCACTTCCTGTCTGGAAACAAGTCCTGCGCCGATATCTGCCAGCAAATCATCAGTATCTTTCTTCTCAAAATGCGGCAAATGCGGATCAACCATTTTCTCGTTGAATTCTTCGCCTTCCTGTTTGAACATTTTCACAAGGACAGCGCGGCCAAGAGCGACATATTCATTACGCTGCTGAGTACGAACAAATTTGCGAATTTCCGAGCGTGCTTTGCCGGTTACTACAAAACGTTCCCAGCTCGGACTTGGCGTTTGTGTTTTGTTGGTTATTATATCAACTTGATCGCCGTTTTTAAGCTTGGTACGAAGTGGCACGATGCGGCCATTTATTTTAGCGCCAACGCAAGTATCGCCGACTCCGGAATGCACAGCATAGGCAAAATCAACCGGAGTAGCGCCGCGTGGAAAAGACAGAATATCGCCCTTTGGCGTGAAGCAGAAAACCTGATCCTGATACATTTCCAGCTTGGTATTTTCGAGAAATTCTTCCGGATTCGACGATTGTTCTAATATTTCCAGCAATTCTCTTATCCAGCGGAATTGTTTACCGTCAGTTGCAGCATTGCCATGCTGTTTATAAGCCCAGTGCGCGGCAAGACCATATTCTGCCAGCTCGTGCATCTGGTGCGTGCGAATCTGGATTTCAATTTTCTGCTGGCCAGGGCCAAGAACGGAAGTATGCAAAGATTGATAACCGTTTGATTTAGGCGTTGAGATATAGTCCTTGAAACTTCCAGGAATAATGTGCCAGTTGGAATGAATAGCGCCTAAAGCCTGATAGCATTGTGGAATATCGGAAACTATTATCCGAAAAGCGACTATGTCTGAGAGTTGCTCAAAAGAAATGCTTTTTGATTCCATTTTCCGCCAGATTGAGTACGGTTTTTTCTCTCTGCCGGAAATTTCCGCTTTCGGAAGATCAGCTTCAATCAGCTTCTGGCAGAGTATTTCGCGTATTTTTTCTAATTCCGCAGCTCCCTGTTCGCGCAGAAAATAAAGGCGTTGAATGATTGAAGCGCGAGCATCAGACTGCAATTCCGCAAAGGCTAAATCCTGCAATTCTTCCTTCAGATTACGCATTCCGATGCGTTCAGCAAGAGCGGCGTAAATATCAACCGTTTCGCGTGCGATACGCTGGCGTTTTTCGGCGTTGCCAATATGTTTTAAAGTTTCCATATTGTGCAAACGATCAGCCAGCTTGACCAGCAACACGCGAATATCTTCGCTCATTGCAATAAGCAGCTTGCGGAAATTCTCCGCCTGTTTGAGATTTTCTGATTTTCCTTCCAGACGAGATAATTTAGTAACACCGTCAACAAGACCCTTTATTTCCGCGCCGAATTGCTCTTCAATAGCTTCAAGCGTTACATGTGTGTCTTCTACCGTATCATGCAACAAGGCGGTAACTATTGAAGTTGCATCAAGACGATATTCCGTAAGCTTATAAGCAACCTCAACCGGATGAGAAAAATAAGGATCTCCGGAAGCGCGTTTCTGTGCGCCGTGAGCATTCATGGCAAATTCATAAGCGCGGCGCACTTTTTCTATGTCCGCGCCAGGATCATAGGAAAGAATCTTGTCAATAAGTTGTTCGAGTTGAATCATTGCTGTTATTGTTTGATCATCTTTTGTTATTTTTGATCATCGTTATTATCGCTTGATAATCTTGTTATTGCTTGATCATCGTTTTTATAATAACATAAACAATAATAATAATATGTTGTTTTTATGTTGCTTTTTAGCAACTTTGCTTAACTATTTATTAATTGCGCGGAGTTAGTCTTCACATTTGAAGGGGAATAACACATGCGTTTAAATGGTCGCGTAATCATTTTGATTATAGCTGCGCTTATAGCGGCCTTTACTGCGGTAATGGTTCGTAAAAAATTTTCGCAGCTCAGTTCAGGAAAACAAGTTGAGCAGCCTGTTTCAAAGCGCGTGTTAATCGCCAAGCGTGATGTTGCTGCCGGAAAATTCGTTGATGCCGGAAGTGATCTCGACTGGGCAAATCAGCCAGATGGCGATGAGGAAACAGCCTTTGTCCACGAAGGAATCAGCAAAAAAAGTGAATTTAATGGCGGCGTGGTTCGCAGGCCTTTAAAATCCGGCAAGCCAGTAAGTGCTGACCAGATTACCAAAGCCGGAGATGGTGGATTTTTATCAGCAGTTCTTGAGCCAGGAATGCGCGCTGTTTCCATAGCAGTTACCGCAACTACCGGAGCTGCTGGTTTCATAGCGCCTGGCGACAGAGTTGATCTGATAGTAACACATAGAATCAAAACCGGACGCGGCGAAAGCGGCGGCGATGATACGGTAGTCAGCGAAACATTCGTTCGTGACGTGCGCGTTGTGGCGGTTGATCAATCTCTTGATACGCCAGATCATAAGGCAACTCCGGCGAAAAACGTCACTGTTGAAGTAACGGAAATACAAGCTGAGCAAATTGCCGTGGCAATTGAAATGGGAAAAATATCAATGGCGCTACGCAGTGCGCTGCATAAAAACGAGCAGGCAGGCAGCGAGAAAAGCAGCTCAACGCGCGCTGGGGATGTAATACCTTCATTGCGTAAAGGCGGAGTAGCGCCGCATGTGCAAGTTATTCGCGGTGATACTAAGGAAGATTTGCAATTCTTAAATCAGGGAACACGCTGATATGAACGCTGAAAAAAAATTGCAATTTTCTATGTTAAAATTCTGGCAATCAGCCTTTGCGACTTTATTGGCAATGGCGATAATAATCTGTTCTTTCTTTTCTACAGCGGCGCTGGCTGAGGAAGTTTTACAAATAGAAATCAATAAAGGCAAAATGGTAAAATTACCAGCGGCGGCTTCTTCAGTCGTTGTTTCTGATCCTGCAACTGCGGATGTGCAAGTAGTGTCACCGACTTTGCTTTTTGTGCATGGAAAAAAAATTGGCGATACTAGCATCTATGCGGTTGATAGTAGCGATAGCCAGATTTACAGCGCGACAATTTCCGTAACGCATAATCTGAGCAAGCTGATGCGCGCAGTTAAACAGATCGCGCCTGATTCCGACGTAACAGCGCGAACAATGGACGGCGGAATAATGCTCAACGGCTCAGCAGATTCTCTGGCTGAATCGGAAAACATCAGAAATATCGCCTCGGCTTTTTTAGGCAACAATGAAAAAATGATCAATATGATAAAATCAGCCGGCTCTGATCAGGTTGCTCTTAAAGTCAAGATAGTTGAAATGTCGCGCAATGACTTAAAAGTATTTGGCGTTAATCTGCAGAGCTTTACCACTAACGGCTTGTTCGGAATGCAGCTATTGCAAGGCAGTAATATACTTTTCCACACTGATGATCCTGACACACAAGCATTAAGAGCGTATAATAGCACCGTCTATCGCGGCACAAGCACGAATAGCAATTTATTTCTGCGCTATAACGATGTAAGCGGCCTTATTGACGCGCTGGAAACAAATGGTCTGGCAACAATACTTGCTGAGCCGGTTCTTACCACAACATCTGGAACAACCGCCAGTTTCCTTGCCGGCGGCGAATTTCCTATTCCGACAATTGGACAGAATAATACGGTAACGATTGAATATAAACCTTTTGGCGTTTCACTTAATTTTACGCCGACTGTAATGTCAAAAAGCCGGATCAGCATTGATGTCGCGCCGGAAGTAAGTTCGCTTAATTTCAGCAATCCGATTGAGGTTTCCGGTTATACTTATCCGGTTGTTGAATCACGCAAAGCCAAATCAGTAATTGAACTAGGCAGCGGCGATACTTTCATGCTGGCCGGATTATTGAAAAATGATGGTTCTAATAATGTTGAAAAATTTCCAGGACTTGGCGATTTGCCTGTTCTTGGCACTCTATTCCGTTCCAATAGATTTCAAAATAATCAGACTGAGCTGGTGATACTTGTTACGCCTTATCTGGTGAATCCGGTTTCTGATCCTAAGAAAATGCAAACTCCGGCTGACGGTTATATTCCGCCTAGTGATTTGCAACGCCTGCTGCTGGGCAGTCTTTATCAGCAACAGGATTTTAATTCCGCAGATTCAGCGCAGAAAGAACAGCTGGAAAAAATAGAAAATAACATGCCAAAACTGCACGGTCAGGGAGGTTTTGTATATGAATAATGATTATTACAACAAGAACATAGTTCTTCATCTGGCGCTGGTTTTTTTTCTTTCTTCCTGCTCGGCAAGTGTTGACATGTGGGGAATTGATCCGAATGATTACTACGCTGCTCATCCGCTTAAAAACAAGGTTGATAAAGATGGAAAACTTGTTTCTCCTGATTGTCCAGACTGGAAAACATCTCCGGTTACGACTTACAGCAACACTAAACAAGGCAATATAGGCTGTGCTACAGTCAATAATCTTGGCCACATGATTGCAGATCCTCGTGATCTGGAAAGAGGAAGCAGCGGCGGAAATGTAACTCCTGATCCGGATCGCTCTGCTGATGCTATTGTCAATTACCGTACATTAAATTCCAAAAGCACAGCTTCTTCATCTGCCGGAACAAGCGCAACTTCCGCTGCGGAAACAGCTTCCGGAAGCTCAGAGAAGTAATAAGAAATATAATCAGAAAATATAATCAGAATTAAATGCAGCTTATTATATTCGTATACGCTGCATATTGCATCGCGCATTGCTTTTCCGTAAGCAGCAATTGCCCGCGCTGTGTTGTGCCGTAGCAAGGCGCGGCAACTCGTAGAAATAGCGGATATTTTTACATCTGATTAATTACAATTAATTTTGCCTAAAATACGATGTTTATAAGAAAAACGGCAATTATCTGTAATCATATGAAAGATAAAAACTATTTCGCGCTATTTGTCGGCAGCGCATAATTCATCAGCAGCGACGTATAATTAACAAATCACGACGGAAATTTTCGGCAATTTATCTAGAATTAACAATGATATGCTACATTTAAAGATGGTTAGAAGGCATTAGGCTGATAATTCGCCGTCTGCCGAGCATAAAAAATGATCATATAATGATCATATATAAAAACCGTTGAGCATAAAATTATTTAAAATTATTTATGTCTGTTTCTGCGCCAATATCTTCTTTTGTTGCCTTCGCCTCACAAGAGGTCGATGTTGAGGCGCTTAAAGAATTCGCGCATTCAAAAGGTCTGCCAACTAGCGACATATATCAAGGAACTATCGTCAATGCGATTGAGTTTCTAAGCAACAACGCATCTCCTGATCTGCTGCTTGTTGAAATTCCGGAGCGCAATGAAGCAACTCCTCTGCTTGATCGTCTGGCTGAATTATGTGATCCCTCGACTAATGTAATTACCATCGGAAAAGTAAACGAATACAGCTTTTACTGCTGGCTGCTGGAAATAGGAATAGCGCATTATATGCTGTCGCCTATTGACCGCCAGATACTTGATTCAGCGTTTGAAAAAATAACCGCAAGCTCTGCTACAAAATCTGATAAGCCACAATGCAAAACTATCGCCGTAATGGGAACTCGCGGCGGCGTAGGAACTACAACTGTTGCAATAAATCTGGCTGGAATATTGGCAGAAGGAACACGCAAGAAAGTTGCGCTGGTTGATCTTGATCCTCAGGAAGGCAGCGTATCTCTGGCGCTTGATATTCAGCCTTCAGTAGGATTGCGCGATGTATTGCAAAAGCCTGATCGCATTGATTCCTTGTTCCTTGATCGCATAATGAACAAATTCGGAAAATATTTATCAGTTTTAAGCGCCGAAGAAGCACTTAGCGATCAATTGATAATAAATGAAAATGCCGCAACGCCTCTGCTGGCAGAACTTACCAGCAAATATGATTATGTGGTTCTTGACGTCCCTCGCCATATGAACATGTTTTCACGTATCTGCCTGCAATCGGCTGATCATACCTTGTTGGTAACGGAATTATCGCTCTTATCACTGCGCGATACGCTCAGAATGCAAGATGCCATGCGCGAAGGATGGAAAGCAAAACCGCCGCTGATTATCGCTAACCGCGTTGGACTTGCGCCAAAGCAGGAAGTTCCTGTTGCTGATTATGAAAAAGGCGCAAATATCAAAATATATGAACATATTTCCTTCGCGCCGGATTTATTCATGCAGATCAGCTCGGCAATTCCAGCGGTTGAACATAAAAACCAAAAAACAATGCAACCTTTATACAAAATCGCTGCCGTAATCGCGCCGCAGATAAAAAATAAAGCAGATATAAAAACACAAAAGAAATCGCCATTTTCATTCAATATGTTCACTAAGGGGAAATAAGGGGAAATAAGGGGAAATGGGGAATTGAAGAATTGAGGAAATAAGAGGAATTGAAGAATTGAGGAATTGAGGAATTGAGAAGAAATGAAGAATGTGAAGAAATAAAAAGAAATAAAAAAATATGTTTGGAAGACGTGGCATACAGGATAATTCTCAGAAATCTCTATCAACAGAGAACAAAGTTGCTGCGTCTGAAGTTTCCAAACAAAATCAGCCTAATTCAATTCCGAACATTGCCTCGGAAAAAAATCTGTCAACACAAACAGCGCAATCAACACAATCAGCAAAACAACCGACTCTGGAAAACAGTTCAACAACTGCTTCTAATAGTGTTTCTAATAGTGTTTCTAATGCAGAAAATACTTCATTAGATAATTCTGCAAATTCTTCAAAAAATACTTCTACAAATTCTGCTGAAAATTCTGCTGGAAATTCGGAAACAAATTCAGAAAAATCCAGCCAAGCTGCCTCTAAAACTTCTTCTACTGCAAGCGCAGAAGAAAATAAAAAATCAAAATCAGACGCGCTGCTGGCAGCTAACAACGAAGATGTTCCTACTGTTAAATCTGCTCCTGATGAAATCGGAGAAATGGCGGTTATAAAAGAACGTATTTACAATAATCTCATTGAACAGATTGATATTTCCGCATCATCAAAATTACCGCGCGAGGAACTTAAAAGGCAGATAATCGAACTAATTGGCGAAATTGTTATCGAGCAGAAACTGCCTCTTACACAAACTGAACAACATGATCTCGCTACGCAAATAGTTGATGACATGCTTGGCTACGGACCATTAGAGCCGCTGCTGCGCGATGAGGCGATTACAGACATCATGGTCAATGGTCCTTACCAGATTTACGTTGAACGAAAAGGCAAGCTCGAACTTACTAACGTGAAATTCCGCGACAACGCGCATGTAATGTCAATCGCCACACGAATCGTAACCGCAGTAGGCCGCCGCGTTGATGAATCAAGCCCTATTTGCGATGCGCGTCTGCCGGATGGAAGCCGCGTTAACGTCATTGCTCAGCCTTGCTCGATAAAGGGCGCTTCAATTTCAATTCGTAAATTCTCACAGAAAAAAATCACTCTCGATGTGATGGTCGGCACTAAAAACGTCTCAGAAGCATTGTGTAAAGTTTTAAAAATAGCCGGCGCAGTAAGGCTGAATATCATAATTTCCGGCGGCACAGGCTCAGGAAAAACCACGTTGCTTAATGCTGTTTCAAGAATGATCTCACACGGCGAGCGCGTTGTTACCATAGAAGACGCCGCCGAGCTGCAATTGCAACAGCCGCATGTTGTGCCGCTTGAAACACGAATCGCCAACCTTGAAGGCGACGGCGAAATAACCATGCGCGATCTGGTAAAAAATGCCCTTCGTATGCGACCTGATCGAATTATCCTTGGCGAGGTGCGCGGTGGCGAGGCTTTCGATTTATTGCAGGCGATGAATACTGGACATGACGGTTCAATGGGAACTTTACACGCTAATACACCGCGTGAGGCGCTGGCGCGTCTGGAAAACATGATCGGAATGGCCGGAATCAATCTTCCTTCCAAAGCTGTGCGCGCGCAAATAGCCAGCGCCGTTAACATGATTGTGCAGATTCAGCGTATGCGCGACGGCGTGCGCCGCGTAACTCACGTTACAGAAGTAACCGGCATGGAAGGCGATGTAATAATCACGCAAGATCTTTTCACCTTTGAATTTACCGGCGAAGATGAGTCAGGAAAACTAACCGGAGAATTTAAATCAACCGGAATAAGGCCAAATTTCACGCCTAAAGCCGCTTATTACGGCCTTGATCAAGCCTTAATCGACGCAATGACAACAGCTGCTGAATAAAGCCTCTGAATAAATAAAACCTCTAAATAAAATCTCTAAATAAAATCTCGGCATTGGCAAATTCATCTTTGCATTCAAAGCAGTCTTCTCCTTACATTGGCTACTAATTCTTCTCCTTACATTGGCTACTAATTCTCCTCCTTACATTGGCTACTAATTCTTCTCCTTACATTGGCTACTAATTCTTCTCCTTACATTGGCTACTAATTCTTCTCCT
>CAZFJN010000012.1:22719-35192 GCA_964519595.1 uncultured Rickettsiales bacterium
TACATTGGCTGTTATAGATAGAACTTAAATTCCTGAACTGTCTTCTATAGATAGATGAACAAAATAGATTGCAAACTGTGATTTTAGCGCAATCTTCTCTCTATATTGGCTGATACCAATTCTACTTCTATGAAGTAGAATTGGTATGGAAACCGTGTGCCGAAAGCACCGGTTTCCCGCCGCGTAGCGGGCGAGACTCACAATCTATTGCTA
The DNA here is from genome assembly GCA_964519595.1 of uncultured Rickettsiales bacterium. GTDB lineage: Bacteria > Pseudomonadota > Alphaproteobacteria > Rickettsiales > SXRF01 > JANRKF01. The sequence goes on from CAZFJN010000012.1 coordinate 22,933, forward strand.
CGCAATAGATTGTGAAACAGTATGAGTTGTAGAGAGATAATTTCTGCGTCTTTTTCTGTGTCTTCTATAGATAGATTGCAGAGATAGATGTCGAGACAGATTGATTTTAAAGCTCAGACTGTCTACTATAGATAGATAAGCTGCTCATATAGCTCTGTGTCATGCCAGCGTATGCTGGCATCCAGTATTACTCGCGGCAGCGAGGAAAATAGTGATTTCATCGTTTGTTGTAATTATCACTGGATGCCAGCCTACGCTGGCATGACACGGAAATATAGATTATCTATAAATCTTCTATCGGGCTATCTATCTGGCTATCTATCTATAGAAGACAGTGGCGGAATATTTTACAAATGATTTTAGTGGTTAGTTATTTTAGTGTTATTTTAGTGGTTAGTTGGAGATTATTGTTGTATTCAGTGCTTAATGACTCCTTCTTCACGTATTCAATCTTCAATCGAGCTTATTGGCGATATTCTGCACAGCTGGCAAAGCGCCAAGCGTATTCCGGCGGACAAAATAATTGACCGTTTTTTTAAAGCGCGGCGTTATATTGGCAGTCATGATCGCGCTTATATTGGCGAGCTTGTTTACTGGTGCTTGCGTAATTTGTCTTTATTGCGCTGGCGCATTGCGGCTGAGAAGCGCGATGGCGAAAATTGTTCTAAATTAGCAGATATTGCCGCCGGAATGAGCGGAAATTCGGCCAGAATGATAGTGTTTTCGGCGCTGCAATTACGCAATGAATATAGTTTTCATGAGCTGGAGAAAATGTGCGACGGCGGCAAATATTCTCCACATAGCATCACGATTTCTGAAAAAGCGACTCTGCTTAGAGAAAGCGCGGAAATTCCTCCTGATGAGGTGCGCCTTAACTATCCGAAATGGCTGGAAGCAGAGCTTAAAAACAGCCTCGGCAATGAATTTGAAGCAGCAATGCTGGCGCTTGGCAAACAGGCGCATAGTGATTTACGCACCAACAGCCTTAAAACCTCACGCGAGGCGCTTGTTGCAGCTTTAAATGAAGAAGGATTTGACTGCTGTGCAACTTCAATTTCTCCACTTGGCGTAAGGCTTAAACAGCGCGCGCCGGTTTTTACTTCGCCTTTATTCAAAGCCGGACATTTTGAAATGCAGGATGAAGGATCACAAATAGTCGCCGCTCTGGTTGATGCAAAACCTGGTATGAAAATAATTGATTTCTGCGCCGGAGCTGGCGGAAAAACTCTGGCAATCGCCGCGCAGATGAAAAATAAAGGCCGGATTCTCGCCTGGGATAATTCAGAAAAGCGCCTTGGACAAATGAAAGAACGTCTCAAACGCGCTGGCGTTGACAATGTGCAGCTTCATGTGCTGGAATCAGAACATGATCCTTTCATCAAACGCCATAAACAAAGCGCCAACAGAGTTTTAGTCGATGCGCCATGCAGCGGAACAGGAACATGGCGGCGCAATCCTGATCTGAAATGGCGCTTTAATGAGCATGATCTGGCGGAAATGATGCAGCTTCAGGAGTCTATTCTGCAAAGCTCTTCGCGGCTGGTTGCAGTTGGCGGCAGATTGGTTTACGCAACATGCTCTGTTCTTTCCTGCGAAAATTCCGCGCAGATTGACAAGTTCTTAAAAAACAATAAAAACTTTATTGTTGTCTGCGCGGAAAAAATATGGAATAACATCTGTGCTGAGAAAAATGTGGACAGTAAAAATGAAAACAGTTCTGCCAGCGTATCTGCCGATAAAGAGGAATTTGCAGGAACGTCTGTACAGTACTTCTCAGTAAGTCCGCATCAAGACGGAATGGACGGTTTCTTCGCCGCTATCTTAGAGCGTATATCTTAGTGTATCTTAAGAGAGCGTATCTTAAAAAGCGTGTGAAATAATCGTTGATTATGCTACGAACGACCACAAAACGGGAGTATGCTAATGAAGGTAAAAAATCTGGCTTATTACTGCCTGAATAAGGTAAAGTATGCTTACGGTCTGCTGTTCCATAAGCGTAATATAATCATCGTTTCCGAACGTCAGGTACAGCATATGCCGATAAGCGGCGCGGCGCAATGCGCGGTTGCTGTGGCAATTATTTCCGGAATATGCTGGGCTTCTTATTCTACGGGAAGTTATTTTGCCGTCCGCGGCGCTCTTAAAGAAAAATCGCTGGCTCTTAAATCTGTAGTCGGCAACAAGGTTGATTCTAATTTTGCCATTCTTCCTTCTGACAATAGTTTAATGTCACTTGCCGGCTCTAAAGCCGCTCTTTCTTCAGTTGACAATGCAGAATTATTCTCACGGATTGCTGATCTTGAAGAACGGCTCAAGGCAAACGAAGAAAGCCGCAAGAATTTTATCGAAAAAGTGCAGCAAAAAGCGGCAAAAAACATTGATTCTTATGAAAATCTGATTGAACAAACCGGCCTTGATGTTTCCATGCTGAAAAAACATGCCGCCAGTGAAAATAAGGATGATGAGAATAATAAAAACTCATCTGCCGACAGTGATAAATCAGCAAGTTCTGAAAAAAATTCGCCGCGCGGAGTTTTCCAGCGTCAGGGCGGACCTTATATTCCTGATGAAATCTCCTCATTAAGCAGGCAGGAGCAGAATATAATCTCGCAGCTTGATGAATTATCTCTTCTGAAAGAGATAGTCGAGAATCTTCCGGTTCGTCGTCCTATTCGCGATGGTCAGGAAGTTAGCGGTTTTGGCCGCCGGATTGATCCTTTCACCAGCCGTCTGGCTTTTCATGCCGGAGTTGATCTGGCTGGAGCTGAAAATGCTAATATTCATGCCACCTCAAGCGGCGTGGTAAAATTCGCCGGCAGACAAGGGGCTTATGGCAATATGATTGACATTGACCATGGTTATGGAATCAGCACACGCTATGCTCATCTCAGCCGGATTCTGGTTGATGAAGGAGTTAAAATAAAAAAAGGGCAGATAATCGGAATTCAAGGCAGCACTGGACGCTCTACCGGAGCGCATCTGCATTATGAGGTTCGTTATAAGGACCGCCCTCTTGATCCACGCAACTTTTTCGCCGCAGGCCGTTATGTTCCACAAGTCTAAGAATCCTCCTGCTGCTGCGCCGGCGCGTAATTCCAAAACACGGCAAACAATTCCTACTGTTATAACTTCTGATGTGCATGTTCTTGGCAATATCGTAAGCGAAGGCGCTATTGATTTTTCCGGCAGTATTGATGGTAATATACGCTGCGAATCGCTTACTCTACGCGAGCAAGGAGTTGTAAAAGGTGAAATAAATTCCGGCGATGTTCAAATACATGGTACGGTAAAAGGGCTTATTCGCGCGCGTAATGTTAATCTGCGCGCCAGCTGTAAGGTTGAAGGTGTTATTATTCATGAGCAGCTTTCGATTGAAGACGGTGCGTTTGTTGACGGAAAATTCAAGCGCAGCGACCGTATTTCCGACAAGCGCGATAATATTGAAAGCAATAATGAAGATAATAGTGAAGCAAACAATAGCAGCGCTTTTGACAATGGAAGCAGCAGCTTGTTAAAACCGTTTTCAGCTAATTCAGCCGCTGTTGGAATATCCGATGCAGGGCCTAAAATAGAAGCAATGACAAATTCTTCTTCCGGCAAACCGCTGAAAAATACCAAAATGCTGGAAAATATCCGCTTGATAAGGTAGAATCGTGCAGCGAATAGAAAACAATGTATAAAAAATGCGCCGATTTTAGAATTATTTTAAGTTGCCTGATATTATTTACGGCGATTTGTCTGCCGAGAGAATCAAGAAGCGCAGATATTGTAATAATCAAAGAAAGCGGCAAAGCTATTCCAACTGTTATCGCGCAAGATGAGCAGGAGAATGTTGTAAATTCGCGCAATCATAACAATATTCGCAATAGTTTCCAAAATCCGCTCAGCCAGAGGGAGCAATCATTAAACCGCTATCGTGCAACGGAAAAGAAACTGCTGGAACAATATCAGCCGCCGCCGCCTCGCGCATTGGACGAAAACGACATAAAAACCATAGTCGAAAAAACTATTGCTGAGAAAGAAGAAGCCGCAAAGAACGCAAAAAATTCAAAAAATGCGACAAACAACACTAATTCTGAATCAACAAATGAAAGTCCATTTGGCAAAATCGGCGGCGTCGGCCCTGTTGGCGGAATTGGCGCGGTACGTGATATAGGAAATTAAGAGGATTATCAGAATTTAAGAGGATAATCAGATAATCAGATAATCAGGCGATCTGGTCATCTGATTACGGATAATCTGATCATCCTCTTAATTTCTGATCATCCCCTTAACTTCTGATTAAGGATAAATCCTCCGGATTTATGTTGTCTCGCCACCATTTGATGGTTTCTGTTATTCCTTCATCAAGAGAAATTTTTGGTTTCCAGCCTAGTTCCTGCTCGGCTAAGGAACAATCAAGAAACAGGCTGGTTTTTATAGTCGGCTGCGTTAAATCATGCTCAATTGCCAATTTTTTTCCGGATAATAGAACAATTTTCTCCGCCAGATTCTTAATAGAGATCGCTCGTCCAAAGCCGCAATTATAAAGGCGATATGGTTGAGTTTGCCGTTTTATCGCTGCTTCCACAAAATCATTCAAATCACGAACATGCAGAACATCGCGCTCTTCCTCGCCACTTCCCCAGATGGTGATTTTATTTTCAGCAGTCATTACCTTGCTGATAGTAGCGCCGAATACATGACTGCGTTCCAGATCAAACTTATCATGCGGACCATAAATATTGCTATGGCGAATCGCGGTAAAGCGAGTTGAAGAAATGCGCGAGAAAAATTCGCACATTTTTTCGATATAAATTTTAGTATTGCCAACGCCAAAATAGCGAGGATGCAAGGGAGTATTTTCATCAAAATCACATTCACGAATAGCAGTTTCTGAACTTTGATACATTACCGTACAGCTGAAAAAAATTACCTGCTGCAATTTATGTTCAAAAGCCGCGCGCAGCAGCAGTGAATTCATAACCGCATTGTCAGTAACGTGAATATAAGGTCTGCTGACTATATCTTTAGCGCCGGAAGTGGTTGCTGCCGCTTGAATCATTATATCAATTCCGGACATTACTCTTTCAACATCTTCAGCTTTTCGCAAATCAGCCTGATGCCAGATTATTTTATTATTATTGTCGGCAAGCTGATATTGTGGCCGCGTAAAGCTAACCGCATGAACTTCATAAGCAGGATTTTTTGCAAAATGCTCAACCATATTGCGGCCAATAAATCCGGTAGCACCGCAAATCAGTATTTTTTTCTTTGGAACTGTTGAAATTGAATCAGACATTGTTAGTTAGGTAGTTAGCAGTTGGTAGTTGGCTTGTTTTTAATATTTAGCGATAAATTCTCTCAGGCACGCGGCAACATACTGGCGCGCTTTATTATCTATTGCATGATGGCAACCAATAGCAAAACCACGCTGCATGATATTATCGCAATTGACAAGATTTCCGGCAACGCGATGTGCATAATGCTTCATTACCGGATGGCGGCTCATATTTCCAGCAATTATCGGCCTTGTTTCTATGCCGCGTGAGTTTAAAAAGCCAGTAATATCGCGCAGCTTAAAAGGACATTTTTCCTTCAGCCGGAAACAAAAACCAAACCAGCTTGAAGCAGCGCCTGGTGTTTCCTGCTGAAAATCAAAAAAATCAGAATAGCTGGAAAATTCGGCAAGATAATAAGCGCTATTTTCGCGTCTTGTTTTTACAAAATCTTTCAATTTAGGCAGCTGAGCTTTTCCCATAACTGCCTGAACTTCAGTAGCGCGAAGATTATAACCAAGATTGATAAAAATAAAGCGCGGATCAATATCAGGATACTCAGCGCAATATTTAGCATGTTCATCTGTTTCCCTGCTCCAGCCATGCGCGCGCAACATTCGCATTATTTCAATCAGCTTGAAATCATCAGTAACAGTAATGCCGCCTTCCAAAGTAGTGATGTGATGCGAAAAATAAGTGGAGAAAGTGGCAACACGGCCAAATGTGCCAACCGCCTTCCCTTTATAATAAGCGCCCATTGATTCGCAGGAATCCTCGATAATCTGCAAATTATGCTTTGCCGCTATGCTCATTATCTGTTCCATATCGCAAGGATTTCCGTAAACATGAACGAGCATTATAGCTTTAGTTTTCGCAGTAATTGCCTTTTCAAGGCTGGCAATGTCAATATTGTAAGTAAGAGGATCACAATCAACAAAAACCGGAATAAGCTTACATTGAATAAGCGGCCAGACTGTCGTTGACCAGGAAAGCGCAGGAACTATAATTTCGTCTCCTTCCTGCAAGCGGTTTTCACATAAATGATTGGAAAGAGCAGCTATTGCCAGAAGGTTAGCTGAGGAGCCGGAATTGCTGAATAATGCGAATTTATTGCCGAATTCAGCGGCATATTGCGCTTCAAATTCTTTAACCTGCTTGCCCATAGTGACAAAGGTGGAAAGCATCTGCCTGGTTGCTGCGGATATTTCCTCAGCGCCAAAAGTCGGCTCATGCAGACGCACAGCTGGATTTTTTTCATCAAACTGCCAGAATTTATGTTCAATCGCGCAGTAATCGGCAATTGCTTCATTGAGAGTTTTGATTATTGATTCGCTGGTTTTTATTATTTTTCTGTCTTCAACCATTATTATTTCCTGATTTATTTTATTATTTATATTTTATTATTTATATTTTTTGATTCTGTATTCTTTTATTCTTTGTTGTTTGATTCTTTTGTTGCTTGATTCTTCGTTGCTTAATTCTTTTGTTGTTTGATTCTGTATTTCTTGATTTTTTATTTCTTGATTCTGTTTATTGATATTTATCTTGTTAGATAATGCTCGCCTTTTGCCACATTTTTGCGCCAGTAATCAAGCAGATCCTGCATAGTTTTCTCAAAAGGAATTTCCGGACGCCAGCCAGTATGACGTTCAAATTTTGAAGTATCAGGAACTTGCAGATCAGCATCAATCGGACGTAATCTTTCAGAATCAGTTTCAACTTTTATTTTATCAGCAAGCGGCGACAGGCTGATTAAATATGCCAGCATATCCTTCACTGAGCAACTGTAACGTCCGCCGATATTGTAATATTCTCCGCCAATTGGATTAATAGTAACCAGCATGTAATAAGCGCGCACAGCATCACGAACATCAGCAAAAGTGCGTAGTGAATCAAGATTTCCGGTTTTAACTACTGCCGGAATCATGCCGGCTTCAATCATGGCGATTTGTTTGGCAAAGCTGCTTTCGGCAAAAACGTCGCCGCGGCGTGGTCCAGTATGTGTAAACATTCTGGTTGACATTATTTTCATGCCGAAAGCTTCCGCATAATAGCGGCCAATAAGGTCAGTTCCGACTTTGGAAATTGCGTAAGGCGAAGCCGGATGAAAAGTGCAATCTTCATTAATTGGCAGTTTCTCGCGAGCAACGCGGCCAAAAACCTCGGAAGAAGCGCAATTATGAATAATCGCCTGCGGCGCGTAATTCCTTAGCGCCTCAAGCACACGAGCAGTGCCTTGAATATTTGTTTCAAACGTATCAAGAGGCGCTGTAAAGCTGGTTTTAGGATAACTCTGCGCCGCCAGATGAAATACATAATCCGGCTTTGCTTCTTTAACCATGTTATCTATTGAAATACTATCGCGCAAATCAGCATAAATGAGATGAAGGCGGTCTTTTTTATTTATTCTCTCAATATGCTGCTGTAAATTATCAAGCGGACTGCGCCAGCGGCATTGACCATATATTTCCCAGTCAGTATTTGCCAATAGAAAGTCGGCCATATGACTTCCGACCATTCCGGTTATTCCAGTGATTAAAGCTCTTTTGTGCATTTATACCTCTAATGAAATACCACTAATTTATGCAGCTTATATTGCGACTTATGTTGCGGATTATATTGACCTCTTTCGAAACGCTTAAATATTTGATTATATGACGTCATCCTTTGACTTGATCAAAGGATCTTGTGCAACAGCGTAAAGATCCTTTGGTCAAGCCAAAGGATGACGATTTGTTGCCAGAGGAGTATAATACAAAGTCATAAGCAATATAGAAAATTCTCAAATATTTAGTTTCGAAATAGGTCAATCACAGAATCAGGATAATATTCCGGCAAGATCTCGCTGCGCTCTGGCGTAATCCTCAGGAATTCCAATGTCAATAAAATAGCCTTTTGCCAGATAATAACCAGGGCGAATCTCTGTTATTTTTGGCAGAAGAAAATCATTTTCTATTGAAAATGCCGCAGGAATATTATTGCTGTTTATTGTGTTAACAAACCATGTGCTATCTATAAAATAAGAGCCTGTATTGATAAAGCCTTTGCCGCCCTCGCCTTTTTCTTTAAATGAGGTGATAATTTCTTCTGCAATCTCAACGCGGCCATAACGCGCCGTATCAGGCACTTCCCGCAGAGCGAGAGAAAAATGCTTATCGCCATGAGATAGCCAGAAAGCGCGGTAATCAAGCTCAAGAAAACTATCGCCGTTCATTACTGCAATTTGTCCGTTTAAACCGCATTGACGTATAGCATGTGCGATTGCGCCGCCAGTTCCAAGCGGAGAAGGTTCTATGGAAAAACGCACTTCTTTATAATCACGAAAATAATCAATTATCTGCTCGCGCATGTGGTGAATACAAATAACGAAGGAAGTAAAGCCCTGAAGTCGCAAATGTGCAATAAGAACCGCGAGAAATGGCCGGCCATTAATATCAGCCATTGGCTTTGGCACATTCGGCAATACATGTTTAAGCCGTGTTCCAAAACCGCCGGCAAGAATAACTGCTTGCATTTTTAAGCCTCGCCGGAGATTTGACTTTTTGCCGATTTATGCTGAGGATTATAAGAAGCGCCAAAAATTTTCTCCTCGATAATGGCGCAGAGTATATGTCCGCTGGCAATGTGCGCTTCCTGAATTTTTGGCGTTTCAGAAGAAGGAATATTCAATGAATATTCAACGATCTTGCCAATTTCCCGCCCTGAATGTCCTAAAAATCCGATGGTAATAATTCCGGCTTTATTTGCCGCCTTAACCGCCTCGACTACATTAGCACTGCTGCCGGAGGTGGAAAAAACAATCAGCACATCGCCTTTTTTGCCAAGAGCTTCTATCTGTCTGGAGAATACATATTGATAACCGTAATCATTGCTTATCGCGGTTAATGCCGAGCTGTCTGTGGTAAGAGCAATTGCGCTAAGCCCTGGACGATCATAATTTAATCTGCTAACCAGCTCGGCGGCCAGATGTTGCGAATCAGCCGCGCTGCCGCCATTGCCACAAAGCATTATTTTGCCGCCGCCAACAAGCGCGGCAGTACAAACATCAGCAACATTATAAAGTTTTTGATGAAAAGATGAATCAGCAAGCAAAGCAGAAAACATCTCAACTGTTTTGCGATATTCAGCGGCGATTAAATTGAGCATATACACTACGCTGATTCGACATGTTTGAATTTGGTCATTCTCTCAAGGCTGATATTTTTCTTATCAAGAATAAATTCGCGTATATTATCAACATGCTTGTTATTGCGAACCTCGCGCAGATGCATGAAATCACGCCGCGTGAGAGATTCTCTGGAGAATTTTGAAGGGCTGTAAAATGCCACATGTGATCCTTTTGTTTCAAAATCAAAAGGAATCCACAGAAAATCAGATAAAGCTTCCAGAACCCTCGCCTGATATTGCGGTTTTACAAAAAACAGAATAAATCCGCCGCCGCCTGCGCCTAAAATTTTGCCGCCGCTGGCGCCGGCTTTTATTGCTTTGTTATAAATATCATCAATTAATGAGCTGGAAATTTCCTTAGATAATCCGCGCTTAATCTGCCAGCTTTCATGAAGCAGGCGACCAAATTCATCAATATCGCCGTTATCAGTGATGATTTTATGCGCGATATCAACCATAGCGCGCATTTCCAGCAGATCTTTGCTTTTTTTATTCACTGAAGCAATCTGATGTTTAGCAATGTCCGTTGCGTTGCGAGAAATTCCGGTAAAAAACAACATCAGATTATTACGCAGCTCATCAAGCCTTCCATGCGACGCCAGCACAGGACTTACGTTAAAGCCGCCATCTGGATAAATATCTATTTTATTAAATCCGCCATAAGCAGCGGCAATCTGATCTTGAACGCCGACATGTTCACGCAGAATCTCACGCTCGATATAAACCGCTTCCGCCGCTAATTGCTGTTTTGTGGAAATTTGTCCGCGCAGAGCGTACATGGCATTTAAAAAACCAACTGTAAACGATGAGCTAGAGCCTATTCCGGAACGCGCCGGCAGATCGCCCTGATACAGCATTTCAATGCCGCGCTTAATGTCCATATGCTTTAAAACCGCCGCAACTACCGGATGTTTTATTTCCTCAATATTGTCAACATTTTCAACCTCGCGCCAGACTATGCGATATTTTTCTGGAAAAAAAGGCGGTTTATGCGAGCAAGTCAAATTACAGTAATAGCTTATGGTGCTGGAAAGAACCGCGCCACCATGCTCCTGATACCAGCTATGGTAATCTGTTCCACCGCCGAAAAAAGAGATTCTATATGGCGTTCTAGTTACGATCATAATCTACATTTATCTACATTATTTATATTTTAGATTTTATATTTTATATTTTTACAGTTCATTATTATGATTTTCTGGCTTTTTCTGTCAGAAACAGGCGAAAAATATACATTAAAAACGCCGCTTTGTCTATAGCTATAGCTAATGTAGCTATAGCTAATGTATAGCTATAGTTAAGCTATATGTTTTTTTATATTTTCTGCCTGATACAGCTATATTTCGTGGTCTTTCGGATAATAGCGCCACCATTTTTCCTCATTTGCGCCGTAAATTGGCCGGTAATGATAAATTTGCAGCGCATCGCGCACTTGCGTTATCTGATTATCAAGAATCCATAATCTGCCATTATCATACACACCAAGAACCGCATGAATTATCTGACCAAGATTAAGGTCTTGCACGATTATAATCCGCAAGCGATCTTCGGAAATTCCAGCCGCGCGCAATGAATAATATTTGGCAATCGCATAATCTTCGCAATCGCCGTTTACTTCCATGAATTGATAAGGAGTTGCCCAGTAATCAGACATTCCCCAGTTCATCTGATCAGTAATATAAGGATGTGCATTTGCCCAGTCGTTGACACTGGCAAGTATTGTTTCCATATCTTTGCCGCGCAGATTATTCACAAAATTTTTCCATTGCGGAATCACGCAAGGATGAAAAGATATTTTTCCACATTCATTGTCGGCAATTTTTTTCTGATTATCATAAAGAGAAATCATTCCGGTTAGCTTCGGAAAGAGATTCAGATTGTCATTTTCTTCTTCCGACATGGTAAAATAAGAATGAGCTTGCAAATCAGCAGCAGCTCCTTCTGCGCTCTGCGAATAAGCCGCATTATTTGCTGATGATACTGCAAATATACAGACAATGAAAAAATATATCCGGAGGTGGAATAAAAATGTTTTCATGCGATTTATATATGATGATTTTTATATGATGATTTTTATTGCTGCTCTATGACAATGTTTTTTATTACGGCCTTATTATTACTGCTCTATTATGTGTTTTTTATATCACAGTTGCAATGAAAATATAATTGCGGCAACGACGAAAAAACAAAAAAATTATGTCGCATGTTTGGAAAAATATTTCTTTTCATTCCTGATGCGAAACGCTGTAATCAGCAATGATAGAGCTTTACACGATTCTTATATTCATTACGAATGCGGAATGAAATGTTGTTTTTTTCGCTCTACAACATTTTTTTCGGAATATTTCATCGCTAATAAAATTGCATGATATTTGTCGTGATTAATAAAAAATTTATACTTTTGCTGTTAAAAATGAAATCACTACTCGGACGCACGGTGTGTTCAAGTGTATAGCGATAATGCTAAAAACAAATTGCTAAATGGAGAGTTCCTATGATTAAGAAAGCAAAAAAAACTGCTGCTAAAAAAGCTACTAAAAAACCAGCAGCTAAAAAAGCAGTGAAAAAAGTTGCTAAAAAAGCAGTAAAAAAAGCTACTAAAAAACCTGCTGCTAAAAAAGCCGCTAAAAAACCTGCTGCGAAGAAAAAAGTTGGCATCAGCCTTCTGAAAGCTTCTTCAGCTCGTAAAATAACTCCGATCCGTCTCTAATTGATCGAAAGTTATGATATAGTCATACTCCCGTTGACTTAAAAATAAGGGGCGCTTATTGGCGTCCCTTTTTTTATACAAAATTTTTATACAAAGTTCTTTATACTTTTATACAAAGTTCTTTA
>CAZFJN010000012.1:35292-43273 GCA_964519595.1 uncultured Rickettsiales bacterium
TTTTTGCTGTTCATATAGAGTTTAAATTCATATAGCCGCTTACATTACTAATGATAGCCGCTTACATTGCTAATGATGTTTATGCTGGCAGATTTACCGGATCAGTAAAGGCGTTATAACGATTGGCAAGCTGAGAATTGTTTGCTTTGTACCATGCAATAGTTTCACGAATGCCCTCTTCTATGGAAATGCGCGGAGAAAAGCCGAATGAGCGCGCGCGCGTCATGTCCATTAAGCGTTTCGCATCGCCTTTTGGTTTATCAACATCCCAGACGATAGGAACATTGACATATTCAGCAACCGCCTCAGCAATACGGCGAATAGTAACTCCCTCGCCACTGCCTAAATTAACCGGCTGATTAATGCCTTTTTCAACAACCATCATCATGCCGTAAGCCACATCACGTGCATGAATAAAATCACGAACCGGACTACCATCTCCCCAGACGGTCAGAGGATTTTCTCCGCTTAAGGCACGGTGAATCAGCGACGGAATTACCATGGCATTTTCCGGATCAAAATTATCATAAGGACCATAAACATTAGCCGGACGAACAATGGAAATATTCTGCCAACCATGTTCAATCTGATAAGCTTCCGCCTGCAATTCACAAATTCGCTTCGCCCAGCCGGCAAAGCGGTCATTAGGCGACGGAAAAGTTTTCCAGACATCATCTTCGCTGAATATTTCCGCCGGAGCATATACGCCAACTGAGCTGGTAAATAGAAAACGCTCAACTCCGGCTCGACGCGCTGCTTCCATCATGTTAAAACTGAAAGTAACAGTAGGAACAAGGAAGGAAGCCGGACGTTTTGCTGTCATTGCCGGACTGCCTTTAACTCCGGCCAGATGAAAAACGATTTCCTGACCTTCGCAAACAGCAAGGCAATTATTTATATCGCGCAGATCAAGGCGCTTAAATTCTGCGCCGGAAGGACAACGCGCCGGATCATCTAAAGAAGCGATAGTAACTTTAGCGCCAGCAGCCAGCAACATCTCAACCAAAGGTCTGCCAATTAAGCCAGTTCCGCCAGTTACGAGTATTTTTTTCGCCGCATAAAAACTATTCATATATACATTCCTAATACTTGATTCCTGATACCTTGATCCCTAATACTTGATTCCTAATACTTGATTCCTAATACTTGATTCCTGATCCCTGATTCCTGATACCTTGATCCCTGACTTGCCACGAATTCGCTTGATCAGACGATTTTTCATGAAACGGTTTATTCCTGTGTTGTAAGCTATCCAGTAGCTAATGCTCAACCAGATGAATATCACGCCGAATTTTTTTATTCCAAGCTTAATATTGGAAAAAGCCAGAGAATAATCGCCGTCTTTAAGGTTTTTGACCACGCGCCGCGGATAAGCCTTGCGGTAACGCTGATTAAATTTGCCGCGCATATTATCGTCAATTAAATGATTATAATTGGCAAAGAGATGCTCGATGTAGAAAACCGTTTCATCATACATTTTAAGCTTAGTATAACGGTTGTTATTGAAGCTGATTGAGCTGTCATGCGCGAGATAAATATAGCCGATAAACGGCAGAGTTATGTTTTTAACATTAAAAAGGCTCAGCCTGTTTATGAATTCATAATCAGAATACATGGCTTTTTTGCCGTTGATAGTTGAGATTATATAACCGTAATTGGCGAATATATCTTTGCGAAAAAAGCGGCTGTTCGGATGCATAACTTGAACTTTTCCATAGGAAAGATTCATCATTTCCACGCTACATTGATGTCCGATTTTTTCTGAACCATCAGCATTTATGGAAATTACCTTGCTTAAAATATTGATAACTTCCGCTTGCGGATTTTCTATTATCGCCTCGCCAACTTTAATCAGAGTATTTTCCGTATAATAATCATCTGAATTAAGAAAATGAATAAAAGCTCCGCTAGCACGCTCTGCGCCTTCATTATAAGCGGCAGAAGGACCATTATCTTTATGACTGCGGAGATAGCTGATATGCGATCTGAAACGTCCTACCACATCTAAGGTCGCATCAGTAGAACCACCATCAAGAACTAAAATTTCCAGAGCAGGATAATTCTGATCAACGGCTGATTGCAAGGCTTTTCCAATCATCTTCTCGCGGTTATATGAAGTTACCACTACTGATATTTTCGGATAAATCTCGGCAGGATATTTAAGGTTCATTGCTGTTCTCTGAGATATTATTTGCTTAGATTATTACGAACTGAAATTGTTATTCATTTACATTTTATTCACTGAGATTGTTATTCACTGACGCGCGATAATGTTTGATTGTTGTTCTTAAGCCTTGCTCAATGCTAACGCTATGCCGCCAGCCAAGCGAATTTAAAGCTGAGGAATCAAGGCATTTACGCGGCGCGCCGTCTGGCTTGTTGTGATCATTTACTATTTTTCCTTTATATTCTACAATTTCAGCGATTTTCCGCGCCAGATCAGCAATTGAAATCTCTTCCGCCGTTCCGACATTTATTGGCGCATTACTATCATAATTCTGCATCAGAAAAATGAAGGCGCTGGCAACATCATCAACATAAATAAATTCCCGCAGCGGCTTGCCACTTCCCCACAACACAACTTCCGGCAAATTTTCCGCTCTGGCAGCAACAAAGCGCCTGATTAAAGCCGGAATAACATGCGAAGATTCAGAATTAAAATTATCGCCAATTCCGTAAGCATTAGCTGGCATTGGAATCACAACTTTAAGACCATATTCACGGCTGAAGCTCTGCGCCATTATTATGCCGTTTATTTTTGCTGCGGCGTAGGCGATATTAGTAATTTCCGGCGCGCCGTTTAGGAATTCGCTTTCCTTAATTGGAGAAGGAGCAAATTTAGGATAAGTACATGCTGAGCCAGGCAAAAGCAGCTTTTTAACGCGGCAATTCTGCGCTGCTTGTATTATATTCGCCTGCATCATGCTATTATCATAAATAAACTGCGCCGGATGATTATTATTTGCGTAAATGCCGCCGACTCTGGCCGCCAGATGAAAAATATAATCCGGATTATGTCTGGCAAAATAAGCGGCGGTTGCTGCCTGATTGACAAGATCAAGCTCGCTATGCTCTGGCGCGAGAATATTATTATAACCATCACGGCGCAAAGCAGCGCAAACCGCCTTGCCAACCATTCCCGATGCGCCGGTTACACATATCAGATCATTTTTCTGCATAGTTTCTCTCTATAGTTTCTCTCTATAGTTTCTCTGTATAGTTTTTGTATAGTTTTACTGCTTAATTCCAGCTTGTTTCAATGTTTTAATGAGGATATACAACTATTTTTAATGAGGATATACAGCTAGTGTTAACAATATCAATATGATCAGCATGGAAAGCAATAAAAATATAATCAAACAATTTTTCCGGCAAATTCTGCTTATCAGACGATTTGAAGAGCGAATCTGCGCTATTTACCGCAGCGATGTGGTAAAAAGTCCGGTTCATCTTTCTATCGGACAAGAGGCAGTAGCGGTTGGAATCTGCGCGGCTTTACGCGCTGATGATTTAATTTCCAATACTTACCGTTGCCATGCAACACATATTGCCAAAGGCGGCGATTTAAAGGCCATGATGGCGGAATTATTCGGCAAGCAAAGCGGTTGCGCCGGAGGCAAAGCCGGCTCAATGCATCTGGTGGAAATTGACAAAGGCATTTTAGGCGCAAGCGCGGTAGTCGCCACAACCATTCCAGTTGCTGCCGGATATGCTCTGGTTTTAAAACGCGAAGGAAAAGGCCGGATTATTGTTTCAATGTTCGGCGATGGCGCGACAGAAGAAGGCGTGTTTTCTGAAACAATAAATTTTGCCGCTTTGCACCGCCTGCCAATGATTTTTGTCTGTGAAAATAATCGACTGGCAATTCACAGCCGCCTTGAACAACGCTGGGCAAGCGCGAAACTATGCGCGCGCGTTGAAACTTACGGAATTAGAACCATGCATATCAGCAGCGGCGATGTCTTGGAAATATTCGCGCACGCGCAAGAGGCGGCAGAGCTTGTAAGAGGCGGCAATGGTCCGGTTTTTATGGAAATAGATACTTACCGAATGCGTGAACATGTCGGCATAGCAGAAGATATGCGCGAGCCTTATCGTGATAGAAATGAATATGAACGATGGAAAGATAAAGATCCGCTGACGCTTCTTGCTAAAGAATTCTCAAGCAGCGAAATTTCCGCCTTTGAAAAAGAAGTTGAGGAAAAAATAAACGCCGCTATCGCCTTTGCTGAAGCAAGCAGTTTTCCTGATGAAAATGAATTAATGAAGAATGTTTATGCCTGAAATATCACAAAAACCATTAGCTGAATCACTGCCGGAATCTGGCCGCCTGCTTAAGTTCAATGCGGCAATTGCCGAGGCTACCATTCAGGAAATGGAACGTGATCAGCGTGTGTTTGTTTTTGGACTTGATGTTGATGATCACAAGGCAATTCTAGGATCAACCGCCGGAATATTGGAAAAATTCGGCAAAGAGCGAATTTTTGGAACTCCGCTTTCTGAAGATGCAATGACCGGAGTGGCAATCGGCGCGGCAATGGCCGGCTATCGTCCTATTCATGTGCATATTCGCATGGATTTTATGTTGCTGGCAATGAATCAGCTGATAAATATCGCCGCCAAAGCGCATTACATGTATAATGGCCAGCTCAAAGTTCCTATGGTTATACGCACGCAAATAGGCCGCAGCTGGGGACAAGGCGCGCAGCATTCACAAGCTCTGCATTCAATGTTCATGCATGTTCCTGGCCTGAAAGTGGTAGCTCCTTCAACTGCCTATGATGCAAAAGGCGCGCTGATTGCCGCGATACGTGATGATAATCCGGTAATTTTCATGGAACATCGCATGGTTTGCGGCCTTGAATCATATGTTCCGCAAGAGCCTTATGTTGTTGAGCTTGGCAAAGGCCGCATCATGAAAGAAGGCGAGGATATAACCATTGTCGGCATCAGCCATATGGTTGTTGAATCAATTCGCGCCTGGAAACTGCTGCAGGATTTAGGAATAAGCGCGGAAATAATAGATCCGATAAGTCTGCGGCCACTTGATATAGAGCTTATTGTGCGCTCAGTAAAAAAAACCGGCGCATTGCTGGTTGTTGATAATGGCTGGCTTAATTGCGGCGCAAGCGCGGAGATTATAACTTCTGTGCTGGAAAGACT
Source organism: uncultured Rickettsiales bacterium (assembly GCA_964519595.1). Classification (GTDB taxonomy): domain Bacteria; phylum Pseudomonadota; class Alphaproteobacteria; order Rickettsiales; family SXRF01; genus JANRKF01. Next base: position 40,456 of record CAZFJN010000012.1, read on the forward strand.
GCCGGAAGGAATAAAAGGCAGGCAGCTTAGATTTGCCAGAATTGGCTATGCTGACAGCCCTTGTCCGACTACCAGACCGCTTGAGGATCTATTTTATCAGAATGCAAAAACAATAGCACAGAAGGCTTGTCTGATAATCGGCAAAGCAGTTTTAAATGAAAAAGAATGGCAAAATATAAAAATAACACAAAGCGAAATAGACGCCTTCAAAGGACCTTTTTAAAGCTATAATCATAGCCTTTAACGAAAAAATTGGTCATAAAAAATCTGGGCGCAAAGCGCCCTCTCTCTGACCCTCTCCCGCAAGCGGGAGAGGGAAACAGCGGCTTTCCGCCGCTGCGGGAGAGGGTTTGGACCAATTTTTCTCGTTAAAGGATATAGCTAAAATACAAGATAAATGCGCGATGTATTTGTCGCAATATGCTAATATTATTAAATAATAATAAAGGCTTACTGTGATAATATTGGTTTATGCAGAAAATTTTCTCTCATTGCTTGGTTCGTAATGAAGAAGGCTCAATCGCTGTGCTGTGGGCGCTTGCTTTGCCAGTGATGATTGGATGTATTGGACTCGGCACAGATATTGGCACATGGTATTTTGCCAAACGCGATTTGCAAAATGCAGTGGATGTGTCAAGCGTTGCTGCGGCATATGATATTAGTGGCGGTAATCCACAATCTGCTACGATGCTGGCAACAGCAAGCAGTGAATTGGAGCGTCATGGATTTGATGTAGGAGATGATGTCACCATCTCAGTGCATTATCCGCCGATTACAGGATCATATGCAGGCAACACGCAAGCGGTTGAGGTGGTCGCTACACAAACGCAAACGCGTGTGTTTTCATCACTATTCACTGATGAAGACCCTGAAGTGATCGTGCGTGCAATATCAACGCGCCAGCCAATTGGTTCAGCCTGTGTGCTTGCTCTCAATCAATCAGCCAACAGTGCGCTGCTGTTTCAAGGTAGCACGACCGTGAATCTAGGCGGTTGCTCGGCAGCAGCGAATTCAAGCAGCAGCAGTGCGATTGATATTGCTGGTAGCAGTACTCTCTCCACCTATTCGCTCTACACCGCAGGTAATTACTCGCAATCAGGATCATCATCACTCACCACAACCGAAGATGCCGTGACCTATGGCGCACAAATCGTCGATCCATATGCTGATCTTGAAGTGCCAAGCTATAGCGGCTGCGATAGAAATAATTATAGCATCAACGCAACAGCAACGATTAGTCCAGGCGTTTATTGCAACGGCATGGATTTCAAATCCAAGGCGGTGGTGACGATGAATCCGGGCGTGTATATCGTTGATCGTGGCGATTTTAAAGCAGCGGCGGGGACAGTAATTACCGGTACAGGCGTGACCATTATTCTGACCAGCAGCACAGGTTCTAATTATTCCAACGTCACCATTAATGGCGGCGCGACGGTAACGCTCTCAGCGATGACCAGCGGCGACACGGCAGGTGTATTATTTTATCAGGACAGAAATGCGCCAGCAGCAACCAATAGAAATAAATTTAATGGCACATCGACGACTAACTATACTGGCGCGATTTATTTCCCTAGCCAGGAAGTGCAGTTTTCAGGCAATAACAATTCAGGCGGCGGGAAATGCACTAAAATTATTGCCGATACGGTAACGTTTACTGGTAACTCGTATTTGTCGAATGATTGTCCGGAATCAGTTGCGACGGTTAACACACAAGGATTAGTGAGTTTAGTGGAATGATATACCTATTGCACCTCAAGAGTTGAAATTTCTTCACTTCGTCTTTATTGTTCACTATATGAGATAAAAATCTTGAAATATCAATAAGTATTCCTTCGATTTTTATCTCATATATTGAACAAAAATACTTGAAATAAATACCAACTCTTGGGGTGCAATAGGTATATGAAAACATTGTTTCGATTATGGCGAGATGAAAATGGAGGGCCTGCAATTGAATTTGCGATGGTTGCTATGTTCGTTGCCATATCTATTCCTGCGGTGCTTGATGTTACTACGTTAGTGCAAGGCAGCACCAAACTTTCTTCAGGCACGCGCGCAGGCACGCATTATGCTCTACGCTATCCTACTGATGAAGCTGGCATTGAAGAAACTATCCGTCAGGCCAGCGGTCTTGAAACGGTGGCAGTGACAAGCAGACAATTTTGTGAATGTAATGGCGCGGAATCATCCTGCACGAGCAGCTGTGGATCAAATATTACGCGTAAGAAATATAGCGAAGTTGTCGCCACTTACGATATCAGCGATCAGTACAATTTTGAAAATTTATATCCTGCCAATTTGTCGGAAACCATCACGGTGAGGATTCAATGAAACGGCGTTTTTACCTCTTTAAAAACACAGAAGGTGGCGCTGCCGTTGAATTCGCGCTGGTTGTGCCTGCCATGCTACTGGTGATGACTGGCATCATGGAGGCGGGGCAAGGCTATATGATCCGCAACGATTTGCAATATGCGCTCGACGAGGCCGCGCGTTATGTGATGATTAACCCAACGGCGGATAGCGAGGACATTGAAGCGCATGTAGCAAGCCGCGTTTCCTCTATTTCAGCCGACGATATTGTGGTAAATGTCGAAGATGTGGTGGTGAATGACAATGCCTATAAGAATATTCATCTAGCGTATAGTTTTGATACAATTTCAGGAGATGTATTGGCGCAAGAGGAAATATCAATTACCGTAGAAACCACCGTGCCTGCAATTCCTTAAAATATGCCAAATCGTGATTCTAGGGCATATTCTATAATTAAATAATTTTGACCAGAGTGTGTTTTTTCCGTCCGGCGGAGAGTTTTATACTG
>CAZFJN010000013.1:0-2386 GCA_964519595.1 uncultured Rickettsiales bacterium
CATGAAATTCTTTGTTGATACTGCTGATATTAATGAAATTCGTGATCTGGCAGCGACCGGAATGCTCGATGGCGTTACCACTAATCCGACTTTGATTGCCAAGTCAGGGCGTGATTTTTTTGAAGTTATCAGAGAGATTTGCAGCATCGTCAGCGGTCCGGTTTCTGCGGAAGTTACTGCCACTGATTCTGCCGGAATGATCGCAGAAGGCGAAAAGCTCGCGCAACTTGCCAAAAACGTCGCCATAAAAGTTCCGCTAACCTGGGAAGGGCTTAAAGCTTGCAAATATTTTACCGGAAAAAATATCATGGTGAATGTAACGCTATGTTTTTCCGCCGCGCAGGCGATATTAGCGGCCAAAGCTGGTGCAACTTTTGTGTCGCCTTTTGTCGGACGGCTTGATGATATTGGCGAATCAGGAATGGCGCTTATCTCTGATATTTGCACTATCTATAAACAATATGATATTTTCACAACGCAAGTGTTAGTAGCCAGCATTCGCAATCCTCAGCATATTGTTGATTCCGCAAAGCTTGGCGCGCATGTTGCAACTATTCCTCCGCAAGTAATTCGCCAACTGGCGCAACATCATCTTACTGATAAAGGACTTGCTACCTTTCTTGAAGACTGGAAAAAAACAAAACAGAAAATCGCCTGATGAATAAAACACAAAATTCTGCAATTTCTGCTGAAGAAGTAAAGGCGTTCCTGCTGGATAATCCTGATTTTCTGCGTGAGAATATTGATGTTCTGGAAGCTGCTAATAAAGAGCGCGATCTCGGCAATGGCGTGTTGGATTTTCAAAGTTTCTTAGTCAAGAATCTGCAGAAAAATTCCGAGGTAATCAAAAATAAATATGATGTTCTAGTTGATTTCTGCCGTGACAATATGTCTGTGCAAGGGCAAGTTCACCGCGCGGTTTTACGCCTTATCAGAACGAAGGCATTAGATCAGCTCATCGAAGTTATCACGCAGGATTTAGTCAGCCTGTTTGATGTTGACGTTGTAAGGCTGGCGATGGAATCAGAAAGCACTGACAACTATTCAGGATTTTACGCTGATGATAATTATTCCGGCATCGTATTCGTTGTTCCAGGAACAGTTGATTATGCCATCGGCAACCGCCAGATTGCCATGATTGCTGATACGGCAAAAGATGTGCCGATTGGCTTTGAGCAGATTTTTTCCGATTGCGACAAGATGATTCAATCCTGCGCGTTGCTGAAACTTAATCTGGAAATGACCAGACGCAACGTAATACTCGCTTTCGGAGTGCGTTATCCTGATCGTTTCCACGCCGGACAAGGCAGTGAGCTGCTGACCTTTCTTGCCGCAATCGTCGCGCATCAGCTGGATAAATATCTACATGAGTTGGAGTAATAACAACACACAATGATATAAAATTACGCATATGCTGGTTGATAAATTCATAAAATATCTGACGCAAAATAAACGCGCGGCGCGGCATACAGTGGTTTCTTATCAAAATGATCTGGAACATTTTTTTGCTTTTCTAACTGATTATCTCGGCAAAAAACCAAATAAAAAAGATTTAAAAGAGCTGGAAATTCGCAATTTCCGTGCCTGGCTCGCCAGCCGTATGAATGAATATGACGCCTCTTCCAATGCGCGCGCGCTTTCAGCAGTAAAAAGTTTTTTCCGTTATCTGGAAAGACATAAAATCTGCAAAAACTCGGCGATTTTCCATCTCCGCGGTCCAAAAATAAAAAAATCCTTGCCGAAAGCAACCTCTGAAATTCAAAGCAAAGAAGCATTAGCAGAAATAAAAACCATGCGCGAAGACTGGACAGCTTATCGAGATTCAGCGCTGCTTACATTAATTTACGGTTGTGGACTGAGAATAAGCGAGGCGCTGTCGCTGACACGCGGCGCTATTGAAGGAAAAGAAGAAATAATAATTACCGGCAAAGGCAATAAGCAGCGCCTGCTGCCAATTTTACCGGCAGTGACAAAGGCGATAAATTTATATCTTGCACAATGTCCTTTTAAAATTGCAAAAGATGAAAATTTATTTCGCGGTCATAGAGGAAAAGCTCTGAATCCGGCAATATTCCAGAAAACAATCCGCGATCTGCGCCGCCGAATCGGCTTGCCGGAGGCAACCACGCCACATGCTTTCCGGCATAGTTTTGCCACACATATTTTATCAGCCGGAGGAGATCTGCGCGCTATTCAGGAACTGCTCGGACATGCCTCGCTTTCTACCACACAACGCTATACTTATGTCGATAGCCAGCGCCTGCTGGCCGCTTACGAAAACGCTCATCCGCGAGCTTAGAGCATATTCTAGGGCAGTGCCTAGGAGTACCTAGTACCTAGTACCTAGTACCTAGTACCTAGTACCTAGTACCTAGTACCTAGTACC
>CAZFJN010000013.1:2486-4886 GCA_964519595.1 uncultured Rickettsiales bacterium
AGTACCTAGTACCTAGTACCTAGTACCTAGTACCTAGTACCTAGTACCTAGTACCTAGTTTCTAAGTGGTTTTCCAGTGTTAAGCATATGCTCTATTCTGGCCAGCGTCGCCGGATGTTTTACCATTTCCATAAATACTTCAAATTCAAGATCAAGCAATTGCTGTTCAGTAACAGCTTTTGAAATGTCAGTATCGCCGCCGGAGAGAACATGCGCCAGGCGCTTGCAGATTACCACATCATGCGGCGTGGCCTTGCCAATTGCCGCAAAACCGTCAACCGCCATTGACAAAGCAACACGCGCAGTTTTTCCGGGCAGATGAACAACCGCTTCCGGCTGCGCCTGATAAGTTTTAGCAAGCTCCAGACAGCGCGATTTCGCATCCGCCAGAACGCGCGCGCGGTTCATTGAAATCTTATCATCATCGCGCAGAATTTTAAGATCTTTCGCCTCTTCCGCCGAGCCTGCCACTTTTGCCATTGCGATCATTTCAAAAACATTTTTAATAACTGGCATTGCGCCGCCAGTTGCCATCAATCCGCCAAGCAAGCCGCCAGGGGCAGATTTTTCACCAAGATGGCGCAGCAGCATCTCTTTGCATCCTCCCCAGGCGGGAATAAGTCCAACTCCTACTTCAACTAAACCAGGATAAGATTCAATATGCGCGGCCGTGGCATTACTATGCAGCATCAGCTCGCAACCACCGCCTAGCGCCATGCCGGACAGTGATGAAACAACTGGAAAAGGCGCATATTTAAGCGCCATCATCGCACGCTGGCCGCCTTTAATAACATCAGCAATCTGACTCCATGCCGCAATATTCGCCGCCATTAACACAAAGCCAAGATTAGCGCCGACTGAGAAATTATCACTGTCATTGCCGATTACTAAGCCTTTAAAATCTCCCTTTACACGCGCTACTGATTTTTCAATCATCGCCAGAATATCCGGATCAATAGAATTCATCTTTGAGGTTAGTTCCAAACAGGCAATTCCATCGCCTAAATCCCACAAGCTGGCGGAAGAATTTTTCTCAATTGGCAAAGAGGTAAGCTTAATATCAGCCAGCATCAGGCTGCCGTCTGGTTTGTTAACCGGCTTATAAGCGCCGGAAATATTGAGCTGATAATTTTTGCCGCTTTCTGTTTTATAAAAAGCGTTGCCAGCTAATTTTTCAAAAATAGCCGGAACAGTAAGATTCTGCGCTTTAAACTGCTCAATAACAAACGCCGCGCCAAGCTTGTCGATCATTTCAAAAGGACCGTATTTCCAGCTATAACCGCGCTTCATAGCGTCATCAATCGCGGCAATATCATCATTTATTTCCGGAACAAGCGAGGCGGTATAATGCAGAAATGGAATCATCACAGCGCGCACATATTCGCCGCCAATATCCTTATGTGAAAACAACGCTTTTAAGCCAGATTTCGCCGCGTCAATACTTTCCAGAGTTACTTTCTCCGTTGCCGGCGCGTAGCTGCCGGTTTTTAAATCAATAACCTCTTTTACTCTGCCGCCGCCGTCTTTATTTATACGATAAAAACCGCCCTTGCCTTTGCGTCCGGTATAGCCGTCGGCGATCATCTTCATCACCAGCTCCGGCTCTTTGTAAAGTGCGCGAAAAGCATCTTTCTCCGGCAGGCTGGCCAGTAATGATTTCGCAATCAACGGCATTAAATCAATGCCGATTAAGTCGAACAAACCAAATATTCCGGTTTTTGGAATTCCCAACGGCTTGCCCATAATGCTATCTGCCTGCGGAACGGTAACTCCAAGGCGTATTGCCTCATAAAGCGCCAGCATCAGCCAGTAAACGCCAATTCGGTTGGCGATAAAACCAGGCGTATCATTGCATGGCACAATGGTTTTTCCTAAAACGCGATCACCAAAATCGCAAACCGCGGCAAATTTATCAGCAGCGACCTTCCCTTGCACAACTTCCAGCAGGCGCATGAAGCGCGGCGGATTGAAGAAATGCATAATCATAAATTCGCTGGAGAATTTTTCGCTCATTCCCTGCGTCAGGCTGGAAAGTGGCAAAGTCGAAGTATTACTGGCAACTATTGAGCCACTTTTACGCACAGCATCTATTTTTTTATAAACATCATGTTTGACATCAAGCCGTTCAAGAACTGCTTCAATTATTAAATCGCAATCAGCGATTTTTTTCAGATCATCTTCCAGATTGCCGCAAGTCACAAGCTGCACGGCGCGCTTATGCACAAAACCAGACGGATTATTCGCTAATTGTTTTTCAACCGCTTTTTCAGTTAAAGAATTTCTGCCGCCTTCCTTGGCAACAATATCTAAAAGCACAACCGGAGTGCCTGAATTAGCCACTTGCGCGGCAATACCGCTGCCCATAACTCCGGAGCCAATAACCGCCACTTTCCTGATTGT
>CAZFJN010000013.1:4986-16856 GCA_964519595.1 uncultured Rickettsiales bacterium
TTAGTTGCTCGATTAGTTGCTAGAAGCGGCAAAGGCTTGCAAGCCAGTTATTGCCCGGCCAATTATCAGCGCATGTATATCGCTTGTTCCTTCGTAAGTATTTACGCTTTCCAGATTAAGTAAATGGCGAATGACATGATATTCATCAGAGATGCCGTTGCCGCCGTGCATATCACGCGAGGCGCGCGCTATTTCCAGAGCTTTTCCGGCAGAATAACGCTTGATCATCGAAATCATCTCCGGAGCTGATTTTCCTTCGTCCATTAATCTGCCAACGCGCAAACAGGCTTGCAATCCGAAAGAAATATCAACCAGCATGTCGGCAAGTTTTTTCTGAATCAGCTGATTCGCGGCCAGCGGTTTGCCGAACTGCTTGCGCTCCATTGTGTAGTTACGCGCCGCCTCGTAACAGAATTCCGCCGCGCCAAGAGCGCCCCAGCCGATGCCGTAACGCGCCTTATTCAAACATGAAAAAGGGCCTTTCAAGCCAGCAACATCCGGCAGCATATTTTCTTCCGGAACTTCAACATCGCTCATCATTATCATTCCGGTTGAAGAAGCTCTTAAGCTGAATTTTCCTTCAATTTTAGGAGTAGAAATTCCTTTCATTCCCCGCTCAAGAACAAAGCCTTTTATTGTTCCATCAGGAATGTTTTTATCGCCAAATAATTTTGCCCAGATGATAAATATATCAGCAACCGGCGAGTTGGTTATCCAGTTTTTTGCGCCGTTTAGCACATAACCATCTGCTGTTTTTGTGGCACGACTAGTCATGCTGCCCGGATCAGAACCATGATCCGGCTCGGTTAAGCCAAAACAGCCAATAAGCTCACCACGCGCCAGTTTAGGCAGATATTTTTCTTTAATCTCCGCGCTGCCGAAGCTGTAAATAGGATGCATTACTAAAGCTGATTGCACACTCATTGACGAGCGATATCCGGAATCTGCCCACTCGATTTCTCTGGCGATTAATCCGCCGGCAACATTGCTTACTCCGGCACAGCCATAACCTTTTATAGTTGCGCCGAATAAGCCTAAAGCGCCCATTTCCGGCATTATTTCGACGTCGAAAATTTCATGACGATTTGCCTCCAGAACGCGCTTCATTAATTTCTCACGCGCATATGAGCGCGCGGTTTGCTGTACCATGCGCTCTTCTTCAGTGAGCTGTGCAGCAAACAGCAGAGGATCAAGAGGGTCTATTGTCATATTATTTTTCCTAACAATTGCGCCGTATAGCGAGCGATCATGTCAATTTCCAGATTGACCATATCATTTACTGCAAGTTTGTGAAAGACCGTAGCATTCCATGTATGAGGAATTATATTAACCAGAAAAGATTTGCTCGTTACTTTATTGACGGTAAGAGAAACGCCATCAATAGTTACCGAGCCTTTAGGCGCGATAAAGGCGCGAAGATTTTCAGGAATTTCCAGCTCGATTATCTGCGAATCAGCAGCTGGAATTATATTGAGAACTCGCACAGCCGCATCAACATGACCACTGACCATGTGACCATCAAGCCGATCGCCAAGGCGCATGGCGCGTTCAAGATTAAGCTCATTTCCAGCCAGCCAGCGCGGTGCAGTGCAGCTGATGGTTTCTGCGGAAATGGAAAATTTGATTGCTGTTTTTAACTGAGCGGAATTTTCCGCTGCCGGATTTTCTTTTTTATCTGTATTTATTTTATCTGTATTTATTTTAGTGATAGTCAGACAACAACCATTGCAGGAAATTGAATCGCCAACGCGCAGCTCCTCAGCAGGAAAATCGCAAGCGACAATGATTTTCCAATCGCCTTGTTTTTCACAAGCGATTATTTTTCCTGTATTTTTTATTATTCCAGTGAACATTTTTCGTAAATTGTTACTTTGTCTCTGCCTAAGAGATTTTCTGAGATTATTTGCCAACCGTCAAGGCGCAAAAGATCAGCGTTAAAACCGCCCTCTACTGCATCAAGACCCTGCTTGCCTATATCATCCGGCGACTGATAACAATAAACACGATCAACCACAGAACTTGCCAGAAAGCTGGTATTTATCGCACAGCCTCCTTCAATTAATAGTCTGGTTATACCATATTCTGTCAATTTTCCTATTACATCATCGCTGCGTTTGTAAATTAAAACCGGAATTTCCTGCGACGTTTGCATTAATCGAGATGATGAAGAAATACGTCCGCGTGAATCAAGCACAACACGCAGCGGCGAGCGATTTTCAAAACCAGGAATTCGCACTGTCAGCAGCGGATCATCAATGATGATTGTGCCGCTTCCAGTTAGCAGAGCATCAAATTCAGCGCGTAATTTCTGACCATGCAACCGCGCCTCTTCGCCTGTGATATTTGTTCTTTCGCCAATTCCGGCGGCGATTTTTCCATCTCTGGATACGGCAATTTTCATTGCGATAAAGGGGCGTTTTTTTTCAATAACCGAGAAAAAGCCGCGATTAAGTTCATGAGCTTCCTTTTCGCATATTCCGACAGTTACTTTTATTCCTGCTGCTTGTAGCTTTTCTATGCTGCGGCCGTTTACCAAAGGATTAGGATCAAGGCAGGCGATTACACATTCGCTGATTCCGGCGGAAATAAGCGCGTCAACGCAAGGCGGTGTTTTTCCGTAATGCACGCAAGGTTCTAATGACACATAAACAGTAGCGCCGCGCGCCTTGCCTGCGGCCTGTTCCAGCGCGATAGTTTCCGCATGTGGTCTGCCGCCTTTTGCTGTTGCGCCCTCGCCTACTACCGCGCCATCTTTGACTATAACCGCGCCAACTGCCGGATTAGGCCATGTCTGGCCAAGGTTGGAAGCGGCAAGATTCAGCGCACGCCTCATCCAGATTTCATGCGCTGATAATTGATTATTATTATTATTGAAACTGCCGAGTGAATCATTGCCGGAATCAGCAACCATAAAAACCCTGCAAACTATTTGGCAGAAAGCTGCTCTATTAAACCGTCAATGCCGCTCTTGTTAATTACTGAAGCAAACTCGGAACGTTGTGTAGTAATCATGCTGACGCCTTCAACCACTATATCAACAACTTTAAAAGCGCCGGAATTTTTACGCAGCTTATATTCAACAATAACCGGCGGTTCATTAGCTGAGCCTTCTGCGGAAATTTCCATTCCAACGCTCCATTCGCCATTATCGCTTTCCTTGGCATCAGTTATGGAAAAACGGCCGCTAGTATATTCCAGAAAGCGTGCGGTATAATTTTTTATGATAAATCCCTGATAAGCAGCGACATAAAGAGATTTCTGTTTCTCGCTGGATTGTTTCCAGAAACGTCCCATTGCAAAACGCGCCGCCCAGTTGAAGTCAATATGTTCGCGGAAAATTTTTTCTAAAACCTGCTGTTTTTTTTCCTTACTCAATTTACCGTTTTTGATAGTTGCCAGAGTTTCAGAAGCGAGCTTATCAATATAACGCGCTGCCGGAGAAGAAAGAGCAGCAGAAGGAGAGGCAGGAGAAGAAACAGAAGCGGCAGCAGCATCAGCTTCCGCCTGCTTTGGCGCAATAGTCGCTATTAACAACAGAAAAGTTCCGCCAATTAAGGCCAGAAAAGTGCGTTTTTCAAGCGTTTGCCTCATGGTGCAACCGCCTTCTGTGTTGCTTTAGGCTTTGCAGGATTCGCATCTGCGGCAGATTTTACTGCCTCAGATTGCGCTTCCTTAGACTGCGTCGCCGCCTTCGCCTGCGCTGCCTTACGCGCCGCGCGCGCCTTTTCTATTGAGTTGTTGCGATGCTGTATATAATAGCTTCTCAGCGTCACATAAGGATCAAGCGAAGATTTATTTATGTCTTCCAATAAATCATAATTATCAGAACGCGTATCAAGCGCCGTCACTGACCATAAGGCAATCGACAAGCCGCTATCGTTAGTATAGCTGGCCGGATGCGACAAGGCATCACCAACTCTGCCTATTCCATCACGCACGTTGGAAGGCCCTAAAACCGGCAGGAATAAATAAGGCCCTGATTCCACGCCGTAAAGCGCCAGAGTCTGTCCGAAATCGGCTGATCTTCCCACTAGGCCAACTTCTGAAGCCACATCAAACAATCCGCCAATTCCCACTGTGCTGTTTAAGAGAAAGCGCCATAACGACACAAAACTATTTTCAGGATCAGCCTGCAACAGCGAATTTCCAAAGCTTATCGGCTCTTGCAAATTATCAACAAAATTATGCACCATCGCCTGACCGCGCTCTGGAACTACACCACGATAGATTTGTGTAATTGGTTTCAGCACCACACCATCAATCACATAATTAGTGCGATACATGCCACGGTTAAGCGGTTCCCAAGGATCATTTTCAACATTGTCCCGCGAAGCTTGCGTACAAGCGGCTGTAAGAGCTAAAACGCCAACCAGCATAGTCAGCTTTAATTTCTGTGTTAATAATGAAACAGACATCATAATCTCCGCTCGATGATTCGACAAATTTCTGTAATTTATTTCTGTAATTTATTTCTGTACTTTATTTACTTTATTTCTGTAATTTCACAAATTCACAAATTCTATGATAATTTGCGAGATCACAGCTTGACTTATTATGGTTAATTTAGTGTTCTATTACACGATGCACTCGGCAATACATATATAAAAGCTTTGACAATTATTCATAAATTCCTCACCTGTTGCTAAAACATCACAAGGAGTGATATGACAGAATCTCTATTATCTTCCTGCTTTAACCGCAGCAAACCAAATGTTTCATTCGAGTTCTTTCCGCCAAAAACAGCGGAAATGGAAGAAAAACTGTGGGAAACTGTGAAGTCTCTTGCTCCACTTGCACCGTCTTTTGTTTCTGTAACTTACGGCGCAGGAGGATCAACGCGGGAAAGAACTCATGCAATTGTTGAACGTATCGCCGCAGAAACGACGCTTAAACCAGCGGCGCATCTTACTTGCGTTAATGCCAGCCGCGCTGAGGTTGATGAAGTGGCGCGAGCTTACTGGAAGGCCGGAATCAGGCATATCGTAGCTTTGCGCGGTGATCCTCCGCAGGGCGCTTCTTCTTACCTTCCGCATCCGGAAGGCTATCTCTATAGTTGCGATCTGGTTGCCGGACTTAAAAAAATCGCCGATTTTGAAATAACAATTGCGGCATTTCCAGAGAAACATCCTGACTCAGCAAGCTTTGCTGATGATATTGATTATTTAAAAATGAAAATAGACGCTGGCGCAACACGCGCAATAACACAGTATTTTTTTGATGTTGAGCATTATTTCCGCTATATTGAACGCATTCAGAAAGCCGGAATAAAAATTCCGATTATTCCTGGAATTCTGCCAATTGGCAATTTTGCTCAGGCGAAGAAATTCTCAGCAATGTGCAAAGCCAGCGTGCCACAATGGTTGGAAAATTTATTTTCCGGATTAGACAATGCGCCACAGACGCGTAATATGGTTGCAGTAAATGTCGCTACCGAGCAATGCCGCCTGCTGCTTGATTTCGGCTGCAATGATCTGCATTTCTACACACTAAACCGCGCCGACCTTACACAAGCAATCTGCCATATGCTTGGAATTAGCTCATAGTTTAAGCTGTGTTTTTACCGCGCCAGTTTCCGGCAGTTTGAAGGTGAATCTTTTGCCAATTCCATCTTTACCAACCGCCTCGACAACATATTCGGCAGGCGGTATTTTCATATAAACATACGGTCCGGCATCTGCTATATTTATAATTAAATTATCTTTTGCGTCTTTTATGGCGACATTAATATCGCTGATAAATTCACCATTTGCGCCAGTTATCAACAGGCGGAAATTAAACATATTTTCCTGCTCCTTGATTTGCGCCTCTTCTTCTGCGCCAATTCCGCCGGAAATATAGAGAATGCCGCGCTCAGTAACAATTTCTAAAGGCATATACGGAATCGCTCCGCCGCCTTCGGAATCAATAATCTCGCCATCACGCGCCGTAGGAAAAGAACGCTCCTGCTGTAGCTGCGCCGCAGCAATTGGCGCATCAGCCGCAAAAGCCGCATTCCCGGCCAGAAACGGCAAAAAAACCAGATTAACTAACGAAAAACTATAAATTTTCCTGTAAATTTTCTTTGCCATATCACCCCCCGAAACAGCATAATATATAAACATTATGCATATGATATAGAGATAATAAACAAGATTTTCAAGGTGACACGCCGGAATTATTGCCTGAAGCTATTTTCTCTCAGCAATAAGCTCATATCGGCGCGTGATTCTCATAAGCCGGAAAGCGCCGCACACGCGAAAGATCAACCGCTCGTTTGCGCGCCGGAGCAAGATCAAAATTACGCTGCAAATTAAGCCAGAATTGCGGCGTACTATCAAGCGCCTTGGCGAGGCGTAGCGCCATATCAACAGAAACCGCCATATGGCCATTTAAAAGACGAGACAGCGTGGTACGATCAACATCGAGCATTTCAGCAGCGCCAGTTACGCTAAGTCCCAGCGCGTCAATAACTGCCTTTTTCAACACCCTGCCCGGATGTGCCGGATTAAACATCGGCTTAGTAACAGGATATTCTTTGCGTTTAGCCATAACATTTATGCATTATAATGTAATAAGTAAAAAAATCAAGGAGAAGGGCCAAGATTTTTAGTATTATTTAATAACCTCCGCATTACCCTTTCCTTCCTGTCGCGTATCAATTCTAGCGCGCTTTGCTCAATTTCCGGTTCAGTCCTCCAGCCTTTTGCAGCCTCAAGTAGCTTATTAATATTCTCTGAATTCCATAAAGCATTTTCACTGATATTTCCTGCTGCAACTTCTCTTTTATCATAAATTATAGCCTGAAAGCTTGGTAAATCTTCAGCTGCAAGTAAAGATTTTTTTTCTTCATTTACACGCTCTCTATCGACAATTCCAATAAATACGTTGCTATTTAGTTCTAAATATTTTCTCAACTGCGTCTGAAAATAAGTAGGAGGTGTAATGCCAAGCTCTGCTCTGGCGGCAGTAATATCATCTTTGCAAAAGCCATTATACTCACAATAATTAAGCAAATCGGAGATTAAAGATTTACGAATATTTTTATCTGTGAAATTAATAGAACATTGAAGCTTGTCTTCTTGTGTAGTTTCCAGACTATTAGGAAAAGAATATTTTTCAGACGTAGAGTTATCACGCAAATATTGTGAAGCATGTGCCATAACATCATGAAAAAACATCAAATCCTTATTGCATTCATAAAAAATATTAAGTTTGTAAGGAAGTTCCTGTGCATTCTGATCATCATCCTCAAAAGAAAATGTGATTGCTCCAATTTCCGATGCGCCTTGAGGTAAAGTATCTTTATCTGAAGGATCTGGCCATCTCAGAGTAAATTCTGGTTGTGGTTTTTGGTCAGCTGTCATATCGCAATTCCCCCTTGCAATATATTTTTACAATATCAGTATTTTTACAATATCACAGGCCGAGCAGCAGGCGGCGCGGATCTTCTATTGCTTCTTTTATTCTGACCAGGAAAGTTACTGACTCTTTGCCGTCGATAATTCTGTGATCATATGACAGCGCAACATACATCATCGGACGAATAACCACCTGGCCTTTTATAGCAACTGGCCTTTCCTCGGTTTTATGCATTCCTAAAATTCCCGATTGTGGTGGATTTATTATTGGCGTACTCATCAGCGAACCATATACTCCGCCGTTGCTGACAGTGAAAGTTCCGCCGGAAAGATCACTCATCGACAAGCTGCCTTCTCTGGCTTTGCCGGCAAGACGAGCTATTTCTGCTTCTATTTCCATTATGCTCATCGCATCAGCATTACGCACAACTGGCACAACCAGACCTTGATCAGTTCCTACAGCAACTCCAACATCACAATAGTTTTTATAGATTATTTCATCGCCTTCAATTGTCGCATTTACTGCTGGAATTTCTTTAAGAGCGGCGCAGGCGGCTTTCACAAAAAATCCCATAAAGCCAAGGCGCAGACCGTATTTTTTCTCGAAAGCATCTTTATAATCATTACGCAGCGACATGACATTGCTCATGTCAATTTCATTAAAAGTAGTGAGAATAGCGGCGGTATTTTGTGAATCCTTCAGGCGCTTGGCAATCACCTGCCGCAATTTGCTCATCTTTACGCGCTCTTCCTTGCGCGCAGTCGGCGCAGATGAAGAGGTTGCCAAAGAAGCAGAAGCTGCCGCGCTTCCGGAAGAAGCAGCAGCAATTACATCTCCTTTAGTAACACGACCATCTTTACCGCTGCCGCTTGCCGGTTTAATTCCGGTTTCTTCCATGAGTTTACGAGCAGCTGGCCCTGATTGCGGCGCGTTAGCAAGCGGCGCAGAAGTAGACGCGGCAGAAGCGGCGGACGCAGCGGCAGGCTTTGCGGCAGATTTCGCGCTGGCTGCACCTTTGCCGCCAACTTCAATATTGCCAAGCAATGCGCCGACTTTAACCGCGCTGCCTTCTGCGGCTTTTATTTCCTTAAGCATTCCGGAAGCAGGAGCGTTTACTTCCATTGTCACCTTATCAGTTTCAAGTTCAACCAACGGCTCATCGGCAGCGACCGCATCGCCGACTTTTTTAAACCATTTGGCGATAGTTGCCTCGCTAACTGATTCACCAAGCGAAGGGACAATAATTTCTCCGGCCATATTCTTTTGCTCCATAGGAAAGTTGCGAAGGATAATAAACACTGCAAATAAGAATGTAAAGCTCTGCTATTGCAAGCAGGATAAATCCGGCGTGCTATGTTGCATACGCGCCACCAATTGTCCGGCAAGATTTATCTGATGATATGCCGGATTAGAAGCGCTGCGGCGCTTTGGATTTGGCAAAGATGTAGCAAGCAATGCCGACTGATGAGAAGAAAGACGCTGCGCTGAAATATTGAAATGAAATTTTGCCGCAGCTTCTGCGCCGTAAATTCCTTCTCCCCACTCGACAACATTCAAATATGTTTCAATAATCCGCCTTTTGCTCCAAATCAGTTCCAGCCAGAAAGCCAGCGGCATTTCCAGAGTTTTTCTAATCCAGGAACGACCATGCCATAGGAACAGATTTTTAGCTAATTGCTGAGTTATTGTTGAAGTGCCTCTGATCGGACGATTAGTTGCCTGAGCTTTCGCTACAGATTTTTCAATCTGCTGTAAATCAACGCCGAAATGTCCGCAAAAAGCGCTGTCTTCAGCAGTGATAACGGCGCTGGCCAGAGAAGGAGATATTTTATCAAGATTTACCCAGCTGCGCCTCACCTCCCGAAAGCGCAGCCAGTCGGCGATCATCAAAGTAGAAGGCGCTGGCAGAACGAAATATAAAATCGACAATAAATAAGGCAGCAGAATTATGAATATACATATTTTTATGAATATTCTGAGCTGTTTTCTGACGCTTGTTGCGGCGTTTTTTCCAGAATTTTTTGCAATGTTTTTTGTGGTGTGTGCTTTTGTCAAACGAAGCTCATCGGATCTATATCTATTTTTATAATTACCGATCTGGAGGTGCGAATTTTTCGTGTCCAGCTCAGCATATAATCTGCCAGATCAATTTCCCGATTAGCATTAACCAGAAAACGATAACGAAATTTTCCACGCAGCAGACGAAGCGGCGCCGGGGCAGGACCATAAATGCGAATTTTTTCATTGGCAATATTACATTTGGAAAGAGCTTTGCAAGAAGCAATAACTTCCTGCTCATCTGCGCCTTCGACAATCAGCGCCGCCAGCCTTGAAAATGGCGGCATATTCGCCTGTTTTCTGGCTGCCAATTCGGCGGCGAAAAAAGCCTTGCGATCACCGGAAAGCAGCGCCTGAATAACCGGATGTTGCGGCTGGTAACTTTGCAGATAAACATGTCCGCGAATTTGTTCACGTCCGGCGCGGCCTGAGACTTGATGCAGCAGCTGATAAGTTTTTTCCGCCGCGCGTAAATCGCCGCCGATTAAGCCTAAATCCGCATCTATAACGCCGACTATGGCAAGGCCGCTGAAATGATGTCCTTTGGCGAGCATTTGCGTGCCGACCAGAATATCTATCTCGCGCCTTTCCATGGCCAGCACGGTTTCCTCTATATCCTGATGATTTGTAGCACTATCGCTGGCCAGAGTGGCAATTCTCGCTTGCGGCAATAGGCGGCGCGTTTCTTCAACAATTCTTTCAACGCCTGGACCACAAGCATGAAGACTTTCCTGCGCGGAGCAGGCCGGGCAGCTATCTGGAACAGCAATATGGTAATCACAATGATGACATTGCAGTCGCGAGGATTTTTTATGATTAACCAGCCAGGCGGAACAATTAGGGCATTGGAAACGATGTCCGCATTTACGGCACAACATCAAAGGAGCATAGCCGCGGCGATTTAAAAATAACATCGCCTGATGTCCGCTGCTTACAGCTCCGGCAATTGCTTCTTGCAATTCATGCGCGATAAATGAATCGCTCTCCAAACGTTCCTGCCGCATGTCAATCAAACGCACTTGCGGCATTTGCGCCTCAGCATGACGCAGCGGCAGCGTAACTTCTGTATATTTACCCTTCGCAACATTCCAGACAGTCTCCAGCGCCGGAGTTGCAGAAACCAGAATAACCGGAAATTTCTCACACATGGCGCGCGCAATCGCCATATCACGCGCATTATAAATTACTCCGCCTTCTTCCTGCTTATATGAACCATCATGCTCTTCATCAACTACCAGCAACGACAGATTTTTATATGGTAAAAATAAAGCTGAACGAGCGCCGACTATTACTCTCGCCTCACCACGCGCTATTTGTTGCCAGGCGGCGCGGCGGCGCGCTGGTGTTACATTAGAATTCCACAAAGTCGGCTCAAATCCGAAGCGCTTGCGAAATCGCGCCAGCCATTGCACGGAAAGGGCTATTTCCGGCAATAAAACCAGAATCTGTGTATTTTTATTATTTTCTTTTTCATAGTGAGAGCTAGCAGAAATTTTATTATCTACAGAAATTTTATTTCTTAAGTCTTCACTGTGCTTACTCTGATTGTCGTTTCCTTCAGCAAGCAATCTGGCGATTACTTCAAAATACACTTCTGTTTTTCCTGAACCGGTAACTCCGTCAAGCAAAGTTACGCTATGTCCTTTGTTGATTTTTTTCCACAAAATATCAGCAGCTTCATTTTGCTGTTCTGATAATTCCGGTATCGTAATAATATCAGATTTTTCTGTTGCTTTTGCCTGTTTCGATTTTTCCGGCTTATAAATATCAGCAACCGGCAAAACCATTCTGGCAACTGCGCCTGACGCGGCGGCATTATACCAGGCTGTCCATTTAATGAATTTTATAAATTCTGCTTTAGCGGCAGGAAAGTCAAGAATTCGGGAAATTTTTTTTATCTTATCAGGCGAAAGATTTGATTTTCCTGCGCCGATTATTATTCCCGGCATTTCGCGTCCGGCAAAAGGCGCTATTACAAAGCTGCCGCAAGCTGCCTGCATTCCTTCCGGCAATGAATAATCAAAACCATGCGCGAGAGAATTAGGCAGCAGCACTTCAACAAGATCTGAAGCAACGCTCATATTTAAACAACATCCGGCAACAAGCCGCCTAAATTTTTTCCGGCAATAATATGAACATGAAAATGCAGCACTGTTTGCGCTGCGTCTTTGCCATGATTAGTGATTAAACGATAGCCGGATTCAACAACTCCTAATTGCTTGGCAACATTATGCACTGCCGAAAAAAATCCGGTAATTTCCGCGGCATCAGCATTCTGAGAGAAATCAGCAAAGGAAATAAATTCACCCTTAGGCACAACCAGAGCATGAACCGGCGCAACAGGCGCAGCGTCATAAAATGCCAAAGCAAAATCATCTTCATAAATTTTCCGGCAAGCTACTTCGCCGCGAATTATTCTGGCAAATATATTGTTGCGATCATAGTTCATAATCTTCCACAATAAAGCCTTTAGA
>CAZFJN010000013.1:16956-41215 GCA_964519595.1 uncultured Rickettsiales bacterium
ACAGATTCTATACCACAGAACAAGCCTCGGAAAAATTCAGCCGCGGATTGCGCGGATGAAGTTTGCTTACATCACCATAGCCAATATTGATAATGAAATTTGATTTGATTTTAGTGCCAGCAAAAAAAGCATCATCAACCGCCTTATTGTCAAAGCCGGAAATAGCGCCAGTATCAAGTCCGACGGCGCGAAGAGACATCAACAGATAAGCGCCCTGCAATGAGCTGTTGCGAAAAGCCGTTGCCTCAATCAGCTCTTTGTTGCCGACAAACCAGCTTCTGGCGTCAGTATGCAAAAAAAGCTGTGGTAATTTCTCATAAAATTCCATGTCCATTCCGATAATTGCGCTGGCTGGAGCGCTCATGGTTTTTTCAATATTTCCAGCCGCCAGACATGGTTTTAAACGCTCTTTCGCCGCTGCAGATTTCACAAACACAACGCGCATCGGCGAACAGTTAGCTGATGTTGGCGCTATTTTCGCCAGATCATAAGCTCGCTTGAGCAGCTCATCATCAACCGGCTTATTAAGCCAGACGCTGTGCGTGTGTGCTTCTGTGAATAAAGTATTTATATCCTGTTGGCTGATGCTGGTCATAATTTTCCATTAAATTTCGAGTTAAATTTAAGCATTATTTCATTAATCAAATAATTGAACATTTTTCTTTATTTCATTTTTCCTGGTTATTTGCCTTACGACATGCCTTCTCGTCAAGTCCTGATGTTCCTTCGCGACGTTTAAGCTCGGCAAAAACTTCCGCAACGCTCACTCCGCTATCAGCAAGTAATAGCAGCCAGTGAAACAATAAATCAGCGCTTTCGGAAATTATTTCCTGTTTATTTTTCTTCATCGCGGCGATAATTGTCTCTGTCGCCTCTTCGCCAAGCTTCTGCGCGATTTTTTCCGTACCCTGCTGCAGACGCAGCGCAATATACGATTGCTCAGCGCTGGCATTGCGGCGCTGTTTAATGATAGTTTCAAGATGATATAGAATATCGTTCATTATAGAATATCGTTCATTATCGTTGATAATTAGAAGATTTTACGATTAAGTACATGATTATTTCATAAGATTCTGGAAAATTACATGAGCATTTCTTCAATTAACACAAAAATTATCGACGGAAAACTATTCGCTGAGCAATTGCGTGAAAATATCACAAAACGTGTTGCCAAGCTTAAAGCCAGTCGCGGAATAACTCCTGGTCTGGCGGTGGTACTAGTTGGCGAAAATCCGGCCAGCATTGTTTATGTACGCAATAAATCCAGACAGACTATTGCCGCCGGAATGAATTCATTTGAATATAAGCTGCCTGACTCAGTTCCACAAAGCGAACTGCTGGCGCTTATTGAGCAACTCAATTCTGATCAGAAAATTCATGGAATATTAGTCCAGCTTCCATTGCCAGCGCATATCTCGGAAGAAGCGGTTATTCAAAGCATTGCGCCGGAAAAAGATGTTGATGGTTTTCATGTTATAAACGCCGGAAAGCTAGCCACTAACCAGAACGGCTTTATACCATGCACGCCGCTTGGCTGCCTGATGCTGCTTAAAGATAATATTAAAAACATTTCCGGACTTCATGCGGTGATTATTGGCCGCTCAAACATCGTAGGAAAACCAATGGCGCAACTATTACTGCGCGAAAACTGCACGGTCACTATCGCGCATTCAAAAACCACCAACCTTCCACAACTGCTCAAAAATGCCGACATAGTTGTCGCCGCAGTAGGCAAACCACAAATGGTCAAGGGCGAATGGTTAAAGCCAGGCGCAACAATCATTGACGTTGGAATAAACCGCGTCGGCGACAAGCTGGTTGGCGATGTTGATTTTGCTTCCTGCCAGAATATAGCCGCCGCAATAACGCCAGTTCCCGGCGGAGTAGGGCCAATGACTATCGCCTGCCTACTGAAAAATACGCTACTGGCTGCTTCTTTCTAAAACCCTACGGTAACTTGCCACATTCTTATTATGTTCGTCGAGGGTTTTTGCGAAATTATGTCCTCCTGATCCGGTTGCCACAAAATACAGCTCGTCAGTTATTAGAGGATTTAGCGTTGCTTTAATTGCGGCAATTCCCGGATTGGCAATCGGCGTTGGCGGTAAGCCGGCAAAGAGATAGCTGTTATATAAGCTGTTAATTCCGAGATCTGCGCTGTTTAACGGACGATTCATTTTTTCGCCGCTTAACTGCTCTATGCCATAAATCACGCTCGGATCAGTTTGCAGGCGCATTCCGCGACGCAGGCGATTGATGAAGATCGCCGCAACGCGCGCTCTTTCTGAAACCTCGCCTGTTTCTTTTTCGACAATTGAAGCAAGAATAAGCGCCTCCTGCTTATTATTAAGCGGTAATCCGGCAGCGCGATTTTCCCAACTTTCCGACAGCGCCTTGTCCATGGAAGCTTGCATTCTAAGCAGCAGATCATTGCGCGTATCGCCGTAAATATAATGATAAGTTTCCGGCAACACGCTACCTTCCGGCATCGGCAAAGTTATTTCTCCGTGGAGAATTTCATCAGCCAGCAATAAGCTTCGCACATCGCTGATATTCCAGCCTTCAGGAATGGTTATTTTATGAATAACCACCTCGCCGGCAGCAAGTTTACGCGCCGCCTCCGCCGGAGTTATTCCAGCAGCAAAAATATATTCTCCGGCTTTGAATTTGCGCGCATTTCCGCCAGCAAGCTGCGAAAGATAAAAAATATGCGGAAAGCGAATAACTTCCGCCTCGCCTAAAATTCTGGCTATTTCCAACGCTCCGGTTGATTTACGAATAATTACATTTTTATCTCCGGCCAGTTGATTAGGAGTTTTTAAATAAACATCAACCAGCGCAAAACTAACTGCGGCAAACAGGATCAGCAATAAAACAAGATATAATAAAAAATTAAGCGCCTTCTTCATCTGCCTATGATGACGTGTTTTCTGCCAGCGTCAAGCACCAGAAGAAATAATTGCCAGAAAAAAATAATGCTAAAATATAATGCTAAAAAATAAGCTACAAAATTTTTCTAAGCAACAGGCTGGCATTTGTTCCGCCAAAGCCAAAACTGTTTGACAAGGCAATATTTATTGCTCTTGGTTTTGCTTTATGTGCGACCAGATCAAGATCACAACCTTCCGAAGGATCATCAAGATTAAGCGTTGGCGGCGCTATCTGATGAACAATCGCCAGAATTGAGAAAATCGCCTCAACCGCTCCGGCTGCGCCAAGTAAATGGCCAATTGAGGATTTTGTCGAAGACATTGACAGCTTATAAGCCGCCGCGCCAAAAAGATTTTTAACCGCTTTTAATTCCAGCTCATCACCAAGCGGCGTTGATGTTCCATGTGCATTTATATAATCAACCTCATCCGGTTTTATTCCGGCGCGTTTAAGTGCAGCTGCCATTGCGCGGAATGCGCCATCATGCTCCGGAGCCGGAGCGGTTATATGATAAGCATCTCCTGACAAGCCATAGCCAATTACTTCCGCGTAAATTTTAGCACCACGCGCTTTGGCATGTTCATATTCTTCAAGAATAACTATGCCGGCGCCTTCGCCCATTACGAAACCATCGCGCCCCTTATCCCAGGGCCTTGAAGCCTGCTGCGGATTGTCATTATAGGCTGTTGATAAAGCCCGCGCAGCAGCAAATCCGGCTAATCCGATCCGGCAGATAGTAGCTTCCGTTCCTCCGGCAACCATTATATCTGCATCATCAAACTGAATCAGGCGAGCCGCATCGCCGATTGCATGTGCGCCTGTTGAGCAGGCGGTAACAACAGCATGATTAGGGCCTTTAAAACCGTATTTTATGGAAAGCTGTCCGGAAGCAAGATTAATAAGCGAGGCCGGAATGAAAAAAGGGCTAACGCGGCGCGGCCCTTTTTCAATCATTGTCCTTACCGTATTTTCAATCAGATTAAGGCCGCCAATTCCTGAGCCAATCATAACTCCGGCACGTAGCTTCTGCGCTTCGGAAAGATTCTCTATGCCAGCATCCTGAACTGCCTGCGAAGCAGCGCCAATGGCGAAATGGATAAAATCATCCATTTTTTTCTGCTCTTTAGGCTCAATGTAAGTGTCAGGATTAAATTCGTCCTCGGCATTGCCGCGCGGAACAACTCCGGCAATACGCGCGGGCAGATCAGAAACATCAATATGCTCAATTTTCCTGATGCCTGATTCGCTGCCGACAACGCGCCGCCACGTGGCCTCAACACCACAGCCAAGAGGCGTGACAAGACCAAGCCCTGTTACAACGACACGACGCACGGCTGCCACGAGAATTAAGCGGCTTTAGCGTTCTGCTGAATGAAGTTGACGGCATCCTGCAACGTCATAATCTTCTCAGCAGCATCATCCGGAATTTCAATATTGAATTCCTCTTCAAAGGCCATAACCAGCTCAACCGTATCGAGGCTGTCAGCACCAAGATCGTCAATAAAGCTGGCGGTAGGAACTGCTTTGGCTTCTTCAACGCCTAAATGTTCAACCACAATCTTTTTTACACGTTCAGCAATGTCACTCATGATGCTAGTCCTTATATTGTTTCGTAAAGAATAGAGTTTTGTAAAAACCGTTCTGCCGGAAATCATAACCACCCGGACAACGAGCCGTGCAACATAGCGCGATAGCTCTAAACGTCAAGCGATTCGTGCTAGCTATCATGATGTTACTGAATTGTCTAGAAAAAAAGCTATAGGAAAAGCTCTATCAACAGATATAAACTTCTATAGACAGCTATAAACAGCTATAGAAACAGTTAACTCATTGCGACAGCGGGAATTTGCGCGGCCTGTTCTTTCTGTGCATTTATTTTTTTGCAGAAGCTTTTTTCACAAGGCGAAGCATTTGCAGAAGCAATAGAAGATGATGCTGCAGCATTTGTATCTGCTGTATCTGCGGCGACAATATTATCAGCACTACTATCAGTCGCATTATCAGCGGCGGTTTTTTTATTGCATATTTCAGGATTATGCGGCTTGGAATTATGCTTGGCAAACAGCTTGCTCATTACTTCCAAAACAACTGAAGAAATAGCGCAGGAATATGTTTCAACGCTTAAAAGCCGCGCATAATTCGCCCAGCTATGCGCCGTCTGCATTTTCGGTTTTTTGCCGCCGGTTAAGATTTTCTCCGACCAGTTCATCAATTTCCGGTTATTTTCCTCACCAACTAAAAATGTTCCTGTGGCAATGCTTGAGCCTACCGCGACAACTCGTCCAAACATCATGCTTGGCCATGATTGCTTTGGCGAGCAGGCAATATATTGCTCAACCTCCGCATCACGCGCAGCAACTTCTTCGGCGCTCATTTTATTGCCACGTATCCAGTCGAGAAAATGATCAGTTTTTTTAACCCAGTAGGCTTGGCTTTCTTCCAATATCTTCATTGGCAAAATCAGTAAAGTTCCGCCGCTGATCAGAGTTACCATCAGCAAAGCATTTCCAGCATTAGCTTTTGGCGTTATTCTTTTACCGTCACTGGCAATTTTTTCTTTGAATTTGAAAGTTTTTGCAATCCACTCACTAGCGCGCTCAAAACCATCCTTGCTGAACCATGCGCCAAATTTTTCAAGCAGCGGAACTTTGGCAAACAGATTTTTGCCAAGCATGAACTGATTAGTGATCCATAGCGAACTTGCCTCGTTAACGCCAAAACCAATTCCAGTATAAAGCGCGCGATTAAACACCACCAGACCATCAGAAGGTGGTTTTTTCAACAGATCTTCTTGTTCTTTTTTATCGTTTGCAACAGACATTGTTTTTTAGTCGTTATTTCTCTGTTCACATTATTTCTCTGGTCGCAGCAAGCTCCGCCACTTTTGATAGTTGCGCGACGATAGTTTTGCGGCGATAGTTTTGCGCTGACAGTTTTGCGGCGCAACTATCCATTTTCTTTTATATCATAATAAGGGGAGATGTTGTGTTACGGTTATGTTAATATTGTTAACATGCTGTTTTATATCAACTTTAACCGTTTTCCGACTTTTTCAAAACCAGCCAGCGCAAATTTTATCTGCTCATCAGTAAGAGTCGCACACATTTGCAAACGCAAGCGCGCCGCCCCTTCCGGCACAACCGGATAACCAAATCCGGTTACAAAAATATTTTCTTCCAGCAGCTCCTCGCTCATGCGAATGGCAAAGGAAGTTTCGCCAACTATAAGCGGAATAATTGCCGATTCGCCTTCCAGAGGATTAAATCCCAGCGCCTTTAATCCCTCGCGCATGATGCCGGTAATTTCATGCAACCGCGCCACGCGCTGCGGTTCATCCTGCATAATCTCTATCGCCCGCAGCGCACTTCCGGCAATCGTTGCCGGCAGCGCATTGGAAAAAAGCTGCGGCCGCGAAACCTGCTGCAAATAATCAATAACCGCCCGCGAAGCCGCAACATAACCGCCCGCCGCGCCACCTAAGGCCTTGCCCAGCGTTCCTGTGACAATATCAATTTCCTGCTCAACGCCAAAATGCTCGGCCGTGCCGCGTCCATATTTTCCCATCACGCCAACACCGTGCGAATCATCAAGGATTACGGTAGCGTTATGTTTTTTGGCTAATTCAATAATCTCCGGCAGCCTGGCAACATCACCTTCCATGCTGAACACACCATCCGTTATGATAAAAATACGCCGCGCGCCAGATGCTTCCTGTAATTTCGCCGCCAGCGCCGCCATATCTGAATGTGCATAAACCAGACGCTTTGCTTTCGAAGCGCGGCAACCGTCAATCAACGAAGCATGGTTGAGCGAATCACTAATCAGCACATCACCCTCGCCGCTGATCGCCGGAATCAGCCCGGTATTTGCCGTCCAGCAAGAAACGTAAGTCAAGGCCGCCTCCTGCGAGTGCAGCCGCGCCAGCGCTTCCTCAATCCGGCGGTGAATGGAAAAAGTCCCACAAATAAACCGCACTGACGCCGTTCCTGCGCCATATTGTTTAAGCGCCTCAATTCCGGCGGCCACAACTTCCGGATGATCAGCCAGCCCTAAATAATTATTAGCGGAAAGAACCAGTATCGCGCTGTTCTTCCCGCTCATGGCAACAGAGGTCGCCATCGGCGAATCAATATAACGAAAAGCCTTCCGCGTTCCCACCTTGTCCATAAGAGCGAGTTCAGCAGCAAGAAAATCGTTTAAGTCATTATTCATGAGCCATAATTAGCTTCTGGTAACACTCGTGTAAACAGCTATAATTTTGCCTATAATTTTGCCAATGCCTTTTCGATGATTTTTGGATTCATGGCAATTACCGCAAGAAAGATACGTGCAGCACGTTCAGGCTTCCTGCGACCTTGCTCCCAATCTTTGACCGCACTAATGGCAAAGCCATAATGTTCTGAAAATTCACGTTGGCTATAGCCTAGCTTCCTGCGAATATTGCTAACGTCCACATCTGTAGGAACATTGATGGTGTATGATGGCAGCGTTATTTCACCACGATAATGTGCAAGCACTTCTTTACCTGCTGCAATGAGCCGTTTTCCTGCTGCTGTGGATTTGGTTTTTGTCTTTTTCATTATGTACACTCCTTGATATTTGTCACAATACTGCGAAAGAATTTTTTCTCTTCATCCGTGATGTTATCTTGTTCGTTTTTGGCGTAAATATCGAGCAGATGAAGATGGTCGTTATTTGCCATGTAGTAGTAAATAATCCTTACTCCGCCGCTTTTTC
This sequence comes from uncultured Rickettsiales bacterium, assembly GCA_964519595.1. Classification (GTDB taxonomy): domain Bacteria; phylum Pseudomonadota; class Alphaproteobacteria; order Rickettsiales; family SXRF01; genus JANRKF01. The sequence continues at coordinate 24,625 of CAZFJN010000013.1, forward strand.
CTGAGTTCCCACGTGCCGCCCGCGCCTTACGAACACCGCCCGTACCCGCTACAATTGGCCATGCGTCTGGAGCTGTTACAATTTCTTGTTCTGCTTTTTTCATTTCTGCGTCACGTAAAAGTTTTTTAGCGCGTTTGGCATAAATGCTGGTACGAAAAATATCCATAGACTCACTATACGGCATTGCCGCCCTGCTGTCAAGCCCAATCCAGCACCACCTTGCCGGATTTTCCTGAGCGCATTACATCAAATCCCTGCTGGAAGTCTTTATAAGAAAAACGGTGCGTTATTATTGGCGCAATGTCCATGCCGGTTTCGCACATGGCAGTCAGCTTGTACCATGTTTCAAACATCTGGCGACCATAAATGCCTTTGATGGTCAGCCCTTTGAAGACAACCGCGTCCCAGTCAATTGCAGTTTTCTCCGGCTGAATTCCAAGCATGGCGATTTTGCCACCATGGCACATCGTCTCAATCATCGTATTCAGCGCCGCCTGATTTCCCGACATTTCCAATCCGACATCAAAACCTTCCTGCATGTGTAGATTTTTCATCACCTCGCGGAGATTTTCCCTCGCCACATTAACCACCGCAGTTGCGCCCATTTTCTTCGCCATCTCAAGGCGGTAATCATTCACATCCGTAACCACAATATGCCGTGCGCCAACGCGCCGTGCCATCGGAATCGCCATAATGCCAATAGGACCAGCGCCGGTAATCAACACATCCTCGCCAACCAAATCAAATGACAGCGCCGTATGCGCGGCATTGCCAAGCGGATCAAAAATAGCAAAATATTCAAGCGGCAAAGTGCTGCTGCATGACCAGATATTAACCGCCGGAACAGCAACATATTCGGCAAACGCACCATCACGATTCACGCCAACGCCCTGCGTATGCGCGCATAAATGCCGCCTTCCAGCCAGACAATTACGACAATGACCACAGACAATATGCCCCTCGGCGCTTACCATATCGCCTTCTTTGAGGCCGCTGACATTGCTGCCGGTCGCTACAATCCTGCCGACAAATTCATGGCCGATTACAGTTGGAATTCTGATGGTTTTCTGCGCCCAGCTATCCCAGTTATAAATATGCACATCAGTGCCACAAATTCCGGTTTTTATAACTTTGATCAGAACATCATTAATGCCATAATCCGGCTCAGCCACATCGGCCAGCCATAATCCCTCTTCTGCCTTGGATTTTACTAATGCTTTCATACATCCCTACATATACATTCCGCCATTAATATGCAAGGTCTGTCCGGTTATATAGCTGGCTTCATCGCTGGCCAGATACAAGGCTCCGGCGGCGATATCAGCGGCGCTGCCCATTTTTCCGGCGGGAATATTGGCGGTTATTCTGGCTTTCTGATCGTCAGTTAGCGAATCTGTCATCGCGGTGGCAATAAAACCAGGCGCAATGCAATTGACGGTTATATTGCGACCAGCCAGCTCATGCGCCAGTGATTTCGCCATGCCGGTTAAACCGGCCTTAGTCGCGCAATAATTGGCCTGCCCGGGATTTCCCGAATGTCCAACCACTGAGGTTATAAAAATAATCCGCCCATAGCGGCGCTTGATCATGCCGCGCATCGCCGCGCGGGCGAGTTTAAAATTAGCGGTGAGATTGACATCTATAACCTGCTGCCATTCCTCATCCTTCATCCGCATAGTGATATTATCACGAGTTATTCCGGCATTCAGCACCAGAATATCAAGCTGGCCGAGCTTTTCTTCTGCTTCTTTAACCAGATTCTCAACAGTTGCCAGATTAGTAAGGTCACAGATAAGCGGAAAAATATCCGCCTTCTTATGGCCAGACGCCTCTATCTCCGCAATTAAAGATAAAAGCTTTTCCTGCCTGCTGCCGGAAATCGCCAAAGCAGCGCCAGAGCGAGAATAAACAGCAGCAATAGCGCCGCCAATACCGCCACTAGCGCCAGTAATTAATGATTTTTTGCCTGCAATATTAAACATGATAATAACTCCAAAAATCCTTAAAAATATAAAAACCGCACAGCAGAATAACCAAAGCAGAATAATAGCTAATAACCTACTGTCAAACTATAGCTGAAACAAGAAAGCTATCTGCCAAAAACCACCTACCTAAAACTATCTGCTAAAACTATCTGCTTGACAGTATCACAAGTTCGATTAATCATCGCGCCTCGCAAATGCTGTATAATTCCGGTATAGCCGCAAACCAACCAAGCGGAAACCACTAAAAAGAAGAAAAACAGCTAAAGATAAAGGGGGGCGTAGCTCAGTTGGTAGAGCGTCTGCTTTGCAAGCAGAATGTCGCGGGTTCGATTCCTGTCGCCTCCACCACCGCTTTTGCCCGCGCCCAAAGCGCGGTCTTGCAAAAGCGAGTGTCCGGCATAGCCCGAAGGGCGAAGACGGACTGTCACATAATAACCGAAAACCCCGATTCCTTCATAGCGCAAGCGAAGACGGGCTGGTTTAAAATATGCGGTATGTTTTGTTATCTAACCACTGCGTACATCAACGCATCAACTGTAAACCTTACGACTTGATCTGGCAATTGTGGAGTTTTAAACTATACTGTCATCAAGTGTTTTATTGGCTGACCAGGGGTTATAGTGATGCGATTTTGTTTCTTTTTTTTCGCTGGTTTTTTATTTTTCCATATTAATGTGGCGAGCGCGTGGTCTTCGGCCGATTGTATTCTTGATCTTACCGCGCTTACTTCGCCTATTGATCATTCTGCTGGTTCTGTAAAAACTATACAAGCTCCTGAATTGGACGCAAAGAACAGAAGATTTTCGCACATTGTTCAGCTTTCTTCCGGCGCGATGGTGGAATTTTCAGCTGGCGGCTGTGTGCATTATGGATTCAGCTACAAATTCAGCCAGCTGCAAGGAATTCCTGTGGAGAAAGGTGAATTGCTGTTTGCGTTTATTCACCAGCAGATCCGGCTGCTGCCGTTAAAAAATGGCGAGGCTGACAGGCTTGAAAAAATACTCAATGCGCTACAGCAAGCAGCAGCCACAACGCAAAACTGGCAAACGCCAACCGAGCTATCTTCACCATTCGGCGATGCCAGTGCTGTTCTTAGCCTTAAACCGGACGGCTTTGTTTTGTCTTACGATTTTCCGTTATAAATATCGAAGCGCTTCACGCTTCGACAAATGATAGTCTAAGTTTAAGGCCGGTGGCTTTGGCAAGTTTCAGCAATGAGGTGGAGCTGGGCAGTTGCCTGCCGCTTTCCATACGCGCAATGAACGGCTGAGTAGTTCCCATGCGTTTGGCCAGTTGCGCTTGGCTTAAGCCTGCTTTGGCACGCGCTTCAATCAATGCCGACGCCAACGCAAATTCATCTTCCAGAGCGTCATACGCCTTGCGGTAGCTAGTGTTTTTCATCCATTTCTTATGGAGTTCTCTTGCTGGTATTGATGTATCTTTCTTTTTCATATTAATCATAATTCTTTTACGGCACGATGATCGTACACCACTTGCCATTCATTTTTACATTATATACCATAAATGGTATCCATGCCTATAAATTATTTTAAATTATTATTTTAAACTATTTTGATTTCTGATTATTTTATTCCTCTTTGAAGGCTTTTGTCATGCTTTCTGTTACTGGCTGGAGGAGGTAGCTTAGGAATGATCTTGCGCCGGTTTTTATATAGATTTCGGCGGGCATTCCTGGTTGCAGCGGCGTGTTTTTATCGAGCGCGGCCAGTGAATCTTTAGTTACTTCTACTCTGGCTGAGTAATAGGAAACATTCTGTCCGCCTAGCTGTTCTGTGAAGGCATCAGCGGATATTTGTGTGACTTTTCCCATTGTAACCGGCATTTTCCGCGTTTTATAAGCAGAAAATACGATATGCACATCAAGGCCGGGCTTTACCACATCAATATCATTTGGCTTGATTTTCACTTCCAGAATCAGCGCGTCATTTTGTGGAACTATCTCCAGAATTGGCGCTCCTGGCGCTACTACGCCGCCAATTGTATGAAATTTAAGGCCGGTTACGATTCCTTCCGTAGGAGCTACAATAATGGTGCGTTCCATAACATCATCAGCCGCGCGTAATTTTTCTTCACCATCGGCGATTTTTTCCTGAACTTCGCGCCATTCCTCAGCGATTCTGCTATCGAAATCATTTTCCTGATTTTCCACTTCTATTTCTGACTGAGTGATTGTTTGCCTGGCGCGCGCGATCATCGCCAGATTCTGGCCGCGATTGCCGCGCAATTCTTCCGCCGCGCGTTGCAGGGCGAGCATTCGTGGTTTAGTGGCCAGTCCCTGATTAAGCAGATGTTCTACCGCGGCAATTTCTTCCTGAATATATTCAAGCTGGATTTCTGAGCTTTTAACCTGCGCTTGCAGGCCTTTTATTTCTTCCCTTGATTGCTCGATACGCTGGACTAGTGAATCAATTTTTCCCTGTTGCGTATCGCGCTGTATTGCAAAAAGCTGATGCTGTGTCTGCATGGTTTGTTTCATATCCGGAAAGATCTCGGCGATTTTTTCCATCTCAGGCGGATAGACAAGTTCCCTGATTCGCTGTTGCAGCGCCAGTAGTCGCGATTGCGCGGCGCGATGCTGCCATAATTCCTTTTCGATTATATCACGGTTGGCTTTTGGCGCGATGTCGCTCATTTCAATAAGAATCTGGCCGGACTGGACGATTTGTCCATCGGCAACCAGAATAGTTTTGATAATGCCACCTTCTAAATGTTGCACGGTTTTCCGCTTCGACATCACTGCAACTGTGCCATGCGCGATGGCGGCGCTGTCAATCGGAACTGCCGCGCCAAAAACCAGCGTAATCAGGCTGATTGCGGTAATAGAAATTATGCCATAACGCAGCGGCGTATAGACGCTGGCGATTGCCGCATTATCTCCATTATAGCTGCTTTTAGTGAGAATATTAAAAAAATCAGCGATTATCAGCAATGAGCGGCGCAGGAAATTGCCGCTGTTTTTACGCGGCTTTTCGGAAGGCGGAGCTGCGTTAGGAACTGCGTTAAATGGCGATTTAGATGATGAATTTTTAAATAGTTTCATGATGCGGAACGCTCCGTCTGCGAGGAGAGAACTTTATCAACAGTGCCGAAAGCCTGCATTGTTCCCTCGCGCAGAACCAGCAAATGGCTGGCGTTCACCAGCAGAGATTTACGGTGTGTGATAAGCAGGGTGGTGATCTGGCGTTTTTTTGCTTCCTGCAGAGCGGCGATTAATGCTTGCTGGCCAGTTTCATCAAGGCTTGCATCAGGTTCGTCTAATACCAGCAATTTAGGATTTCCGTATAAGGCGCGAGCAAGGCCAATGCGTTGCCGTTGTCCGGCTGATAAACGCAAGCCGCCAGCTCCTATTTCTGTATCATAGCCTTTTGGCAGGCGTAAAATAAGCTCATGCGCGCTGGCCAGCATTGCCGCTTCCACCACTGTTTCCGCTGCCGGATCAGGCGCGAAACGCGCGATATTGTCTTTTACACTGCCGGCAAACAGCTCAACATCCTGCGGCAGATAGCCAATATAACGACCAAGAACTTCTTTTTTCCATTGTGTGATATCAGCGCCATCGAGCCGGACAACTCCTGAAGAAAGCGGCGTAATTCCAAGCACCAGCCGCGCCAGAGTTGATTTTCCTGAACCGCTGGCGCCAATTATTCCTAGCAAATCGCCTTTTTCCAGCGCGAAATTGAGCTTTTGTAAAATCGGCTGATCAATGCCGGAAATATTATAGCTGGCCTGCTCAACCGACAATACGCCAAGCGGCGGCGGCAGAGTCATATAATCAGGCGTAAGATCATCAGACAGTAATGGCAACAGTCTTTTATAAGCGCTATTTGCCTCGCTGCATGATTTCCAGCTGGAAATTGCCGCCTCAAACGGTGCAAGCGCGCGGCTGGCCAGAATCGAAGAAGCAATAATAGCGCCGACAGTAAGGCCGCCATGAACGGTTAGATATGCGGCAACGCAAGTAACCAGAATCTGTAAAGAAAGGCGCAGAAATTTGGTAAGACCTTGAATCATTGCTGAATGCTGATTGCCGCGTTTTAGGAAAATCTCGGCAGCATGTTGCATTTTCTGCCAGCGCTGAATTAATGCCCGGCTCATTCCCATTGCCTCGATAATTTCAGCATTATGCGTTGCCATTTCCAGCTCCTGCAGGCCGCGCATTTGTACATCTCCGGCGCGGTTCATGGTGTTTTTCATCATTACCTCATGAATCCACGCTAACCACACCAGCAGCACTGCGCCGGCAAGAACCAGCCAGCCAAGCATGACATGAATCAGGAAAAGTCCGCCAATATATAATATCGACCACGGCGCATCAAAAATGGCAATAGGAGCATTGCCAATCATAAATTGTTTAAGAACCGCCGCATCGCGCATATGCTGCGCGCCTTTGCCTTCGGAAGCTGTTTGCGCGAGCATTTTTGGCAGAACACGCGCTGAGGCCTGATTATGAAACCATTCTGCCGCGCCAATCATTATCAGGCTACGCACAGATTGCAGAATACCAACCACCACAAACATTGCCAGCATGATGATAGTAAGCCATAGCAAAGTTGGAATGCTGCCAGTACTGACCACGCGGTCCATTACCTGCAATGAATAAATAGACATTGGCAGAATGAGGAGATTGATAAAAAAGCTGATAACGCTTACTGCCCACGCCACTGGCTTTAATTTATCAATCATTGAAGAAAGCTGTAAATCTGAATCTGCCATTATAAAACGCTCTTCCAATGGCGCAGAGCATAAACTATAGCGCCTGATTTTTAATCAAGCGCTATAGTGTCAGATAAAGATTAAAAGAAAAATTAAAAATCAAAATAAATATGATTCAGAATATCTCTACAGAACGAAATCACTTTGCGTTAGGCTATGCAAGCCGGTTAGCTCAATTGTCATATCGACAACTTTATTGCCGTCAACATCCAGATGCACAAAAGTGTTGCCGCCATTTTGCGTATAATTAACTTGCGGCGCACCGTTATCTACAAAGCCGGATGTTCCTTTGAAACTAACAGTTCCAGCAAAAGCGGAAAGGTCAATAAGGTCGTTCTGGCTTTTGTTGAAATCAAGAATTTTATCCCACTCGCCGCTGACTTTGCCGGAATCATCAGTGCTGAGATAAACAAAGCGATCAGCGCCAAGGCCGCCAGCCAGCAGATCCGCGCCGCCAGCGCCGTTAATAACGTCATTACCATTGCTGGAAAATAATTTATTAGCTCCTTCATCGCCAGTTAAATTATCAGCATAAGCCGAGCCGATTACATTTTCCAGAGCAAGCAAAACATCTCCGGCAGCAGCGCCGCCACTAGCCGCGCCAGTTGCAAGGTTAACCGTAACTCCGGCATTGGAAGAACCATAAGTAACCGTATCAACGCCGTCACCGCCATTGAGCAGATCAGCGCCGACGCCGCCATCGAGTATATCATTGCCAGCGCCGCCGTAAATTATATCCGCGCCGCCTAAGCCGTTTAATATATCCTGCCCGGCATCGCCAAGAATTAAATTGGCGCTAGTGTTGCCGTTAATGCTGTTATTGCCAGCATCACCTTCAAACAGATTCTGTCCGGAAAACAGCGTATTGCTAGGATCAGAAGCGACCAGATGTTTGCTTTCCATGAAATAATTGTTGATAATGTCCCAGGTTGCGCTGTTATTTCCTGCGACAATCCGGAATTGATTGCCAATATTTTCGCCAAATAGAGTGTTATGTATGGCAAGGCTGTGAACATTGTCCTCAGCGCGAACCGCTATATCCACATTTGAGATATCTGAATTTAAGATGGTAACATTAGCGTTGCCACTGCCACCGCGCACGCGGAAAGCTATCTCGGAATCAAAAACTTTTACATTATCAAATACTGCTTCAATCATTTCTTTCATATTGAAAACAGCGCGATTATTGATGTAATCGCCTTTGACAAATCCCCAGGCGGTCACATCTTTAACAGTAATGTGCATCCGCGCTGATTCCGGCATTTCCGCAGCTTGAACTTCCCATTTTACCACTTTCGTGTCGATTGCGTTTTCGCCAGGAATTTCGCCTTTTTTCCAACCAACATAATTCGCATCGAGAGCTGAAGTATACATGTTGACGCGCTCAAAGAGAATATCTGTGGTTATTTTTCCACGTATCGCGCCGCGATTCGGATCAGCCTGAAACAGATCGCCGGAAACATGGTGCAGATCACTATCACGAACGGTAAGGCCGATTACTTTGGAAGCAACTATCGCATGTGCATCCTGCTGTGTTTCAAATGTGCCTTTGAGGAAATGGTGAACATTCATATTCTCCAGAAGAATATGGTTGCTGTCGGCAATATCAATACCATCGCGCATTCCGTTTTTAATTTCCATTCCGCGCATTGTAATATGATCAGCTCTGCCAATCTGCACCGCATCACTTTCTGCCCATTTGTGGTTTACAGTGATGCCTTCAAACACATGGTGATCTTTTGTTACCTTCAATTCAAATATTTCAACATATTCGCCTTCAGCCGCTTTGATGGTAATTTTTGCTTCTTCGAGAGCATGTTTTTTGGTTTTTATTGCTTCATCATAGATGCCGCCTTTGATAATCACCGTATCGCCAGGCTTGGAAGCGTTAATCGCCGCTTGAATAGAGGTGAAATCACCGCTGCCGTCTTTGGAAACAATATAAGTTTTTTCAGTTCCCGGAACTGGCGGAACTGGAGGAGGAGGCTCGTTGCCGCCACCGCCGCCGCCGCCACTACCAACATCATCCGGATCATCAGGCGGAGGAGGTGGATTTTCAAACAGCTCGGTGAATGTTTTCTTAACCTGATTGAACTGAATAAATTCAACGTCGCTATGAATAACATCCGTAGCTGCTTTTTCATCTCTTAAATCACGCAGCAATAATGTGCCGTTTTCTTCGTCAACGGTAATCAGAAAATCTGTAAGTTCGCCATATATCCGCGCTGTATCAGTGCCTGTGCCACCAAAATAAGTGTCGCTGTTAAGGCCGCCATCAAGCATATCATCGCCAGCATCACCATAAAGAACGTCATCGCCATCGCTGCCTAATAATTGGTCATTGCCGTCGCCGCCATAGAGAGTATCATTGTCTTTTCCGCCATTAAGAATATCGTTGCCAAGCTCGCCTTTCAAAAGATCATTGCCGGTGGAGCCAGTTAATTTATCATTGCCGCCACCGCCGAATAGCTGGTCATTATCTTCCGCGCCCATTAATTCATCATTGCCCGCGCCGCCGAGAAGAATATCCGCGCCAGGGCCGCCCATAAGCTTATCATTGCCAGACTCGCCGCGCAGAATATCCGCGCCAGGACCACCGCCGATTATATCATCGCCTTCATTGCCGTTTAATTCGTCGTCACCATAATCACCAAAGAGATTATCATTGCCCAAGCCGCCGAAAATTTTGTCATTGCCCTTGCCGCCTAGAATCTTGTCATTTCCAGCGTCACCATAGAGAGTATCATTGCCAAAGCTGCCGTGAATCTCATCATTGCCATTGCCACCATAAACAATGTCATCACCAAGATTCGCATCAATTAAATCATTAAGGCCAGTGCCATACATTAGATCGTTGCCTTTAGTGCCACGAATTTTATTGGAACTTGCCATAATAAATATCCCCGTTAAATGTCAGTTTTATGTCAGATTTGTTTAGATTTGCTAGTGATTGCGGTAAAGCTTTATGCGCCCTTGTAGCGTATGGTAAATAAAAGATAAAGAAAATTTAGGAGTAGCAGATTAAGAGGATGATCAGATTATCCGTAACCAAATGATCAGATCGCCTTATTATCTGGAATCCTATTACCTACTCATCTGATCATCTGATTATCTGGTCATCTGATTATCTGATTATCTGATTATCCGATTATCTTGTTATCCATTCTATAATAATATCATAACCATTTATCAATAAATAGCCAATATTTATTTAACTTATCTTTACACAATACCACATAAATGGTTAATTTTTAGTTAAAGAAACAATTTTATCTAAAATTAATACAAAAATCAGGATAATCAAGCAATAGCCAGTCAAGCCAATGACAAGCTGATAAAAAAATCTGATAAAAAATTTAGAAAAAAGCCAACAGCGAGAAAATTCACAGCAGATAGCGCCAGTCCGTCGTCGTTTGCTCTTCGCTTCAGCTATGCAAGGCTATGCCGGAATCGGGATTTTCGGTTATTATGTGACAGTCCGTCGTCGCCCTTCGGGCTATGCCGGACACTCGCTTTTGCAAGGCCGCGCCAAAGGCGCGGGCAAAAGCGGTGGTGGAGGAGGCTGGATTTGAACCAGCGAACGCATACGCGGGCAGATTTACAGTCTGCTGCCATTGACCACTCGGCCACTCCTCCACAAAAAACCAACATCATGCAGGAGTGGTCAATATTTTAAGTGACTTTGCGTGCAAGCGCACGCGGGCCACTTAAGCCACTCCTTACACAAAAAAACCGAACAATAATCTATCGGGAGGGGGTTTATAGTCAATTGTTAGTCGACTGGCAATGTTTTTTCCGATTTTTGTCGGATTTTACATTGCTAAGGCGATTTCCTTGTGTAATATTGTCGCGATAATTGGCTTTTTTAGGGGTGTAGCTCAATTGGTAGAGCACCGGTCTCCAAAACCGGGGGTTGCAGGTTCGAGTCCTGTCGCCCCTGCCAGCAGGTCGGTTGCGATCAGGTCGCCGCTCTTTTTCTTCTGGCGATATATGTCCAGATCAGCAGAATTGATAGTCCACAGGCGCTGATAATCAGTCCTAGTTTTTCTCCCGGAAACCATGGTTGTTTGATGGTTACTTCATATTCTCCTTGTGGCAGGTTGACGGCAAGCAGCGCGTCATATTCTCTGATGGTGATTGCTTTTTCCATTCCTTCCGGCGCTATCCAGCCCGGATAATAGTAACGTTTTAGCGTTACCAGCGCTTCTGGTGAGGTTACCCGCGCCTTGAAGCTGATCGAGCGTGTATCCTGAATAATATCAGCAATCTCCGCCTCGCCGCTTACAACACGCGATGGAGCAACATTCAGAAATCGCCGCGGCGGATTCATCGAATCATGTATTCCGGCATTTCGCATCCAGATCGTCATATGCGGATTCTGAGGAATAAGCCTGTTCGCATATACATTATTCCAATATCCGCTAAGTCTGGCCGTGTACCAGTAATTAGAGTTCAACAGAAAAATCATTATGCACATTGTAATGGCTAATGTGTAAAACAGATTATGATTGCCTATTTTATCCAGCCAGCAAGTTGCAATAAAAATAACCGCAATCCATAAAAGAATCGAAAATCTTCCCGAAGCCTGCAAATCTTTGAGTATCGCCAGATTATCCCACAAAAATCTGGAAATTGGAAAAATCATGAATAATCCGGCCGCATAGATGGCAAGGAAAAAAATTATCAGCCGCCGCTGTTCGGCGAAAGGATTTTTTCCTCGCACCGCAAAGCAACAGAAAATAAATGGAATGAGTAAATAACATATGCCAGCCATTCCCGGAAAATAAAACTGCGCGTACATAATAGGATGTTTAACTATGCGCGGAAAATGGACATTGTAATTGAGAAATCCGCTATTAAAAGAATCATACCAGATAAATTCTTTATTCATGAAAATCGGCAGCCAATAGATACTGGCTATTGCCACGCCAACTAATCCGCCGCAAATCAGATAAACCATAGTCTTTAGGCGCTTTTCCTTCTCGGAATAAACCAGCGCATAAAGCGGCGGAATGACGCTGAAAACCAGAGTAGTCGGCAGATGTGACAACACTAACAAAGCCTGAGCCAAGGCATAAAAAACCGCATTTCTTGCCGGATTATCAGCAGTTTTTTTCGCCGACAACAGCAGCCAGGGAATAATCGCCGCCGTGCATAAACCAGCGGAATTTCCGTGCAAAAGACTGCCAAATAATCCCGGCGATATTAGAAATAAAATAGCGCCATATTCAGCGCGCCGATTGCCAAAATGCTCGCGCAGCCAGTAATAATATCCGCATCCGCCAATAAAAACATAGCATATATTAATGCTCAACAATCGCCACAAACCAAAGCGATCAGATTCTTTAAGCCATTCAAGCGGCAACGCTAAATAAAAAGATAAAATCGGCTGAAAAATCATCGCCGGACTGCCCAGGCCGGAATTTGCCGCCATTAACCAGCGCGGATATAAATCACCATCCAATATTGCGCTTGACGACATATTCAGCAACATTGACCGCAGCACATGGTCAATAAAAAAAGGCCAGCGTATTGCCATAAGATAAACGGCAGGCAGCGCAAGCGCCGCTATAATCAGCAAAATCTTCAATAAAAAAACTGGCCTTATTTGCTGTATAAAAATCCTCATTCTGCGCTTTCTTCCATATAGAAAATATCACCATCAACATCCATAACGCAGCTACTTCCTTTAGATTTTCCGATCATTGCTGGCAGCGAATAAAGATAAGGAAAAAAATTAAGATGCAGATCGAAGCTGTATTTATAAGGCCGTTGGCGCGGCACAACAATAATTATTTTTTTAGCAACGCGGCGCAGCTGGCCAATTGCCGCATGAATATCGCGCACATGCTCCAACGTATGCGCGCAGATCACCATATCGAAATATTTATCAGCAAAAGGCAGCGCCTCGACATTCGCCGCTTGAAAATTTATCGCCGGATATTTACTGCATAATTCCGGATCTATGATAATATCGACCGCCGTTACTTGATAATTATCACTCAGTAAATTAGCCAGAAAGCCATTTCCACAACCGGCATCGAGTATTTTTTCGCCTGCTATATTCGATAAATTCGATAAAATCGCTGCGATTGAGGCTTTGTTAAGATCAGTCTCGCGCTTAACCGCCGTATCACTTACCAGTCGGTAAAATTCGCGGAATTCATCCTCGCTCATGGCCAGGGCTTTTTCTTTAAAATCCAGATAGGCTTTGTAGCGATGCTGATATAAAAGCCATAAAGGAATAATCATCAGCCAGCGGCAATCACGCAGAAACGGCGGCAATAGCTGATCGAGTATATAGTGGATTTTAAGCGCGAAATCACGGCTGATATTGTTGAACATTTCATTATAACTATGTAAAGACATTGAGTAGATACTGAGTAGATAATCTCCAATATACAATACTCAAGCGTTTAGACGAGAAAAAAATATGCTGGGAAATGCTCCAGAAATCCAACCTGAATTAACAATTCTGATTCCGATGTATAATGAAGCAGACAGCTTGTCATTGCTGTTTGCACAGCTGCTTCCGGTTTTGGAAAAAATTACTACTGATTGGGAAATTCTCTGCATCAACGATGGCAGCACAGATGCAACGCTTAGCGGATTGCGCCATTGGCATGAACAGGAACGCCGTATTCGCATTTTGTCACTATCGCGGAATTTCGGCAAGGAAGCAGCGCTTAGCGCCGGACTTCATCACGCTAATGGCAAGGCGGTAATTCCCTTTGATGCTGATTTACAAGATCCTCCGCAAGTAATTCCTGAGCTGGTTGCCAAATGGCGCGAAGGATATAAGGTAGTGCTGGCGATCAGAAAAAACCGCCGTGGCGATAGCTGGCTAAAACGCCACAGCGCCCTTCTCTATTATAAAATTATGCGCCGCCTGCAAATTGATCTGCCGGAAAATAGCGGCGATTTTCGCCTGCTAGATCAGCAGGTGGTTTCCGTGCTGCGCTTATTGCCGGAACGTTCGCGCTTCATGAAAGGCCTGTTCGCCTGGGTAGGTTTTTCCACCACATCTGTTTATTATGACCGTCCACAACGCGCAATCGGCAAAACAAAACAGAATATTTTCGCGTTAGTATCGCTGGCCAAAGACGGATTATTTGCTTTCAGCACCTTGCCGCTGCGAATAACCACATATCTTGGCGTGATTATTTCGCTCGTTTCCTTTTCCTATGCTTTCTGGCTGATTTATCGCACATATTTCTTTGGCGTCATCACCCCCGGATATGCCTCGCTGATGGCGGCGATATTATGCATGGGCGGCATTCAGCTAATATCACTAGGCATAATCGGCGAATATCTTGGCCGTATCTACAAGGAAACCAAACAGCGGCCGCTATTTATTATTGAAGAGATTATAGGATAAATTTATGTCTAAGGTCATGTCTAATTACCATTCACATGCCAGAGCAGAGATAATTCCTCATCTGCCCTCTGCGCCGCGGCGCTTGCTGGAGCTTGGCTGCGCCGCCGGCGAGACAGTTGCGCTGATTAAAACTATTCATCCTGAGTTATGGACCGCCGGAGTAGAGCTAAACAACGAAGCCGCCGAAACCGCACGGAAACATTTCAACATTGTCTGGCCAGGCACGGTTGAGGAAACAAGCTGGGCAGCAGAAATTGCCCCCGCTTCGCTGGATGTTATTTTATGTCTGGACATTCTCGAACATCTGGTTGATCCATGGCAGCAGGTTCAGAAACTAACGCCGCTTCTGGCCGCTAATGGCCGACTTATTATCTCAGTTCCTAATATTCGCAATCTGAAATTTATTATGAAATTACTGCTGTCCGGCGATTTTCGTTATCGTGACGCCGGCCTGCTTGATCGCACACATTTGCGCTTTTTCACGCGCGAAACCGCGATTGAGCTGGCCTGTTGCGGCGGCTTAAAGCTGGAAAAAGCCGTCCGCGCGCATGATTGGAAATTTCCCGATATCCGCTATATTGCCTCAAAAATCACCGCCCACCGCGCCGACGAACTACTAGCCAAACAGTGGATAATAGTTGCTGGCGCGTTGTAATTGTAATATCTAAATTAATATTTATCGTAAGATAAATTAATACAGAAAGACCTACAATGACGAAAAGCGGTGATGATGATAAAATGGCCAACAAAGCATCTAATGCTGCGCTCATTATTCTGGAAGATTTTAAAGCAAATAATGATCCAAAACATCCTTTAAAATACTGCTATCCTCATACTGAAACATCAAAGGACGGAATCAAAAGATTAGTTCTTGCAGTAAATGAAGTTCATATCATTTATTGCCAAGCCCAGGAAAAAGTTGGAGGGGGTTATAATCCTGATCATACAGATTATGATGAAAAGCTAGCGCAACTAAGACCAACAAAGCAAATATTACAAGATTGTTATGAAATACTCCGGATGCTAGGTGCAAAACATATTGTCGACGAAACTCTACGGACACATAGTGAAAGCGTAGATGCTGGAACTGCAAAATCATGGTATTATGATAAATTTACTTTACACCAAAGTGATGGTACTTTCTATACAAAAAAAGTTACAATTCCTCGCCACTTTAGTGTGCCAATATCTGCTCTTTCTATGGAAAGAATAGAAAGAATAATTAAAGTTGCCGATACTGTAAACGAAATAGTAAAAAATATTCAATACATAATACCTGAAAAATATAGGCAGAGTGATAAAGCTAAAGCAGGTTTATATACATATTATAAAATCGAATTTCCTTTAAGCAGCGATAATAGAGATGAAGGTGACAATGATGGAGAAGATAAGGTTTCAGAAGCTTTTAGGCGACTGCAATACGCTAAAACAATGGTTCGCAACTACTTAGAAGAAAGCTTCTATGACGAGGCTGAGGTTGATCGTATTATTGATAAATTATTTCCTAATGCTCCAGTCGATAGAGGCGGTAAAGAAAATGGAGTTTATTATCATGAGATTGATTTTAAAAAAAAGCCGGAACTGGCAGAAATATTCTTAAATGCACTTAATCGAGAAAAAGAAAATGAATTAGAGAGGCTTAAAAAAAAGGCACTTGCAGAGCGAGATAAGCCGTTCAGAAAAGCTATTGATAATCAAAAAATAGCCAAGTTCGGAGAAGTTCTGCAAAGCTTGCTGCAAAACTCAATAGAAGGCGTTGAGGTAACTAGCGCAACTAGGGCTACCGGCTCTGGCGACATTATAGTAAATTTCTCAGACAATGTTGATATCGATGCTATTAGTATTCTCGCTTGGACTTTACACCGCCAACTGCGATCCCGTGGACAATTACGAGATTTCTACGTGCAAATGATAGAAGAGCCAGCTTCAAAATCTGGCAATACGCCAGACATATATGTTAGCACAGCATCCTTTGAAAATACTAAAAATGTTGGTGATATGCGCGCTGTAAAAATACGGTTTGTTAATATTGCTAGAACAGAAAATACTTATGGTTCTTATGGCGCTATACATTGGAATGTATTGTCACCAGATGAGCTTAATAAAACGCTGGATACACTTAATGCACAGCCAGAATTTGTTAGAAACAAACCATCAGGTCCGGCCAGATGAATGGATAGACAATTTATACTATTTCGCAATCAATATATTGATTGCGTTACGCTGGCTACGCCGCGCAAAATCGCGCTTTCGGCTGCGATTTTGATACCAATTTGCCATCAATATGATGGCAAATTGGTATTACACAGACAGAATTCACACAGACAGATTGACAAGTGAAATTTATCCGCTAAAAACCGCAAATCAACTATTTGCCAATCATTAATTTGCCAAATTATTATTTAGATATTATTTAGATTATTTATCAGGAGAAAACTCATGACCAAAGAGACATTTGTAAGAAACAAGCCGCATTGCAATATCGGGACTATCG
>CAZFJN010000014.1:0-18075 GCA_964519595.1 uncultured Rickettsiales bacterium
CTAAAATTTTGGACGGTAAAAATCCTGCGGCTGTTCAGTGGTTTTGAGATTTTCAAATTCCTTGAGTTTTTCAAGGCGGCCAAGACGTTCTTTCACAAAATAGACCATATATCTAAGATCACGCTCCGGGATAGTTTCCGCGTTATCTTTTATGGTTTCCATTATTCGCAAGGCATCTTCCATTTCGCCGCGTTTTTCGTGTACAACTGCTACCATCTGCTGCGCCCAGATTGGAACATCTTCATTAACCAGCGGCTTTGACACTTTAAGCGCCAGATCCATATCTTTCAGCTTATATTGCGCCAGA
Organism: uncultured Rickettsiales bacterium; assembly: GCA_964519595.1. Lineage (GTDB taxonomy): Bacteria > Pseudomonadota > Alphaproteobacteria > Rickettsiales > SXRF01 > JANRKF01. Next base: position 308 of record CAZFJN010000014.1, read on the forward strand.
TAAATTGACTGCAATAACCACCACCATTTCCGTTTAATATCACGAACGGAATGTTCATAAAGATAATCAACCAGAGGCCGCACATCTTGCTGGTTCTGCGTCTGGCTGAAATAATAAGCGGCCATGGTTGGCATCATGTCAGATACCGGATCAAGTCCGTCCAGCAAGGTAAACCAGTCTCTTATTTTTCCCATGTCATAATATTTAAGCGGCGTAAAGCGGCCATAAGTGTCGCCAGTATTTTGCATCTGCAAGGCCAGCATACGAAAATAAAACTGATCATCGCCCATTTTGAGTAGTGCCAGCTCTTCCTTGCCCGGAACAGAAGGAACAACGCCCAGCTCCGGACGTATATGTTTAGTATTTGCCCAGAAAATGACATTGCAAGCCAGCAAGGCCAGAAAAAAGCCGTAAAAGCGGAAAAATCCACTAAAGCGCGTTGTGAATGATTTATGGCAGAAAAATTGTGACATAATAATAAATCCTGCCCCTAATCCTGACCTTAAAACTGCTTACGGCGAAAATCCAAGATGCAGGCGGCAAGCAGAATCGGAACAAAAATAACTGCCTGTATTATAAATAGCTGCCAGTCTGCTGCTGTTTTCATGCCATAAATAAGCCATTGCGATTTGCCGAAAAAATCCAGCCGCGGAATCACTGAGGAAATGCCGGAAATCAGAAAACGCAACCAGATATATTTGAGGCTGTTAAACATCGGATGTTCAGAAGTCATCACAAAAAACACCATCATCCGCGAGATAACATATAATCCCATGCAGCCTAAAACGGAGGTAACGGCGCTACGCATCGCCAGAGCGCTGAACAAGGCGAGAGCGACAACAATTCCTGCTTCCATAAACAGGCTGAGCGACCAGAATATGAAGCCGACCGTATTCGGCGCGCCGATTAAGCCAATTACAATTATAATTGGCAGCAGTAGAATAAAGGCCACCAGCATGAAGCCAAGCCAATAAGCAATCACCAGATTAGCGCGGGAAATTGGCCGGGAAAGTATCACGTCAATTTCTCTCGTTTCAAAGGCGTTGCGAACATGAAAACAGACAAAAACAATCAGGCCGAGCATTAATATAACTCGCGCGCTGCCGGAAGCGTAAGTAATGGTCATTTCGCGTGTTTCGACCAGCGCCGTGCCGCCTAGTAAGCCGGAAATAGCCGCAGCACACAGCACGCCAACCAGCAAAACCCAGAACAGCCAGTCGCGCATTGCAGTCAGAACTATATAGCGAATATTAGTACGCATAATCAGAAAATTTATAGTTGATTAAATGAAAAATTCAAGACCGTTGCTCTCCTAAAAATCAAGAGGGCGAGGATCTTCTACGAATTTGTTATAAAGTCCTTTGTCGCCGGAATGAACGCTGCCGGAGCTTGGAACGATGGTTGCGCGGATGAATATAACCAGCTCCTGCTTGATAGTTGTTTTACTGGTATTTTTAAACAGCGAGCCAACATACGGAACATCTTCCGCTACTGGAACGCCAGCATCATCAGTGATGAATTTATCTTCAAGCAATCCGCCGATAACCATAACCTGACCGCTTTTCACTTTCAATATAGAATCCATTTCCCGCACCTCAAGCTGCGGAATACTGCTTTCAAGATCTGTCAGAGCATCAAGCAAAGCGCCTGTTGCAATGCCGGCGGCAGTAGCCTTGCCGAGCGCGAAACCAGGATCAGTAACAAATTTAGTCACACGTGATAAGGTCGGACGAACGCTTAGAGTTATTTCTCCTGATTCAACATTTATAGTTGGTTGCAGAGTCAGAACTATTCCAACCGGAGCGACTTTCTGCGTGCTGGTAACTTCAACTTTGCCTGGAGTTGTAACCTGACCGTTAGCATCTAAAACCGGATCAGTAGTTTCAATAGTCACATTAAAATACACCAGATTTTCAGTGAAAGACAACACTGCCTGCTGATTGTTCATCGCATTAAGGCGCGGACTGGAAAGAGCGCGCGTTGTACCAAATTCATTGAGCAGATCAACCGCCGCTGACAAATCAATGCTGGTTCCTAAAAAACCGTCCTTGACTATGCCGATAGTGGCCGGAGAAGTCGCGGCATTAGTAGCAGATACGGCAGATAAATCCGAGCTGAATGAGATGCCGCTGCTGCTTACATCCGACCAGTCGATTCCGGCTTGATATTTATTATTGAGTTTTACTTCTACTATTTTTGCTTCAATCAACACTTGCGCGGAAGTATTTGATTCAATTGCTTTTAAGAAATTACGCAGAACACTATGCTGACGCTCAGTTCCTGAGAAGGTCAATGTTCCAGCCTGTTGATTCAGTGAATAAAAACCTGACGCCGGATCAGAATCAGCCAAAATTCCAGATGCTATCACGCGTGGTTTGAAAGCAAGTATTTGCTTCACGCTCTGATCAAATTTCTGCCAGAAATCGCTTTTAGATTGCGCGGTGATGTTGGTTGAGCTTGAGCCGCTGCTGCCGCTGCTATCGCCGCCGCCGCTACTGCCGCTACTACCGCTGGTACTGCTGCTGCCACCGCTACTTCCGCTTGATGATCCGCCGCCGCCACCGCTGCCGGTTGAAACGCCGATATTGCCGCTTGATTCGCGGATTATATTGAGCATATCAAGAGCGTAAGTTTGCACATAAGGCACATCACGCTCAAGGCGCAACACATTACTACGCATTGAATAACGCAATCCGGCCATATCGCAGATACGATCAATAACTTCGTTAAAAGGACGATCCTTAGCGCGGAAAGTTATGCCGCCGACAATTCCTGAATCAATTTCCATATCAACATCAGCCAGCCGCGATAATTCAACCAGAACGTCTTTCAGCGGCACATCATCAGTTACGGAAACGGAAACAAGTTTTGTATGTCCGATTTTTGGCGGTCTAGGTGCGGCAATAATCTCCGCCAGATCAGGAATAGGCGGTTCGACCACATTATTTTTTGGTTTCAGAGAAATTTGCGGCGATTCAATCCGCATTTCCGGAATTGGCGGAATTGCGCCGTCAGCGAGAGATTCGCCCTGATCGCTTTTGGTTACGTTCATGTAATCTTCGCGCGTCAGGCCTTTTCCGGCATCATGAGCGAAATTTTTTTCAACATCAACGCAGCTCGCCAGCAGCAGGAAGCAAAGCGCCGAAGCCGAATATGTATAAATTCTGGACTGTCTCACAGCAACATCCTCGCCCTAGCAATTAGCAGCTCTTCCCCGTTACAATAACCACTATATCTTGTGTGAGCTTGATGCAAGAGATAAATAACGAAAATTGCAAATAAATTTAGGAAATAAATTTAGGAAATAAAATCGTAAAATTAAAACGCAGAAAAATAAAATCGTGAACATGAACGGCGCATAATAGCATAATGCGCCGATTATATCCGCGAAGAAAGCCAGATTGCCAAACGCGTTTGTGCTTTTATGGCGGTAGTAAGTAGATTATAGCCGAATGTTTTTTCTGCGCCGTGTTGCAAAGCCGCATCATGATGTTCTTTTTCATCAGCGCGAAATTTGACAATTGCTTCTTTAAGTTCAAGGTCAGTATTGCCGAGTTTTTTTTCCTGCGCGGCGTAATGATCATCAATGACTGATTCAACTGCTGCCGTGCAAGCCATGGCGGCGTTTGCGCCAAGCAAGGCTGTTGCCGCGCCGAGAGCATAGCCAGCAACATGCCATAATGGTGAAAGAATGGTTGGACGAACGCGCCGCGCAATCATCATTTCAGAAAAAAACTGCAGATGCTCTTCTTCCTGCTGTGCCATATGGCGAATAATTTCCGCTGATGGTGAATTGCCAAGAACGGCGAGCTGTCCGGCGTAAATTCTTTTCGCGCCATATTCTCCGGCGTGGTTGACGCGCACCATTCGCGCCATTTCGCAATCTGGCGATAAATCACCTGGCAGAACGTGCATTAACAGCTCCTATAATGGCTAAGGAAGCGCAGAAACTGGCGTAAATTCCGTTCCATGCTGCCATTGAGATTCCCAGAAAATACGCCATCGCCTGTTTGCAGGAAACCAGCGGCGCATTTAAAATCGCTGCGCGCATTTCTTCAAGAGTTTGCTCGCCGCTGCTATTATTAGAGCAACCATCAGGGCCTTTAAAAATATCCAGCTCAACTCCGGCATGATAAAAGGCAATTCCAGCATCAAGGGCGAATAAAGCGACGCAGATTAAAACCGGAATTAATTGCGGTTTGCGCCATGCGCCAACAATGGCAATAATAATTATCACCGCATAAGGATAACGTTGGAAAATACATAATTCGCAAGGATGCAGCAGAAAAAAATATTGTGCAATAAAAGCCATAATCAGAGCGGCAAAAGCCGCCGCCGCCTGCAACAATAAAATACCGCGAAAACTTGTTATTAAAGACATAATTTTATGCTATCGCAAGCCGACAACAAACTCAAGCTTATCTCTATAAAGCTTATTTCTATCACACCAGCAGCAAGGCCGGCGCTTCACAATAACGTTTGAATGCTTGCATGAATTCAGCTCCTACCGCGCCGTCAACAACACGATGATCAACTGATAATGTTACCGTCATCACATTAGCTATTTCCATTTTACCATTTTTTGCCACTACTTTTTCACCGCCTGCGCCAATTGCCAGAATACATCCTTGCGGCGGATTAATTATCGCGGAAAAATGGTTTATGCCGTACATTCCAAGGTTGGAAATGGAAAAGCCGCCGCCCTGGAATTCCTCCGGCTGAAGTTTTCCGCTCTTGGCGCGCGCCGCTAAATCTTTCATTTCAGCGGAAATAGCGGTTACAGATTTCTGGTCGGCATTTTTTACAATTGGCGTGATCAAACCGCCGTCAATCGCCACTGCTACGGAAATATCTATGTTATTATATTGCAGAATCGCCGCGTCAGTCCAGGAAGCATTCGCCGCCGGAACATCACGCAGCGCAAGAGCTACTGATTTTATTATAAGGTCATTCACTGATAATTTATAAGCCGGCTTTGCGTCTTTGCCTTGTTTTTTGGCGGCGAACTCAGCTGCATCATTTAATTGTTTACGCAGATCAAGCAGGCGGTCAAGCTCAATATCAACGCTTAAATAAAAATGCGGCACGGTTTGTTTTGATTCGCTGAGGCGCTTGGCGATTACTTTACGCATATTATTATTAGGAATTGCCGTTGTTTCCTGATTATTGCGGCGGATCACTCCTTTGGCCGTGCCTCCGCTGGCGATAAAAGCTTCAACATCAGCGCGGATTACGCGGCCATGTGGTCCTGAGCCGGAAATTTGTGCAATCTGTACGCCTTCATTAGTGGCGATACGTTTTGCCAGCGGCGAGGCAAAGATTCTTGAAGATTCAGAATTAATAGCGCGTGATTCAGCGGCGGCGGTAACGCTTGCCTTTGCTTCTTCTTTCTTTTCTTCTTTCTTTTCCTCCTTGGCTGCGGCGGAAGAGGCAGCGCCTGAATTTTTAACTACATAACCATCAAGAGCTTTTTTATCCTCTCCATCTTCAAGCAGCAGGGCAATCAGCTCATTAACCTTCACATTTTCTGTTCCGGCAGAAACTATTATCTTGCCAATAATTCCAGCGTCAACCGCCTCAACTTCCATGGTTGCTTTGTCAGTTTCAATCTCGGCGATAACTTGTCCGGATTTTATTTTATCTCCTTCTTTGACATTCCATTTAGCAAGGTTGCCCTCGGTCATAGTTGGAGATAAAGCAGGCATCAAAATTTCAATTGGCATAGTCAGTTCCAGTCAATTTTTTATAAAGAGCAATGATTGTCTAATTATTTTAATTAGAGAATATTCTATTTAACGAGAATATGCTCTAATCTATTCATATTAATGACTGATAAAATTGTGCTTATCAATGATTTTTTGCCAATGAAAATTCAAGAATCTGCGGTTTGTATTCGCGTAGTTCGGCGAGGTTCATATCACTTGCTTATTTGTTGCTTATTGTTGTTTATGCTGCTTGCGCGCTACGGTAGCATATTTCTTTTGCTGCCTCAACAATATGTGATGTTTGTGGCAGGCAGAGTTTTTCAAGGTTGGCGGCATATGGCAGCGGCACATCAAGTCCGGCGACTCTTTTTACCGGCGCATCGAGATAATCAAAACAATGTTCCATCATCAGCGCTGACATTTCCGCGCCGATTCCGGCAACCGGCCAGCCTTCTTCCACAGAAATAAGGCGGTTGGTTTTTTTCACTGATTCAACGATGGTTTCAATATCAAGCGGACGAAGAGTGCGAAGATCAATAATTTCAGCAGAAATACCAAGTCCGGCCAGCTCCTCAGCAGCCTTTAAAGCCTTGCCGACCATTATTGAAAAGGCGACTATTGTAACGTCAGAGCCTTCTTTAAGCACCGCCGCTTTGCCTATTTCGCCAACAATATCATCTCCTTCCGGAACTTCAAATTTTTCGCCATAGAGCATTTCATTCTCAAGGAAAATAACCGGATTCTGATCTCTTATCGCCGCCTTAAGCAGCGCTTTGGCGCTGGCGGCATCATATGGCGCGATAACTTTTAAGCCAGGAACATGCGCGTACCATGAAGCGTAACATTGCGAATGCTGCGCGCCAACGCGGCTGGCCGCGCCATTTGGTCCGCGAAAGACAATCGGACAGCGAATCTGGCCGCCGCTCATATAATTAGTCTTAGCTGCGGAATTTATGATCTGATCCATTGCCTGCATGGCAAAGTTAAAAGTCATAAATTCAACAATCGGCTTTATGCCAGCCATTGCCGCGCCAACTCCGAGTCCGGCAAAACCATGCTCAGTTATTGGCGTGTCAACTACACGTTTCTCGCCAAATTCGGCAAGCAAGCCTTGCGTTACCTTATAAGCGCCCTGATATTCGGCTACTTCCTCGCCCATTACAAAAACGTCTTTATCACGACGCATTTCCTCAGCCATTGCGTCTCTTAGGGCTTCTCGTAATGTCATTGTCGGCATAATAAATTCCAGCTTTCATGATTTAGTTTAAGGAGTCAGGATTCAGCTTGTCCAGTCTATATTGTTACATCTGTCCATAGTTCTGATTCCGGCGGTTCCGGCGAATCTTGCGCGAACTGGGCGGCTTGATTTACTATCAGTTTTATTTCTTTTTCAAGCTCGGCTAGCGACTCTTCTTTTGCCATTGATTCGGCGATCAGATATTTTTTGAAACTCTCAATCGGATCTTTATTTTCCTTATAGTCTTCTACTTCTTCCTTGCTGCGATATTTTGCCGGATCAGACATTGAATGACCGCGATAACGATATGTTTTCATTTCCAGCAGGAAAGGGCCATTGCCATCGCGTACATATTTAACCGCTTCCAGACCGGCTTTACGCACGGCGATAACGTCCATGCCATCTACCTGTTTGCCGGGAATTCCGAAAGCCTCGCCGCGGCGAAATAATTCCGTGGTGGAGTGAGAACGCTTTACTGATGTTCCCATCGCATATTCATTATTTTCGATTATATATATAACCGGAAGTTTCCACAGCGAAGCCATGTTGAAGGCCTCATAAACCTGACCCTGATTAACTGAGCCGTCGCCGAAATAAGTAAGCGCCAGATTTTTATTGCCGCGATATTTATGAGCAAATGCCAGCCCAGTTCCCAGCGGAACCTGCGCGCCGACGATACCATGCCCTCCCCAGAAATTTTTCTCCACGGAAAACATATGCATTGAACCGCCTTTGCCTTTGGAGAAGCCGCCAATGCGGCCAGTAAGCTCGGCCATGATTCCTTTCGGATCCATGCCGCAGGCGAGCATATGCGCGTGATCACGGTAGCTGGTGATTACGGAATCATCTCTGGTTATGCAGCTTTGCATTCCGGTTACTACTGCTTCCTGTCCGATATATAAATGACAGAAGCCGCCGATTAATCCCATGCCGTACAACTGTCCGGCTTTTTCTTCAAAACGGCGGATCAGCAGCATTTCCCTATATATGGCAAGTGCCAGGGTTTTTTCAATCTCTGCATTGGAAGTAAATTCCGGCTTCATTTTAACTGCGGATTTGTTCATGACTAATTCCAAAAATTATTAAGCGCGTAATCTGTTTTGTAATTTCATATTTAATTTCATATTTAATTTCATACTCAATCTTACATATAATCTAATATGAAGCATAACATATTCTTATGCGCCTATTATCCAGTATAATGGAAAAATGCAAGAAATTCTCTATGAATTTTATGATGCAGTGCAGCAAAAATATGGCTGATAAATTGCCTAATCGTCAGTGAATACGACTACCTCATCCTCGCCGATTAATCCCAAAGTGGAGCGCGCCTGTTCATCCAGCATGTCCAGATCAAGCGAATCATTGCTCATCAGGCGGATTTTGCCTTCCATTTCTTCGCGCTTGGAACGTAAATCCGCCAGTTCAGTTTTTAATTGCTCCAGCTTGCGTGAGGCGTTGAACAAAGCCAGTAAACCACGCTCTCCGCTTACCGAATGAAAGCCGAAATAAAAAATTGTCAACACACAAACCAGCGGCCAGGCAGCGCGTGAATAAAGAGACTTGTTATGAAAAAGAGGAAAAAACAACATACGCCGGACATTGTAGTGCAGGAAATATTAATAAATAGTGTAAACTACATATAGCCACATATATAAGCTGCGTATAAGCTGCAATGCAAATTTTTGATGTCATTTTGTTTGCGCTGATTAGTCACTTCTTTTTCCATCTTTTCCACAAATATACCTATTGCACGCCAAGAATTGGTACTTATTCAAGCTCTTCAAGTGTAATGAATTTATATTTCGCATTTTATATTTCGCCTCATGATATTGCCAGAGGGTGTTTTTCTTCTACTATTTTTTTTAGTCGGCTGTTGGCGACATGTGTATAAATCTGTGTTGTGGAAATATCGCTATGGCCGAGCAGCTCCTGGATAACGCGTAAATCAGCGCCGCCTTCGAGAAGGTGTGAGGCGAAGGAGTGGCGCAGGCTGTGCGGCGATATTTTTTCCGGATCAAGGCCGGATTCTTGCGCCAGCTCTTTAAGCATAACGCCGAATTGCTGGCGAGTAAGGTGGCCTTGCGCGCGGTGATAAGGAAAGAGGTGAGGGCTTTCTGCGCCATCAAGGAATAGTTTGCGAACCGCCAGATATTTCGAAAGTGCCGCGCGCGCGTGGCGATTAAGCGGCACCAGGCGCTCTTTATTGCCTTTACCGCGCACAATTATAGTTTCTGCGGTAACTTCGCAGCTTCCTGCCGCGCATTGCAGCGCGGACAGCGGCAGTGATACAATTTCTGAAACTCTAAGGCCGCAGCCGTAAATCATTTCCAGCAAAGCCTGCAAACGCAGGCCTTTTACTGAATCATCCTTGCGTGATTGCGTCAGTAAATCATTAACATCTTTTATGCTCAGACTATTAGGAAGATTGCGGGAAAGTTTTGGCGATTCAAGAGTAGCAGCAGGATTATTGCTGATGATTTTTTCTTCATAAAGAAAGGCAAAGAAGCGGCGCAGCGAGGAAAGTTTTCTGGCCTGAGTTTGCGCTGATAATCCGGCATCAGCGAGCGAAGCTATGTATGTTTCCAGATCATTATCGTTGATTTTCAGCAGATTTTTACGGCGTGCGGAAAAATAATCAAGGCAATCGCTTAAATCGCGATTATAGGCAGCAATTGTATTAGCAGCCGCGCCGCGCTCGGCAGACATCATTTCCAGAAACTGCTCAATATATTGATATTGGTTGCTCATTTTGTGATGATTCCGCGCAGTTTCTCTTGATATAGCGAATTTTATTCGGCGAATTACATAGCGATTCTATTGCAAATAACCATTAACTAACTATACTCACTGGTTATGGTGACAATATAATACCGTGAATATCGTGAACATTCAATATGACAAGGTGAAGAATCTGCCTCTTACCATGCCGGTGGTGCTGGTAGGGCTTATGGGCGCAGGAAAAACGACGGTCGGCAGGCGGTTGGCTGAGGCTCTTAGTGTTGATTTTGTTGATTCAGATCATGAAATAACCGAAGCGGCGGGATGCAGCATTTCCGACATTTTTGAATCTTACGGCGAGGAGATGTTTCGTGATCTGGAAAAGCGCGTATTATTACGCCTTCTTGGCAATAAGCCTTGTGTGATTGCAACTGGCGGCGGTGCTTTTATGAATAAGGATATTCGCGCGGCGATAGTTGAGCGGGCGCTTAGTATCTGGTTAAGGGCTGATCTTGGCGTTATTCTGGAGCGCGTGTCGCGGCGTGATACAAGGCCTTTGTTGAAAAATGGCGATAAGGGAGAGATTTTGCAAAGATTAATGAATGAGCGTTATCCAATTTATGCTGAGGCAAATATAGTCATTGACAGCAATAGCGGTCCGCATGAGATGGTAGTGCAAGATATATTGCTGCATCTTGAGCAAAGGTTTAAAAATGTCTGATAAAATAATTGATGAAGATGTCAGGAAATTGCCGGTAAATCTGGCCGGGCATTCATATGCCGGACAGTCATATGATATTGTTATAGGAAAACATCTTCTCGAAAAAGCCGGCGAATATATAAGCGCGGTGATTAAGCGCAGATATGTGATAATAATAAGCGATGAGATAGTTGCCGGATTATATCTTAACAAGCTCGTTGCTAGCCTTGAGGCAGCGAATATTAACAGCAAGGCGCTGATTATTCCGCCTGGCGAAGGCAGTAAATCTTTGGCCGGATTTTCTGCTCTGATTGAGCAGATATTAGAACAAAAGCCAAGCCGTGATGCGGCGCTTATCGCGCTGGGCGGCGGAGTTGTTGGCGATTTAACCGGATTTGCCGCCAGCGTATGTTTGCGCGGCATCAGCTTTATTCAGATTCCAACTACGCTTTTAGCTCAGGTTGATAGTTCAGTAGGCGGAAAAACCGGAATTAATTCCGCTTTCGGAAAAAACATGATTGGCTCTTTTTATCAGCCTGCTCTTGTCTTGTCTGATGTAGCAGTTCTGGCTGATTTGCCGCAGCGTCAATTGCTGGCCGGCTATGCTGAGATATTAAAATACGCGCTTATTGATGATGAGGAGTTTTTCTCCTGGCTTAAGCTTAATGCTGCCGCGATGCTAGGTGGCGATTCTGGTTTGCTGAGTCAGGCGGTTATGCGCTGTTGCCGCGCTAAGGCAAGAATAGTTGAAGCTGACGAGAAAGAGCAGGGAATACGCGCTCTGCTTAATCTCGGACATAGTTTTGCTCATGCGCTGGAAGCGGAAACTGGCTATAGCGAAGAGTTGCTGCATGGCGAGGCGGTGGCAATTGGAATGATTATGGCTTTTTCTGTCTCTGTCTCTATGGGAATTTGTGCTGCTGCTGATCTTGAGCAAATAAAACAACATTATAAAGCAATTGGTTTGCCTGATTCACCGCTTAAAATCAGAAAAAGCTGGAATGTCGAAGCGCTGATGGAACATTTTACTCGTGATAAAAAATCATCAGCCGGAAAACTTACCTTTATTCTGGTTAAAGGCATCGGCAAGGCTTTTATCGCGCACGATGTTGATGGCGGAATAATTCGTCAATCTCTAAATACCTTTATAGCGCCGCAGGAGGTTTTATGAGCAGCGGAATTATCGTTGATTATACTTTTTTAGTATTCGCGCTGTCTATTTTTGTGCTGCTGCTTTGCTCGGCTTTTTTCTCGGCGGCGGAAACGGCTCTTACCGCTATTTCACGCGCCAGAATTTATCAGCTGGTAATTGACGGAAATAAGCGCGCGCAGCTGGTAAGCCGCTTGCGTACTAAAAAAGAAGCACTAATCGGCGCGGTTTTGCTTGGCAATAATGCTGTAAATATCGCCGCTTCAACTCTTGCTACTACCTTGACGATAACCTTATTCGGAACGGAAGAAGGCGGTCTGGTTATTGTCACAATTGCCATGACTTTACTGGTTGTAGTATTCACAGAAATATTGCCAAAAACTTACGCTATGCAGAATTCAGAACGCGTAGCTCTCGCTTTTGCTCCGGCTTTGAGCCTTTTAGTTCGCACTCTTTATCCGATAACACATTCAATACAATGGTTCATAAACACTACTTTGCGTTTATGCGGCGTTGATTATGCCGGCGGAAAATCGTTGCTTTCTGCTACTGACATCATTCGCGGCACAATCGAGCTTCATCATCGTGAAGGAAAAATGATCAAGCAGGATCGTGATATGCTTGGCAGTATTCTTGATCTGAATGATATTGAAGTCGGCTCAATAATGATTCACCGCATGGAAGTTGAAACCATCAGCGCCGAATTGCCACCGCCTGAGATGATGGACAAAGCGGTTCGCACTATGCATAGTCGCATACCGCTATATAAAGGAGAATCTGATAATATAATTGGCTTATTGCATGTTAAGGACCTCATCAAAACCTTAAATGATTATGGCGATAATGTGTCTTGTGAAGATATAAGTCGGATTTGTCATAAGCCGTGGTTCATTCCGGAAACAACTAGCCTTCGTGATCAGCTGCTGGCATTTCGCGCAAAAAAACAGCATTTCGCTTTTGTGGTTGATGAATACGGCGCTTGGCTTGGCATTGTTACTCTCGAAGATATTATCGAGGAAATAGTCGGCAATATTGAAGATGAACATGACGAGGCTAATAATGATCTTCAGAAACAGCTGGATGGTTCTTATCTGGTAAGTGGTGATGTTACGATACGTGATTTAAACCGCGCGCTGGAATGGAATCTTCCTGATGATAGCGCTTCGACAATTGCCGGACTGTTGATTCATGAGGCGCAACGTATTCCTGCTAAAGGCACGGATTTTCAGTTTTATGGCGTTAAATTTACGGTGCTGGAAAAGAAGGCGGCGCAAATAACCAGACTGCGTCTGGAAAAAAATAATAAATCACAGCAAGAGCATGTCTGAGCGGCAGGATGAATATATTATTGAATTTTACCAGCTTGGCGGCAGCATCAAGGTCACTGCTTTTGATCCTCTGACGATGACGGAAGCGGTGATAATAGGCGCAAGCGGCGCGACTAAACAACAGCTTGCCGAACTTGCCATCAGAAAATTAAACTATGTAATATCCAGAAAAGCCAATAAGAATCAGGATGATTTTCAATGATACGCAGATATTTTTATCGTTTTTCAGACTGGTTGCGGAATTTACTGGGAAAGCCGAGAGTAAAGCGCAAATATCCGGTTTATCGTGTTAAAAAAGGACCACCACGGCGCGGACGTCTTTCTTTTCCGCGTTACGCTTTGTTGTGGCTTCGTTATCAGCTAAGTCGCCTGTTTCGTATCACGGCAATTGTTGGAATTGTCGCCTTATCTATTTTGATATTTACTTTGCCGGGAATTGAACAGCTGCGAAGTTTTAAGAAAAAAACCAGCATCGTTATAATCTCCGAAGATAGCGAAATAATCACCAGCTACGGCGATGTTTATGGTCGTTTTGTACCTTTTTCCGAATTGCCGGAAGCGTTAGTTGACGCGGTTATTGCTACTGAAGATCGCAATTTTTATTATCATCCGGGCATTGATCCACTAGGACTTGCGCGCGCGATGGTTGCTAATTTCCGCGCCGGAAAAGTGGTGCAAGGTGGCAGCACAATAACGCAGCAAGTGGCTAAAAATGTTTTTCTTACGCCTGAGCGCAGCATGATGCGGAAATTGCGCGAAATGCTGCTGGCTTTCAAGCTGGAATGGTATTTCAGCAAGGAAGAAATAATCACTATTTATTTAAATCGTGTTTATCTTGGCGCCGGAAATTACGGAGTTGACGCGGCCAGCAAACGCTATTTCGGCAAACCTGCTGCGGAAATGACGCTTAGCGAGTCTGCAATAATATCCGGAATGCTTAAAGCTCCTTCGCGTTTTGCGCCAACTGGCAATCCGGCCTTGTCACAAAAACGCGCCGAGCAGGTTATAATTAACATGGCAGATGCCGGATTCATTACGCCGGAAAAAGCTCTGAAAGCGCGTGCGGAAATTCCCAAGGCGCTTGAAAATCGTCAGAATATAGCGCAAAGCAATTTATATTTTGGCGATTACGTTCTGGAACAATTGCCGGAATATCTCGGCAATGTTGATGAAGATGTGATCGTTACCACCACTTTGCGACCTTCCTTGCAGACTGCCGGAGAAAAAGCTATAAATGAGATAATGAATAAGGAAGGCGAGCGGCTTAAAGCCTCGCAAGCGGCTTTAGTTGCGATGACGCCAGACGGCGCTATTCGAGTGATGATCGGCGGCATAGATTATGGAAAAAGCCAGTATAACCGCGCAACTCAGGCGCTGCGGCAACCAGGATCATCTTTTAAATTATTTGTTTATCTGGCCGGACTTGAAGCCGGATTCACGCCGGACAGCATGGTAAATGATGAACCAATTACCATTGAACGCTGGAGTCCAAAAAACTACAACGGCGAATATCTTGGCGAAATTCCGCTGCGTAAAGCAGTAGCGCAATCAATTAACACTGTTGCCGTGCAGGTAAGTGAGCAAGCCGGACGGCAGCGCGTTATTGGCATGGCAAAAAGATTAGGACTTTCCTCGCATATGGAACCAGTTGCCAGCATTGCTCTGGGAACTATCGAAGCAAGTCTGCTGGAAATGACTGGCGCATACGCTCATCTTGCCGCTGATGGCAAAGAAGTAACGCCTTATGCTATAACCTCAATAAAAACCAGAAAAGGCGTTGAAATATATAATCGCGATAAAGAATTTGCCAGAATAATTCTCCGTCCTGATATAGTAGGAATGATGAATGATCTTTTATCAGGAGTTATAAGCTACGGCACTGGCGCGCGCGCGGCAATTGGCCGTCCGGCTGCTGGAAAAACCGGAACAACTTCTGATTACCGTGATGCCTGGTTTATTGGTTATACGCCTGATCTGGTTGCCGGCGTCTGGGTTGGCAATGATAACAATCAAGCGATGAAAAAAGTAACTGGCGGCACATTGCCAGCGCCAATATGGAGAGATTTCATGCAGAAGGCCTTGGAAAAAACGCCGCCACATGCGCTGCCGATTCGTTCTGCTGAACCTCTGCCCTGGCAGCAGATTATCGACCATGCTTCTCCTCTTGGCTCAGTTGAAGAAAATGGCGTTGTTATAGATTCGCCGATAGTTGAGCAATTGCCGCAGGAAAATCAAGCCGCAGAACAAGTCGTAGAACAAACAGACGAGCAAGCAGAAGAAGAATTAAACGAAGAATTCTGGAATAAAATTGAGAAAGAAGCCGCAAATTGAATCATCAGCATGATGATTGTTAAACAGTACAAAATTGTGATAAAAGATTACGATAAAAGATTATGTTCTAATTAATATGAAGAATAGCGCTGTTTTTTCGCAACCATATTTCCCATTTCTTATATTCAGGACATAATAGCTCTACTGTTTTCCAGAAATCCTTGCTGTGGTTGTGATGTTTAAGATGCGCTACCTCATGGCATATCACATAATCAAGCGCTGCAATTGGCGCAAAAGCCAGCCGCCAGCAGATGGAAATTTTACCGCCTATGCTGCAACTTCCCCAGCGCGAGCGGTTGTCGCGCAGAGTAAGAGCTGAAATTCTAACGCCAATTTTTTCAGCATGAATTTTGCCGAGCTTCCGGCATAAAGGCAACATTTCCTTGCTGATGAATTCGCGAATACGGCGAGCTATAAACTGAGCGTCTCCAGGAATTATCAGCTCATTGCCTGATATATATGTTGTTCCTCTGCCACCTTGATGTCTAATGGTCACGCTCTCGCCAAGCAGGCTGATTATTTTACCGTCAGCAAGCGTATCTGCCGGATTTTCCTGTATCTGCTTAGCAAGCCAGCCTTCTTTACTGGCAGCAAATTCAATGCCTTTTGCAGATGAGACATAGCCAGGCAAAGTAAGTTTCACGCAATTATTTTTCGTATCATAGCGCAGCACCATGCGCCGCGCGCGTTTATGCTTGCGGATAATTAACATTATGCGTTTTCCATTGACGATGATATAAGCAGAAGAATTCATAATGAAAATTGCATAAATTTTTAAAAAGCGTCTGAATAAATTCTGAGTAAATATTCTGAATAAATATAGTGAATTAATAAATGTATTTTCTGAATAATATGAATAAATAATATGAATAAATTTATCTTATGAATAATTTTAGTTTCTGAATAAATATGAATAAATATGAATAAATATAATTGCTATTTACAGCATTTTATAAATACCATCTCTTTATAAATACCATCTCTTTAATAAATATAATCTCTCTAGAAATATCGTCTCTCTAAAAATATCGCCTCTTTAAAATTGCAATGAATATACTGAAGTTAAATTAATTATTATGCGCTTTCCTCCTAGTTTCATAGAACGTTTGCGTTCGCATTTTTTAATGTCGGAAGTGGTTTCACGCCGCTTGCCGCTTAAAAAATTTGGTCGTGAATATAAGGCTTGCTGTCCTTTTCATAGTGAAAAAACACCATCATTTACAGTGAATGATGAAAAAGGTTTTTTCCATTGCTTTGGCTGTGGCGCACATGGTGACGCAATAGAGTTCATTCGCAGATTTGAGCGCATGAGCTATCCGGAAGCTATAGAATCGCTGGCGAATTCCGCCGGAATCGCACTGCCGGAAGTAAACGCGCAAACAATAGTAATAATGGAAAATCAAAAGCGCCAGCTTGATATAGTTGAAGCCGCCTGCCAGTGGTTTGAAAAGCAGCTGCACAGCGCGCGCAACGCTGATGCTTTTTCTTATATAGAACAGCGCGGATTGCGTCCGGAAACTATTCGCCAGTTCAGAATCGGCTATGCGCCTGATGAAAATTCCGCTCTGCATAAATATTTAACTGCCGGCGGTTATGATGTTGCTCAGCAAATTGAAGCCGGCTTAGTAAGCCGCAGCGATTCCGGCTCGGTTTATGATCGTTTCCGTGGCCGCATAATATTTCCTATTCGCAATTCTTCCGGCAAGGTCATTGCCTTTGGCGGTCGAATAATTTCTTCCGCACAGAATAATAGCGCAAAGAATAATATTGCCAAATATCTCAATTCTCCGGAGACGGAACTATTCAAAAAAGGCGAGATATTATTCAATCTTGATCAGGCCAGAAAACCAGCGCGTGAAAAAGAAATGATCGTGGTTATGGAAGGCTATATGGACGTTGTATCAGCCGTTCAATCGGGAATTGATTGCGCGGTTGCAGCGCTTGGAACTGCCGTTACGCCGCAGCATTTGCGGCTATTATGGCAATCGGCGAAAGAGCCGGTTTTTTGTCTTGATGGTGATGTTGCCGGAGTTCGCGCTATGTTAAGAGCCGCTGAGATTGCCCTGCCGCTGCTTGCTCCTGGTTACAGCCTGCGCTTTGCGGTTCTTCCCAAAGGCGAAGATCCGGATAGCTATATACAAAAAAACGGCAAAGACGCTTTTGAAACATTATTACGTCATGCCAAGCGCCTTTCGCAGATTATCTGGGAAACTATGTCCTCGCAATATAATCTGTCTCTCGCTGAAGGCCGCGCCGGATTAGAAGGCGCGTTGAAGAAATTAACTGACCGTATCTCTGATCCGACTGTAAAACAGCATTTCTCCGGATTCTTTAAAAAACAGCTGTGGGAAACCACCTCTAATAATAAGAAAAAACCAACTAACAAACGTTCCGCCAGAATTGAGCATGTTCTCGCTCAGGATCAGTCAGCCGCTCTTGAGCTGCTTATCATGCGAATGCTTAAAACTTTGATTATATTTCCTGAGCTTCTTTCCTTTGCTAAGGTTGAGGAATTCTTGTCAAATGTTGTTTTACGGCCTGGCAATTTGCAGCTATTGCGTGATACAATTATTGCAATTTCCAGTCAGGCAATTTC
>CAZFJN010000014.1:18175-27448 GCA_964519595.1 uncultured Rickettsiales bacterium
CAATTTCCAGTCAGGCAATTTCTAATCAGGAACTTTCCAGACAAGAAATTTCTCATCAGGAAATTTCTCATCAGGAAATTTCCAACCGCAATGAAGACACAAAAGAAGACACAAAACAGGCAAGAGAAAAAAACTCTCTGTTCAACGCGCAAGCATTTCAACGGCAACTAAGTGAATTTATTAATGAAAAATGGTGTGATGATTTTATAAAAGATTCTTTAAAACTTCCCTATGGCAGCACCATATCAGCTGATGATGCAATGGTTTTGTGGAATGAAACCGTCTCTGCTTATCAAATAGCTACTATGGAGCAGGATCTTGCTCTCCTGCAAATGCGGCCGGAAGCACTTGATGAGCAAAGCCTTAAGCGCTTGATTGATCTGCAGAATACCATTCGCGCTGCACAAAATACGCGTAATTTTGCGCCTTTAAATAACGATTTTAACAGCGATGAAAAAATCAGCGCCGCCTGATTTTTTAGAGAATTTTCGTAAATTGTACAAAAATTCTCTAAAAACCATTGAAAAAATAGAAAAAACCATTATATCTACACAGTTAACCATTTTGTGATCATATGATTGCAAAATAGTATTACTCATGGTTTTTCTTGGAAATTTGTCAATATTTCCGGCATATTTCCCGGTAAAATCAGCACGAATTGGCGAGGCGTTATGGTATTTCCTTTTTTTCTCAGCGGTCTAATGTCGCTGGGCAAGGATGCAACGCAGAGCAAGCGTCGCAATCACAAAGATAAGAAAGGATCCGCCTCAATGGCCAAAAAATTATCTTCTAAAAACACTAAATCTCCAAGTAAAAAACAACCGCCTAAAAAAACTAATATTAAGACAACAGGAAAGATAGCAGGCAAGCCAGCAGGCGCAAATCTATCTGGCGCAAAACTATCTGAGCGCAAGGATGCTGTTTCTTCACGCGCTGGAAAGTCTGCTGACAAAGTAAAAACCGCAAAATTTTCTACTGATAAATCTGCGCTAACTGCAACATCATCTTCCAAAGCGTCAGCTGCAAAAATCTCATCTACTAAAACAGCCGCTAAGGCAGCCGCTAAAACAACCACCAAAGTAGCCGCTAAAACATCTGCCGGAACATCTTCTCTTAAAACAGCAGAAGGCAAAGATTTTTCTGCAAAATCTTCTCCTCAGAAAAAACGCGGCGCTGATGAAAAAATATCAAACAAAAAAGAAGCAGACAAAGAAATAAACAAAAATTCTGGCAAAAATTCCGGCAAAGAGCCTAACAAAGAAGGCGGAAAAATTGTCAAGGATGAGCTGAATAACGCTATTGTCAAACGGTTGCTGGCTCTAGGCAAAGGCCGCGGTTTTGTTACTTATGATCAGTTAAACGCCGTTCTGCCAGCTGATGAATTTTCGCCGGAAGTTATAGATGCGGCAATCAGCGCGCTGGCGCAATCTGACATTCAGGTTATGGAAGATGATACGCCAATGGATCCGGCGGACGCTCCGGAAAGTTTTGATGCTGAAGAACAGCAGGAAACAGGCGGACGCTCTGACGATCCGGTGCGTATGTATCTGCGCGAAATGGGCAATGTTGAGCTGCTTTCACGCGAAGGTGAAATAGAAATAGCCAAGCGAATTGAGCAGGGACGTGAAACCGTTATCAGCGCCTTGTGCGAATGCCCTCTGGTTATGAAGGAGATTCTCTCCTGGCGTGATGATTTAGATGCCGGAACTTTGCTGCTGCGCGAAATTATAGATCTTGACGCTACTTACGGCGCCGGCTCGGACGCTACAAATATGTTCTCGGCGGAAGATGCGGCAAGCCGTATCGCCGCTCCGGAAAGTGATTATGAAGAAACAGCGGAAGAAGATGAAATATCAGAAAGCGATGATGACGATGATGAAGCGTCCGCTAAGGATAAAGATCCGGATGCTGCTGCTCTCGAAGAATCAGATGTTGATGAAGATGATGTCTCCGTCTCTCTGGTTGCGATGGAAAACGCTCTGAAACCGCAGATCATGGAAACTCTTGATCAGTTCGCGCGTGTGAGCAAAAAAATGCGCGTATTGCAGGAAAAGCGCCTTGATAAATCTACCGGCGCTGGAAAATACAGTAAAGAAGATGAAGTTCAGTATCAGAAGTTGCATCGCCAATTGGTTGAGCTGATGATGGGCGTGCGTTTTACGGCTTATCGCGTCGAAAGATTAATCGGCAGGCTTTATGAAATGAATAAAAGATTGATGATGCTGGAAGGGCGTCTGCTGCGTCTTGCTGAAGGGCGGCGTGTTAATCGCAAGCAGTTTCTGGAGAATTATATTGGCAAGGAGTTAGATCGCGGTTGGTTTAAAAAAGTAAGCCAGCTTACTGAGAAAGGCTGGAAGGATTTTGTTACTAAAGACAAGGTCGAGATTGAAGAAATACGCAGCGAAATTTCAATCATGGCGGAAGCAATCGGCCTTGATATAGGCGAGTTCAAGCGCATGATAATGGCGGTTCAGAAGGGCGAGCGCGAAACAAACAAAGCCAAGAAAGAAATGATCGAAGCCAATTTGCGGCTGGTTATTTCAATCGCCAAGAAATATACGAATCGCGGTTTGCAGTTTCTTGATCTGATTCAGGAAGGCAATATCGGACTTATGAAAGCGGTTGATAAGTTTGAATATCGCCGCGGTTATAAATTCTCTACTTATGCGACATGGTGGATAAGGCAGGCGATAACGCGCTCAATTGCTGATCAGGCGCGCACTATTCGTATTCCAGTGCATATGATAGAAACCATCAATAAAATTGTCAGAACCGGACGGCAGATGTTGCATGAAATTGGCCGCGAGCCAACGCCGGAAGAGTTAGCGGAACGTCTGGTGATGCCGCTTGATAAAGTGCGTAAGGTTATGAAAATTGCCAAAGAGCCGGTTTCGCTGGAAACGCCGATTGGCGATGAGGAAGATTCGCATCTTGGTGATTTTATCGAGGATAAAAATGCGGTTTTACCGCTTGATGCGGCGATTCAGTCTAACTTGCGTGAAACAACAACCAGAATACTTGCCTCTCTTACGCCGCGTGAAGAACGTGTGCTTAGAATGCGCTTTGGAATTGGCATGAATACTGATCACACCTTAGAAGAAGTAGGGCAGCAATTTTCAGTAACGCGTGAGCGAATTCGGCAGATTGAGGCGAAGGCCTTACGAAAACTAAAACATCCAAGCCGTAGTCGCAAATTGCGTAGTTTTCTTGACTATTGATTCTGTGTGATTGCTGTGTGATTGCTGTCGGATTTTGTTTGATTCTGCTTAGTTCTACTTATTTTTATTTCTATTTTTTCTATTTTTTTCTATTTGTAAAGGCGCGCAACATGGCTGGTAATCTGGCGCAGCTCTTAAAAAGCTGGCATTTCGACAAAAGGATGCTGACCTCGCCGCCAATTAAAAGCCGCACTTTATTTCTGCGTTATAAACAATTATTGATTCGTTCATGGATTCATGCTGATTGTGATGAAAGCCGAGGCGTAATTCGCATTTCTCTTAATCCGGATGAGAATTTTGGCAAATCAAATATAGAAAAATTAGAAAAATTTAATATAATTGTAGGATAAAATTGTAAGATAAAATTGTAAGATAAAGTTTTCAAAGCTTGCAACAAAGATAGGAAAAATCGTGACCATAACTACGCGCATATATACCGCCTTATACGGCAAAAAAGTCGGCGAGGATGTTTTCGGAAATCGTTATTTTGTTGAGAAAAAAACAGCAAAATCACAACGCGCTAAACGCTGGGTTTTGTATAAAGGCAAGGCTGAGGCAAGTAAAATACCACCACAATGGCATGGCTGGCTGCATTATACGCTTGATGTTCCACCGTCACAGAAAAATACACAACCTTATTTGTGGGAAAAACCGCACCTTCCAAATTTAACTGGCACAACAGGAGCGTATCTGCCGCCTGGACATATTGCCAAAGGCGCGCTGCGGGCTGCTTCCAGCGCTGATTACGAGGCGTGGAAACCATAATTTACGCAATAAAAACACGTAAAAGTCACGCAATAAAGCAATGCTTATAGTCATGCGCTAAATTCATGTGCTAAATATATAAAGCGTGAAGAAAAGCCACGCGGCAATATTGAGCAATTGCCATTTATCTTTAAGCGCGATTGATTCCGGCTCGCCGCCTTCGCCGTAAACATATATTGTTTGCAGATAACGAAACAAGCCAAAAGCCACAAATGCGACAGTATAGACAATTCGCACATCACCGCCTGATGACATCTCGGCAGTATAAATCGCATAACATACTAAAGAAGCAGTACCACAAATAATTACCAGCTTATCAAGCAGCTCTTTGCTGTAATTTTGCAAATTCTGCTTTGACTCTGCGTAATCTGTAATGCCAATTTCATGATAGCGTTTGCCAAAACCAAGAAACAAAGCGAGCATGAAAGTGGTAAGAATTATCCACGGCGAAACCATTACTGAAAGAGCGTAACATCCGGTTAGTACGCGCAACACAAAACATGAGGCGATAAAAAATACATCAAGCAAAGCCTGTTTTTTAAATATCAGCGTGTAAAGAATATTAGCTGCTAAATATAAGGCGATTAATTCCGTGCAGATAGAAGGAAGAGTATAAAGCGCAGCAATGCTGAGCATAATACATAAAACCATGATAAAGAGCGCTTGTGGTACGGAAATAAGTTGCGCCGCCAGCGGACGCAGTCTTTTACCAGGATGTTTTGCATCTTCCTTACGATCAACAATATCGTTGATGATATAGACAGCGCTTGCCGCAAAGGCAAAAGCAAAGGCTGCTGATAAAATAACTATCCAGGCGGAAAAATCAGTGAATTTATGCGCGAAAAAAATTGGCGCTATTACAAAGCCGTTTTTTATCCACTGCTTAGGACGCAATAATTGCAGATAATATTTTATTTTCATATTTAAGGACTAATTTTTTAAAAACTATTTTTTCCAGAAACTATTTTCTTCAGAAACTATTTTTTTCAGAAAATTTTGTAGCAATTAATTCCTAAAAAACACTGGCGAACGGCTTATTCCAGTTCCGGAAATCAGGCTGTGAGTCGCCAGTAAAACAAAAGGCGTATGTATATCAAAGAACACACGATATTCATGAGGAAAACCAAATAGTAAATAAGCCAGATAAACAAAAGGAAATAGCAGCAAGGATTTTTTCAGAAATAAAGGTTTGTTTTGCCAGTCAAAAACCAGCAGAAACCATGTTGATAAAATTATGACTATTTTATGCAGATTAGATTCACCAAGAACATCTTTAAGCAGAACAAAGGCGCTGTTATTTTCCAGAAAAAAACCGTGATTATGTATGAAATTTATCGAAATGACACTTTTGACGGTTAAATAAATAACAAGCTGCAGAGTCCATAACAATGCAAAACGGTAAGGCGGTAATTTATCAAAATGCCAGATGGTAAAGAAGATAAGGCTGAAAATCGCCGTTTCCTTGTTAAGGCAGGACAGAAAAAACAATAATATATAACCACGGAAACGCTCTGTATATATACAGTAAAAACACGCAGCGGAAAGGCAAAGCAGCGGAATATCATATATATATTGCCATTGATAACCAAATGAGCAGAACGCTAAAATTCCGACAATCGGCGCAAATAGAGCTATTGCTTTTTCTTCCGGAAATAAAATTGCCGCAAGCGCAAAAAGCAGCGCCATATAGCCAATAAGAAAGCAGAAAATAATAATACTCGCTACCAGCCTTTTATAATGAAGATCTCTGGCCGGAAAGGTTTTATTAAGCCACGGCATATATAAGCGCACTTGCTGATATTTATTATCAGTTTTAAAGTATTCCATTTGATTTGCGATTACAGCGCGAGTTTGTGAAGGAGTAGCTTCATGAACGGCGTTAGTAAGAATTGGCACTAATTGTCGATAAACGAAAGGCTTTCTGGCGGTTCCTTCAACCATTGCCTCAAAGCGCATTGCCCAGGCGTAATCATCGCCCAGAGCAGAATTCTGGAAAAAATATGACATTGCATATATTGCGCTTAAGCAATAAATAAATGCAAAAACTGCATATGTTAGAATATTATTGTTTTTTATATTTTGCATCTGGCGCTTGGTTTGCTATTATCCAATTCAAATATACCACAAATTATCATTTATCCAGCTCGGAGTCATCATGCAGAAAAATATCGTTGAAACATTAATTGGCGCTGTGGTTTTAGTTGTCGCGGCGCTATTTCTGGTATTTGCCTATAATAAAAGCGATGTTTCCGTCAAGGGCGGTTATAAAATAATCGCAAAATTTGATAATGCTTCCGGAATTGCCTTAGGCAGTGATGTGCGCGTTGGCGGAATCAAAGTCGGAGTTGTTTCTGATCTGCATCTTGATCCGGAAACTTATCAGGCAGTTTTAACCATGCAAATTGGCGAATCAGCGAAACTGCCGAAGGATTCTTCAGCATCAATAACCGGCGATGGTTTACTCGGCGGTAAATATGTGCAGATTGTTCCTGGTGGTGATGATGCAATGTTGGCCAGCGGAGAGAGCATTGAATATACGCAATCAGCAGTGAATTTAGAGGAAATGATCGGAAAATTTGTATTTAGCGGCGGCGGAGTTGATAAGAATGGTGATAAAAAATCACCATCATTATCAGGCAATGCTACGGCAAATGAGTAACAGCTGCAATATAATGATATTTCCTGCGGCAATTATTCTGGTTTTTCTGTTTGGAATTTTTTCAGAAGCAACAGCTGAAAATCTGCCGGATAATTCAGCGACAAAAAATACGCAATCAGAAAGAAGCAAATCAATAGTTGAAGGTTCTGCGTTAGAACCATCATTGCTTGAATCAGAGCCGGTTGAGGATGATATTTCTGTTATCGCTGAAGAGGATGATAAAAGCGGCGCTGAAAATAAACTGCCTGCTGTGGTTGATTCTCCTTCTCCTGCTTCTCCTGCTTCTTCCTCTGCTGTTGCTGCTGACTTGCCGCTCGAATATAATACTGCTCTTTTACGTGGCCTTAAGAAAGTCTCTGCGGAAACATCAAGTTTTGAAGCGCGCCTCGACAAGAAGGTAAATTTTGGAACTCTCACTATCACTCTTAAAAAATGCCATAAATCAAAACCGGAAGATCGTCCGGAAAATGCTGCCTTATTATTAATTGAAGATAATAAGCCTAAAGAAGAGCCGATTGTGGTTTTTTCCGGCTGGATGTTTTCTTCCAGTCCGGCAATTTCTGCGCTTGAACATCCGGTTTATGATATAGCAATTATCGAATGCGGTTATAATGATCAGAGATCATCAGACAATAATCAGCGATGATCAGCAATTAGCGATGATCAGCGCCGACAGCTTCTTTGATATTTGTGAAGCCGTCTCTTTTTAGTAAAACAGGAAGCTTATCAACTATTTCACGCACTACGCCAAATCCTTGATAAACTAACGCAGTATATAATTGCAACAAACTCGCTCCAGCGCGGATTTTTTTATAAGCATCTTCAGCGGAGGATATTCCTCCTACTCCGATAAGCGGTATTTCGCCTCTGGTAATTAAATACAAACGCGCCAGAATTTCTGTAGAAAGTGAAAATAACGGCGCGCCGCTTAGTCCGCCTTGTTCGCCGCGCAAATTTGATAAAAGAGTTCGTGGACGCTTTATTGTGGTATTGCTTACAATGAGCGCGTCAATTTTCTGCTGAAGAGCTATATCGCCAACATCATGCAAATCTGCTTCATCAAGATCAGGAGCTATTTTTAACCATAGCGGCACATAACGCTGATATTGTTGCATAAGCTGTTTTCGTGTTTTTATAAGAGCCGATAATAGATTCTCCAGCTGTTCGCGCTTTTGCAGCGTTCTAAGCCCTTGTGTATTTGGTGAGGAAATATTTATGGTGATATAATCAGCATAAGGGTAAAGCGCGGTAAGGCCTAAGATGTAGTCTTGCACGGCATCTTCTGAATCTTTATTTTTGCCAATATTTGCGCCGACTATATTTTTTGCAGTTATATTTTTTCCAGATATTTTTTCTTCAGCTATATTTTCATTTTCATTTTCATCATTATTTTTTGCGCTGCTATTTCTATAAGCAGATAGTTTTTTTGTAAACTCTTCCAATCCGGCATTGTTAAAGCCAAGGCGATTTATAATAGCAGCATCTTTTGTAAGCCTGAACAGGCGAGGCGAGTCATTGCCTTTTTGCGGCAAATTAGTGACTGTTCCAGCTTCGACGAAAGAAAACCCCTGAAGTTGTAATTGCGCGATAAGCTGAGCGTTTTTATCAAATCCGGCGGCAAGTCCGAGCGGATGAACAAAATCAATTCCACAAATTTTCTGCATCAGCATTGGATCAGGAACAAGCCGCGCTGGCGGCAGCAGATTATTTTTTAATACAAAAATCGCCAGATTGTGCGCGCATTCAGGCGGCAAAGAATATAAAAATGGTTTTGCGAGCTGATAAAAAATCATGGTAATTTTTCCGAGCTTTTCGAAATGTTATTTTTCAGTTGCTGTTTAGTTAGTGTTATTTTTTGACATTATTTTTTGACATTATTTTTAAGTGTTATTTTTTTAGTGTTATTGTCATCACATTACGATTAATAATAGTGCTATAATATTATGATATAGCACATGCGATATTTTTTTTGTGACTAAAGTGATTTTTTTGATGCTAAAACAATTTTTAGCATATATGATTCTCAAAACAGACAATATGTAGTAGGCATTTCATGAAGTATCATATTGCGGTCACATCTTCGATTTTCCTTACTATTGCGCCTTGCGCGGTGGTCTTGCAACCATATTCCACAGCGCAAGCTGCCGAATATGCTTTGTTCCCTGGCAGCAGGAATAATGATCCGGTTTCGCAAATGCCTAAAAAATTGCCGCCTCTTGCCGTTGCGGAAATAGCAACACCGCAAGCAATTCAACAACAGGCAATTCAACAACAAGCGACTAATCAACAAGCAATTCAGCAGCAAGCAGCGCCGCAACAGGCGGCTTCTCAGACTGAATCATCTTCAGCTTCCACTACTGTTGCCAGAGATAATGTTTCTTCTAATAATTCCGCAGGCGGTTATGCTGACCGCGCTGCTGCTCCTGGCCAGCCGCTGCGTGTTGTAATTCCTAATATTAATCCTGCTGCCAAGAAAAAAATTGCTGATGCTAATCAATCTGACAAAGACAACTTGTCTTACAGCTCTTCCGGATCAGCTTCTGCGGCGGCAGCTGATAATTCTCAATCTGCTTCCGCTTCTTCCGCTTCTTCCGCTTCGTCATCATCATCTTCTTCATCTTCATCATCTTC
>CAZFJN010000014.1:27548-39270 GCA_964519595.1 uncultured Rickettsiales bacterium
TCATCATCTTCTTCATCTTCATCATCTTCATCATCATCTACCGCTTCATCTTCTGGAAACTTGCCAAAAGGAACTAAACATTTTATTCCTGAGTCAGCGCGTCAATTCTGGAATAATGGCGTTATGCTTTCAGATTGGAGCGATACGATTGTTATTCGCGCAATGCTTAAACCAAGCATAGCCTTCCTGCCTTTGCCGCAAGAGTGGAATCTTTCTGCTTACGCTTCTAATAATACCATAGATAATTCAGCAAATAATATAGCAAATAATATAGCGGATAATTCCGCAAACAGTTCAATAAATAATTCTGCTGCTAAATTTGCGGCTGTTAAAGGTGGTGATCTGGCGAAATTATCGCCTGCTGCTGGCGATGCTACTGCGGAAATTGCTGCTGACGATGTGGCCGTTTCTGCCGGACAGAAAACAGCTCTCTCATCAGAAAGCAAAGACATCTTAAATAAAATGCCGCCGCTTGCAGATAGCAAAAAACTTTCTTCATCTAAGAAAAAAGTTGATATTAATCGCGCTCGTGAAGTTGGTGATGTTCTAACTAGCGCTGATAATGCCGCTTCTTCGCCGGAAGCGCTTGGCGTTAAACTCGGCTCAGCTCGCTCGCAGTTTGATGTGAATTATGAGCTGGAAAGAGCTTATAATGCCTTAATCGCCGGCAATTCAGAGGTGGCTATACAGATTTATGAAGATATTCTAACTGGAAATCCGCAAAATAAAGAAGCACTGTTTGGACTTGCCAGCACATATCATCGTAGCGGCCAGCTTGATTTAGCGCGTAGTTTATATGGTAAATTATTGCAGCTTGATCCTAAAAATCGTGATGGTTTGAATAATTTCCTGGTTTTACTCGCCGAGGAAGCGCCTCAGGAAGCCTTGACGCAGATGGAAAAGCTGGAGACACAGAATCCTGAATTTAGCCCTATTCCGGCGCAAATGGCAATTATTTACCAAAAATTAGGAAATTCTGACAAGGCAATTGATAAGATGTATCGCGCGCTGGCGATTGCTCCGGAAAACATGACATATCGCTATAATCTGGCGGTTATGCTCGATGGAAGCGGTAAATTTGATGATGCCAGCAAGCTTTACGCGCAAATTCTCAGCTCTCATGCCAAGGGCGAGGTAATTCCAGGAGATGCTGCAAAAATTCAGCAAAGATTAACCTTTATCCGTTCTAATAATGCTAGGACATCTCTGTTAGGTGCTGTTAGATAATTCGCTAGGCCGCCAGCGAAAACACCAGTTTTCGAGAACCGCAACGTAAATGTACATATAGTACATGCGTAGCGGAAGCGCAGAAAACGGTGTTTGTAGCAAGGCATAGTAGAATTAGCTAACAGTGCCTAACTCCAAATGGCGGATAAATAGCGGCTTTCCTTATTGCCGTTCTTTAGCGAAGTCTACAAAGTAAGTAATAATTATCAGCAATGTGCAAGCTGGTTGCTTACATATTAATGTAGATTTTATTTGCCTTATTTAAAAGAGATGCTCGTTATATACAGCGCCATAATGCGATTTTCTGGCGTTTGTTGTGGCGTGATGTTGTGGCATTATAGAGGCTTATCAAGCTGGTTGCGCGGCGCAAAATGGAGCGGATATGGACATTACAGATCTTCTGGTTTTAACCAAAAGAAACAATGCTTCGGATTTGCATTTGTCGGTTAATAATCCGCCAATATTGCGTCTGCATGGCGAGATGATTCCGAATAAGGGAGCAGTTCTTACCGTTGATGATATAAAATCAATGCTGCATTCATTAATGACTGAGCAGCAGCGCTCTGATTATGAGCGCGATCTGGAAATAGATTTTGCCATTTCCTTTGGCACAAATATGCGCTTTCGTGTCAATGCCTTTAATACCATTGCCGGACCTGCTGCGGTAATGCGTGCTATTCCTACAGAAATATTATCTCTTGAGACTCTTGGCACGCCGGAGATACTTAAAAAAATAGCCAATTTGCATAAAGGCCTGGTTTTAGTTACCGGACCAACCGGCAGCGGTAAATCAACAACTCTGGCGGCGATGATTGATCATATAAACGCCAATAATGCCAAGCATATAATAACTATCGAAGATCCGGTTGAGTTCGTTCATACTTCTAAGAAATCGCTGATCAATCAGCGCGAAGTCGGACGTAGTACCAAGAGTTTCGCAACGGCGCTGCGTAGTGCCTTGCGTGAGGATCCGGATGTGGTGCTGGTTGGAGAGTTGCGCGATATAGAAACAATTCAGCTGGCTTTAACAGCGGCGGAAACCGGACACGTGGTTTTTGGAACTGTACATACTAACTCAGCAGCAAAGACAATTGACCGTATTATTGATGCTTTTCCAACTGGCGATAAGGAAATGGTTCGCGCTATGCTTTCAGCGTCTTTAGAAGCAGTAGTGGCGCAGACGCTTCTGAAACGTCGTGAAGGAGGCAGAGTCGCCGCGCATGAGATTATGCTTGGAACGTCAGCGGTGCGAAATCTGATTCGTGAAGGCAAGGTTCCGCAGCTTTTTTCAATGATCCAAATGGGCAGTAAGCTTGGCATGGTTTCTATGAAAGACAGCATAAATACTCTGGTTGCTAATAAGGTAATAACCAAGGAAGTAGCTCGTGATGCTTTATTTACGGCAACCAGTGAAGGCGGTGGTACAGTGACACATGAAGATTCCGCTGCGGCTGATTCTAATGCGCCGGAAATAAAAACAGGAAATAGCAGCGGCTTTGGAAATAAATTCTAGTTTTCCTCATGCTATTTTAAATTTTGCATAATAATTTTAAACTTCAAATAACAAATAACAAATAACAAATAACAAATAACATTTTAAACTCCAAAATTTTTAAACTCCAAAATACTGATTACAAAAATGCCGACAATTAATGAATTAATCAGCGAGCTGGTCAAACAAAACGCCAGTGATTTATATCTCACAGTTGGCGCGCGTCCTTCCTTGCGTGTTTCAAAAGGTATTGTGCCAATAGATTCAGAGCCGGTTACTGAGCAGGATTTACAAAATGCTATTCTTGCTATTCTTCCGGCCTCAGCTTTAGAAGAATTTTCTTCAACTCTTGAATATAACACGGCAATCAGCTGGAATGATCAGGCGCGGCTGCGGATAAATATTTTCCGTCATCAGCAAAGAACCGGCATGGTTATGCGGAGAATTCAGACGAAAATTCCTGCTTTCAAGGAACTAGGCGTGCCAGCTCTTTATGGTGATTTGATCATGGAAAAACGTGGTCTTATTCTGATTGTCGGACCAACTGGCAGTGGTAAATCAAGCTCGCTGGCCAGTATGCTTGAACATCGCAACTTAAACAGCAGCGGACATATTGTAACTCTTGAAGATCCGGTTGAATTTCTTATCGAACATAAAGGTTGCATAGTTACGCAGCGCGATGTTGGAATAGATACTTATTCTTTCGGAATTGGCCTTAAAAACACCCTGCGGCAAGCGCCAGATATTATAGTAATTGGCGAGATACGTGACCGCGAGGCAATGGAACATGCGGTAGTGTTTTCTGAAACCGGACATTTATGCCTTGCCACATTACACGCCAACAACGCCAACCAGGCGATTGAACGTATTATCAACTTCTTTCCTGAGGAAAAACATAAGCAGGTTTTGCTGAACTTATCACTTAATCTGCGTGCTATCTTGTCGCAAAGGCTGATTCCTAACAATTTTGGCACTAGAACCGTTGCGATTGAAGTTATGCTGAATCAGGGCTTTATCAAACAGCTTATCCGCGATGGTCAGGTAAAAGAGATCAAAGAATGTATTGAAAAAGGTGGCGATCAGGGAATGCAGTCTTTTGATCAGCATTTAGTTTCGTTGTGGGAAAAAGGTGTTATCAGCGAGGAAACAGCGATTTTAGAAGCAGATACTCCTTCTAATATACGTCTGGCGCTGCGCCAGAAAACCATGATTGCCAACGAAACAATACCGACTATTCCAACGAACAAAAAAAGTCAATTTTAGAGCATATTTTTTAGAGCATATTCTTATGCTGCGCGGCTGATTTATTCTGTAGTCTGCTTTTGTAATTCCATTGCCATTTTGCCAAATTCTTCAACGCTTAATTGTTCGGCGCGCAGAGTTGGATTAATTCCAGCCTGCTGCAGAAATTGTTCAGTATCAGCTAGCAGACCTTTAAGCGCTGAGCGCAGCATTTTGCGGCGTTGACCAAATGCTTTCGCCAGCAATTTTTCCAATATTTCCTTTTTAACAGTAAATAAAGGCTGTGCGCGCGGAATAAGCGTTACAACTGCTGATGATATTTTCGGCGGTGGAAAAAATGCTTCCGGCGGTAATTCCATATCGTAACGTGTTTCGCAAAGCCATTGTGCAAATACGCTCAGCCTTCCATAAGCTTTACTTCCTGGCGCGGCGGTTATGCGCTCGGCTACCTCTTTCTGAAACATCAAGGTCATTGAGTGATAAGAGCCTCTTTCTTCTGCTATGTCGGAAAGCCAGCGTAGCAACAATTCAGTTCCGATATTATAAGGCAGATTTGCCACTATTTTGCGCGGCGGCGGATAGTTTCTCAAATCACAGCGTAGAGCATCTTCAGAGATTATTTTAAGACGCCCTGCTGATTGTTCCTGCAACTGGCGCAGAATTGGCAAACAGCGTTCATCTTTTTCTATTGCCACTATCATCTTCGCATCAGATTCAAGCAGCGCGCGCGTTAATCCGCCTGGACCAGGCCCTATTTCAATTACTGTGTGATCTTTAAGATCTCCGGCATAAGCGGCAATGCGGCGGATTATGTTCGCGTCGAGCAGGAAATGCTGTCCCAGCGCTTTGCGCGTGACAAGATTATGAGCTTCTATCGTGGCTTTAAGAGTTGGAAGATTGCTGAGCATTATTTTTGCGCGTATTCCTGATCAATTTTTTAGCAGGATTTTTATTGTTTTTCTTATCAATCTTCTTATCAATCTTCTTATCAATCTTCTTATCAATCTTCTTATCAGGTTTTTTATCAAAATCTTTATCAAGCTTCTTGTCAGGATTCTTATCAAGCGCCGCTGGGAAAGTTCCGCTCTTTATTCCCGGACCGCAGAGAAATTTTTTCCTTATGTCAAAGGTTGACTTAATTCCTATGAATTGTTTGTTCTTTTTCAGCCATTCTGTTGCTGTTTCATAGCCAATATCGTGTAAATGTTTAAAAAAATTCCAGTCAGCATTCATTTTGCTGGAAGCATTCAAATGACGCATTTCATCCTGAGAATAAATAAGGTGCATTTTCATGTCTTTATAACGCCCTTTTTCCACGCGGTTTTCTGTAATAAGGCGTGATACAAAATCAATAGCGCGCATTTCCGCGATAAGGCTGGAATTGAAGGTTATTTCATTAAGGCGGTTGATTATTTCCGGCGCGCTGCGTGGAATTTGCTCATTATGAATAGGATTTATCTGAACCAGCACCACATCTTCTGAATCGCTGTTATAGATCAACGGCCATATTGCCGGATTTCCCATATAGCCACCGTCCCAGTAAGATTCTCCTTCTATTTCTACCGCCTGAAACAAAAAAGGAATACATGAAGAAGCAAGCAGTATATCAGCATTTATTTCCGCGCCGGAAAAGACTCGCGCCTGACCGCTGCTGACATGTGTTGCCGTGACAAACAGCCTGATCTTGCTTTGAGTTGATAATAGTTTCACCTCCAGCAGATCATCAAGAACGGTTTTTAAAGGATTTATATTTAGCGGATTAAGCTCGTAAGGAGAGAAAATTCTGCTCATAACGTCAAACCAGTGATAAACTGGCGAAGAATCCATATTCCAGCCAGTAATCATTCGTTCAATCGGCGATTTATGCATTGGACTTAAGGCGGCAATCTCGCTGGTTTTTTTCCAGAATTTTTCCAGCATTTTTCTCGCTCCGGCGCGACCATCTTTATTATAACCACAAACCAGCATCGCGGCATTCATTGCGCCGGCGCTGGTTCCGCTTATCGCTTCAATTTCTAAATCTTCTTCTTGTAAGAAACGATCAAGAACTCCCCAGCTGTAAGCGCCGTGTGAACCACCTCCCTGCAAAGCTATATTGATTTTTTTCATATTATTTCTGTATCTTCTTCTGCGCGGTGAATTTTACCGCGCCATTGAGGCTTGTAATATTTTTATCATTCTGCCGACTGTCATCAGCTGGCTTAAGGCATGGTTTGTTTCTTTTACCAGATTTGTGTAAGAGGATTTTATCAGCAATAATTGCCCTTCTACCTCATTGCAGGCGACGCATGATGCGCCGAGCAGTTTTAGGAATTCTTCCTTACAATTGCGATTTGCGCCTTCGGCAATATTAGCGGCGATAGATACTGAGGCGCGGCGCAGGCGAGTGGAAATTGTCGCACGGCTTGAATCTTCCGGCAATTTTCTAGTGACCAGATAAACGGTTTCATTCAAGCGCAAAGCCATTTTCCAGACATCAAGATCTTTGAATGATTGCGTCATTATCTTATCGCCATATAATTATCGTATCGTCATATGTTACGCTCGCTTCCGCCTTCGCTTCGTTACAGCGAGACAAGACGCTATTATTGAGCCAGCCAGCCGCCGCTCATGGTTACTATTTCTCCAGTCATTGATGAACCATTTTCTCCGCAGAGAAACACCGTCATATCGCCAATCTGCTCCGGCTTGATAAATTTTTTATTTGGTTGTTTTTCGCCGAGCATTTTATCCATTGCCTGCTGCTCGGAAATTCCTTCTGCCGCGGCTTTGTCAACGATCTGTTTTTGTACCAGCGGCGTATGAACCCAGCCGGGACAAATAGCATTGCAAGTTATGTTTAACTCAGCATTCTCCAAAGCTATGACTTTGGTTAAGCCGATAATGCCATGTTTAGCGGCGACATAGGCAGATTTGTTTTTGCTGGCGACAAGGCCATGAACAGAAGCGATATTGATAATTCTGCCAAAATTATTTTTCTTCATATGTGTAAGAGCGGCTTTTACTGTATGAAATGCTGAGGAGAGATTTATGGCAATAATAGCGTCCCACTTTTCTTCGGGAAATTCGTCAATTGCGGCAGTGTGCTGAATTCCGGCATTATTAACCAGGATGTCAACGCTGCCGAGATTTTTTACGCATTGCGTGATCATTGCGCTTATTTGCTCGCTTTTGCTCATATCGGCAGCGGAATAATCAACACGCACTGAGAATTTACGTTTGATCTCTTCCATTTCCGCATCAATTGCCGCCTTGTCGCCAAAGCCGTTGAGCATGATATTACAGCCGGCAGCAGCCAGACGGTAGGCGATTGCCATGCCGATGCCGCTGGTTGAGCCAGTTACAATTGCGTTTTTATTTTTAAGCATGATTCCCTCGCGCTATTACAAAAATTTATACATGATCAATTTATATACTACGAAACTTTAAGCTGCAACGTTACCTTTAATCCCGGAGCGTTATCTGACAATATAATCTGACCATTATGAATGCGCGTTATTGCCGCAACGAGGCTTAGTCCAAGTCCGTTGCCTTTAGTGTTGCGGCTTTCTTCAATGCGGAAAAATTTCTCAAAAACCTTATCGCGGTAATGTTGTGGAATTCCAGGGCCGGAATCGCTGATGCTGACTTCGATGAATTCTTCGTTATGTGTTGTGTTGACTTTTATTGAACCGTTTTCCGGAGTGAATTTTACAGAATTATCAAGCAGATTGGCAAATGCCTGAGTCAGTAGATTTTTCTCGGCATTTACTGTGCATTCGCCGTTGAATGAAGTGCTTATGGTGATGTTTTTTTCGCTGGCCATTGGTTCGTAGAATTCAACCAGATCAGCAAGAACAGCGTTTAAATCAACCGGCGAGAAATTCTGTAATTCAGTACGCGCTTCCAGCTCAGAAATTTTCAGAATTGAATTGAAAGTGGCAACCAGACCTTCCATATCCTGAATATTTTTCTCCAGCAGTTCACGCGCTGGATTTTCGCGGTCAATACGGCGCAATCCGGCATCAAGCCTGCTTATGATCCGATTAAGTGGCGAACGCAGATCATGAGCGATATTGTTGGCAAATAATCCGATTGATTGCAGTAGAGCTTCTATTTTATCCAGCATCATATTCAAATTGGCAGATAGCTCGTCAAATTCATCACCGCCTTGTGTATAAGGAATTCTTTCGGAAAGATTGCCAACCATTATATTATGCGCTGAACGGTTGATGATATTTATCCGCCGCATTACGCTGCGCGTCATAACCAGCGCGCCGACAAAAGCCATAACCATGGTTATAATAAGGCTGGCTAGAAAGGTTTTTAATATAACCTGCTCAACACGTTCAAATTCTGTGGTGCTTTGTCCAACCAGCAGATAGCGCCATTTTGATAAAGGAACTACTAATGCGCGCACTTCAATATTTTTTGGTTGATTACGAGCGCTTTCAATATGGAAAACAATCCATTCGCCATTTTTATTATAGCGTCCTTGAACTGTCGCATTTAACGGCCAGACATTAAGATTGCCAGCGACTTTCTCAAAATCCTTATTAACCAGCAGATAAATTTCTTTGCCTTCATCATCTTCGGAAACTAATTGTTTTATTCGTTCTTCAACGCCGGAAGAGCCGTGATCGCGGTAGGAATTCAGCAGATAAGAATATTGAGTTTTTATTGATTCATAAACCTGATTTACCGCATAGCTTTGCGCGAAAGTATAAATAAAGCCAAACAGCAAAATTACTGAGACGCTGAATAATCCTACATAAACCAGAGCCAGCCGGAAGGTGAAAGTATGCAATATACTATAAAGTCTTGCGATCATTTTGCGGCTAATAGTTTATAGCCAGCGCCGCGCAGAGTTTGAATCATGCTTTTATCGAAGCCTTTATCAACTTTCTGGCGCAGACGGCTGATATGAACGTCAATGACGTTAGTTTGCGGATCAAAATTATAATCCCAGACATTTTCCAGCAGCATGGTTCGCGTTACAACTTGTCCGCTGTTACGCAGCAAATATTCCAGCAAGGCAAATTCACGCGCTTGCAGATCTATTTCTTTGTCGCCGCGTTTAACCATGCGCGTCAGCAAATCCATTTCCAGATCGCCGCAGCTTAGCTTTGTTTGCGCTTTTTCTCCTGATTTACGGCGAGTAATTGTTTCAAGCCGCGCCAGTAATTCAGTGAAGGAATAAGGCTTAGCCAGATAATCATCAGCGCCGGCTTTAAGCCCTTTTACTTTTTCATCAACCTTATCAAGCGCGGTCAGGAGAATAATCGGCGTTTCATTGCCGGAAGCGCGTAAGGTTTGCACTATTGTCAGTCCGTCTACTTCCGGAATCATGCGATCAATTATCATTGCATCGTATTTTTCAGTGGTCGCCAGAAACAAGCCGTCTCTGCCGCTGGCCGAATGATCGACAACATGCCCTTGCTCGCGCAGGCCCTTGAGCAGATATTTAGCGGCCTCGCTGTCATCTTCAATAAACAGTAACTTCATATTGAATGCACATAGCAGAATGGCGCAATTACGTCAAATTCGTCTATTATTTTATCTATTATTTCTTTTATTTTCTTGTCTATTGCTTTATCTGCCGCGGCCTTGCTGGTTTTGCCGCAGAGTAGATTCCACAAATTCGCCAACCAGATTCATGCCCTGCTTGGCCATTTGTTTAAGCATATCCTTCGCGCTTTCATAAATAGCCAGTTGTGTGGTGGCGTATTGATGAGAAGCAGTGTCAATTTCTTTTAGCTGC
Source organism: uncultured Rickettsiales bacterium (assembly GCA_964519595.1). Classification (GTDB taxonomy): domain Bacteria; phylum Pseudomonadota; class Alphaproteobacteria; order Rickettsiales; family SXRF01; genus JANRKF01. The sequence goes on from CAZFJN010000014.1 coordinate 37,250, forward strand.
TTGTCTTTTTTCTGAATATTGGCTTTTAATTTGTCGGCAAGTCCGCTGGCGTTTTTGCCTTTTATCTGTGGTAGCAGAGCAAGCAGATCACGCTTAAGAGCAGCATCGCTTAGATGCTGGACGATGTTATTAATCTGCGCGACAGAAGCGTTATTTGTCAGTGCTTCAACCAGGCGGTTTATTTCTTCCACTTCATTGTCAAGAGCGTCGCTGCGTTCATGCACATCATTTTCGGCAGTAGCTTTCAGTAAGGAAGCAAATAAAACACCATATTGCTGATAAAGTTCGCACAGACGGTCTTTGGCGTCGCGGCCAATGCGTTTATTAACTTCAATCAGTCCAGGAGCTATTACCGCCGGAAGCGTTTTTGGCGAGAGATTATGTTCATCATGTGTAATAGAAGCCAGCGGCATGGTTGCGATATAACGCAGGCAGCGCACATCATAAGCCAGCCTTTCTATAGAAAGGCGCTGTTCCATTTCAGTTGTTTTGTGCAAGCTGGTATAAGCGCGAATAGCATCATGGAAATATTCAATGCGCGGCCTTGTATCGCCTTTTCCAACCAAGAGTGAGAATTCAGTTTCAATCGTAATTATTTCTTCCCAGTAGCGCAGAAGGATTGTAACGATTGATTGCTGTTGATTAGAGGAATATTTCATTTGTTACTTTATGACTTGCCTAAAAACTATTTTTAAAACTATTTTTCAAATTCTCCTTACAACTCTTAATAGTTATAATATGAATAAAATCATGGAATATCAATAGCTATTCCTTAAGTTTTTTCATCAACCAGCAACCACTTACGTAACCATGCACTATGCACCATTCACCATGCCCCCCTTAACCAGCAACCACCCTCTGGCAATTTACATACATTGGCCGTTCTGCAAGGCTAAATGTCCTTATTGCGATTTCAACAGTCATGTTCGCAACAAAATAGAGGATAGAAAATGGCGCGAGGCTTTGCTGCGTGACATGGAATATGCTCACAGCCTTACCGCTGATCATTGTGCGGTGAGTATTTTTTTTGGCGGTGGCACGCCTTCTTTAATGAATCCTGATACGGTGGCGGCGTTAATTGAAAAGGCGCGTTCACTGTGGAAATGTGAAGATAATCTAGGTAAAGATAATCTGGAAATCACTCTGGAAGCGAATCCAACTTCCACAGAAGCTGATAATTTCAAGAAATTTAGCGAAGCCGGAGTTAATCGTGTTTCAATTGGCGTGCAATCTTTGCGTCAGGAGGCGCTTAAATTTCTTGGTCGTGAGCATTCAGCGAAAGAGGCGGTGGCGGCGATAAATCTGGCGCGGCGTTATTTTTCGCGCTATTCTTTTGATTTAATTTATGCGCGTCCTGATCAGACAGTTGCGGCATGGAAAGAAGAGCTTGGCGAGGCGCTTGAGCTTGCCGGCGGACATATTTCTCTCTACCAGCTGGCGATTGAGGAAAATACCGCCTTTTATACTTCTTACTATAAAGGAGAATTTATTCTTCCTGAAGATGAAGCGGCGGCGGCAATGTATGAACTTACCAGCGAGCTTACCGCCGCGCGTGGTTTAAAAAAATATGAAATTTCCAACTATGCTGTCGAAGGTGAAGAAAGCAGGCATAATCTGGCTTACTGGCGCGGCTTTGATTATGTCGGCATAGGAGCAGGCGCGCATGGCAGAATAAGCTGTGCTGCTCAGCAGAGAAATATAACAAAACAAGAAATGGCGAAAAAGCAAAGAACGGCAACCTTGGCTTTTAAAAGCCCGGAACGCTGGCTGGAAGCGGTTGAAACCAGCGGCAACGGCATTGAATCCTCTTCTCTGTTATCAGCGCGTACTTGCGCGGAAGAGAGATTCATAATGGGAATGAGACTTAGCGAAGGATTAGCGGTTTCCGAGGTTCATGATTATCTTGATTATGACAAAATGCAGCTGGCGATAGAGAAAAATTTACTTGAAGCTAATCCAGATCGCCTTATTGCAACGGCAAAAGGCTCTTTAGTTCTTACTTCGCTTATCGCAATGCTGAT
>CAZFJN010000015.1:0-3435 GCA_964519595.1 uncultured Rickettsiales bacterium
TTTAAATATAAGTCTTTAAATAGAAGGTGTTTTTATGCAGGAACTTGCGGCGCAATATTTTCCTATTTTAGTTTTTCTGGCTATTGCTATGGTTCTGGCTGGCATCATGCTGGTTGCGCCGATGATAATCGGCAGACAAAGACCTGATACGGAAAAACTTTCTTCTTATGAATGCGGTTTTGAGCCTTTTGGCGATGCGCGTGGGAAATTTGACGTGCGCTTTTATTTAGTGGCGATTTTATTTATTATTTTTGATCTGGAAGTGGCCTTTCTGTTTCCGTGGGCAGTTGCGCTGGAGACGATCGGACATTTTGGCTTCTGGAGCATGATGGTATTTCTTACTGTTCTTACTATCGGCTTTGCCTATGAGTGGAAAAAAGGCGCTCTTGAGTGGGAATAAGCTGAAAGTGGAAAAATCATAAAAATCAGGTAGAAAATATGAACATAGCATATAACGCAAAAACATTAGCTGCCGGATATGATCAGGACGCGTTGCTTGATAAGGTCGCTGAGCAGTTCAACGATAAGGGCTTTGTGGTTGCTAATCTTGACAAGCTGGTAAACTGGGCGCGTTCCGGCAGTCTGTGGCCGATGACTTTCGGGCTTGCCTGTTGTGCGGTGGAGATGATGCAGGCGGCGGCCTCGCGCTATGATATGGACCGTCTTGGCCTTGTTTTCCGGCCAAGTCCGCGCCAGAGCGATGTGATGATAGTTGCCGGAACATTATGCAATAAAATGGCGCCGGCGCTGCGTAAGGTTTACGATCAGATGGCCGAGCCGCGCTACGTGATTTCCATGGGAAGCTGCGCCAATGGCGGCGGTTATTATCATTATTCATACTCGGTGGTGCGTGGTTGTGATCGTATTGTTCCGGTTGATATTTATGTGCCTGGTTGTCCGCCGACGGCTGAGGCGTTGATGTATGGAATTTTGCAATTACAGAAAAAAATAAAAAATACAGGAACTATTATTCGCTGATATTGGTTATTTGTTATCTGATATTTGTTAGTTGATATTATTAGCTATTTTCTTCCGCTTTCTGAATTATCCGTAAACTGGCATATTTTATTAGGTTTTTTTATGAATGATTTGCTGAATTATTTGCAGGCAACTTATCCGCAGCAGGTTTTATCAACAGAATTTGCCAATGGCGAAATGGCAATCATCACCGACAGCGCGCATGTTCTGGAGTTGCTGGAAAATCTTCGCGATAATCCGAACTGTCAATTCGCACAGCTGGTTGATGTTTGCGGCGTTGATTATCCGGCGCGTGAGAAGCGTTTTGAAGTTGTTTATCATCTTCTGAGCTTTAAACATAATCAGCGGTTGCGAGTTAAGCTTGCTGTTGATGAAAAAGAAGCTGTGCCGACTGTAAAAGGGCTGTTTTCAAGCGCCGGATGGTTTGAACGTGAAACCTGGGACATGTACGGAATTGAATTTTCCGGACATGGTGATCTGCGGAGAATTCTCACTGACTATAATTTTGAAGGACATGCACAGCGCAAGGATTTCCCGCTGACTGGATATGTTGAGCTGCGCTATGATGAAGAGCAGAAAAAGGTGGTATATGAGCCGGTAAAGCTCAATCAGGCTTATCGCAGCTTTGATTTTGAAAGCCCTTGGGAAGGAGCGAATTATCCCCTCCCTGGTGATGAAAAGGCGGCCGGATGATGAGCAAGCGCGGAAATAGCTCGGCAAAATTTAAAATACGCAAGGCACGCCTTGAAGATTTCGAGGAAATATATGACATTTTCTGCGCGGTTCTTGATTGCGGAGATACTTATTCATACACTCGTGAGGAAATGACTCCGGAACGTTCACTGGCTTACTGGATGTCGGCAGTTGGTACAAATTGTTTTGTGGCGGATGTTGCGGGAAAAGTTGCCGGAGTTGCGGCGGTGCGTCCGAATCGGACAGGAAGAGGCGGGCATGTCGCTAATGCTTCTTTTATAGTTCATCCGGATTTCCGGCGAATAGGAATTGCCACTTCTTTAGGAAATCACGCGCTGAAAACAGCAAAAAAACTTGGCTATAAGGCGATGCAGTTTAATTTTGTCGTCAGTGTGAATAAGATTGCGATTGATCTGTGGAAAAATCTTGGCTTTTCAATTATCGGAACAATGCCGCAAGGTTTCAGACATGCTAAAAAAGGGTTGGTTGACGTTTATATAATGCATCGTTTTCTTTAGATGGAATTGCAACATGACACAAACAAAAGAACTGAAAACAAAAGAATTAAATCTCTCCATAAATTTCGGACCGCAGCATCCGGCGGCGCATGGCGTTTTGCGCCTGATTTTAGAAATGGACGGCGAGGTGGTAGAGCGCGCTGATCCTCATATTGGCTTGCTGCATCGTGGTACTGAGAAATTAATCGAGCATAAAACTTATCTGCAAGCCTTGCCATATTTTGACCGTCTTGATTATGTGTCGCCGATGGCGCAGGAACATTGCTATAGTCTTGCGGTTGAGAAATTACTGGGCTGCGAAGTTCCTCTGCGCGCGCAATATATCAGAGTTATGTTTGCGGAAATTACGCGCATTCTGAATCATATTCTGAACATCACCACGCAGGCTCTTGATGTCGGCGCGATGACGCCTTTATTATGGTTGTTTGAAGAGCGGGAAAAGCTGCTGGAATTTTACGAGCGGGCAAGCGGCGCGCGCTTTCATTCGGCTTATATCAGGCCGGGCGGTGTGCATCAGGATATTCCGGCCGGAATGGAAGATGATATTTTCAAATGGGCGGAAGGTTTTGCCGGATATATTGATGATGTTGATAATCTTCTTTCCAATAACCGTATCTGGAAACAACGCACGGTTGATATAGGCGTAGTAAGTGCCAAAGATGCGATGAGCTGGGGATTTTCCGGAGCGATGCTGCGTGGTTCAGGAATCGCCTGGGATTTGCGGAAAAGCCAGCCTTATGATATTTATAGCGAGCTTGATTTTGATGTGCCGATTGGAAAAAACGGCGATTGTTGGGATCGTTATCTGGTGCGAATGGAAGAGATGCGGCAGTCTCTGCGCCTGATCAAACAATGTGTGGAAAAGCTTCCTAATGGTCCGGTTGTAACGCAAGATCCTAAAATAGCGCCGCCGAAACGTGCTTTGATGAAACAAAGCATGGAAGCGATGATTCACCATTTCAAACTGTATACAGAAGGCTATCACGTTCCGGCTGGCGAAACTTACACTGCTGTAGAAGCGCCAAAAGGCGAATTCGGCGTATATCTTATCGCTGACGGCAGCAACAAACCATATCGCTGCAAAATCCGCGCGCCTGGATTTGCACATTTACAGGCGCTGGAATTCATGACTAAAGGACATATGCTGGCAGATGTGGTGACAGTTATTGGCACTATGGATATAGTATTCGGCGAGATAGACAGATAAAAGGCATAACAGTCAGATAACAGTCAGATAACAGTCAGA
>CAZFJN010000015.1:3535-13340 GCA_964519595.1 uncultured Rickettsiales bacterium
ATAACAGTCAGATAACAGTCAGATAACAGTCAGAAAAAAATGTCTCTAGAAAAGGGTTGTAACTTGATAAGAATGCTCTCTTTCTTTCTGGCTGTTTTGTTCTGCTTTCCGGCTTTTGCCGAGCAGGAAGCGGTTATGGCAATGCGGCAGGAATATTATAAATTATTGCCGTCGCTGCCGCCTTCACGCGAATGCGCTGCTGATGATGCTGCCGGAATCTGGCGGCAGAAAGCGCAGCTGGCGGTTAATGATTCTATAAATTCCGGCAATGATGAAAAAAAATATCTGGCCTTTGGTGAACATAACCGGCTGTTGCAATTAAGTTCCAAGGAAGTTTTTGATGAAGCTAAACTTAAAGCTGCTCTGGACAAAAGCCTTACGCAATATATACTGACCCTAGGCGGAATTCTTTATATCTATGAACGTGGTGTTCTTGACTCCTTGCTGCTGTGTTTCGTAAGCACTGAGGAAAAAGGAGATTATTCCCCCGGATTGCTGATGCTGGCAATTCCTGTGGAAGATGGCAAGCCGCTTGCGATTACTTTATATGAACCTTTGAAATAAAACTTTGAAATAATTTGGCCGGATAATATGTCAGCAAAAATATCTAAAGTCACTCAGCCGGAATTTTTTGAATTCACTACTGAAAATCTGGCCGCCGCAAAAAACATAATCGCCAAATATCCGCAAGGCAGACAACAAAGCGCGGTAATGCCGCTGCTTACTCTAGCGCAACGGCAAAACGCCAACTGGCTGCCGAAAGCCGCGATGGATTGCGTCGCTGATATGCTGTCTATTCCTGCGGTAAAAGTTTATGAAGTCGCCAGCTTTTATACTATGTATAATCTCCAGCCGGTTGGAAAATACCTCATTGAAATATGCACAACAACACCATGCTGGCTGCGCGGCTCTGACCTTGTTGTTGAATCATGCAAAAACAAGCTGGGAATTGATGTCGGCGAAACCAGCGCCGACGGTCAGTTCACACTTAAAGAAGCGGAATGCCTAGGCGCGTGCGTTAATGCGCCAATGTGCCAGATCGGCGATCATTATTATGAAGATCTCGACGCGCGCAGCATGGAAAATATAATAGATACTCTCTCGCATGGCGGAACGCCAAAGCCAGGTCCGCAAAATGGCCGTAAATCTTCTGAGCCTTTGGTCATCAAAGGAGGGAAATAGTATGCTCAAAAATGAAGATCGTATATTCACCAACCTCTATGGTTTTGAGGATTGGAAACTGGAAGGCGCGAAAAAGCGCGGCGATTGGAACAACACCAAGGCGATTCTTGATAAAGGCGCGGACGCGATTATTGAGGAAGTTAAAGCCAGCGGTCTGCGTGGACGCGGCGGCGCGGGATTTTCCACTGGAATTAAATGGTCATTCATGCCGAAAGTTTCCGATGGTCGTCCTTCCTATCTGGTGGTCAATGCTGATGAAGGCGAGCCTGGCACTTGCAAAGATCGTGATATGATGCGCCATGATCCGCATAAGCTGATCGAAGGCTGTGTGATTGCCTGTTTTGCGATGCGGGCGGTGGCGGCGTATATTTATGTGCGCGGTGAATTTGTCGAAGAAATAAAACGCTTAAATCACGCAATTGACGAAGCGCGCGCCGCTGGCTATGTCGGAAAAAATGCCTGTGGTTCAGGCGCTGATATTGAGGTTTATGTTCATGCCGGAGCAGGGGCTTATATCTGCGGCGAAGAAACAGCCTTAATCGAATCTCTGGAGGGAAAAAAAGGCCAGCCGCGTCTGAAACCGCCATTTCCTGCCGCTTGTGGCGTGTGGGGAAGTCCTACTACGGTCAATAATGTTGAATCAATCGCCGTAGTTCCTACAATTCTGCGCCGTGGTGCCGGCTGGTTTGCAGCAATCGGCAGGCCAAATAATACAGGAACAAAAGTATTCTGCATTTCCGGACATGTGAATAAACCATGCAATGTTGAAGAGGAAATGGGAATTTCTCTTAAAGAGCTGATTGAAAAACATGCTGGCGGCGTTCGCGGCGGCTGGGATAATTTGCTGGCGATTATTCCGGGCGGTTCTTCAGTCCCGCTGCTGCCTAAAACAATATGCGACACGGTGCTTATGGATTTTGACAGTCTGAAAGCAGTAAAATCCGGCCTTGGCACTGCGGCGGTGATTGTGATGGATAAATCAACTGATGTGGTAAAAGCAATCGCCAGACTTTCTAAATTTTATATGCATGAAAGCTGCGGTCAATGCACGCCATGCCGTGAAGGAACTGGCTGGTTATGGCGGATGATGGAGAAAATGGTCTTAGGCTCGGCCAGAAAAGAAGACATAGATCACATGCTCGATGTGGCAGGAAGAATAGAAGGACACACGATCTGTGCGCTTGGCGATGCCGCAGCATGGCCGGTGCAAGGTCTGGTGCGTCATTTCCGCGGAGAAATTGAAAGAAGAATTGACGAATTCACCAGAAAAAAGGCGGCTTAATACTTAATAAGGGTGACGAATATGACAAAGGATAAATATTATGCTGATGATGCGACAAGGTCGCGCTTTCATTCTTTACAAGCCAGCAGTCGTTAAAAGATCAATAAAAGGGCATATTTGTGGTAAATGATTGTTGCTAAGGAAAATAATACAAAACAAGAAAGGTTTCGCCAATAATATGAAAAAAATACAATGTGTTATATATGAAGATGGTGGACAGTTTGTAGCCCACTGCCTGAATACAGGCGTTGCCACGCAGGGTGATAGCTATGACGAAGCAATACACAACATCAAAGAGGCAGTGGAGCTGTATCTTGAAGATGATGCGGAAACATTCATCCCGATTACCAGTGGCATTACTCTGACGGAGCAATATATAAATGGGTAAAAGTTATAGTTCCCGCGAAGTGATAAAAATACTTGAACGGCACGGTTTTGTGTTACGCTCAGTTAAGGGTAGTCACCATAAATACGTATGCGGTAGCAGGAAAGTGATTGTACCACATCCGAAAAAAGATTTGCGGCTTGGGACATTGCTTGCAATTTTAGATCAAGCTGGTTTACCAAGAACTAGTTTAGAGGATTGAGTTATGGCCAAAATTCTTATGAAAGCGCAAGGTTTAAATGGCGAATTGATTTTGATGACTGATCGCGTCGTGATTAATCGTCCGGGAATTTTTAATTTTCTGCGCTATGGTCCTAATGCCAAGCGCGAGATACCGCTTTCGGCGATTTCTGAGGTAATATTCACTCCTCCGACTATTTTCACTATGGGCGAAATTGAGCTGGTAAGAAGCGGCCGCAGCAGCGATGATAAAAAATCCAGCAACAGCAGCGCGAATTCAATGCGCTTTGCCCGCCGCAAGGTAAAAGAATTTGAAATGATAAAAGAAAAAATATTTGAAATAATGGATCAAATAGGACGCAGGTAAACAAAATGCCAAAACTAACTATTGACGGAAAAGAGATTGAAGTTGAAAGCGGCACGCTGCTTATTCAGGCTTGCGAAAGGCTGGGAATAGAAATTCCGCGCTTTTGTTATCATGAACGTCTGGCTGTTGCCGGAAATTGCCGGATGTGTCTGGTTGAAGTATCTCCCGGGCCGCCAAAACCACAAGCTTCCTGCGCGCTGCCTTGCGCTGATAATATGGTGGTGAAAACCAATTCGCCGATGGTGAAAAAAGCCCGCGAAGGGGTGATGGAATTTTTGCTGATCAACCATCCGCTTGATTGCCCGATCTGCGATCAGGGCGGCGAGTGCGATTTGCAGGATCAGGCCTTGCTTTATGGCTCTGGCATCAGCCGTTATAAAGACCATAAACGCGCCGTTGAAGATAAATATATGGGGCCTTTGATAAAAACCCAGATGACGCGCTGTATTCAATGCACGCGCTGTGTGCGCTTTGCCACGGATATTGCCGGAGTGCCTGAGCTTGGCGCTTTTGGCCGCGGTGAGCATATGGAAATCGGAACTTATGTCGAAAAAACGCTCAGCTCTGAGCTTTCAGGAAATCTGGTTGATGTTTGTCCGGTTGGCGCTCTTACTTCTAAACCATACGCTTTTGCAGCCAGGCCGTGGGAACTTAGAAAAACTGAATCAATTGATGTGTTAGACGCGGTAGGCAGTAATATTCGCGTTGATTCACGCGGCGAGGCGGTGCTGAGGATTCTGCCGCGTGTACATGAAGAAATAAATGAGGAATGGATTTCTGACAAAACGCGCTATGCCTGTGATGGACTGAGTGTGCAGCGCCTTGATCGACCATATATTCGCGGCGCTGACGGCAAATTGCATGAGGCAGGCTGGGATGAGGCCTTGCAGCTTGTCGCGAAAAAAATGCGCGAATTTAAAGCGCAGGAAATAGCGGCGATTGCTGGCAATCTCGCCTGCAGTGAAAGCGTTATGGCGCTTCGTGATCTGCTCGATAATCTGAATGTAAAAAACCGCGATTGCCGTCAGGAAGGCGCGATGTTTGATGTCAGCTCGAGAGAAAATTATCTGTTCAATGATACTATTGCCGGAATTGAAAAAGCCGATGTGATTCTGCTAGTCGGCGCTAATCCGCGTATTGAAGCCTCGCTGGTTAATGCGCGGATCAGAAAATCCTATTTAAAAGGCGGCCTGAAAATCTATAATATCGGAATCGCCGCTGATTTAACTTATAAAGTTGAACAGCTGGGAAATAATCCGCAACTGCTTGCTGATCCTAAAATCGCCGCGCTACTGAAATCTGCCAAAAATCCAATGATTATTGTTGGCACGGCAGCGCTCGCTCGCGTTGACGGTCAGGATATATTCGCCGCCGCAAAAAAACTTGCTGATGATAATTGCCGGCGTGACGGCTGGAACGGTTTTAATATTCTCCATCATGCCGCCGGCAGAGTAGGGGCGCTTGATCTGGGCTTTGTTCCGGCGGCAGATGGTCTTAATATCGCGGAAATTTTTGCTGCCGCGCAAAAAGGCGCGGTGAAATTTGTTTATCTGCTCGGCGCTGATGAGTTTGATATGAAGCTGCTGGGCAAAGCCTTTGTGGTATATCAGGGACATCATGGCGATGATGGCGCGCATCGTGCTGATGTTATTCTGCCCGGCGCTGCTTATACGGAAAAAGAAGCAACATATGTCAATATGGAAGGGCGTGTGCAGCGTTCGCGCCGCGCGGTTTTTCCCAAAGGTCAGGCGCGCGAAGACTGGGCTATTATCCGAATGCTCTCGGATGTAATCGGCAAGCCGCTGCCTTACAGCTCTCTTTCCGATCTGCGCGCGCGGATGGTAAAACATGCGCCGCATTTTGCGAAAATTGGTGAGGTGGTTGCGGCACAAGCAAAACCAACAACCAGCAATCAGCAACCAACAACCTTGTTATCGCATCAATTCGAATCATTCATCACTAATTTCTACATGACTGATCCGATTTCGCGCAGCAGCAAAACCATGGCCGAATGCGTAAATAATATAACAAATCAATCTGCAAAGAAAGTGGCCTGAAATGCCAACAATTTCTATCTTTTATGGTATTTATATTCTAATGCATGTGCGTGAACATGAACCGCCGCATTTTCATGCAGAATATCAAGGAGAAGAGGCGCAAATTGCTATTCAAACAGGAGAAATTATTAAAGGAAAATTACATCCTCAGGCTTTGTGGTTGATTGAAAAATGGCGGAAATTACATGTGCAGGAATTACAACAGAATTGGGATAATGCCAAAAAGCTGATCATTCCTAAAAAAATTGCACCATTGGAGTAAAGACTATGTATTATTACATTAATGCCGCCGCTTGTATTAAAGATTATTTTGTTCATCTGGAATTTGCAGATGGAACAAAAGGTCTGGTGAATCTTGAGAAGCTGGCTGGACAGGGCGAGGCATTTGAACCACTTAAGGATATTGATTATTTTTGTCATATGAAGCTTGATCCGCATTCGCATACGATTGAATGGCCAAATGGCGCTGACATATGTCCTGAACTGCTCTATCAGGCGGTAAAAAATGCTCCGAATAATATCGTAACTTTAGAGTGATTTATGATCGAAATTATCAACTCCTGGCATCCGCTTTTTTCTTCGCTCAGCAAAATTTTGATGCTGGCAGTTCCGCTCATGTTGTGCGTTGCTTATCTAACTCTCGCCGAGCGCAAGATAATAGCGGCGATGCAGCTACGCAAAGGTCCGAATGTAGTAGGCCCCTGGGGTTTGCTGCAACCGCTGGCTGATGGTGCGAAATTGTTTTTCAAGGAAACAATTCTGCCAACTCATTCAAGCAAGCTGATATTTCTTTTTGCGCCGATGTTGACTTTCATGCTGGCAATGCTCGGCTGGGCGGTTATTCCGGTTTCTGAATCTTTTGTAATTGCTGATATAAATGTCGGCGTTTTGTATCTTTTTGCGATTTCCTCGCTGGGAGTTTACGGCATCATAATGGCTGGCTGGGCAAGCAATTCCAAATATGCGTTTCTCGGCGCGATTCGTTCTTCCGCGCAGATGGTAAGCTATGAGGTTTCACTAGGTCTGATAATCGTTTCCGTACTGATATTCGCCGGCTCGCTTAATCTTGGTGATATTGTCGGCGCGCAGGCGGGCGGAATTGGCAACTGGTTTGCCTTTGCCAATTTCGGATTACTGTTTCCGATGTTTGTATTGTTTTTTATCTCCGCTCTCGCTGAAACTAATCGTCATCCTTTTGATTTGCCGGAAGCAGAAGCCGAGCTGGTTGCCGGATATAATGTCGAATATTCTTCAATGTCATTCGCGCTGTTTTTCCTTGGCGAATATGCGAATATGATTCTGATCTCAGGAATGACCAGCATCCTGTTTCTTGGCGGCTGGTATGCGCCTTTTGCCGCCTTGTCTTTCATTCCCGGATTTTTCTGGTTTGCTTTCAAAGTGGCATTCTGTCTGTTTATTTTTATCTGGGCGAGGGCTACTCTGCCGCGCTACCGCTATGATCAGCTGATGCGCCTGGGCTGGAAAATTTTCCTGCCACTTTCGCTGTTGTGGGTAATATTATCAGCATCATTTAAGGTGTTTATATGATCGCTGAGGCTGCTTCTGCTATTGTCGATTTTGTGCATAGTCTTGGCTATTTCGGCCTTTTTGTTGCTACGTTTCTTGAAAGCACTTTTGTTCCTATTCCTTCCGCGGCGACTATGATTCCGGCTGGTTATCTCGCGCATCAGGGCGAATGGAATTTGCTTATTGTCTGGCTGATCGCCATATCTGGAACTATCAGCGGCTCTCTTGCCAATTATGCTATTGCTTATTATTTAGGGCGGCCATTTCTGGCGCGTTATGGCAGCTATATGTTCTTTGGCGCGGAAAAACAAAAAATGCTTGATGAATATTTCGAGCGCCATGGTGAAATTTCAATTTTTACAGCGCGTTTGATTCCGGCAGTTCGCCATGTTATTTCTTTTCCGGCTGGACTTGCGCGGATGAATGTCGCAAAATTTTGTTTGCTTACCGGATTAGGTGGTGGTTTATGGATGACAACTCTGATGATGGTCGGCTATACAATTGGTGGCAATAAGGAATTAGTAACACAATATATGTCATATATCACGGTGGCGTTTTTATCAGGAGTGGTGGTAATGGTTGCTTTTTATATATATCGTTATCGCAGAAAGGTGGCAGAGAATGTCATCTCTTAGCGGCAATGTTCGTTCATTTTTATTATGGGAATTGCTGTCCGGCTTTGCCATGACGCTGCGTTACATGTTCAAAAAACCAGTAACCATAAATTATCCATATGAAAAAGGCCCTCTTTCTCCGCGCTTCAGAGGCGAACACGCGCTGCGCCGCTATCCGAACGGCGAAGAACGCTGCATTGCCTGCAAACTTTGCGAGGCGATCTGTCCGGCGCAGGCGATAACTATCGAAGCCCAAATGCGCGATGATGGCAGCCGCCGCACCACACGTTATGATATTGATATGACAAAATGTATATATTGCGGTTTCTGTCAGGAAGCCTGCCCGGTTGATGCGATAGTCGAAGGTCCTAATTTTGAATTCGCCACACAAACGCGCGAAGAATTATTCTATAATAAAGAAAAATTATTAGCCAACGGAGAACGCTGGGAAACGGCAATAGCCGCCAACCTCGCCAAAGACGCGGAGTATAGATAAAAAATTCTCTCTATTTCATAGGAGGAAGTAGAGGGGCAAGAAACAGTCGTGATTCCCTCTCCCGCGAGCGGGAGAGGGTTAGGGAGAGGGTCTTTTATGCGTGAAGGAGCAAAATTAGATTTTGCAAAAAAATTACGCAGCAATATGACAGAGGCAGAAAAGCGGTTGTGGTATTATTTGCGGGCAGGGCGTTTTGATGGTTTCAAATTTCGTAGGCAAGCGCCAATTGAAGGATATATTGTTGATTTTGTTTGTATTCATCCGCCGCTGGTGATTGAAGTTGATGGTGGGCAGCATGAGATCAACAAAGAGATAGATAGAAAACGCGATGATGTACTGAAAAAACGAGGATTTACGATACTGCGATTTTGGAATAACGATGTTATGGACAATATTGAAGGCGTGCTGATGACCATAAAAAATACGATTGAAAATATCCCTCTCCCCTACCCCTCTCCCGCAAGCGGGAGAGGGGAGAGAGAGCTGAAGCCTCTCTCCAACCCGCGGCAGCAGGAGATAAATAATCTTAATTCCCTCTCCCGCGAGCGGGAGAGGGTTAGGGAGAGGGCTTATGACTGACCTTCTCAATCAACTCTCTGTCTTTTTGCCGACGCTGGTATTTTATATTTTTTCCGGCGTGGTTTTGTTTTCGGCGGTGATGGTTATTGCTTCGAAAAATTCCGTTCATTCAGTTTTATTTCTGATTCTGGCTTTTTTTAATTGCGCCGGATTATTTGTGCTGATTGGCGCGGAATTTATCGCCATGCTGCTGGTAATTGTCTATGTCGGCGCGGTGGCGGTGTTGTTCCTCTTCGTGGTGATGATGTTGAATGTAAATTTTGAAGAGCTGCGCGAAGGATTCCAGAAATATCTGTCGCTGGGACTTTCTGTCGCCACAATAATTTTTGCCGAGCTGGTGATGGTTATTTATTTAACTCTTTCTAACCCTCCGAAAATAGCCGCTGCGCAGTTTCCGGCGCTTCCTAATCAAACAAATACGCAGAATATCGGCAATATTCTCTACACATATTACATATATCCCTTCCAGCTTGCCGGACTTATTCTGTTGGTTGCGATGATCGGCGCGATCGTCCTTACCTTGCGTTCGCGGCCTGGCGTGCGTAAACAGAAAATCGCCGCGCAACTTGCACGCACAAAAGAACAAAGCGTTGAAATTGTAAAAGTTGAAATAGGAAAGGGTGTTTAAGATGAGAAGATGCTAGGATGTGAAGATGTTAGGATATTAGGAATCTTATCTTAATATCCTAATATCCTAACATCTTCACATCCTAATATCTTCTTCAAATCATTAAATACAAGACTGGCATTTATGAACCATATTTTCTTCGGCAATATTGGCATTTTTCATTATCTTGTGCTGTCCAGCCTGTTGTTCACTATCGGCGTTTGCGGAATATTTTTAAACCGCAAAAACATCATTACTATTTTGATGTCAATTGAGCTGATTCTGCTGGCGGTTAATATAAATTTTGTAGCGTTTTCGGCGCTTTTTTCTGATATTACCGGACAGGTTTTTGCAATGTTTATCCTTACCGTTGCCGCGGCTGAGGCGGCAATCGGCCTGGCGATTCTGGTAATTTATTTCCGCGCGCGTGGTTCAATCGCCGTGGAAGATGTTAATCTGATGAAGGGATAAGAAATGAGATGTTAGGATGTTAGGATATGAGGATGTTAAGATATGAAGATGTTAAGAT
>CAZFJN010000015.1:13440-15516 GCA_964519595.1 uncultured Rickettsiales bacterium
ATGAGATGTTAGGATGTTAGGATATGAGGATGTTAAGATATGAAGATGTTAAGATGCTAGGACGTGAGGATGTTAGGAATTTTATCTTAACATCGTCAAATCTTAACATCCTCACATCCTCATATCTTCACATCCTAACATCCTCACATCCTCATATCTTAACATCCGGAGTGTACGCATGATCCAACTCATAATTTTCCTGCCCTTAATTGCCGCTCTTATCGTCGGATTTTCAGTGCGTTTTATATCGCCGCGCGCGGCGCAGCTGATTACTTGTGGCGCGATGGTGCTTTCAGCTATTTTATCCGGCGTGCTGTTTATGGATTTTGCGAATGCTGCCGCCTCTGCTGAAGGCTGGCGCGCGCTTTACGGCGAACATGGCCTGGTTTACAAGCTGGTCATTGCGCCATGGATAAATGTCGGAAATTTTAACGCCAGCTGGACATTGCGCGTCGATGCGCTGACCGCGGTAATGCTGATAGTGGTAACCTGGGTTTCAAGCGTTGTGCATATTTATTCGGTCGGCTATATGAGTCATGACGAGCATCAGCCGCGCTTCATGGCGTATCTCTCGCTCTTTACCTTCTTCATGCTGATGCTGGTGACTGCTGATAATCTGGTGCAGCTTTTCCTCGGCTGGGAAGGGGTAGGGCTTGCCTCATATCTGCTGATTGGCTTCTGGTTTAAAAAACCTTCAGCCAATGCCGCAGCGATGAAAGCCTTTATAGTCAACCGTGTTGGCGATTTTGGTTTCGCGCTGGGAATTTTTGCCGTTTATATATTGTTCGGCAGCGTGCAGTTTGATGATATATTCAGCGCTGTGGCAGAAAAATCCGGAGATTTTCTGACCATAAGCTGTATATTGCTATTTATCGGCGCAATGGGAAAATCAGCGCAGCTCGGCCTTCATACCTGGCTTCCTGATGCGATGGAAGGTCCGACTCCGGTTTCCGCGCTTATTCACGCAGCAACGATGGTAACTGCCGGCGTGTTCATGGTCTGCCGCCTCTCGCCGCTTTTTGACCATGCGCCGGATGCTTTAACTCTGGTAACCATAATCGGCGCGCTTACCGCCTTTTTCGCGGCGACAGTCGGCCTTGTTCAGAATGACATCAAGCGCGTGATCGCTTATTCAACATGTTCGCAGCTTGGCTATATGTTTTTTGCCGCCGGAGTAGGCGCTTATGCGGCGGCGATGTTTCATTTAATGACACATGCTTTTTTCAAGGCGCTGCTGTTTTTAGGCGCTGGCTCTGTTATTCATGGCATGAGCGGCGAGCAGGATATGCGTAATATGGGCGGAATATGGAAAAAAATGCCTTACACTTACGCGCTGATGTGGCTTGGCTCGCTGGCTTTAGCCGGAATTCCGTTTTTCGCCGGATATTATTCCAAGGATATGATTCTGGAAGCGGCTTATGCTGGCGGTAAATACGGTCAAATAGCCTTCGCGCTCGGTTTGGCGGCAGCCTTTATGACCGCATTTTATTCATGGCGCTTATTATTTATGACTTTCCACGGCAAGCCACGTGCCTCGCAGGAGGTAATGCATCATGTGCATGAATCTCCGGGCATAATGCTGCGGCCTTTATGGTTGCTGGCGCTTGGCTCGCTATTTTCCGGCTATATCGGCGCTGAAATTCTGCATCTTGTCGACGGACATGATACGTTCTGGCAGGCTTCAATCGCCTCGCATACGGCAATTGAACACGCGCATCACGTTCCTTCCTGGGTTCCTTTCGCGCCGCTGGTTTTTGGCTTGTGCGGTATAATTCTGGCATATTTATTCTATATAAAATCGCCGCAGCTTCCGGTAAAAATTGCCGCAAAATTCCCGAAAACTTACCGTTTTCTGCTCAATAAATGGTATTTTGATGAGCTTTATGATGTTTTGTTCGTGCGTTCGGCAAAACGAATCGGCCATGTTTTATGGAAATTTTTTGATGAAAAAATCATTGACGGTTTTGGACCAAATGCCGCGGCTTTGCTTACTCATCTGGCGTCTGGTCGGGTTAGCAGGCTGCAAACAGGATATGTATATCATTATGCTTTCGTAATGCTGATTGGCTTGCTGGC
>CAZFJN010000015.1:15616-21842 GCA_964519595.1 uncultured Rickettsiales bacterium
ATGCTGACTATTCTTATCATTCTTCCGCTGCTTGGCGCGTTGTTAATCGCCTTTTCCAGACGCGGTGACTCTTCTTCCGCCGCAAATAGCGAAGCCAGATATATCGCGCTGTTTACAACGATCATAACCTTTGCCGCTTCTCTTTATTTATGGACAGCGTTTGATTCGTCATCAGCAGAATTCCAGTTTGTCGAAAAACATGAATGGTTTAAAAATTCCGGAATCGGATATTATCTTGGAATAGACGGAATTTCGCTGTTTCTGGTGCTGCTTACTACTCTGCTCATGCCAATTTGCATTTTATGCAGCTGGAATTCTGTGGAAAAAAGCGTTCGCGCTTTCATGGTCAATTTTCTGGTGCTTGAATCTTTCGTAATCGGCGTTTTCTGCTCGCTCGATGCGATAATGTTTTATCTGTTCTTCGAAGGAATGTTAATTCCAATGTATCTGATAATCGGCATCTGGGGAGGGCAACGGCGAATATATGCCGCTTATAAATTTTTCCTTTATACTCTGGCCGGCTCGGTATTATTTCTGATTGCTATACTTTATTTGTATAATCAGTTTTCAACCACAGCAATTCCTGAGCTGATCGCCAAAGCGCCAACTCTTTCAATAAATATTCAGCAATGGCTGTTTATAGCGATGCTTGCTTCCTTCGCGGTTAAAGTTCCAATGTGGCCAGTGCATACTTGGTTGCCGGACGCGCATGTGCAAGCGCCCACCGCCGGCTCGGTTATTCTGGCTGGAATATTGCTGAAAATGGGCGGTTATGGTTTCCTGCGTTTCTCTCTGCCGATGCTGCCGGAAGCCTCGCATTATTTTGCGCCGTTGATTTTTGCTCTTTCGATAATCGCCGTTATCTATACCTCGCTAGTCGCGCTGGTGCAGCAGGATATGAAAAAATTAATCGCTTATTCCTCAGTCGCGCATATGGGCTTTGTGACGATTGGAATTTTCGCTTTTAATATTCAGGGAATGCAAGGCGCAATGGTGCAGATGCTTAGTCACGGCCTTGTTTCCGGCGCGCTTTTCTTATGTGTTGGCATAGTATATGATCGTATGCACACGCGGGAGATTGCAAATTACGGCGGCGTGGCGAATATAATGCCTAAATATGCGGCAATTTTCATGTTTTTCACCATGGCTTCAGTAGGGCTTCCTTCAACTTCCGGCTTTGTCGGCGAGTTTTTAGTGCTGCTTGGCGCTTTTAAAGCGAATATTCTGGTTGCCGCCTTAGCTGCAACTGGCGTTGTTCTCGGCGCGGCTTATGCTTTATGGCTTTATGCGCGAGTTGTATTCGGCGAAGTCGTAAATCATGAAGTTAAGCAAATGCCGGATATTTCAGGGCGTGAACTTACTTTATTCATTCCGGTAATTTTGCTGGTTTTATGGCTTGGCATTTATCCTAAGCCTTACTTGTCGGCAATGGAGCCTTCTCTTAATAGATTAATTGAACAAGTGGAGCGCAGACAATGACCATATTGCAAACACTTGGTCTGCATGTGATTCGCGGCGAGATATATCTTTGCGCTTGTGCGCTGTTTCTGCTGCTTTACGGCGTTTATAAAGCACCAAGAGCAGGAACTAATCTGGTTCTTGTCTCTGTAATGATTCTGACTCTGGTCGGCTTTCTGGTTTATGACGGCGGCATTGCTGAGCAGAGTATTTTTAATTCAATGCTGGTTTCTAACGCTTTTACCGTTTTTAGCAAATTACTGATAATTACTGCGGCAATTCTCTCCCTGCTGCTTGCTACTAACTGGCTGGAAGGGCGGAATTTTGAATATGCCGTGCTGGTGCTGCTTTCAACATTAGGAATGATGCTGATGGTCTCAAGCGGCAGCCTGCTTGCTCTTTATATGGCAATTGAGCTGATGAGCCTGCCGCTTTATGTCCTCGCTTCATTTGATCGTGATAATAAATTTTCAACAGAAGCCGGACTTAAATATTTTGTTCTCGGCTCTTTGGCTTCCGGCTTTATTTTATTTGGCGCGTCGCTGATTTATGGTTTTTCCGGCACAATAAGCTTTGAAGGGCTGGCAACATTGCTCTCAGGCGGCGAGGCTGTTTCCAAAGCAATGCTGGTTGGTTTTATCTTTGTAATAGTCGGATTTTGTTTCAAGCTTTCCGCCGCTCCTTTTCATATGTGGACTCCGGATGTTTATGAAGGAGCGCCAACTCCGGTTACCGCCTTCTTCTCAATTGCGCCGAAAGTTGCAGTGATGGCTTTGCTGATGCGGATTTTATTTGAACCGTTTATGGCTTTGCAGGCGCAGTGGCAGCAGGTTATTATAGCCGCGGCGCTGCTTTCCATGACAATAGGCGCTTTTGCGGCGATAGCGCAGAGCAATATCAAACGCCTGCTTGCTTACAGCTCAATCGGGCATATTGGTTTTATGTTTTTAGGCCTTGCTTGCGGCTCTTTATCCGGCCTGCAGGCGGTGCTTGTTTATCTTGCTCTTTATGTGTTTATGAGCGCCGGAATGTTTGCTTGTGTGATTATTTCCGGATATGAGAAGATAAAAGATTTTTCAGGACTGGCGAAAACAAAACCGCTTCTTGCCGCTGCAATCGCCGCCAACATGTTTGCAATGGCGGGAATTCCTCCTCTTAGCGGATTTTTTGGCAAGATGATGGTTTTACTCGCCGCCTTGAAAGCTGGCATGTTATGGCTGGCGGTTTTTGGCGTTATAGTCAGCGTTGTAGGCTGCTATTATTATCTGAAAATAATAAAAATCATGTATTTTGATGAAGCTGTTGCAACTGGCGGAAATTCCGGCTCTTCAGAAAATTCCAGCTCTTCGCCGTTATTGGTTGCTGTTGCAATTATCGGCTCGCTGGTAACTGTCGGATTTTTCCTTGTTCCTGATCCTTTGCTTGAATCTTCGCTGATTGCCGCGCAGGCTCTGGTTAAATAATATGCAAGCAAAATTCTATAAAGGTTTTTCCAATTTACTTAATGATTATCATCTGCTGGCTTTTGACGTTCTTGATTCAACTAATGAAGAGGCAAAACGTCTGGCAAAAGCAGGCGGAGCGCATGGCGCGGTAATCTGGGCAAAAAAACAGACTGCCGGAAAAGGCCGTCTGGGCAGAAGCTGGGAATCGCAGGAAGGCAATTTATTCGCCTCAATTTTACTGCGTCCGGCGGTTGACATTAATGAGCTGGCGCAGCTTTCCTTTGTCGCCAGCCTGGCGGTTGTTGAAGCTGTCGCTGATATGTGCGAAGCCGGACATTCTCTCGCTTGCAAATGGCCGAATGATGTTTTGCTCGATAATAAAAAACTCGCCGGAATTTTACTTGAATCTTTTGAATGTGAATCATCAGCAGGAGCAGAAACCGCGCGCTGGGTAGTTGTCGGAGTTGGCGTGAATGTTGATTCTTATCCTGCTAACGCTCAGTTTCCGGCAACCTGCCTGACTGAAGCCGGAGTCGAGCTGGTAAGCGCCAAAATTGTATTATCGCGCTTTGTGCATCATTTTATAAAATTTTATAATGACTGGGAAAATAAAGGCTTCTCAACCATTCGCAAGAGCTGGCTTAACTACGCCTGGGGAATGAAAAAGAAACTAACCGCTGGCGATATTTCCGGAACAGCTGAAAATATTGATGAAGCAGGAAGGCTGATAATCAAAGATAAAAACGGTAAAAAACACACAATATCAGCTGCTGATATTGTTTATAGTTAGAAATGCAAAATAGTGTGAAACAATGTTTTAAACAATATTTTAAAATATTATTTAAAACAATATTATAGAGTATTACCTTATGCTGCTGGTGATTGATGTTGGCAATACAAACGTGGTTTTCGCGGTTTTTGATGGCGAAAAAATTGTTGGCCAGTGGCGTATTTCCACAGCGGCGCGGCGCACGGCGGATGAATATGGCGTCTGGCTTACGCAGGTTCTTGAACATTCAGAAATTTCACCGCGTAATATCAAAAATGCCGTTGTCGCCTCGGTTGTTCCGCAAGCTTTATTTGATCTGCGCCAGCTGGCACAACGCTATTTTAATTGTGATTTAATGGTAATTGGCGCTTCCGGCGTAAAAAACGGCATTGAAGTTCATGTTGATAATCCGCAGGAAGTTGGCGCTGATCGTCTGGTTAACGCCTTTGCCGCCTGGAAAATTTACCAGCAAGCCTTAATTGTCGTTGATTTCGGAACGGCAACTACTTTTGATGTTGTATCAGAACAAGGTCACTATATAGGCGGCGTTATTGCTCCTGGCGTGAATCTATCGCTGGACGCGCTGCAACGCGCCGCCGCTAAATTGCCGAATATAGATATAAGCCGTCCGGAAAAAGTAATCGGCACATGTACAGTAAGCGCGATGCAGTCAGGAATTTATTATGGTTACTGCGGATTAATCGAAGGAATAAGCAACCGTATCAAAGCCGAATATGGCAAAAAAATGAAAATAATAGCAACTGGCGGCCTTGCTCCTCTTTATTCTAACGCCGGAAGTTTTATCGAAGAGCTGGAGGAAGATTTAACAATACGCGGCCTGAATTGGCTGTTTGCCCTTAATTCCTGATTTCAATATACATGTCCAAGACATAGAAAGTGCTATTGTAATGCTTGATTTTAAAAAATTCCATGATGATCTTTTGTTTGTTCCTCTTGGCGGCTCTAATGAAATTGGCATGAATCTGAACCTTTACCATTTTGCTGGTAAATGGTTGATGGTTGATTGCGGAATTGGCTTTGCCGGAGAATTTTTGCCGGGAATTGAAATAGTTGTTCCAGACATCAGCTTCATTGCCGAGCGTAAAAAAGATTTAGTCGGAATGGTTATAACACACGCGCATGAAGATCATGTCGGCGCGGTGCCTTATCTCTGGCGCGAGCTGGAATGTCCTATTTATACCACGCCATTTACCGCGGCATTTTTAAGGCACAAAGTCAGTGAAATGGGCGCAGGCGCTAAGCCGGAAATTATCGAAATAAAACCAGGCGGCAGGGCTGATATTGCGCCTTTTGCCATTGATTTTCTGCAACTTACACATTCAATTCCGGAAATGCAGGCAGTTGCAATTACAACTCCGAAAGGCGTGGTAATTCATACTGGCGATTGGAAATTTGATGAACAGCCGCTGGTTGGTCCGGTTTCTGATTATTCGCGGCTTAAGGAATATGGTGATAAGAATGTTCTGGCGATGGTTTGTGATTCAACGAATGTATTTGTTGATGGCGAATCAGGCTCAGAAGGCGAGGTGCGCGATCATCTCGTCGCGGCGATAAAAAACTGCCGCCAGCGTGTTGTCGTTTCAACCTTTGCTTCTAATTTTGCGCGCGTTAAAACCATCATAGAAGCCGCCGAGGCAACCGGAAGGATAGTCGCGCTGGCTGGCCGCTCATTGCATCGTGTGGTCGAAGCTGCGCGTGAATCAGGCTATATTTCCGCTAATGTTGAATTTATCAGTGACCGCGAAATCATGAATATACCGCGCTCTGATGCGCTGATAATCTGCACTGGCTGTCAGGGTGAGCCACGCGCGGCGCTTACGCGAATCGCCAGAGGTGATCATCCGGCAATAAGGTTGCAACCGGGAGATACGGTTATTTTCTCATCACGGAAAATTCCCGGCAATGAATCAAAGATAAATTTTGTCCATAATCAGCTGGTGCAGAAAAAAATTGAAGTGATAACGGAAAAAGATCATTTTATTCACGTTTCCGGACATCCGGCGCGTGATGAGCTGGCGAGAATGTACAAGCTGATACGTCCGAAAATAGCAGTTCCGACACATGGCGAACCGCGGCATTTGCATGAACATTGTAAATTCGCCCGCGAGCAGGGCGTTTCTGAAACTGTAGAAGCAAAAAATGGCGCGGTTATCTGGCTGCAATCCGGCGAGGCAAGCGTTATAGATCATGTTCCTTGCGGCTATGTGGCAATTGATGGTAATTCGCTTATTCCAACTGACGGAGAAATTATTCGCACGCGCCGCAAATTGCGTGATGAAGGAATAGTGATTATCAGCGCGGTTTTTGATGAAAATAACCGCTTTGCTGCTGATCTGCAGCTCGCCGCGCCGGGAGTTTTTGATGAAAAAACTGACGGCGAACTTATCGCGGAAATAATTTCTGAGCTGACGTCAATTGCCGAATCAGCGCATCGTAAATCATCCGCTGCTGATATTGCTGAATCCATGCGGCAGGCCGCGCGAAAAATCATAAAAAATGAAATCGACAAAAAGCCAGTTATTCAGATGATGAT
>CAZFJN010000015.1:21942-37895 GCA_964519595.1 uncultured Rickettsiales bacterium
AAATCCAGCCAGATGCGCGTTGCGCGGCCATTGCCATCGCGGAAAGGATGCGCGATGTTCATCTCAACATATTTTCCAATGATTTCCTCAAAGCTGCCTTGCGGCATTTTATCAATATGCTCCAGCGATTGCTGTAGATACATAAGCGGCGCAAAACGGAAATTTCCTTTGGCAACATTCACTGTGCGGATTTCTCCGGCAAATTCATAAATATCTTCAAACAAAATTCTGTGAATCTTCGCCAAGCCTGCAAACGTGCCAACGGCAATTTTATTGATTTCACCGCTTTCAAAAAGCTGCTTGGCTTTTTGTTTGCTGATTCTTTCCTCGACTTTAGCGAGTTCAATCTGATTTGTGATTTTTAGCTTATTTTCTAATGTCATATTATTATCATATCATTCCTTGCGGAAAATTATGATATAATCTCCTAAAGAGCAAGCATTGAAAGTCTATTGAAAATCTATATCAGCGCGAAATCAGCGCGAAGCTGTCTGGCAACCGCAGTCTTTTTCTGCAGCAAGTTGTTTTTGAAATTTATCTGCGCTTTCTAGTACATTATTTACGCTTTTTTCTGAAACATTCTGATTTTTGCAGCTGGCCATTCCTTGTGCAAAGGCGATATTGGCAACATTAATCACATCCTGAGTGTCAACAGAAGCTGATTCACGATGCTGAATCACGCCGACAATCGGACCAACTGTTGCGCCAATTGATGCTGCTATAAGTCCGGTATTTATCGCTCCAACCATTGCACCGCCTAAAATTTCACCTGCTAACAATCCAGTCGCTCCTAAAATTGCGCCAACGCCGCCGCCGGCAATAGCGCCGACTAAGCCTAATACCAGCAACCCTTCCGCGAATCCTACTGCTCCTGCGATCAGAGACGATGTAAAAGATGGTTTTTGCATAAAAATCCTTTTCTTAGTTTTTTTTAGTTTTCTTAGTTTTTTTGTTTCTTTATCAAGTTTCTTTATAAAGTTTTTTTAAATCAAAATTCCTTATCTGCCATTGCCAGCAGCGCCAGTAAGTCCGCTAGCTACTCTGCCAAATAAATTAGCCGGCAATCCTGAGCCGGGAATTGCCGCTTCCATCGCGGCATTCTGCGCCAGCCTGCTTGCTTCAGAACTTACTGTTTGTGTGATTTTCTGTCCTAATTCCACTTCCGATTTATTAAGCAGCGGATTTCCGCTTTGCGCTTGTGCAACGCCGCTGCTATTCGGCGGACAAGTTTCGCAATTGCCAAAGGCTGAGCCAAGCGCGCCGGAAATCACGCTGCCGAATGCTATATGTGTGGCAAAATGATTAAGCAAAGTGGAAGCATCTGAGCTGTTTACGCCAAGATTAATTCCCGTTTGACTTTCCAAAATTGAAGCGCCTGCAAAAACAACGCCAGTAAAAACAATTCCGCGTGGTATATAACCAATTGCATGACTGAAAAAACGCTTAACTCCGCCAGTTATGCGTTGCCACCAGCCAGGCTTTGCCGCGGCGGCATCTCGCGCTGAATCAGCCTCAGCAGCAGAGACATCAGGCGCTTGATTCTGTGAGTAAGGTTGATTCATCTTGCTACGCTCTGCCGGTTTGTTTGCTGTTTCAGGGAATTTATAAATTTTGCACAATTACTATTTGGACAATCGAAAGAATGTTCTTCGCTGACATCAGGCTGATTATATTTGCCAGCGCATTCTCTGGCCTTCTGATAAGCAATTGCCTGTGACTTCGCTGCTTCCTCGCTGATGCGCGTATTCTCATCATGCGCTTCTGATAATGAGCCGATAACGCCGCCTAAGCCTAATAACAACCATAAATTACCATTAGCAACCAGATTGCTGGTCGCAAATATCAGCCCTTGCTCAACCGCCGCGCCGAAAGATATATTCGCTGCTAATCCCAGCATGGCAGGAGCGGCAACTGCGGCAATAACTGATCCGGCAACAAAAATCGCCGCTGCCGCCAGCAGCCCTTTGCCAAATCCGGAAGCTAAAACTTCAAGCATACCACGATAGCCAGCTCTAAGCCCGCTATGCACGGTTGCATCTATTGATTCTGGAATCGTTGCCAGCAGGCCAGGATCAACTTGATCTTCATATGGTTCACGCATTAATTTGGCCTCATTTGTGTGTGATCCATGGTCAGCAGCGCTTTTTGTGCCTCGGCAATTTGCTTGTCGCGGAAATGCGTAGCTGAGTCAGGATAATTGATCAAACCGTCATAGTAATTGCCATTCGCCTCAGTTGCAGGCGCAGGCGGTGATTTTTCTGCTGAAATCTGCTTGGTCTGATCTTTGTTAGCTTCTGGAGATTTTTCCTTGCCGCGTGTGATCATTTGCGCTTGCGCCTTCTCACTTGCTCTGCCGCGATACATCATATCTGTTTTGTCAAAAATCATCCGGAAAACATCACGATTAATTCCGAAGCTGGCGCCAAAAGCGCCGAATGTTGCCATTGACAGAGCCTGAAGACCATAACCGCTCATTGATGTGCTGATTGTTTTAATTGCTTCCTCGCCGATGATATGGCCAAGCAGTTCCAAGGCCAGCGGACTGCTCGCCAGCAGAAGTCCGGCCGCAACTCCTACCGCCAGTCCGATCGCGGCAACTTTCCAGAAAACCGGACCATGCTGTAAGGAAGGATCCTGCGGCGGTACATAATGCGTGGTGCGGTAAGCTGGTTCTTTGGCATTTTGCAGAGCGATTTTAGCTTTTTCATCGCCAAGCTCAGCCTTTATTTCATTGATTTTTCCATCAATATAAAGCTGATTGCGCCGTTCGGCAGTATCAAGTCCGGCGGCAATGGCGGCGGAAACAGTTCCGATTCTTCCGAATTCGTCCATGCCTTTCCACAAACCAACTCCGGCAAAAGCCAGCGCGCCAATTATTGCACCAGGAACGCCAATTGTCGGCAAGGCAATCAGCGCTGCTGCTGTTCCGACCACGCCGCCTACTATAGTTCCGATTACCGCGCCGCCTAATTTACCCTTTCCCCAGCCTTTGTAAGATTCCCAGGTTACATGATGATAATAAGGACCTTCATCCGTAACCGGCTTTCCGGAGCGGATTTTTTCCTGCATTTCATTATATTTTTCACTATCCATGTAGAAATTATAGCTTATTTTGCTACTGGCAAAAGTGAAGCTTTTGTGACAATTATTATCTGGTATCAGGGATCAGGGATCAGGGATCAAGTGCTTGCTTGATACCAGATACCTGATACCAGATACCTGATTCCTGGCATAAGAAAGGGTGAATATGATTGGAAAACTTAACCATGTGGCTATTGCCGTTCCTGATCTGGAGCAGGCTTGTTCTATATACCGCAATATATTAGGGGCAGAAGTTTCTGCGCCACAGGATGTTGTGGAGCATGGTGTCAGAGTGGTTTTTATAACTCTGCCTAACACAAAAATTGAGCTTTTACATCCGCTTGGCGAAAATTCGCCTATTGCGGCGTTTCTGGCGAAGAATCAATCTGGCGGAATTCATCATATATGTTATGAGGTTACAGATATTATTGCCGCGCGTGACAAGCTTAAGGAAAGCGGCGCGAGAGTTCTTGGCGATGGTGAGCCTAAAATCGGCGCGCATGGCAAGCCGGTTTTATTTCTGCATCCTAAGGATTTTTGCGGAACTCTGATTGAAATTGAGCAAGTATAAATCAGGTATCTGGTATCAGGTATCTGGTATCAAGCAAGCACTTGATTCCTGATCCCTGATACCTGATACCGGATTCCTGTTTTATGAATGTTTTAGTACTGTTTTATGACTCCGCTTTGGGCAATATTTTCCTTTCTTAATTTCTGGTGGATTGCAGTTTTTATTGTAATTGCTGTACAAGGACAGCGTACTGATAATCTGAAAAACACCATCTGGCAGACCAGCCTGCTCAGCGCGGCGATAACTGCGCTGGTTTCCATATTTATCAGCTCAGGAATTATTCGTTTTGGATAAGAAAGGGGTTGATGGTTAAGGGGTTGATGGTTAAGTGGTTGCTAGTTGCCTTGTCATCCGAAGCCTTGGCGTAGGATGATGGTTAAGAGGAGCGTGTTTTGTCTTTCTTTCTTACCAAGCACCAAGCACCAAGCACCTCTTGCTTGCCAGCAACCACTTAACCATCAACCCCTTAACCAAAAAAAGCAATTCTTGACGTTTAACATTATATAATCATTATAATTGCCACAACAATCCTTCATCAGAGCGCAAGTGACCATAGTTATGAAACTTTCTCGCTATTTTCTTCCTACTATTAAGGAAACTCCGGCTGAGGCGCAAATTGCCTCGCATCGTTTGATGTTACGCGCCGGCTTGATTAAGCAGCAGGCAGCGGGGATTTATTCATGGTTGCCACTAGGGCTTACGGTTTTACGCAATATTGAGGCTATTATTGATGATGAATTGCAGAAAGTCGGCTGTGTGCCTTTGTTGATGCCGACTTTGCAGCCTACTGAGCTGTGGAAAGAATCAGGACGTTATGATGCTCTTGGCGAGGAAATGTTGCGTTTTCCTGATCGAGCCGAGCGCGAATTGCTTTATTCGCCGACTAATGAGGAAATGATTGTTGATATTTTCCGTTCCTACATTCGCTCATACAAACAATTGCCAAAGAATCTTTATCAGATTCAATGGAAATTTCGTGATGAGGTAAGGCCAAGATTTGGCGTTATGCGCGGACGTGAATTTCTGATGAAGGACGCTTATTCTTTTCATGTAAGCGTTGATGACGCAAAACGAGAATATGCGCTGATGTATGATTGTTATCACAGAATATTCGCGCGTCTTGGCCTTACGGCAATTGCGGTTAATGCTGATTCTGGCGCTATCGGCGGATCATTATCGCATGAATTTCAGATAATCGCGGAAACCGGAGAAAGCGCAATTTTTTATGACGCGAAATTTGATGAAATTCGTGATGGAAAATTGCAACTCAGCAATGAGGAAATGCGCTGTCTTTACGCTGCCGCTGATGAGCAGCATAAGCCGGAAACATGTCCGGTTGCTGAGAAAAATCTGCGCTCGGCGCGAGGAATTGAAGTAGGGCATATTTTTTATCTCGGCAACAAATATACTAAAGCGATGAATGTCAGCGTGGCAACTGCTGATGGTGGTTCTATTCATCCGGAAATGGGCTGCTACGGAATTGGCGTATCGCGTTTGGTTGGCGCGATAATTGAAGCCTCGCATGATGAAAACGGCATAATCTGGCCGCAATCAGTTGCGCCTTTTACAGTCGGACTTATTAATCTTCGTTGCGGCGATAGTGATTGTGATACTGTTTGTGAAAATATTTATGCTGATTTTTCTGCCAAAGGCATAAAAATACTCTATGATGACAGCGAGGCGCGGGCAGGGGAGAAATTCGCAACTCAGGATCTTATCGGCACGCCATGGCAGATTATTGTCGGACCAAAAGGTGTAAAAAGCGGCGTTGTCGAGGTGAAAAATCGTCGCAGCGGCGAGAAAAAGGAAATAGCTCTTGAAGCTCTGTCCGGAGAGTTTTTATGAAAAAACGTGATGATGTTTATTTAAGCCATGTGCTTGATCGAATGCATTCGGTTGGACATATAACCGTTCGCGCCATGTTCGGCGGTTATGGACTGTATTATAAAGGCGTGATCATTGGAATTATCGCTTATGATGAGCTTTATTTCAAAGTCGGAATTGATAATATTCAGAATTATAAAAATGCCGGCAGCAGCCCTTTTATTTATGCCGGAAAACACAAGCCGGTTACCATGTCTTACTGGCGTTTGCCGGAAAATGTGCTGGAAGATGATGCGCTGCTTGCCGAATGGCTTGATGATTCTTACAATGTTTCTTTGAAAAACCGGAAAGAAGCATAGATCATGAGTTTTGAAACAATGATCGCATTCCGTTATCTGCGCGCGCGGCGTGCTGAGGGGATGATTTCTGTTATAGCGGCTTTTTCGCTGTTAGGCATTGCTCTTGGTGTTATGACGCTGGTTGTTGTATTGTCAGTTATGAATGGCGTACGTCAGGAGATGATAAAAAGCATCATCGGATTGGAAGGACATGTTACCGTATATTCAAATTCCCGCGCGATAGGAGATTATAATTCTCTCACCGCGCATATTGCCGCTATGCCGGAAACAGCCAGTGTCGTTGCAAAAATTGAAGGTCAGATTATGGCAAGTCACAATGGCGCGGCGCGTGGCGCTTTGGTGATTGCTTATCCGCCTGCTGATCTTGGTGCCAAGAATCTGCTGCTTGATCATATAGTGTCCGGCAATATTGAGGACGTTAAAAATGGCGAAGGAGTTATGCTGGGAAGTCGCATGGCGGAAAATATGCGGATTTCTCTCGGCGATTCAGTAACGCTTATTTCGCCGGAAGGTCATGCGACTATCGCTGGAACAGTTCCGCGTGTAAAAACTTACAAGGTAGTGGCGATTTTCTCAGTCGGCATGTTCGCCTATGATAACGGCCTGGTGGTGATGCCATTTGCCGAGGCGCAAAATTATTTTAAATTGCCGGAAGCGGTGAATCTTCTGGAAATAAATCTGAATAATTCCGGCAATTCAATAAAATTTGCGCGCCAACTGGCTACAGAATTAGGCGCTAATTTCCGTGTTTATGACTGGCAACGCAGTAACGCTCATATTTTAAGCGCGGTGATTGTACAGCGTAATGTAATGCTGCTGGTGCTGATGCTGATCATATTAGTTGCCTGTTTTAACATAATTTCCGGCCTGGTGATGCTGGTGCGTGAAAAAGGCAAGGATATTGCCATTCTACGCACAATCGGCGCAACTCGCGCTACTATTCAGAAAATTTTCATAATTTGCGGCATGAGCATTGGAATTTTAGGCACGGCTTCAGGCGTTGCGCTTGGCCTTCTAATTGCTTTTAACACGGAAAATATTCAAGCGGCGATAGAGCAGGCAACTGGGCAAAGATTATTTGCTGATGAGCTGTATTTTCTTTCGCATTTGCCGTCTAAGGTTAACGCGGCGGAGGTGTTTATGGTTGTTATAATGTCTTTGGCGCTGTCTTTTTTGGCGACAATTTATCCGGCCTGGAAAGCGGCGAAAATGAATCAGGCTGAGGGTATAAAATATGAATAGCAGCGATAACAAAAATAATAATGTTCTTGTTCTGAAGAATATTATGCGCCGTTATGTCAAAGGCGATAATGAAATAATACCTTTTCATGATTTTTCACTAACCATAAAATCCGGCGAAATTGTCGCACTAGTTGGACCAAGCGGTTCCGGCAAAACCACCTTGCTGCAAATTGCCGGACTGCTTGATAATCCTACAGCAGGAACAGTTCTTATTAACGGAAAAGACGCAAGCAACGCTGACGACAAAACACGAACCTCGCTGCGCCGCGAACATATAGGATTTGTCTATCAGTTTCATCATTTGCTGCCGGAATTCTCAGCTCTGGAAAATATTGCCCTGCCGCAGATGATTGCTGGCGCTTCATTCAGCGAATCTTGCGCGAAATCTCGCCTGCTGCTTGCCGAATTAGGCCTTGATAAACGCTCTGAGCATCGTCCGGCAACTCTTTCCGGCGGCGAATGTCAGCGCGTTGCCATTGCCAGAGCCTTGGCAAATAACCCTTCATTGCTGCTTGCTGATGAACCAACTGGCAATCTTGATCACCATACTGCGGAACAGGTTTTTGCCTTATTATTAAAACAGGCAAAAAATCGCGGCCTTGCTGCTCTGATTGCAACACACAATATGGAGCTTGCAGCAAAAATGGATCGTACTATAGAATTACATGGTTATGGTCAGTCCGGCTTTTATTCATCTGCGCGTTCATAGCTCTTATTCTCTTCTGGAAGGAGCGATCAACGTCAAGCAGCTAGTAAAATGGTGCAAATCGGAAGAAATGCCAGCAATTGCTGTTTGTGATTCAGGAAATTTATTTGCCTCACTTGAATTCGCTCTTGCCGCCGCCGCAGAAGGCATTCAGCCTATAGCTTCCTGTCTGCTGTTTACCAAGCCGGGCAATGCTGATCCGCGCCGCCTTAATGCACAAAAATCTCATGCACAGAAAATCAGCTCACAATTTCCTGACGCGCAAAAACCAGATCAATTGCCAGTTTACGCTAAGAATGAAACTGGCTGGCGGAATCTTCTGCATTTAGTAAGCCGCTCGCATCTCGAATCAGTTGGCGCTAATAGTCCGCAGATTCTGCAAAGTGAAATAGAATCTTTTAATGAAGGGCTGATTATTCTGGTTGGCGGTATTAATTCAGCAATCGGCAGAATGTTGCTGGCCGGATTATTTGCTGAAGCTGAGGCCGAGCTTATCAGGCTGCGCGGAATTTTTTCCGATCGTCTGTATATTGAAATTTCCCGCACCGGACTTGCGGCAGAGCGCGAAATTGAATCATCATTGATTGATCTTGCTTATAAGCTAGAAATTCCTCTGGTTGCTACTAATGATGCTTATTTTATTGATGAGGAAATGTATGAAGCACATGATGCTTTTCTCTGCATAGCTGAAGGCAGTTATGTAAGCGAGGAAAATCGCCGCCGCCTTACTGTCGAAAATCGTCTGAAGAATATTGATGAAATGGTCGAACTATTCGCCGATCTTCCGGAAGCTCTGGAAAATAGTGTGCAAATCGCCAGACGCTGCTCGTTTATGCCTTCTTCCGCCGCGCCAATGCTGCCGACATTCTCGCTGAATGAGGCGGAAACTCTGCGCTTTGAAGCCAGAAGCGGCCTTGAAGAACGGCTGAATAAATATGTGTTTACCGCTGAAATGGACGAAGCGGCGCGAACGGAAAAAGCTCTTCCCTACCGCCAGCGGCTGGAATTTGAAATAGATACAATCATCGCAATGAAATTTCCCGGCTATTTTCTGATTGTTTCTGACTTTATCCGCTGGAGCAAATCAAAAAACATTCCAGTAGGCCCTGGTAGAGGATCAGGCGCAGGATCTTTAGTCGCCTGGAGTCTGCAAATCACAGATCTTGATCCCTTGCGCTATGGCCTGCTTTTTGAACGCTTCTTAAATCCGCAGCGCGTTTCAATGCCGGATTTTGACGTTGATTTCTGTCAGGAACGGCGCGAGGAAGTTATTCGTTATGTGCAGGAAAAATACGGCACAGACCGCGTGGCGCAGATTATAACTTTCGGAAAGCTGCAAGCGCGCGCGGTGCTGCGTGATGTTGGCCGTGTGCTGCAAATGCCTTACGGACAAGTCGATAAAATCTGCAAGCTCGTTCCGCATAATCCGGCTAATCCGGTAACTCTGGAAGAAGCAATTAAAATTGAGCCGGCTCTTAAATCTGCCCTTGATGAGGATGAAACCACCAGAAGGCTCGGCGATATCGCGCTAAAACTTGAAGGGCTTAATCGTCATGCTTCAACTCACGCCGCCGGAGTGGTTATCGGCGATAGACCGCTTGCTGAAATAGTTCCAATGTATCGTGATCCAAAATCCGATATGCCAGTTGTGCAATATTCAATGAAATATGCCGAAAGCGCCGGATTAGTTAAATTTGACTTTCTAGGACTAAAAACCTTAACCGTGCTGGCAAGAACTATTGAATTGCTGACGCCGCGCGGCATTAAAATTGATCTGCTGGCGCTTCCTGAGGGCGACAAAGAAACTTATGCTATGCTTGCGCGTGGTGAAACAGTCGGAGTATTCCAGCTGGAAAGCTCCGGAATGCGCGATACGCTCAAAAAACTCCGCGCCGACTGTCTGGAGGATATTATTGCGCTGGTTTCTCTGTACCGTCCTGGTCCTATGGACAATATTCCAACTTATATAGCGCGTAAACATGGCAAAGAAGATCCTGATTATCTGCATGATATGCTCAAGCCGGTTTTAAAAGAAACTTTCGGCGTGATAATTTATCAGGAACAAGTTATGCAGATTGCCCAGATACTAGCCGGATATAGCCTTGGCGAGGCGGATTTGCTGCGGCGGGCAATGGGCAAAAAAATAAAAGCTGAAATGGAAGCGCAGCGTGGAATATTTGTCGAAAAATCTGTCGCTAACGGTATTAACAAAAAACAGGCGGCAGGAATTTTTGATCTGATCGCTAAATTTGCGGAATATGGTTTTAATAAATCGCACGCGGCGGCTTATGCTTTTATTGCTTATCAGACTGCCTTCTTAAAAGCCAATTATCCGGTTGAGTTCATTGCCGCGTCAATGACGTACGATATGCATAATACTGACAAGCTTGGCGTATTTCGTGAAGATGCCGCGCGTTATGGCATAAAATTACTGCCTCCTGATATTAATAAATCCGGAGTTTTATTCACGCCTGAAGCAAAAACTGCAACTTCTCCTCTTCCTGATGCAATTCGCTATGCGCTTGCCGCTATTCGCAATGTCGGCGCAGGCGCTATGGAAATAGTAGTCGAGGAACGTTTAAAAAATGGCAATTTCGTAAATCTCTTTGATTTTGTTCGCCGCATTCCGCATGAGGCGCTTAATAAACGCGCTTTAGAATATCTGATAAAAGCCGGCGCATTTGATTCTCTGCATTCTAATCGCGCGCAGCTGGCTAATTCGCTTGACGCGCTGGTTGCTTATGGCACAGCGCATCAGCGTGAGGCAGAAAGCGCACAAGCCAGCCTTTTTTCCGCCAGCGATCAGCCGGCAATTTGTGAGCCTTCATTGGCAGCATGTTCCGACTGGACACAGCTTGAGAAGCTGGATTTTGAAAATTCGGCAATAGGTTTTTATCTTTCTTCACATCCTTTGGAAGCTTACAAAAATATTCTGCCGAAAATGCAGATAATAAGCTCAGGACAATTTGCCGAAAAACTCTCAGCGCAATATCGTCCGGTTAAAATTGCCGGCATAGTAAGTGGCAAAAAAAATAAAATTTCCGATAAAGGAAGGTTCTGTTTTCTCCAGCTTTCCGACCTTGAAGGCGGTTTTGAAGTGTCAATATTTAACGAAACATTGCTAATTGGCGCACGCGAATATCTGGAAAATGGAAAAATGCTGCTTATTCAGGCTGATGGAAAAAGCGATGAATCAGGAATCCGCTTAATCGCGCAGAATATTTCTCTTCTTGATGAAGCAGTTGCCAAAATCCGCGCAAAAATTTCCACGCGCATTGACATAGTATTAAACGACATGAAAGCCATAGCCGAATTACGGCAAAATCTTGGCGCAGCTAAAAATCAAGGCACAATAGTGCTTCTTCGTGCTAAAATAGCTGAACATGAGGCGGTAATCGAGCTGCCTGGCAAATATCCAATTTCGCCAACTGACCTCGACAAAATACGCGCAGTAAAAGGCATAGTGTCAATTGAAGAATTCGCCGCTTAACGGTCAAAATTTAGCACTCAACTTAACGTTCCAATTAACATTCCAATTAGCATTCAAAATTAGCATTCAAAATTAGCATTCTCAACTTAACGTTTTATTTGCTTTTTAATGCTAAAAATAACCACTCATTTCAACTTATAATGTTATGTGTTATGCTTGGCGGAATTGGACTTTTAGTTGTTTTTGTTTGTGTATTCGGTATTTATATCGAATCAGGCGGCAAGATTGAAATTATTCTTCACGCCTTACCACATGAGCTGGGAATGATTGGCGGCGCTGCTGTAGGCGCTTATATGGTCGCTAATAAAGGGGTGGTCGCCAAAAAAGTTTTTAAAGAGATGATAGTTGGTTTTAAAGGACCATCGTGGAAAAAAGACGATTATAAACAATTATTGCTGCTGATGTTTACTTTGTGCAAGCTGATGAAATCAAAAGGGATGATTTCTGTAGAGCAGCATATCGAAAAACCTAAAGAAAGTGCTATTTTTAGTCAATATCCGCGCATTCTGGCAAATCATTTCGCTACTGATCTTATTTGCGATACTTTGCGGATGTTTACTATGGGCGTTGAAAATTCTCATCAAATCGAGGATTTAATCGAAAAACAAATTGATAAACATCATCATGAAGCAATTGCTCCTGGTTCATCATTGCAGGCTATGGCAGATGCCTTGCCGGCAATCGGAATCGTTGCCGCGGTTCTTGGTGTTATTAAAACCATGGCCAGTATCAGCGAGCCGCCGGAAATACTCGGTAAAATGATTGGCGGCGCGTTGGTTGGAACTTTTCTCGGCGTTTTCCTGGCTTATTGCATAGTAGGGCCGCTGGCGTCTAAAAATCTGGCCTCGCATGGTCAGGATCAGCAATTTTTCCTGATTATAAGGGATGTGTTAGTTGCACATTTAAAAGGAATGGCACCGCAAGTTTCAATGGAAGTAGGGCGCGGACAAGTTCCGAGCTATTATCAACCGAGCTTTGCGGAAATGGAAGAAGCTTCAAGCGGCGTAAAAGTCGAGTAAACCGCTTAGCTTATACCATTTTGCGATCAATATGATTGCGACATGGTATTAGAAATTGCCTTTATGCCGCAGAAAGCGCTGCCAGAATCAAAATAGTCAGCGCGAAGCGGGCGATATAAGCAATTATATGTTTTAAGTCTGTTTCCATGTAGCTGATCTTAAGCTATTCATAAAACCAGCGCCAGCAGTGAAAAATCATATATGCTATGCGTTTTCGGAATGATAAAGGAATGATAAGGGAATGATAGCGGAATGTAGCGGCATGATAAGGACTTGCTCGATTTTATAGATTTTCCAGAACATTTCGCTCAATTCCAAGCGTATTTATTATTCCCATTGCTTTGTCGATTGTTTCTTTCCATTCATCTTCCGCGCTGGAATCAGCAACAATTCCGCCGCCGACTTGAAATTCAAATTTATTGCCTTTTAAGAGCAATGTTCTGATAACCACTGATAATTCCGCGCTGCCATTGCCGCCAAGCCAGCCGAGAGCGCCGCTATAGATTTCTCTTGCTGTTCCTTCCAGCTGCGCGCATAGCTGAGTAGCGCGGATTTTTGGCGCGCCGGTCATTGAGCCAGGCGGAAAGCTGGCGCGTAGCAATTGAGAAATATTGCCGATAAGCTTACCTTTTACAGTGCTTGCCAGATGATGAACTGAAGAATGAGAGGTAACTTCAAACAAATTTTCCGCAACTACACTGCCTGCTGCACAAACACGCGCTAAATCATTTCGCATCAGATCAGTTATCATAAGGTTCTCAGCGCGATTTTTTGCGCTTGCCAGCAGTTTTTGTTTATATTCATTGTCCGTAGCGATAGTTTTTCCGCGTGGCGCAGTGCCTTTTATCGGACGAGTTGTGACCATGCCGTTTTGTTCAATTCGTAAGAACAGTTCCGGACTGGAAGAAATTATCTCTATTTCCGGAAGGCGCAGATAAGCGCTATATGGCGCTGGTGAAATTTTACAAAGACGCGAGAAAATATCTATGCCGCGTGGATTATTGGCAAATTCTCCGTAGAATTTTCGCGTTAAATTCGCTTGATATAAATTTCCAGCTTCTATTTCTTCTATTATTCGCGCTAGTTTTTGTTGATACTCAGCGCGTGTCATATTTGATGACATGGAAATTATTTTAACAAGCTCAGCGTGATCAGAATCAGAATTATCAGAATAAGAATTATCAAGCTCAGAATTATCAATATCCTTAAGCTCAGCAATTGCTGTTTTCTGCTTGTTTTCTGACCATAATGTCAAAGTTTTTTCATCGTGATCAAATACAAAGATTCTGGCAAAGCGCATTAATATTCCACGCGGCAGCGAGAAAATTCCCGCTGCTGATGGTTGATAATTCTCACAATCATGGCGCATTTCATAACCAAGATAACCAAACCAGCAATTCGAAAATTGCGGCTGATCATAGCTAATGATTTTTTCCAGAATATCAAAATTATCAAGCTCGATTCTTTCCTCAATATCACATGCCAGCAGGCTGAAGCGTCCGGAATAAGAAGTTCGCGCTGCTGAATGCAGAAAAACCAGCGGCTTGTCATTCGCCTTTTGCGCGATCAGTTGCGCCATTTTTAAAGGATCATGCCAGGAAAGATATTGTGGCTTCATGGTTCGATTTGTGATTTATATTCCTGCATCAGCAACATTAATTCTGGTAGTGATTTATCATTTACACTAACTCCTTCTGTGTCGGATTTTATTGTGAATATAAGATCAGAAGGAGAATTTTCCGCTTTTTTACCAACTGCTGACAACATTCTGTTTGTTAATTCTGCTGTTTGTTGATCAATTATTATTTTTCCCGCTTCATTAGGATATATTGTCGAAAGCAAATGGTCAGCGCGTGGTAAATAGCTGGTAATTACTTTAAACATATTCAGGCAATTCCGGCAGATAATTTCTGCATTTACAGCTGGCATAAAGCTGTCAGCGGCGATTTCGCCCTTGCCAGTTGCAGTAATTCCGTAATCGCGTGATGATAATTCGAGCGCCGTAATTGCCATATTTCCGGATGTTTTAGAACTATCGAAGGAAAAATTCATTTTTATTTTCTCAGTCATTGGACTAAGAGTGCTAACGTCAGGAAGAGCATTAAATAAAACTTCTTCCAGCTCCTTCTGGTTTAAAGAATTATCTGTTGCGGAAAACTGTCCAGATGCGGCAAATTCTCTTACTATTTCCGCTGCGAAATAGCTGGTTATTTGTTTAGCAATTTCAGTTTGCTTATTGTTATATTCAGACAATATGTCGAGTGATAACTCGCCGTTTATAATATCTCCCTGCGGTTGAATGGAAAACAACAAAGATGATTTCGTATTTCCGGCAATGTTGGAAGAGGAAAAATCATTAATTTCAAACTTAAAAGGATGTTTCACATTCTGCTGTGGTTTTTCAGGAACATCTAAAGCGCCGCTGAATGACATTGATTGTTTGCCGTAAATAGAGATTTTGTTGTAGGCAAATGAATCATCTTGATTATCTTTAAATAACATCTGCATCATGGCCGCGTAAGTGACATCACCTTCCGGCATCATCTCAAATTCTTTGACCTTGAAATACATTCTGGCTTTTGTTCTCTCCGGCAGAGAATCATTATCTATTTTAAATTCAAAATTTTCCATGGTTGCTAATATTTGTCCGCTCGCTAGATTCGTGGCAATAAATCCCGGGCTGTTGCAGGAGATATTTCTTATATTGTCAGCTCTCAGGAAAGGATTATTTGCTGAAGCGATTTCTGCTAAATTCCAGATATTGCTGGTTAATATTCGCAAGTCATTGTCAATAGCAATTAAACAGGAAGTTTCGCCGTTATATTCAGTAGATATATTGATATTTTCTCCAGTAGAATCGCTATAAATTTTATTTTTACTGATACCGCTATGGCGTATCTCAAAACGGTTGGAAAGCGCATTAATTTTAAAGCTGATTTTGCCGTCTAAATGATAATCAGCTTTGGCTGCGGAAAATTCCGGAGTAGTAAGAACCGCCGCGCTGTTTCCGGAAGAGAGCATCAGAATTTTATGAAGTTTTGTGCCAAGTTGCTGAAGATTCAATGTCGCGCTGGGATTTACCAGAGTTATTACCATTTCCGCAGGAAAACCGCTGACGCTAATTTCCTCCGCTTTGATTACGCCATATGCCGGATCAAGGCTTAGGAGCATTTCCTCAACCTGTTTCTTCGCCTGATATGATTGTATAAACCACACAACACTCCAGCTCGCCGCAATAAAAACTACAAAAGCAAGCAAGGCCAGCGGCAGGGTTTTTTTCATATTACTCTCCGAGTCTGTTTATATTTTTCTATTTATAGAAGTCTATTTTTGATAGCGCCTTTTATTACTTAACGCTATATCAATTATCATTATTACTTAACGCTACATCAATTATCGCTATATCAATTATCACTATATAAATTATCATGGTTGTTATCGGAATTGGCAGTAATGTAGGAAATCGCGATTTAATGCTCGATGCGGCAGTTGCAGCGCTTGCGCCTTTACTTGCCAACATGCTTGTCTCAAGCCGTATGGAAACGAAGGCTTTACTGCTTCCTGACTCGCCTGATGAATGGAACTTGCCTTTTCTCAATATGGCGGTTTGTGGTGATTGCCGATTTGATCCTTATAGTCTTATGAAAACCCTCAAAGACAT
>CAZFJN010000016.1:0-20244 GCA_964519595.1 uncultured Rickettsiales bacterium
CGATTTTTATCTCATATATTGAACAAAAATACTTGGAATAAATACCAACTCTTGAGGTGCAATAGGTATATATGTAGAAATCGGAAACTTACAATAAAGTGCTATCAAATATGCTTGAATATTAAATCTGAATTTTAGGGATTAGCTTTAAGGATTAGCTTTAAGGATTAGCTTTAAGGCTTAGTTTTTAAGGCTTAGTTTTTAAGGCTTAATGTTAAATCTGAATATACGCTAAATATATAGTAAATATGCTGATAATTGGAATGCACAGAAGCGGAACTTCAGCAATTGCCGGACTTATTGCCGCGCAAGGAGCTTATATTGCGCCAGAGAGCCTGCTGTTGCCTGCCGGAAATGACAATCCGCATGGTTTCTGGGAAAGGCAGGACGCTCTTGCTATTAACCGTAAGATAATGAAGGCGCAGAATTGCAACTGGCATTATATTCAAGGATTCAGCAGTGAAATTCCTATTGCCGAGAATTTAAAAACAGAGCTGAGATTATGCGTTGATGATTTGCAGTCAAAGCCAGTATTTGCACTTAAAGATCCGAGATTATGCCTGACTATGCCTTACTGGTTGCCGTATTTCCGGCAAATGCCGCTTATTGTTTTTGCAGTTCGTCATCCTGCAGCAATAGCGCAATCATTGTTGCAGCGTAATAATATGCCGCTAATGCAAGGTTTGTTGTTGTGGGAAAAATATATAAGCTATGCGCTGGAAAATATTAGCAAATATAACGCAAAAATTATCAGCTGTCGATATGAGGATTTAATTGATAATCCGGAACAAGAAGCAGCAAGGCTGCATAAAAAAATAGCTGAATTTTATCCGCTTTTAAAATTGCCGGAATCACTGAGAATTTACAAAACAGCGCCACAAAGAACAATCGACAATAATATCATGACAAAACAACAGCAGAATTTGTATAATATACTTCTGGAATTATAATTTCTTCTCCGTCTGGAATTATAATTTTTTATCCGTTTATTAGACGTTTATTAGATGTTTATTAGATGTTTATTAGATGTTTATTAGAATTTATCAGATTTTATTGGATTTTAGTTTTTTGCCAATTTGCGATCAAGATTTATCAGCGGATCAACAGCTTTGCCGCCTTTTCGCAGCGAGAAATATAGCTGTGGTTCTTTTACATTACCACTGCTTCCGACATAGCCGATTATGTCGCCTTGTTTGACGCGATCATATTTTTCAACAGCATAGCGTGCAAGATGCGCGTAAGTTGTGGTTTTGCCGCCGGAATGTTTTAATATTATCATCTTGCCGTAGAATTTGAGCTTATTATCTACATAAACAGCTTCGCCGTCGGCAACCGCCCAGACTGGCTCTCCTTCTGCTGCGGCGATGTTAATTCCTTCGTTAGATTTATTGCCGTTATTTCCTGTGTCGCCAAATTTATTGATAATATTACGGCTGGAAAGCGGCCAGATCAGAGCTTCTTTTGACCAGCGTGATGCGCCAGAATCTGTAGATTTTTCTGCAGATTTTTCTGTAGATTTTTCTGCAGCTTTCTCATCTGTAGCTTGTTCATCATAATTTACCTCATTCTGAGCTTTGCTTTCCGCAATCTTTTCATCTTTGAGATCAGAAACTGATATTTGTCCAAAGCCGAAAGAAGAGCTGTTATCTGCGCCATTATCCGCCGCGTTATCGGCAACGCTTATATTGCTGCTATTAATGCTATTGCTGCTATTGCTACGCCCTCCTGATGCCGGCTCAAGATTGCTGAAAGAGCTTGATGAATTTGCCGAATTTGCTGAAGCGACAGTTCCTGACATTGCTTTATTCTGTGAAGATAATGATCTGGCATATTGCATTTTGCCGTTGCGGCTGAAATTCTCATGTCCGCGCAGTTCAACGGTTGTCTGCGGTTGTGTGCAAGCGGAAATTGTCAGAAGTGCGAATAAAAGGAAAGAAAGCACAATGAATGAAGCCGCTTTCGACAATAGCGCAATAGAAATATCAGGAAAAAAGAACGAATCAGTAAGGTTGTTATTAAGGCTATTATTGAGACTATTATTGAGGTTATTATCAAGACTATTATGATGTCTTAGATGAAGCATATGACTATTGTGAGTTGTGACTAATTGTCAATTTGTGATTGTTGCTGCTTGTTTGTAATGATTTTGTAAGATTACTATGTAAAATTATCATCTAACAAGCATAATCAACATAACAAACAGCTAGCATTTCATTGTTAAAATAAGGTTAATGCTAATTAATTGCAGTCGCTAAATCAGCGGCACAAAACGAACGCTCATCATATTCTCGCTACTTATTTCACCATTTCTGTTTTTGCGAATTTTTGTTAGAGTCTGCGATTCTGCGTTGCCGCCGAGAGGAATTACCATAATACCGCCAGGAGCAAGCTGCTCTAAATAGCATTCAGGAATATTTTCCGTTGCCGCTGTAACTATGATTCTTTCAAAAGGCGCGGCGTTTTTCCAGCCTTTACTGCCGTCTGCGCGCATTGTCACAATATTGCGTAAACCTAATTCACGGAAACGTTCTTCTGCTACAATCAGCAGATCTTTTTGTCTCTCGATAGTATAAACCATGCGCGTCATTTTTGCAAGAATCGCCGCCTGATAACCTGAGCCTGTTCCTATTTCTAAAACGCGCATTCTATCTTGCAGTTCAAGCGCCTGCGTCATTGCTGCAACCACAGTCGGCTGGCTGATAGTTTGCCCTCCGGAAATAGGCAGCGCCGTATCGTCATAAGCATATTCACGGAAAGTTTCATCAACAAAGAATTCGCGTGGAATCTGTTCAATCGCCGATAAAACCGCCATATCACGAATTCCGTTATTACGCAGCTGCATAATAAGGCGCAGACGATTCGGCAACATCTCATCGCCGGCGAAGGCGTACATGAACAAATCAGGAGAGGTGTTTGTTTGTATTTGCACAGAAATATTCTTTAATTCTATATGATTAAATAATGGTTACAAAATTGCGAAGTTTTATAGAATGCCATTATCAAAATCCGCCAAGGTTTTATAATCAGTCATGTCCATTGCAATTGGCGTAATAGTAATAAATTTCTGGCGCAGGAAATCAACATCAACATCAGGAATTTCCGGCGTATCGTCGCGCTCTCCGCCGAGCCAGTAATATGGTCTGCCTTTTGGATCAACTCGTTCTGAAAGCTGCACATTGACTTTTCTTTTGCCTTGCGCGCATGGTTTGATTCCTTTGATCATCCGCTCAGCGCAATTGGGAAAATTGATGTTAATCAGGCGATCTTTTGGCCATGATCTTAAAAGAAGTTTTTTGATGATTTCCGGCGCTTTATTCTCCGCCGCTTTCCAATGTGGTAATTCCTGATCATCACAAGCAAGACTCAAGGCTATTGAAGGCAAGCCAAGAATAGAGCCTTCCATAGCGGCGGCTATTGTTCCTGAATAAGTGACGTCATCGCCGACATTAGAACCTTTATTTACTCCGGAAAGCAATAAATCAAATTTCTGCCGTGAAGGTAAAATCTGCTTTACGGCAAGCAATACGCAATCTGTTGGCGTGCCGCTTACCGCGTAACGTTTTGCTGATATTTTTCGTACACGAACAGGCGTATGCAGAGTAAGAGAATGACCAGCGCCGCTTTGTTCAGTTTCTGGCGCGACAATCCAGACATCATCGCTTAATGAAGCGGCTATTTTCTCGAGAGATTTA
This sequence comes from uncultured Rickettsiales bacterium, assembly GCA_964519595.1. Taxonomy (GTDB): domain Bacteria; phylum Pseudomonadota; class Alphaproteobacteria; order Rickettsiales; family SXRF01; genus JANRKF01. Next base: position 3,693 of record CAZFJN010000016.1, read on the forward strand.
AGACCATCAGCTTCTATACCATCATCATTAGAAAGCAGAATTCGCAACGAGCGATTAGCGGTTGTTTGTGATTTATAAGAGTTGTTTTTATTCATATTTTTTTATTCAGTAGATATTTTTATTTCGTAGCATGAATGACATCAAGATCAAGCATATATGGTTTAAGCGCTTCAGGAATTTTTATGCTACCGTCAGCTTGCTGATAATTTTCAATAATAGCGACCATTGTCCGGCCAATTGGCAATCCGGAACCGTTTAATGTATGAACATAAGAAATTTCTTTTGTTCCTTTGCTTTTATAACGCGCCATCATGCGCCGTGCCTGGAAAGCGCCGCAATTGCTACAGCTGGAAATTTCACGATAAGAATTCTGGCCAGGCAACCATACTTCAATATCATAAGTTTTCTGCGCGGAAAATCCCATATCGCCGGAACAAAGCAATATTACGCGATAAGGCAGGCCAAGCTTCTGCAACAATGATTCTGCCTGTGCAGTCATGCGCTCATGTTCTTCCTGCGATTGCTCAGCAGTGGTTATGGAAACCATTTCCACTTTGCTGAATTGATGCTGGCGAATCATGCCGCGCGTGTCTTTGCCGGCAGCGCCTGCTTCTGAGCGGAAACAAGGAGTATATGCTGTCATTCTAATCGGCAGTTTTTCTTCTTCAAGAACAGAATCAGCAACAAGGTTAGTGAGCGGAATTTCCGCAGTTGGAATTAGATAAAAATCATTTGTGGTTTTAAACAAATCTTCTGCGAATTTAGGCAAGTTGCCAGTTCCATAAGGCGCATTTTCCTTAACTATGAAAGGCGGCGCGACTTCCAAATATCCGGCGGCGACGTTATTATCGAGAAAAAAGGCGGCCAGAGCGCGTTCCATTCTGGCCAGAGCGCCTTTTAACACCACAAAGCGCGCGCCGCTTAATTTTGCCGCCGCTTCAAAATCCATAAGCCCTAGCTGTTCGCCAATTTCATCATGCAGCTTTGGCGTAAAATCAAATTGTGGTTTTTTGCCGACTACACGTATTTCCTTATTGTCGTGTTCATCTTTTCCTTCCGGAACATCAGCAGCAGGAAGATTTGGCATAGTTTCCAGCAACGTTTCAAGCTCGCCTTTGCCTGCCGCAGTTCCTGCCAGTTCTGCTTCAAGAGCGGCAATAGCATTATTATTATCTTTTGCCGCTGCTATTGCCGCCTCAGCTCCTTCGCCTTTGCGTTTTGCTTCGCCGATTTGCCTGGCAAAGCTGTTTCTCTTCGCCAGCAGTTCCTGCAATCTGGTTTGTGTTGCTCGTTTTGCTTCATCAAGCTGCAAAATATGTGCTGATTGCGGCGACAATCCACGACGCTTAAGCGCTTCATCAAATAGTTCAGCATTCTGGCGGATAAATTTTATATCGTGCATTATTGATAACCTTTTTCTATTTTTCTTCTGCTACAAAATATTATAGCCAGTTCGTACAGTACGTAAAGAGGCACGGAAAGAGCTATCTGACTAAAAATATCCGGCGGAGTTATAAAAGCAGCGATAGTTACTATGCCAACAATTGCGTAACGGCGACCATTTTTAAGAGTTTCAAGCTGCATAACTCCACTTTTAACCAGCAAAACCATAATTACCGGAAGTTGAAAAGAAATTCCGAAGGCGATAATCAAATGCATAACAAGGCTCAAATAATCAGAGACTTTTGCTTCTAACATTATCGGCAGCGATTCATTAGCGTTAATGGTTTCAAAACCAAGAAAGAATTTCCATGCTGCCGGAAAAACAAGATAATAAACAAAGGCAGCGCCAACGAGAAATAATAAAGGCGCGGCAATCAGATATGGTATCATCGCGCGGCGTTCTGAGAGATAAAGTCCTGGCGCGATAAAGCGGTAAAGCTGAAAGGAGAAGAGCGGAAAAGAAACAATAAATCCGGCAAATACGGCAAGGCGTAAATATGTAAAAAACGCTTCCGTAAGGCTTGTGTAAATCATGCGCCGCGACTGACCATCTGGAAAAGCCTGCGCCAGCGGATCAACCAGAAATGAATAAATATCTGCCGCCAGAAAGTAGCAAACAACGCTGGCAATAAAAAAACCGCTCAGACATATAATCAGGCGCTTTTTAAGCTCAATAAAATGCGCTATCAGCGGCTGCCTTGCAAAGCTCATAAACCACCATCATCACTTTTTTGAGTTTTATGCACAGGCAGCTGATAAGCTTCATAGAGCTTGCCATCATCGCCGCGAATCATCTGAACATCGTCTTTAATTCCAGATTCTTCCGCTATATCATCAAAGATTTTACGAATATCTGTAGTAATTTTTTTTACAGCGCGCATGGTTTTTGCCAAAAAACGAAGCAGTTGCGGTAATTCACGAGGTCCTATGAATATTATCGCTACAACTACTATCAGCAACAATTCCGCTAAGGAAATGTCAAGCATTCAAATCCTCGCATTTAAAATGATAATCTTTGTTAAATGGCAATTTTTGCAAATCAGACAATGATTGCAAAATATTATGTTTATTTCTTTTCCAGATCATCATCAGATTTTAGTCCTTCACGCAATGAACGAACGCCCTTGCCTATTTCGCCCATAACGCTGGCGATACGGCCTTTGCCAAAAACGATTAAAACTATCAGCAAAACAAGTAAAAGGTGCGAAAAACTAAAGCCCATAACGTCTCCTCTGATTTTGTAGCGAATTTTATAGCGAATTTTTTAGCTGATTTTGTTGATGATTTTTTATTTGATTTCTTATCTGATTTTTATCAAAACTTTTCAGATTGTTTTATAGCTGATTTTATATCTGGTTTTTCAGCTAATTTATAGCTGATTTATAGTTTATTGTAGCTTATTCATGAATATTTATTGTTTTAGCTATGATTTGAGCATTTCTGCCAGTTCTTTTCTGGCTTCATTAGCATCAAAAACTGTTTCTGTCAGTGGCAATTTCATTGCTTTTTTTGCGCGTTGCTCGCTATTTCCGGACAGAATCGGCAGTTCTTTTGCTATTTCAAGCATTTCCGACATATTGCCGTTGCAATGCAAAACCACATCACAACCGGCGGCGAGAGTTTTTTTAGTTCTTTCACAAAAATCTCCGCGCATTGCCTTCATTGAAAGATCATCGCTCATTAATAAGCCTTCAAAGCCAATTTCGTTACGAATAATGGAAATCGCACGCGAGCTGGTAGTTACCATATTTTCTTCATCAATAGCTGAATATAAGACATGCGCGGTCATTGCCATAGGAAGATCATTCAACGCTTTAAACGGCATAAAATCAGTAGCCTCCAGCTCGGCAAGCGGCGTATTCACAACCGGCAAGTCAAGATGACTGTCTAAACTGGCGCGACCATGTCCTGGAATATGTTTAAGAACTGGAATTATTCCGCCGTCCATAAGGCCGTTAGCCATTGACCGTGCATGTGCGATTACCGTTGCCGGATCATTTCCATAAGCGCGATCGCCAATGACCTCATGCGCTCCTTCCTGCCTTATATCCGCAACCGGAGCGCAATTAACGGTAATTCCCAGCGAGCGCAACTCTTGTGCAATAAGGCGAGCATTTAAATATACAGCGCGGCGCGAATCACCTTCAGCCTTCGCCAACCTCGCCGCCGCAGGAAATTCCGGCCAGTTCGGCGGCTTAAGGCGAGCGACACGCCCTCCTTCCTGATCAATTAAAATCGGCAACCGCGCAAAGCCGCTGATTGAATATAATTCATCAATTAGATTTCTGATCTGTTCCGAAGATACGCAATTACGCGCGAATAAAATAAAGCCGTAAGGATTTACGTCTCTAAAGAAATCCCTCTCTTCAGGCAATAAGCTGGTAGAAGCGCAGCCGAATATTGCCGCTGCAACATTCATTTATTAGATACCGTCATACATGCCTGACCAGCTGCAGATAATTTTCCGCACAATGCCTTAGCATCATCAGTAGCAACACGCAGACGATAAAAAACACCCTTATCGCCTAAATCAGCGCGATTAATAGTCGGCGTTTTTCCTGACAGTATCTGATGTTTTTTCTTCATTTTTATAAAATCAAGCCGCGCAGATGCTTCATCTTTATAAGAGCCAAGCTGAACCAGCTGCCGTCCGGAAGAACTGCTTTGTTTGTTCTTTGATTCTTTGAGACTTTTTTCAGCTTTTATATCGCTTGTATCTTTTGCAACTTTTGTGTCTTTTGCGATTTTCACATCTTGTGCGTCTTTGCTTGCTGTTGATTCTTCCGCTGCTTTGCTGTTTACCGCTTTGCTAATTGCTGTTTCCTGATTATCTACTGGCAATTTACGCGGAGGAGGAGAAAAAGCCTCTTTTTTTGCAGATATTTCGCCGCTTTTCTCAGTTGAATCTTTATCAGCTGAATCTTTAATTTTCTTATTTTCACTACTGATGCTATTTTCTGCAACATTATTTACAGAAATTTCTTGTGGTTTTTCTAATTCAACTGCTTTTGATTTAGCCTCTTCCTGCTTTTTATCAGCTTGTTTATTTGCTGATTTACTATCTGCTTTACTATCTGATTTACTATCTGCTTTAACATCAGATTTAGTATCTGCTTTATTCAGCATATCAGCAGCTTTATTGATTGCAACTTCGCCGCCGGTAATTTCTGCGACAGCTTGTTTACCAAGCTCTTCCTGAACGTTTAAAACTTTTGGCGTAACTTCAGTCGGCTGCGCTGAGACATTATCTACAGAATCTGCAGAACTGAATATCTGCTCTGCTACTTGCGAATTATCACTCTGCATAGCAGAAGTATTTTTATCAGTTTTTGCTGAAGCAGTTGCTGCGCCTGAAGAAGCGGCAGCAACAGAAGCCTCCGTTTCCTGCGGAAGTGGCTCTTCCGGAGCAGGAAGAACACGTTCTACTTTTGGCGGAATTCCGCCATTTGCGGAAAATGTTTCAAAAATTGTTTTATCCTGATTTGGAAATTGCATACCGCCAGGATCAGATGGTTTTTCTTTAAGCGGCGCTGAATCAGCTTCTATAACTGTCAGATCTTCTTCATTGCCACTATTACTGCCGGCTTTATAAGCATAAATGGCCAGAGCTACAAAGCCGCCAAAAGCGAAAATTAAAACTAATGAAGGAAGAAGACGCGCAAAAATATTGCTGCGTTCTTCATCATCATCAAACAAAGGATCTTGTGACTTGCGTGGCATTAGCGCATTTCCTCCAAAGGCTCAATTCCCATAACCATAAGTCCGGAAGCGATAACTTCCGAAACCGCTTTTGCCAGAGCCATGCGAGCGGCAGTTTTTTCTACATCATCTTTTTGTAAAAAGCGAACTGATAAATCATCATTTCCTAAATTCCATAAAGAGTGAAACTCTGAAGCAACATCATGTAAATAAAAAGCAACGCGATGAGGCTCAAGAGCGGCCGCAGCAGCTTCGACAACACGCGGCCATGAGGCAAGTAAACGAATAAGCGCCAGCTCAGCAGGATGAGATAAATTGGCGAGCAATTTTTTATCCGGCTTGGCAGAAAGCTGATAGCTTGCGGAAAAATCAGCGGCGGCATTGCGTAAAACAGAGCGGCAGCGCGCATGTGCGTATTGCACATAAAATACCGGATTATCCTTGCTTTGTTCCATAACCTTGGCAAAATCAAAATCAAGCGGCGCGTCATTCTTGCGCGTAAGCATTATAAAACGAAAAACTCCTGCGCCAACTTCATCAACCACTTCGCGGACAGTTACAAAAGTTCCCGCGCGTTTTGACATTTTAAGCGGTTCGCCGGAACGCAAAAATTTCACCAGCTGGCAAAGCCTTACCTCGATTGCGACTTCTCCAGCGGAAAGAGCTTTAACCGCGGCTTTTATCCTTTTCACATAGCCGCCATGATCAGCGCCGAATATGTTAATCAACAAAGAAAAACCACGCTTGCATTTATCGTAATGATAAGCAATATCCGGCGCAAAATAAGTCCAGCTTCCGTCGGATTTTTTAACGGCGCGATCAGAATCATCACCAAATTCAGTTGCTTTGAATAAGGTCTGCGGACGCGCTTCCCAGTCGTCAACGACTTTGCCTTTCGGCGCTTCAAGAACGCCTTCATATAACAGATTCATCTCGGCCAGCAGATTCAGTGCTTCATCAACCTTTCCTTCCTCAGCCAGCTTGCGCTCTGATGAAAACACATCATGAATAATGCCAAGCCGGGAAAGATCATCCTTAATCAGCTCCAGCATTGCATCAACCGCAAAAATACGAACAACAGGCAACCATTCTTCTTTGCTTTTTTCCAGCAACGATCTGCCGTGAATTTGCCGCAATGCTTCGCCAACTGGCACTAAATAATCACCAGGATAAAGACCTTCCGGAATTTCAGCAATTTCCGCGCCGCAAGCCTCCTGATAACGTAAGTAAGCAGATTCCGCCAGCTTATCAATTTGCGCTCCGGCGTCGTTTATATAATATTCCTTGGTTACTGAATAACCTGATTTAACCAGCAACATTGCCAGCGCATCTCCGACAACTGCGCCGCGCGCATGTCCAACATGCAGTGGTCCAGTAGGATTAGCTGAGACAAATTCAATATTTACCCTCTTGCCAACGCCAATTTCCGAATTGCCATAGCCACGACCATATTCCAATATCGTTGCCAGCTGAGCTTGCCATATTTCCGGCCGCAGAGTCATGTTGATAAAACCAGCTCCGGCAATTTCCACTTTTGCTATTGCTGAAGAGGCGCGTAGCTTATCGGCGATAATTTCCGCAATCTCACGCGGTTTTTTTCCAGTTTGCGCGGCAACTATCATTGCCGCGTTGGTAGCAATATCGCCATGTCCGGCCTCTTTCGGCGGCACGGAATCTATTTTCCCAAGATCTACATCCGGAAATTGCGCGCGAACATTGTCGCAAACGAGAGCGTTTATCTGAGAATAAATATTCATGCAGCGGAGGTTATAAGATCAGGCAATAGATGGTCAAGCATTATACTGAAAAATTATGCTGAAAAAATATAATCAATATATCATCAATAGCTGACAACGCGCAGAAAACGCATTCCGCCAAATACAGCTTGAACTGCCATTCCTTCGCCAAGCGGCAGCAATACTTGCCGGAATTTAAAAATATCACCAGGTGGAGAACCAATTTCACCTTCATGAATAAGCGGCTTTCGTGTATCAATAACTTGCCGATAACCTTTGGCCAGCTGTTCTACGTCCGGAAAAATCGCTTGTCCTGATGCATCTTTTACTTCGTCGTAAATTTCCTGAATTGATTTGCCAAGATAAGAAAAATTATAACCCGGCTTGCCGATTTTATCGCTGTGCGCGATGAAACAATAGCTCCATAAATCCGCAATATCAGCCGGATCAATATCCTTAACGTCCGGCATTAACCGCCCGCCGCGCTTCTTTTCCCAGTAGCCAAGAAGCCGTACGGTAATGCGCCGCTCATTTGAAGAATTATCGTTTATCATAACAAAACCTGGCTAAATCTTTTACAACAATGCGATAAAACCACTTTCTAACAATAGTTTGCAGAATATTTACCGTACATTTACAGCGTATCTGAAACGTATCTGCAAAGTATTTGCAGCTTATCTGCGGCATATTTTCAAAGCTAGAAATACATATTAACCAATTAAGGTAAACAATAAATAAAATTTCTGGAAATTTCGAGCTACTTTGTTGATTAATAAAATATTATAGATAAATGATAAATCTTGCTTTATACCTCTTGCACTTCAGTAATTTCATTAAATGTTTATAATCTTACAAATCCTTATAACATCTTGTAAGATATTATAAAATTAAAGTCTTATAAAATTTATGAAATATTGAAGCTAATAAGGTCTCGTAGCTCAGCTGGATAGAGCGCTACCCTCCGAAGGTAGAGGCCGCGCGTTCGAATCGCGCCGAGACCGCCACCGCTTTTGCCCGCGCCTTTGGCGCGGCCTTGCAAAAGCGAGTGTCCAGCATAGCCCGAAGGGCGACGACGGACTGGATACAAAATATATGTAACATTTTGTACTAATAGCAATTCTACTTCTATGAAGTAGAATTGGTATGGAAACCGTGTGCCGAAAGCACCGGTTTCCCGCCGCGTAGCGGGCGAGACTCGCAATCTATTGCTACGCAATAGATTGCGAAACAGTATAAGTTTTAGCGCGAATATCAACCTAACTCAGCAATTATTTCTTTTACCAGCTTAATTGCCTGCTCTATTTTATCAGCTTCCGGCCCTCCTCCTTGCGCCATTTCCGGCCTGCCGCCGCCGCCTTTTCCGCCTAGTTCGGCAACGGCTTTCTGGATCAGATTAACAGCGCTGATTTGGCCGCTTAATTCTTTTTTTACGCCAATTGCGATTGCTGCTTTTCCTTCGATGCTGCTGGCTACAACTGCAATATCAGCAATTGTGAGATATTTGTCTATAATTGTTCGTAATTCTTTAGCATCTATTCCGCTAAATGATTTGCCGATAAAGCTTAAAGCGCCGATTTTTTCCGCTGATATATTTTCTTCAGCCGCCGCCATTGCCTCGCGTTTTCTGGCTTCGGCTTCTTCCTTGGCACGTTTTCTGGCGGCTTCATTCTGCGACTCAATTGCGATTGTGAATTTATAACTGAGATCAGCGAATATTTCCGGAAGATCTTTCAGTGGCGCGGTTTTTATTGCGCCATAATCAATTTGTGCAGTTAAAGCTTCCTGCAATTTTTCAAGCTCAGAAAGCATGTAATTTCGCACATTTTCTGCAGTTACCGCTTCAATTCTTCTTATTCCGGAAGCAACCGAGCCTTCGGAGATTATTTTAAACAGCCCTATATCAGCGACATCGCGCACATGCGTTCCGCCGCACAGCTCGACTGAATAAGCTTTTGAATCAGCTTTTACCGCCTCATTTTTATCAGGAGATTTCCCGATTGAAAGAACGCGAACTTCCTCGCCATATTTTTCGCCAAAAAGCGCCATTGCGCCGGCGGAAATTGCTTCATCCGGCGACATAATCCGGCATGAAACCTCGCCGCCTCTTGCCACTACCTCATTTACCACATTCTCAATAACAGCAATTTCTTCTTTGCCAACCGCCTTGTTGTGGCTGAAATCGAAGCGCAGTTTTTCATCATTTACCAGCGAGCCTTTCTGTGTGACATGATCGCCAAGCAGATCACGCAGTGCTTTATGCAATAAATGCGTTGCGGAGTGATTAGCGCGGATTTTCTTGCGATTTTTGTTGTTGATTACGCAGTTAACTTTATCGCCGATTTTTATTTGCTGCTCGGCAATCGCATAATGCACAATTAAATCTTCCAGCGGTTTTTGCGTATCTTTTACAGTTGCCGCCAGCTTATCGCCTAAAGATAAAAAGCCGCTATCGCCAATTTGTCCGCCTGATTCACCATAAAATACGCTTTGATCAAGAATAATCGCCACCTCGTCTTTGTAACCAGCTTCAGTTATTTCCACGCCGTCTTTAACAATAGCCAGTATAGTAGCGGAACATTCTTCCTGCTCATAACCTAGGAATTTATTAGCTGTGAGTTTTTCTTTAAGCGCGAACCAGATTTTTCCGGTTGCGCTGTCGCCGGAGCCTTTATAGGAAGCGCGTGCCATTTCGCGCTGATTATTCATGCAATCTTCAAATGCGGCAACATCAACATTGATGCCTTTGGCTTTTAAAATATCCTGTGTGAGATCAAGCGGGAAACCATAAGTATCATATAGTTTGAAAGCAGTATCGCCGGAGAATATTTTTGTATCTGGCGTAAGCGATTCATAAAGAAGTTTTAAACCACGTTCTAGAGTTTCCTTGAAACGCTCTTCTTCCGAGCGGAGATTTTCAGTAATCACCGCGCTGGCTCTGCCAAGCTCCGGATATTGAGCGCCCATTTCGGCAACAAGCGCCGGAACAAGACGATACATCAGCGGCTCTTTGCAACCAAGCTGATGCGCGTAACGCATGGCGCGGCGCATTATCCGGCGCAGAACATAGCCGCGTCCTTCATTCGACGGTAAAATACCATCAGCAATCATAAAACAGCTTGAACGCAGATGATCGGCGATAACTTTGTAAGCGACGTTGCTCGAGTCAGGTGATTCTAGTCGCGCATTACTGCCACGCGATTCTCGACTCTCAACTCGAATCACGTCTATTAGATTTCTGAACAGATCAATATCATAATTATTATGCACGCCTTGCATTACCGCGCTGATACGCTCTAATCCCATTCCGGTATCTATTGAAGGCTTTGGCAGATTAATTCTTTGGCCATTTGCCAATTGCTCATATTGCATGAACACCAGATTCCATATCTCAACAAAGCGATCACCATCCTGCTCAGGCGAGCCAGGCGGCCCTCCGGCGATATGTTCGCCATGATCATAAAATATTTCCGAGCAAGGACCGCATGGTCCGGTATCGCCCATTGACCAGAAATTATCGTTACTGTTGATTCTGATGATCCGATGATCAGGAAAGGCGCTGATTTTTTTCCAATGATTCCAGGCGGCATCATCATCATGATATACGGTAACGCAGAGCTTGTCAGGATTAAGGCCGTAATCTTTAGTGAGTAATTTCCAGGCCAGATTTATCGCCTCTTCTTTGAAATAATCGCCGAAGCTGAAATTTCCGAGCATTTCAAAGAAAGTATGATGCCGCGCCGTATAGCCGACATTATCAAGATCATTATGTTTACCGCCAGCGCGAACGCATTTTTGCGAGGTAGCGGCGCGTGAATGCGGTGATTTCTCTGCGCCGGTAAAGATGTTCTTGAATTGATTCATGCCGGCATTGGCAAACATCAAAGTCGGATCATTATGCGGAACTAAAGAAGAAGAAGGCAGTAACGCATGACCATTTGCGGCAAAAAAATCAAGAAAAGCAGCGCGTATATCAGAGGTGGTTTTCATAGCTGATTATTCTATAACTTTCGGAACAGAAAAACAGCCAAAATCAGCGCCGGGAGCGTTTCTTAGAACCTCATCCTGCCGATTGCCGTCTGTTGCTTCATCTTTACGTCTGGGAAGTTCTATATCAGCAACGCTGACCATTTGCGGAGTTGTGCTAGTGTCAACATCATTCAACTGCTCAACCCACTTGAGAATTCCGGAAATCTGTTCAGCATAAAACTGCTGTTCGCTTTCTTCAATGCGAATTCGTGCCAGCTTGGCTATTTTGCTAATATCTTGCTTAGTTAAGCTCATATGTTACCATTTTCACTACAAATAAATTCTCTACAAATATCTACAAAAAATTATCACCATGAATAATGACGAAAAAGAAGATACACTAAACATTTTTGCAAAGCAACTACCAGCTTCTGCGCGGTTACTAGGCCTTGATGTTGGAAAAACCACTATCGGACTTGCCATTTCCGATAATTTACGAATGATTGCCAGCGCGCTGCGTACGATAAGCCGCAGTAAACTTCTTAAAGATATTGAGGAAATTAATAGCGAAATAGCAAAATATGAAGTGCGCGGTATTGTTGTTGGTTATCCACTTAATATGAATGGCAGTCATGGTCCGAGGACACAAGCAACGCGCAGCTTCGTTGTCGAGCTTAAAAAACATATTTCATTGCCGATTTTGCTGTGGGATGAGCGGATGACGACCATGGTTGTGGAAAGAGTGATGCTTGATGCTGATATGTCGAGAAAACGCCGCGATGAGCTGGTTGATAAGCTGGCGGCAAGCTATATTCTGCAAGGCGCTCTTGATCGTCTGCGCCGCATAGAGAGCGCGAATTAATAAAGATTATTATGCAAATAGTAACTGCGAAAATATGTATAAAATTTTCCGCTACAATTTTCTGCCGGAATGAATAGCAACTACTCCAAAATTCAGGCTGCGAAAATGTACATTGCCAAAGCCGGATTTTTTTATCATTTGCGCGAAAGATTCCTTATCAGGAAATCTGCGAATGCTTTCCACTAGATATTGATAACTTGCGCGCTCTTTGGTGATTATTTCGCCAAGCAACGGTATTATTTTGAAAGAATAAGCATCATAAATTCCAGTAAGCGGTGAATTGCCAAGAGGGCTGAATTCAAGGCATAAAAACCTTCCGCCGATTTTAATAACGCGCAAGGCTTCAGATAAAGCCTTATTTATATCTGTAACATTGCGAATGCCGAAAGCGATTGTATAAGCGTCAAAATAATCATCAGGAAATGGCAATGATTCAGCATTTCCACATATCCAGCTTATCGCGGCAGATTGCGGCTGTGAATTTTGCGGAATATTCAGCATATTTCTATCAATGGCGCGATTTCTGCCTTCTCTGAGCATTGATTGATTTATATCGCAGACCACAATATTTGTATCGTTATTTGTATCGTTATTTGTATCGTTATTTGTATTGTTTGTGTTTTCTATATTTTTTCTAATTGCCTGCGCCATGCGGAAAGTTATATCGCCTGTGCCGCCAGCGACATCAAGAATCTTCATTCCTGATTGCGGATTAAGCTCTGCGACTAGCTCTTTTTTCCACAATCTATGCAAACCGCCGCTCATTACATCATTCATCAAATCATAACGAGAGGCTACTGAATCAAAAACATCACGCACACGGCTTTGCTTTTCCTGAGCGTCAATAGTCTCAAATCCGAAATGAGTTTTTGCTGTGTAATTTTCCATGGAATAGCTGTAGCAAGTTTGTTATTTCTGTGAAAGTGATAAAATTAAGAGGTAGGGAAGTTTAGGAATTGAAGAAGTGAGGAAATGAAGAATTGAGGAAATAAAATGAACAAGGAACAAAATGCCTGAATTACCTGAAGTGGAAACTATTTGCCGCGCTTTGTCCGGAAGTATCAACGGACAGCGCATAAAAAACGTTGAATTACGGCGGAAAAATCTGCGTGTTCCTTTTTCCGCTGATTTTATCGCTAATATTTCTGGAAAACGCATTATGTCTATTTCCAGAAGGGCAAAATATCTGATATTTGCGCTCGACAATGGCATGAGCATAATAGCGCATCTTGGCATGAGCGGCAGTTTTACTGTAAGAGCCTGTTCAGAATCTTTTCAGGGCGACGCGAAAATGTCAGTTTTTGAGAACCGCAACGCAAATGTACATGATAGTACATGCGTAGCGGAAGCGCAGAAAAATGACATTTGCAGCCAGCCATCAAAAGATTATGAACAGGCTCTAAGCAAGGCAAGGGCTTCGGAAAAACATGATCATGTTATTTTCACTTTTGAAGACGGCAGAACGCTGATTTATAATGATCCGCGCCGCTTTGGCCTTATGATCGTGGTAAAATCAGATGATCTGATAAAGCATCCTTTATTAGCTGATCTTGGTCCAGAGCCTTTTTCTGAATCATTTAATGCTGCTTATCTTAAAAAGCAGCTGGCCAAGCGCAAAATTCCACTAAAACCGGCTCTTATGGAACAGAAGCTGGTAGTTGGCGTTGGCAATATTTATGCAAGCGAGGCGTTATTTTTAGCCGGAATTGATCCTCGGAAACCTTCTATGGAAGCCTCGGCAAATGTATCTGATATAATCAAACGCATTCGTGAGGTGCTTAACGCAGCTATTGATTCAGGAGGCTCTTCTCTACGTGATTTTGTGCATATTTCCGGAGATACTGGCAATTTCCAGCATAATTTCAAAGTATATGGCAGAAGCGGAAAATCCTGCCATTCATGCAAAACAACGATTCAGACAATTCGCCAAGCCGGACGCGCAACATTTTTCTGTCCTTCCTGCCAGAAATAATATCTGATAGAATATCTGATAAAATATCTGGTAAAATATATGGTAATTTTTTCTAGAGCATATTCTAATCATACCACGATTATACACCATCTTCCTGTGGATAACTTGTGATAATCATTCAAGTTTTTGCCATGTTTTGCTATGTTGATAATTATCAAAAGAAAATGATTTTACTTGATATTTTTGCCCTTGACGCAGTGTTTTTATCTGTCTAATGTCTGCCTCCCTATTTGCAGTAATAAAATCTACAAATAAACAAAATAAAAATAAATAAACACACAATAAACAACACACAATAAACAAACAACACACAATAAACGGAAAAGGAAATATGGCGAACCACAAATCTTCTGAAAAGCGCAATCGGCAAACTATTAAGCGCAAAGCAATAAACCGCACACGTGAAAGCAAGATAAAAAGCTTCCTGCGTAAGGTTGAAGAAGCTATTGCCGGCGGTGATAAAAAATCTGCCAACGAGGCATTGAAAGCCGCTCAGCCGGAATTAATGCGCGGCGTAAGCAAAGGCGTTTTCAAGAAGGAGACTGCTTCGCGGAAAATGAGCAGACTTTCAGCGCGAATTAAAAAACTCGCCGCCTGATATTCTGTTTATAACGATTCTGATTTATTATTTTCTTCTGATTTTTAAATAGCTTATTTTTTACCGCTTTACAATATGCGGCGCGGTTTTTGCAACCATAAAACAAGAAAAATGCTGAAAACAAGAAAAATGGTTAAAGCGAAAAGCACGGTTAAAACGAGAAAAATAGAAAATATTATATCATTTTGCGATTAATATTGAGGTGCTGTTCTACTGTTCAATTTTGCTGCGCTGATTCTGGTTTCAAGTTTGTTTCGTCAATCCTAATTCGGAGTATTTCCTTATGTCTTCTGCGGCTGTTATAAGTTCCGAGCATAAATCAGGACATAAATCAGGAGATGAATCAGGACATGAATCAAAGCATGAACGCTTGCAGCAACTTACCGCGATAGCCGCTTCCCGCAAAAACCTCACCTCCTGCCACAGTGGCGACGTTACTCCGCTTGAAGCATATGAATATATTGCTCGTGAAGGCGGAATTCTGGTTGATGTAAGAACCGTTCCGGAATGGCAATTTGTCGGAATTCCTGATTTAAGCGGTTGCAAAGGAAAAATGATTCAGCTGTCATGGAAAATATATCCTGATATGACGGAAAATTCCTCCTTCAAACAGCAGCTTGCTGAAGCCGGAGCGCAAAAAGACAGCGCCTTGTTTTTTATCTGCCGTGGCGGTGGACGTTCATCAGCAGCGGCGCAATCTATGGCTTCTTCAGGCTATTTATACTGCTTTAATGTGCTAAGTGGCTTTGAAGGAGAGGCTAATTCTCAAGGTCATCGTGGCCGTATTAGCGGCTGGCAAGGGAGCGGTTTGCCATGGAAGCACTGAAAACACACACTATCGAAGATGTTCTTTCTGAAACATGGCAACGTATCAGCGCCAGCCTTCACGCGCAATTTGGTGAAGCAGTTTTTCGCAGCTGGCTTAAACCGCTGCAATTTTCTGAAATAAAAGATAATTGTGTTTTTCTTTCCGTTCCAACTCGCTTCATGCGCGAGTGGATTCACACACATTATTTCAGCGCAATAACTGAATTGTGGAGCGTTGAACCAGCTACTGAAGGCTTCTCTCTGGAAATAGTTATTTCCTCAGCTAATTCACAAAATTCAAATAATCCGGAAAAAAATGTGCTTGTTCATCCTTCCTGGGCAAATGCCGAAAGCGGTGAACAAGATGCCGGAGTTGGCGCTCCTCTTGATCCTCGTTATACTTTTGAGAATTTCGTAGTAGGAAAACCAAATGAGCTGGCTTATGCCGCCTCACGACGCGTTGCAGAATCTGCTCAAGTAATGGCCGGAGGAAATCCGCTCTTCCTTTATGGCGGCGTAGGACTTGGCAAAACTCACCTTATGCACGCAATAGCCTGGCATATTCGTAAAAATAATCCTAACCGCAAGGTTATGTATCTTTCGGCGGAAAAATTCATGTATCAATTCATAAAAGCTCTGCGCTTTAAAGAAGCATTTGCTTTTAAGGAACAGTTCCGTTCAGTTGATGTGCTGATGATTGATGATGTGCAGTTCATCAGCGGCAAGGATTCCACTCAGGAAGAATTTTTTCATACTTTCAATGCGCTGATTGATCAGAATAAGCAGCTGGTTATTTCCGGCGATCGCTCTCCTTCTGATCTGGAAGGAATTGAAGAACGTGTTCGCTCGCGGCTCGGCTGGGGACTTGTCGCTGATATTCACAGCACTAGCTATGAGCTGCGCCTTGGCATTTTACAATCAAAAGCCGCGCATATGCCGCATGTGCAGATTCCACAAAAAGTTGTTGAATTTCTCGCGCATAAAATAACCTCAAATATTCGCGAACTGGAAGGCGCTTTAAACAGAGTTGTCGCTCATGCCACTCTGGTTGGACGGCCAATTACCATGGAAACTGTACAGGAAGTTCTGCATGATCTGCTGCGCGCCAATGACCGTAGAATAACCGTTGAAGATATTCAGAAAAATGTTGCCGCTCATTATAATATAAAAGTATCTGATATGCATTCAGCGCGCCGCTCGCGCTCAGTGGCAAGGCCACGGCAGGTTGCTATGTATCTGGCAAAAAAATTCACCAGCAAAAGCCTGCCTGACATTGGCCGCCGCTTTGGTGGCAAAGATCACACAACTGTTATTCATGCTGTAAAAAAAGTCGAGGAGTTGATAGAAACTGATGCTGAATTCTGCTCTGACGTTGAATTATTATCACGAACCTTGCAGAATTATTGAATCTGTGAGTTATTGAAGACTGAATTATTGAATCTTGAATTATTGAAGAATGAATTATTGAA
>CAZFJN010000016.1:20344-37209 GCA_964519595.1 uncultured Rickettsiales bacterium
AGTTATTGAAGACTGAATTATTGAATCTTGAATTATTGAAGAATGAATTATTGAAAGCGTGAATTGAAATATAAATTAGAAATATAAATTGAATAAATTGAAGTGTAATTAGCATACTTGCGGAGTTTTTTTATGAGTGCTATAGTCGCTACCAAAGAATCACCATCAGCAGTGAAAAATTCTATGAAAATAGTTATTGAGCGCTCTCATTTACTTAAAGCTCTGGCGCATGTGCAGTCTGTTGTCGAGCGACGCGGAACTATTGCTGTTTTATCAAATGTTAAAATTGACGCTCAGGATGATACGGTTTCATTTTCAGCAACTGATATGGACATTGCAATCGTTGAATCTGTTCCTGGAAATGTTGCGCGCAACGGCCTTACGACAGTTCCAGCGCACATGCTTTATGAAATAGTTCGCAAGCTTCCTGAAGGAGCGCAAGTAGAAATAACTGAAAGCGATGATAACAGCAGAGTAAGCGTCCGCGCCGGACAATCACGTTTTTCTCTGGCTTGCCTTCCGGTTGAGGAATTTCCGGTTATGGCGGAAGGAGATCTTGAATATAATTTCTCTCTCAAAGTTCCGGAATGCAAAGCTATAATTGAAAAACCAAGCTTTGCCATGTCGAACGAAGAAACTCGCTATTATTTAAACGGAATTTATCTGCATGTTATTGGCAGCGGCGCTGGCAAGGCTCTGCGCGCTGTCGCAACTGATGGTCATCGTCTGTCGCGCGTTGAAGTGGCAATGCCGCCTGGAGCAGACGGAATGCCAGGCGTGATCGTACCGCGCAAGGCTATTTATGAATTGCGGAAATTACTCGCTGAATATCAGGGAGAAGTCGCCATTTCCTTATCAGAAAGCAAAATTCGTTTTGCGCTAGGGAGTGCTACCATTGTTTCAAAATTAATTGATGGTAATTTTCCTGATTATGAGCGCGTTATTCCAAATGCCAACGACAAAATACTGGAAGTTGATCGCAAATCTTTCGCTGATGCTGTTGACCGCGTTTCTGTCATCTCGTCTGACAAAACTCGCGCCGTTAAACTTCATGCGGAAAGCGGAAAACTCACCTTGTCTGCTTCCAGCAGCGAACACGGCATGGCCAGTGAAGAAATAGAATCAACTTATTCTGCACAAACGCTGGAAATGGGCTTTAATTCTCGCTATATGCTGGAAATGCTGGCGAATATTGAAGGAGATACTGTGCAGTTCCTGCTTAATGACAGCGCCTCTCCGGCTCTGGTGCGCGATCCGGCTGATGTCAGCGCCCTTTATGTTATAATGCCAATGCGAGTATGATTGAAGTGTGAAAATAATTTCCTTATCTTCGCTCTCTCTTCACAATTTTCGCAATTACCAGCAAGCGCGCATTGATGTTTCACCAGATCCGGTTGTGCTTTTTGGACATAATGGCGCTGGAAAAACCAACCTTCTGGAAGCCTTATCCTTATTAGCTCCTGGAAGAGGCCTCCGCCGCGCAAAAATTGCTGATTTTATCCCCTCTTCCGCTGCTTCTGCTGATCATTCTGATGCTGCGGAAAATATTTTTTCCAATAGCTGGGCAGTTGTTGCTTATGTTAATGGTCGCCAAGGCGCGGCAATGATCGCAACCGGCAAAGATCAGCACAGCGCCGAGCAGGAAAAACGCGCTTTAAAAATAGACGGAAAACCGGCAAGAATTCAGGCTGATCTGGCGCGGCATATGAGCATTATCTGGCTAACTCCGCAAATGGAACAGCTATTTATAGAAGGCACTTCCGAGGGCAGAAAATTTCTTGACCGCCTTGTTTACAGCTTTGATTGTGATCATGCCTCACATGTACATGCTTACGAACAAGCAATGCGCGAGCGCAACCGCCTTCTTTATGAAAATAAAAATGATCATAACTGGCTGCTGGCGCTTGAAAAAACCATGGCGGAAAAAGCGACAATAATCGCCTCAGCGCGCCTTGCCACTGTCCAGCATTTAAACCATGCAATTGATAATTCCGCTCATTCCTTTCCAAAACCGCATATTGCCGTGCGCGGCACTGTTGAAGATGAGCTGGCTAATGGCAAAACCGCTCTTGATTCAGAAAATTCCTTCCTCGATCGACTGAAAAACGCCAGAATCGCAGATAAAGAAGCCGGACGCGCTCTTTCCGGCGTACATCGTTCGGAATTAATTGTTATTCATAGAGAAAAAAATCGCTTAGCCTCTCTCTGCTCAACCGGCGAACAAAAAGCGCTTATCCTCTCAATAATCCTCGCGCAAAGCCGCGCCGGAGCGCTGTGGAATGAAACAGTGCCGCTTATTCTGCTTGATGAGGTAGTAGCACATCTTGATGCAAGGAAAAGGATTGAATTATTTGAAGAAATCTGTCACAATAAATCGCAAACCTGGATGACCGGAACTGACCGCAGCCTATTCGCCGGAATAGAAAAAAAAGCACAGTTTTTTGAAGTTAAAAACGGAAAATTATTATGAGTTCTCAGGTTAATGACCCTCCTCAGTCAGAAGTTCCACTATCAACAACTCAACAAGCTGCAAATGATATAGCAATAAAAATTTATAATTCTCTGGTAAATAATACAGAAATAGGAGTCAAAAAACTCGGAATAGATTCAGATCTAATAATGCCGAATGAATATATAAAAAAAATTGATTTAAGTGATTTTTTGTCTGCTGAACATGATATTACAATACCAGAATTTATAGAAACCATGTTCAGAAATCTCAAAGATGCTGATGGAAAAGATGTGGTGAAAGTAACAGATATTGCTGATAAAAATGAATACACAGTAACCGTCTTGCCTAATCCTGCTGGTAATCAGGAAAATGGCGTTAATCAGGAAAATCCTGTTTTTGATTTTCCGGAAAGTGGAGACTTTGATAAATACCAAGATCTTCAAAATGTCTTGGAACTGATTATTCCACGCCTTACAAAATCACAAGAGCCGCCTATTACAGAAAATACAACCATTGTGGAATCTGGTAATAATGGCAACGTAGTAAGTGAAAAACCACAGATTCCAAAAAGAGATTCGTCATCAACTTTTGTCAATCAAGTTCATAGAAATAATAGTGGTGGTTTCTTTAATGCTATAACTTGATTTTTGTTGTCATTAAAATCTATTGCAAACCATCATGTTTTAGCGCATAAATATTGAAATAATTATTAGAGTAATAGCTATTGATATTTCAAGCTTTTTATTGCATATATCAAGCAATAATATTGCAGTACGGTGAATATACATAATAGCGCTTTCTATATAGATGTTTTTTCGTTATAGAATGTAAAGGTTTATTTAAAATGACAAGCACAGCTCAGCAGAGAAAAATAATGGAAGATACAGCAGCTGATTTATACGGCGCAGATTCGATCAAGGTTTTAAAAGGTCTGGAAGCGGTTCGCAAACGTCCTGGCATGTATATTGGCGATACTGATGACGGCTCTGGCCTTCATCACATGATTTATGAGGTAGTTGATAACGCGATTGATGAATCGCTGGCCGGACATTGCGATCTGGTAACAGTCAGCCTTAATGCTGATGGTTCATGCTCGGTAACTGACAATGGCCGCGGCATTCCGGTTGATATTCATGAAGGCGAAGGAGTTTCCGCCGCAGAAGTTATCATGACGCAGCTTCATGCCGGCGGCAAATTTGATCAGAACAGCTACAAAGTTTCCGGCGGTTTGCACGGCGTTGGCGTTTCTGTAGTAAACGCGCTTTCAACATGGTTGCAGCTTACAATCTGGCGCAGCGGCAAGCAGCATGAAGCTCGTTTTGAACATGGCGAAACCATCGAACATCTAAAAATAACTGGCGATGCGGCCGGAAAAAAAGGAACAAGCGTTACCTTTCTGCCAAGTCCGCAAACTTTCACTAAAACGGAATTTGATTTTCATACCGTGGAAAACCGCCTTCGTGAGCTGGCTTTTCTTAATTCCGGCGTGCGTATTCGCCTGAGTGACTTGCGCGTTCAGCCGGAAAATGTCGTTGAATTTTATTATGAAGGCGGCACAGCGGCTTATGTCGAATATCTCGATAAAAGCAAAACCGCGCTGCATAATACCTTGGTTCTAGCTGGCGAGAAAGACGGAATCAGCGTTGAAATCGCCATGCAGTGGAATGATTCTTATCATGAAAATCTGCTCTGCTTTACCAACAATATCCGCCAGCGTGACGGCGGAACACATTTAATCGGCTACCGCGCTGCGCTTACTCGCGCCGTAAATAAATATTATGAAGAATCCGGCCTCAGCAAAAAAGAAAAAATTGCCATTACCGGCGATGACGCGCGCGAGGGGCTAACCTGCGTCGTGTCAGTAAAAGTGCCTGATCCGAAATTTTCTTCACAAACCAAAGACAAGCTCGTCTCCAGCGAAGTGCGTCCGGTTGTGGAAGGAATAACTTATGAACGCTTAGCGCAATGGCTGGAAGAAAATCCGGCTCAGGCAAAAATCGTCATCGGAAAAATCTGCGAAGCCGCCTCAGCCAGAGAAGCTGCCAGAAAAGCACGCGAACTTACGCGCCGTAAATCAGCGCTGGATATCTCTTCCCTGCCTGGAAAGCTGGCTGATTGCCAGGAACGCGATCCGGCTAAGTCAGAATTATTCATCGTTGAGGGTGATTCAGCGGGCGGCTCGGCAAAACAAGGGCGCAGCAGAGTTTATCAAGCGATATTGCCGCTTAAAGGCAAAATATTGAATGTTGAGCGCGCGCGTTTTGATAAAATGCTTTCCTCGCAGGAAATAGGTACGCTGATAACCGCGATTGGCACTGGAATTGGCCGCGAAGAATTCTCAATTGACAAGGCGCGTTATCATAAAATAATCATCATGACTGACGCCGATGTCGATGGTTCACACATACGCACGCTGCTACTTACCTTTTTCTTCCGCCAGATGCGCGAATTGATTGATAAAGGCTATCTCTATATCGCACAACCGCCACTTTATAAAATGCGCCGCGGCAGTCATGATGTTTATTTAAAAGATGACGCGGCTCTGGAAGCTCATCTGCTGCAATCAAGCCTTGAAGATGCCTCTCTCACCATGGAAGACGGCAGAATCTATTCCGGCGATGAGCTGAAAAAAATAGTAGATGAAGCCGCAAAAATCACCGTTTCAATGCAAAATCTGGCCAGAAGGCTACCTCTGCTGCTGATCGAAGCCGCCGCCTTAGCTCATGTTTTTGATGGTTCAAGCGGCAGCGAACAAAAGGCAAAATTCTGGCAAATGGCTCTTACCAAACTGGCTGGCGAACAGGCTGGCTGGCTCTGCTCATACACTGCCGGAGGATTCACCTTGAAACGAGTTATGCGCGGCGTTGAGGAAACACATTTCTTTGATGAGAAATTACTGCTCTCCAAAGACGCGCATGATATTGCCACACATCTTCAGTTCATTGATGATAATTTCGCTGATCCTTCCACCCTTTCCCGTAAGCAGAATACAAATTCTATTCTTACTCCTTGCAACTTATATCTGACTTTAATGGACTGGGCGCGTAAAGGCTCAACAATTCAACGTTTTAAAGGCCTCGGCGAGATGAATCCGGAGCAACTCTGGGATACTACGCTTAATCCGCAAACACGCCGTCTATTGCAAGTTAAAATTGAAGATGATGCGGAAACTGAATCAATATTCTCAACCCTCATGGGCGATATAGTAGAACCACGCCGCGACTTCATAGTCAGCAACGCTTTAGCCGTTGAAAATCTGGATATTTGATTGCCACAATTTCTCAGCTCAAAATATCAAGTAAACTCTGCTCGATATTGTTTTGAATCTGAATTGCCTTGAGATTTGCTTTATAATCATAGGCAGCTATTTGCATATTTACCAGCTCAGCCGCCTGATCAACATTGGGAACGGCAACAAAACCATATTCATCAGCCTGCTCACTCTCCGGCAAATATAGTTTCTGCGTCGGATTCGCAACATCTTCAACCTTGGCAACAGGCACACCGCCTGCACTACTAACCACCACGCGCTGCGGCTTATAAGGCTCATTTACGCTAACACCATCAACAATAGTAGAAGTAGAATGCTGATTGGCAATATTGCCAGCAGCAACCGCAAAACGAGTCGCCGCCGAATTAACACCAGCCAAAGAACTGCCAATAGAACTAACCATAATCAATTAATCATAAAGAATTATGGTTAATTTTATATGTAAAAAACAACAAAAAACCACATTTTAAAATACAACTTATTGTAATTAAACAATAATCATATAGAAAGCGATTTCTGGTTTTTTGATTCAATATATGATGCGCGATATGTTGGATCGTCAGCCATGAAGGTTCTGCCGTGCGTAAAAGTGTCCACTGCATTGTGGAACAAGCGCGATAAATATATTGATGCATCGCCAACCATTTTCTGCGCGCCTTCAGCTACCTGCTTCATTGAGTCTTTAAGCGCTTTTTCCACAACCTGCACGCCCTCAACAAAACGCCGCTTATAATTCAGAGGCTCTAAATGCTTCATTGAATCAAGGTTGGTGATGACGAATTTAATGCGATCTGCTGCGTCAATAAATGCAGTATTGATTTTACCCTTGAACTCGCCCACTTGTAATTGGTGAATTTCTCGATGCAATGGTATATCATTATCCGTGAATTTCTCCCCTGTTTTTGCTTCATATACCAGCTTTGCTGCATCAATATATTGTTTTGGCAATTCTTCACGTACAAATTCTAAAAGCTTCTGATGCTTTTCTTGCCATCCAGAATAATTTTTAGTTAAGTCATACAATGTTGGATCATTTGCAGCCTTGAAATATAGTTTCTCCATTGGCCGGCGTAGATCAGAATTCACAATGCTGTAGGAAAGCTTATCAACAACATCTTTGAAGCTCGGCGATTTTTCATACAGCTCCTTTAATCTTGCCGCTGATAAATTACCTTCTTTAAGTTCATCTTCTATCACCGCACGAATATCGCCTGCGCCCATAAAGGTCGGATGAATACCTTCATGTTGCAGAGTTTCACTAAAGCCTATAGTGCGTATAACAGTTGCGTCAATGGCGCGTTTTTTATCTTCTTCAGTGTTGTCTATTGTTCTAGACCCACCACGCGATCCTGCATTTCCTGCAGCAAGATGACCACGATAGCCAAGCTCATAGAGCAATCTGCCAATTGGATTGCCTGGAGCTTTCTCATAAACATCAGCATCATATGGTCCCTGTAAGTTTTTTAGACCACTACGAATTTTTGCTTCAAGTTTCGGATCAACATGATTTTTACTTATTCCATTCATCATCTCCGTTTGCTTCACTAAGCCGCGCAAAAGAAGCCGTTCTATTGAAGATGGTTGGTTGAAATAGTTCAGCAGATCACCACCCTGGAAGGTGAATTTGCCAAATTTCGCAAGACCAAAATCCTCGATCATGGCCGTATGCGCGCGTACACCGTTGCGGTAGGAATCAGACAGACTGCCGCCTTCAAAGAATTGCAAATTAATCTGATCTTTCTGGTCTTTTCCTTTATTATATTCCAAAATCGCGTCCCGCGCTGCGACATGCCCTTCATGAATAATCCCGCGTGAGGCAATCGCTCCGGCGCGGCGAGCATTATCGCTGTGAGCTATTTGGATTTGCTGAGTGATTTGTTCTGTTTTCTCTAAATTACGCAATTCCTCTACATGCTGGCGATATACATCATTGGCAAGGCTATATTTCAGTACATCAGGAATTTTTGCCATGGTTTCCGCTTCTTCAAACAGCGGCACAATGTGCATTCTGGCGCGTTTTCCGCCATTATCAGTAACCGCATATTGCAAGGCCAGCGCTTCCAGCATGTTATGCGCGCCCTTACATTCAGCCAGCACATTATGAGTTATAATATCATCAAAATCCCGCGCTAGCTCCATACGGCGCAGACTATGATAAGCAATAGCTTCATCCTCGGAAAGCGAGCGCAAATCCTGCCCTTTCATGTCAGAAAGTATTTTCTGCGAATGAGCTATAAAATCATCACGAAGATTTTTTGTGCTTAGAATAATATCTAAATTATCCAACAGTGCTTTTTCTAAATCATCAATCTGTTTTGACAATTCTATCTTTGTATTATCATCCTTTTCTTTCTCTTTTTTCTTAAGAAGATCAGAATATAATTTCTGATCTTCTATATATTTAGCTGCGTTATCCTTAAGCTCGCTATTATCTTCAACTCTCGAAAATATATAAGCTAAAGCACGGCCATATTCTTCCGCCGTTTCGCGATATTCAATTTTTCCAAGGTTAAAACCGAAGATGCGTGTTTTGCGGAGAATAGAAAGCAACTTATCTTTTCTTTCGCCGGATTCTTGTTTTATACCAGCTTCCAGCGTATTTTTAAAATTCTCTACATTCCCAAGTGAGGCTGCTATATCTTTTGCTTTGTCGCTATATTGTGCAAATAGCTCATTGGTTAGTGGAATATCGTTACCATTACGATTACTTTCAATTTCTTTAAATAGAGCGGTATAAGCTTGGTTGGCCTTTTCCAGTTTGCGCGCCCAAGTCGCAATTTCTGCATTCCAGATGATACCATCATCACGCAAACTACCAAGCAGCAACTCCGCTGCTTTTTGTTTGTGCATTACTATTGCTTCGAGGGTGTTTTCGGATTTGATGTTACTGTTGCCGTCTTTATCGCCAGCTGATCCCCAGGAGCCAAAGCGTATTTTCAGATCAAGATTCTGGCGCTGTGTATCATCATATTGACCAAGAAATTTCCGCTGCAGCGCTCGTTCTGTCACTTCATAGAGGCGATCAATGTCATGATAAGCATTAGTCAGGAAATTTATGCAGATGTCTGTTTCGTCCTTGACGGTAAAATTATTTTCCTGCACCAGCGGAACTTTAGCAAATTCTGCAATGCTGCTCTTTAATTTTGATAAATCAGGGAGCGTTTGACCTTTGCGTAGCTGCCTTGTTACCGCCTCGACCTGCTTGGCGATTTCGCGCTGCAGATTCATTGATTCAAGAGTATTTGTATTTGTCGGATGTTGTGTGAATACATATTCAGATACAGGCGTGCTTAGTTCTCTGACTACATCGCCAACGCTCATCTTTATAAAAGGATTAGTCGGCGTATTTTCATTATTCTCAACAAACAGCAAATCATGAATGCCGCCGCCGACAACCTGATTGCGTTCTAAGATGCGTTTTGCTGGATCAGTTTCTCTTAAACCTTTTACAGCTGTCTCGCAAATCTTCTCGCGATCAAGAAAAAAATTCTCCCGCGCCGCATGGCCGGCAATTTCATATAAATGCCCAAGCCGCACATAAGCTTCGGCAAGCTTCTTTTTGTCTTCTGGATTATGAAAGGTGTCAAACACCTCACCTACATCTTTTGCCGCTTGCTTTTTTTTACGTTGAGCTTCTACATAATCATCAGCGGGCCTTACATTATATATGTTCCAAATAATTTCTTCTAAGCTTTGAATAGCATCAGCAAACTCTTTCTGCGTATCAGCAAAAGTATCAGCAAACAGATTCGCAAGTCCCATTGCCACATAAACCTGATTATTAGATTTTAATAATTCCTGTGGTGTATAATCCATGATTAACCTTATTAAATTTCTGTATTATAGCTCTTAACAAAATTGGTCATAGCCCTCTCCCGCAGCGGCGAAGCCGCTGCTTCCCTCTCCCGCTTGCGGGAGAGGGTTAGGGAGAGGGCGCTTTGCGCCCAGATTTTTTATGAGCAATTTTGTTAAGAGCTATAATTTACTATATTCTTAATATATTAATTAATTGCACATCAACATATTAATGTAAATAAGGTTTTTGTATATTTTGCGATGATTTTTTAGGTGATTTTTTTAATAATTTTACAAATCACGGTCAGCGTCGTCTGTTGGTGCTGGTTTTTCTGTGCTTGGTTTTTCTTCTTCGGCTTTTTTCAGCTTGGCATCTGGTGTGGTCAGTAGGCCGCGTGTGGTGGTTACTTCTTTTGGATCACGGAAATATGATTCGCGCAGGACGATGATGGTAATGCGGCGATTGCGCGGATTGGAAGGCTCATTAGGAACGAGCAGCTCCTTATCGGCGAATCCGACTATTTTTACCACTCTTTCTTTTTCAAGAACGGTGGTGGAAAGGAAGCGCCGCGCGGCATTGGCGCGATCAACAGACAATTCCCAGATTGTATATTGCGGATTTGTATTGCCGCTTGGCGCGTCGGTATGACCGTTTATTGAAATATTATTAGGAGTTTTGGAAACCACACGCGACATTGAATCAAGAACTTTTTTTCCAATATCAGTAAGGGTAGTGCTGCCGGGAACAAACATCGGCTGTTGTGGATCGTCAATCATGTCTATTTTGAGGCCTTCAGGAGTGTCCTGAATCACTACATTATTGCTGTAATCCTTCAGCTCCGCCTCTTGCAAAGCCTGTTTCATCTCCTCGGCGGCGCTTTCAAATGTTTCCTTATCAACCTGCGCTTCTTCCTGCGCTTTGGCGATTTGCGCGGCGTCGCTGGCATTTGGATCAGATTTTCCCTGCGTGATATTCGGAGTATCAACATCTTCGCCCTGCTTGACCTGGCCGACAACAAGGCCGACTGCGGTTTTATCAGTCCGCGCATTTCCTTCCGGCGCAGCGGATAAACCGCCATTAAAGCCAATTCCTTTGGAATCTTTAAGTCCCATGGTCGGCGTGAAATATTCAGCAATCCCCTGCTTCTGCGCCTCGGAAGTGGCACTCAGCAACCACATTAACAGGAAAAACGCCATCATCGCAGTTACGAAATCGGCATAAGCAACTTTCCACGCGCCGCCATGATGACCATGGCCGCCTTTATTGATCTTTTTGATGATAATTGGTTCTTCTGCCGCCATTATGACCTTATCCTCTGTCGCCTCATGCTATCTCTTCATGCAGGAAAGATATCAACCTAACGCAAAAAGTTTAATGAGAAGTTAGAAAAAATTCTACATTGCTAATTCTTTTGCGATTTCTTTATTATCGGCGGTTTTTTTGTATTTATCTGCATATGTTGCAAATTTAGGCTCATAAAGCGATTTAAGCGATGATTTAGGCGATGATTTAGGGGCTGGTTCAGGCAGCGACTCAGGCGGCGCGGCAAGCTCTTTTTTACAGGATTTTTCCTCAGAATTATTGATATTTTCCTCGTCTTTCTTGGCGATATAACGGCTAAAAACATAAGTAGCCGTGGCAGTTATAACCGTAAACAGCGCATCAAAGGCGATAATATCCGCCCAGCGGCGCACATTCTGCGGATTAGACTTCGGATAAACGCGCAACCAGCCTTTGCTGGCCAAATCGCCGAATTTTTTGCTGATATTGTCAGTCAAAGCCGGCCCCATAGCTAAAAAGGCCAGATAGCTGCTGCCCCACGACATCAGGCGGCCGGAAAACACGCTTTTCCACGTTTGGTGTGGTTCATGCGCGATTTTTTCCGGATCAGGCGGCGTAGTGCCAAGCAGCCAGTCGATCTTTGCGGCGTTGCTCTGGCGGTGATCTTCCAGCCATTTAATTGGCGCCATTAAAGCGTTGCCGCCCATTCCGAGGGTCAGAAACATGGTGCTGCCTTTGGCGTAACCATCAATTGTTTTAGGATCTCCGCCCTTTAACAAGGTTTTAGAAAGGAAACCTTTAAGAGCCTGCTGCGATTTATCGTTAATTGTCCGCAGCCAGCCAAAAGCCTTGTGTTTGCCATATTGCGACTCATGCGCGGAAAGAGCCGATAACGCCGCCACGCCAAACCATGCAATGCTGCCAAAAACACCAAAATCATAAATGACATTGCCCCAGCTGCGCTTTTTCTCCGGCGCAACCGCGAAACCAGCATTTACATCAGATTTTAAATCAGATTTTACATCAAACTGCGATGAAACATGACCAGTAACTGACGTTTCTGCCGTTTCCGATAGCGTATCCGATAGCTTATGTTCAGACTTCTCCATTCTCTAACAGTAACAAAAATAAGCAATTTATTGTGTGAAGATTGCATGAAGATTATAGCAGAACTAAAGGATATAACGAAAATAACTGCTCAGACGGCTGATTATACAAAAGCAACACAGTTTAATGACATTTCTTGTGGTTTTATCCTGTTGCAACAGGACGTCATCCTTTGACTTGATCAAAGGATCTTTTTCCCATTGCCTAAGATCCTTCGGTCAAGCCGAAGGATGACATGCCATGGTCAAATGGATAACAACCCTCTGAATTTACTATGCTTAATATTAATACCATTATGATGAGATTGCTTTAGTACTATTTGCTGACAACTCATTTGCTGCACTGCAAAAAAAATGTTTGACATTGTTGATTAAGGATACTAGGGGTAGTGTTAATAGCGCTTATTCTGATAATTGGAATAGTGCTAATAATGAAAATGATAATAAAAATAATAAAAATAATAATAAAAAAATATTTGTTTATCGCAGGCGTTTCTCAAGTTTTTAAATAATTTCTGAGGAATTGCCATGAAAAATCTAATAAACGGCCTTTGCGCTTTTGCTTTTGCTGCCCTTTCATATGTATTTTTATTTGATCCGGCCTTTGCCGAGACTGCTGCCAGCGCAGCATCTGCCGCCAGTGCGGCGGCCAGTGCGGCTGTTGCTGCTGCTCCGGCTGCGTCTGCTGCTGCGGTTGTGATTGATTCTGGCGCTACCGCCTGGATGCTGGTTTCAACGCTTCTGGTTCTGATGATGACTCTGCCAGGGCTTGCTCTTTTTTACGGCGGCATGGTTCATAAAGAAAGCGTTCTTGCCACTTTAATGCAAAGCTTCGTCACCACTTGCATCGTTACTTTGCTGTGGATTTTTTATGGTTATTCGCTGATTTTCACTGAGCATAATTCTTTAATTGGCGGTTTTGATAAAATGCTCTTAAACGGCGTTGGCGTTGGCAGCTTAAACGGTACTATTCCGGAAAGCGTGTTCATAATGTTTCAGATGACATTCGGCATTATCACCACCGCGCTTATTTTCGGCTCAGTTGCTAACCGTATCAAGCTTTCTGCGGCGGTTGCCTTTGTAATTGCGTGGTTTACGCTGGTTTATATTCCGGTTGCACACTGGGTTTGGGGACCTAAAGGAATGCTCGGCGGGCTGGGAATTGACGGTTATAAAGGACTGCTTGGCTTTGGCGCGACGCTTGATTATGCCGGCGGGACGGTTGTGCATATCAATGCCGGAATTGCCGGACTGGTTGCCGCGCTGGTTCTTGGCCAGCGTAAAGGCTTTGGCAAAGAGGAAATGGCCCCTTCTTACAATATCGTATTTTCAGTAATTGGCGCTTCTTTACTCTGGGTTGGCTGGTTTGGCTTCAATGCCGGATCGGCAATAGCCGCTAATGGCAGCGCTGGAATGGCAATGCTGGTAACACAAGTGGCAACTGCAACTGCCGCAATGGCGTGGATGATCACTGAATGGTTAACGCGCAGAAAACCAAGCGTTGTCGGCATAATTTCCGGCGCGGTTGCCGGACTTGTGGCGATAACTCCGGCTTGTGGATTTGTCGGAGTTGGCGGCGCGGTTATTATTGGCGCGGTGGCCGGATTTGTTTGTTTTTATGCTTGCGGTCTTAAATTCAAATTCGGTTTTGATGATTCGCTGGATGTTTTTGGCGTTCATTGTGTCGGCGGAATAATCGGCGCATTGCTGACCGGATTGCTGGCAGTTGAAACAATCGGCGGCAAAGCCGGAAGCATCAGCCAATTGCTGGCGCAGGCGGAAGGCGTTGCCGTTACGCTGCTGTTTAGCGGCGTGGCGAGCTTTGCCATCCTTAAAATCATTGATATAGCAATTGGCTTGCGGCCAAGCCCGGAAGCGGAACATGAAGGGCTTGATCTGCTGATTCACGGCGAAAAATTACACTAAAAAATATTGAGAAAATTATAGAGAAAATTATTGATAAAAACCTTGGCATAGTTTGTCGGCTTGTTCTATAGTGTCTCCATGAATCAGCCTATTATAATAAACCGCAGTCAAGACAGTCTGGCCGGATGTTTGCTGGTTGCCACCAAGCAGATTGGTGATGATTTTTTCAGCAAATCAGTTGTTTACATAGTCGCTCATAATCAGAATGGCGCTATGGGAATAGTGATAAATCGTCCGGCCAGCAACGTTTCTCTTGAACATATTCTCTCGCAGATACAGATGAATGTGCATGTTGGCGATCGTAGCTTGCCGCTGCTGGTTGGCGGTCCGATTGATGAACATCGTGGTTTTATAATTCATAATGGCAATTATCTGCAGGAAACGGCGCTTTCAGCTTATGATGGTATTACGGTCACTGCCAATGCGGCGGTTTTAGGCGGCTGGATAAATGGCGATTTTACCTCTAAAGCCTTATTAGCGCTGGGATATTCAGGCTGGACAGCCGGACAGCTGGAAAGCGAGATTGAAGAACAAAGCTGGATGACAATTCCGGCAACATCGCATTTGCTATTTGATACTCCTAACGATGCCAAGTGGGATTTAGCCGTTGCCTCGCTCGGCTTTGACATCGGAAATTTGTCTGCAAATGTAGGACATGCCTGAGGTCGGAACGCTTCCCTCTCCCGCTTGCGGAAGAGGGCCAGGAAGAGGGTTATATTATTCTCTCCGGAAAATCGCTGATAATAGCGTCTACTCCTGAATCTACAGCGTATTTTATCAGCTTTGGATCATTAATCGTCCAGGCAAATACGCGCATATCAAGTTTCTTTGCTGTCTGCAGCAGAGTTTTATCAACTATGTCTATAGATGGTCCGATTGCCGTTGCTCCGGTTTTTTGCTTAATCTCATTAATCTCGGCCAGATTTCGCGGCATTTCTTCAAGAGAAGCGCATAGTTGCAGATTCTTATTCAGCATATGCGCTTTAGCCAGCAGCTCATGATCAAAAGCCAGCAACCATATTTGCTGATAATTCCAGCCGCGCGCCACTTCTTCGCGGATGATTTTTTCTACAGCCATTACCGCATCTATTTTCAGCTCAATTAACAAAGCGCATTTTTTATCAATAAGCGTGAATATATCACGCAAATGCGGAATTCTTTCGCCGCCGCCAGCATCAAATTGTTGTAATTCCCAGAAACTATAATCCGCAACAAAACCGCGTCCATTAGTGGTTCTGTCAATAGTTTCATCATGAATAACTACCGGCTCGCCGTCAGCAGAAAGCTGAATGTCAAATTCCACACCATCAACGCCAAGCTCAACAGCCTTGATAAAAGAAGCGCGCGTATTCTCCGGCGCATGGCCGCAAGCGCCACGATGCCCTATTTTAAACATCGGCTGCAACATCTTCTTAAACATCAGCAATCTTTGCTATGGCCGCCAGCGCCAGCAAATAGCTCTCGCTGCCAAAACCGCAAATAACACCTTTTGCCGCGCGCGAAACATATGATTGATGACGAAATTCCTCGCGTTTAAAAATATTGGAAAGATGCACCTCAATAACCGGAATTTTAATCGCCAACAGCGCGTCCATAATGGCAATTGAAGTATGCGAATAAGCGCCAGCATTGATCAGCAAACCAGAAGAATCGCGCCCTGCTTCCTGAATTTTACTTACTATCTCTCCTTCAATATTCGATTGAAAACATTCAACCGCAAAACCAAGCTCCCTGCCCTTTGCAAGCGCCTGCTCATTAATATCCGCCAGTGTTTCATGACCGTAAATCTCCGGCTCACGACTTCCCAGCATGTTCAAATTAGGTCCGTGAATTATAGTGATTTTTTTCATAATAACCAAATTAATTAGATAAATAAATGAAGTAAAAAGATGAGGTAAAAAGATGTAGTAAATGAAGCAAGCATTATATTATCATTTTCTTTTACTTAGTCATCTAGTAATCTCAAACAATCTGAAGATCAGGAAAAAGATCAGGCAAATAAAACTATGCAAATTACCATTAACGGCAAAATAAATAACATTCAGGCCGCCAATATCGCGGATTTAATCGCCGAGCTTGCTCTTAACAGCCGGCAAGTAGCCATTGAAAGAAATCAGGAAATCGTGCCAAAATCTGCCTATAAAGCCACAATGCTGGCCGCAGGTGATATCATAGAAATTGTCGCCTTTGTCGGCGGCGGATGAGATTATAAACAGGATTAATTATCAATGATAAACGACAAAGCTGTTGATCATAATAATGATCATAATAATCACGATGATGATCGGCTAATCATAGCCGGAAAAAAATATTCCTCGCGCCTGCTGGTTGGAACAGGACGTTATTCCTCGCCGGAAATCATGCGCGCGGCTATTGTCGCCAGCGGCGCGCAAATAGTAACCGTTGCCCTGCGCCGTATGGATTTAAGCGCAACCGGAAGCGGCTCTATGCAGGATTTATTGCCGCCTTCGCAATATACTTATCTGCCCAACAGCGCCGGCTGTTATGACGCGCTTTCAGCGGTTAAAACATTGCGCTTAGCGCGTGAATTAGGCGGCTGGAAACTGGTTAAGCTGGAAGTAATCGCCGATGCGGAAAGTCTGCTGCCGAATATGGCGGAAACTATAAAAGCCGCGGAAATTCTGGTAAAAGATGGTTTTGAGGTTATGGCTTATGCGCTTGATGATCCAGAAGGTTGCAAAGCTCTCGAAAATTCCGGCTGCGTAGCAGTAATGCCACTTGCCGCGCCAATTGGCTCTGGTCTTGGCATTTTGCGCCCTGATCGTCTGGAAAAAATAATCGCTCAGGCAAAAATTCCCGTTCTGGTCGATGCCGGAATCGGAACAGCATCAGATGCCTGCATTGCCATGGAAATGGGCTGCGCCGGAGTGCTGCTTAATACCGCCATCGCCGAAGCCAAAAAACCAATTCTAATGGCAAAAGCCATGAAATCAGCAGTAAAAGCCGGAAGAAAAGCCCACCAAGCCGGAAGAATGGAAAAAAGAAAAAAAGCTAAACCAAGCTCCCCGCCAA
>CAZFJN010000017.1:0-14867 GCA_964519595.1 uncultured Rickettsiales bacterium
CCCCTCACCCGGTTTTCTAACCTTTGCCAAGAGGCAAAGCTAAGAAAACCGACCTCTCCCGCAAGCGGGAGAGGAAAGAACTCGTTGTTCGCTTTTATTGATGTATTTATTGCAGATTTTTGACTATATCGCAGTTAATATTAATTGTCAGAGAATATTTCTCAAAAATTTTCTCAATCTTATTGGTTAATATTATAATATTATTATATATCAAATGACTAGGTAATATTTGCAATATATTCACTTAATATTCACCGTAGCTCTGGCAAATCTGCTTTAAATGCATTATATTGTTTGTTGATATTTCTTGTTGTTCTTATTGCCGCATTTTTATTTCCTTATTTTTTCTGTTTTTATTAATTATTTGTTTCTGGCTTATTTCATATGACTAACAATAATCCTGTTCTTTGTTTTTCCTTATTGCCTTTGCGTGATATTGTGGTTTTTCCGTCGATGGTTGTGCCGCTTTTTGTTGGCCGTGATAAGTCGGTTCGGGCTTTGGAAGAGGTGATGAAGAATGCCGGCAAAGTATTGCTGGTGACGCAGAAAAACGGCGGTGTTGATGATCCTAAGGATGTTGATCTGTACCGCATGGGAACGGTTGGAAATATTCTCCAGCTGCTGCGTCTTCCTGATGGTACGGTGAAAGTTCTGGTGGAAGGAATTGCCCGCGCGCGCATTGTTGATTTCATGCCGCGCAATGAATTTTTCCTGACTAACGCGCAGATTGTTGAGGATGATTTATCCGGCAATGAAACAGATGAGGATGTGCAGGGAATTTGCCGCGCGGTAGTCGGCCAGTTTGAGGAATATGTTAAGCTGCATAAGAAGATTCAGCCGGAGACGCTTGGCACGGTCAATAAAATTACCAACCCTGGTTTGCTGGCTGATACTATTGCCGCGCATCTGGCGGTTGGCATTCCGGAGAAACAGAAAATCCTTGAGATACTATCTGTTTCCGAGCGGCTGGAACATTTATTTGGCCTGATGGAAAATGAGATTTCCGTGCTTAATACTGAGCGAAGAATCAGAAGCCGCGTTAAGCGTCAGATGGAAAAAAATCAGCGTGAATTTTATCTGAACGAGCAGATGAAAGCGATTCAGAAAGAGCTTGGTGAAGGCGAAGATGGAAAAGACGAAATTGGCGAGCTGTCAACGCGGATGAAAAAAATCCGTCTGTCCAAAGAAGCGGTGGAAAAATGCGAACATGAGCTTAAAAAACTGCGGACGATGAATATGATGTCAGCAGAAGCCTCGGTTATTCGCAACTATATGGACTGGATGCTTACTGTGCCGTGGAAAAAACCAACGCGGATAGTTAGCAAATTACCGGAAGCAGAGAATATTCTTGATGCTGATCATTACGGTCTGGAAAAAGTCAAGGAGAGGATTCTTGAATATCTGGCTGTTCAACAGCGATCAAAAAAAGTTCGTGGTCAGATTTTATGTATAGTTGGTCCGCCGGGAGTTGGTAAAACCTCGCTGGCGCGTTCGGTGGCCAGAGCGACTAACCGTAATTTTGTGAAAATAGCACTGGGCGGCGTGCGTGATGAGGCGGAAATTCGTGGACATCGCAGAACTTATATTGGCTCAATGCCGGGCAAGATAATTCAGTCGATGAAGAAGGCGAAATCATCAAATCCGCTGCTGCTGCTTGATGAAATTGACAAAATGGGATCTGATCATCGCGGCGATCCGGCTTCGGCTTTGCTGGAGGTGCTTGATCCGGAGCAAAATAAAAATTTCAACGATCATTATCTGGAAGTTGATTATGATCTTTCCGATGTGATGTTCATAGCAACGGCGAATACCACGAATATTCCGCGGCCACTGCTTGATCGCATGGAAATAATTCGCATTCCGGGATATACTGAAGATGAAAAGCTGCATATCGCCAGAAATCATTTAATTCCGAAGCAGGTTGGCATGAATGGCCTTAAAGATGGCGAATGGAGCATTGATGATGAGGCGTTGCGGAATCTTATTCGCTATTATACGCGTGAGGCGGGAGTGCGTGGTTTGGAACGTGAAATTGCCAATTTAGCGCGCAAGGCGGTTAAAGAGATAATTGTTGAGAAAAAAGATGCTGTGCATGTTGTTGCTGATAATGTTGGCAAATATGCCGGAATTAAAAAATATCTCTATGGCGAGGCGGAGAAAACTGATCTGGTTGGCATGGTAACTGGCTTAGCATGGACAGAAGTTGGCGGTGATTTACTGACTATTGAGGCGGTGACGATGCCGGGCAAGGGCAAAATCGCAATTACCGGAAAGCTTGGTGAGGTGATGCAGGAATCAGTGCAGGCGGCGATTGCTTATGTTCGTTCGCGCTCGCTTGATTTTGGCATTATTCCGCCGGTTTTCCAAACGCGTGATATTCATGTGCATGTGCCGGAAGGAGCAACGCCGAAAGATGGTCCTTCTGCCGGAATTGCCATGACTACAGCGATAGTTTCCGCGCTTACCGGAATTTCAGTTCATAAAAATGTAGCGATGACTGGCGAGGTTACCTTGCGTGGTCGTGTGCTGGCAATTGGCGGACTTAAGGAAAAACTGCTGGCGGCATTGCGCGGCGGAATCAAAATTGTGCTGATTCCGGAAGAAAACGTCAAGGATCTGGAAGAAATTCCGGAGAATGTAAAAAATGATCTTACTATAATTCCGGTTTCTACTGTTGATGAAGTGCTTAAATACGCGCTGATCAAAGCGCCGGAAGCAACCAGCTGGGAAGAGCCTAAGCCTACTGCTGCAACGCCGCAGATGGTGATAAGTCCGGCTGCTTCCAGCGGAAGTGGAACACTGCATTAATACCATTTTGCGATCAATATATCGCAAAATGGTAAGCGCGACTTAAGCGCACGTCGCCTTATGGCGCGTAATGCAATCATCAGCATGATGATTGAAAAATAGCATTACTTTATCAGCGGAATATTACGGTTTTTTTGCCGTTGAGCAGTACGCGGCGTTCGGCGTGATATTTTATCGCGCGTGATAATACTAAACATTCAATATCGCAGCCGATAGCAGAAAGATTTTCCGGCGTATAGCTATGGTCAACGCGGGCGACTTCCTGCTCGATAATTGGTCCTTCATCAAGATCATCTGTTATATAATGCGCGGTTGCGCCAATTAATTTAACGCCGCGATCATAAGCCTGATGATAAGGACGAGCGCCTTTGAAGCTCGGCAGGAATGAATGATGAATATTTATAGCGCGTCCGAATAGTTTAGCGGAAAGAGCCGGAGATAAAATCTGCATATATCTGGCCAGAGCAACCACATCAACATTAAATTCCTTGATCAGCGAGAGGATTTTTTCTTCCTGAATTTCCTTGTTTTCAGGCTGGCAATAATAAGGAAGACCATGCCATTCAACCATAGCGCGCATGGTTTCATGGTTAGAAAACACTGCGGCTATTTCTATTGGCAACTGGCCGCTTGAGCTGCGATGAAGAAGATCATTCAGGCAATGTCCCTGTTTTGAAACAAGCACCAGCAGACGCGCTTTTTTCTTTTTTTCGTATAATTCCCAGTTCATTTCAAAAGGAGTTGCCACTTGTTCAGCAAAATAAGCGCGCAGCAGAGTTGCGCTTGGCGCGCCTGTTTGCAGAGCGAATTCAACGCGCATGAAGAAATGGTTAGTTGAAGGATCACCAAACTGCGCTGATTCAATTATGAAACCACGATAATTAGCGAGAAAGCCGCTGACTGAAGCGACAATGCCGCGAGTATCTACGCAGGAAATGGTTAGTATATAACGTTCTTCGTTGCTCATGCTGCGATCGCCAATTTAGGATTGTCGCGCAGGAAAATACATTCAAAGCGCGTGCCTTTTGCCGGCTCGGAAATCAGATCAATACGTCCACCATGCAATTCCATAAAGCTTCTGACTATGGAAAGTCCAAGTCCGGTTCCTGAACGTTTTGTGGTTTTGCCTTTTTCACCTTCCGGAGTTTTGCCGCGATAGAAGCTGCTGAAGATCAGCTCATGCTCTTCTTTAGGAATTCCCTGCCCTTGATCTTGAACCCAGATGATTATTTCGTCATTGTCGGAAGCGCGTGCGCCAAAGGATATTTTATCGCCTTTTTCAGAATATTTTATCGCATTGGAAAGCAGATTAAATAATATTTGTTTGATTCGTGTTTCATCGCCGGACATTTTGCCAATTCTTGCCGGACATTCAACTTTTAGCTTAATACCATGTTCGCGAACACGTTCCTGAATAAGCGAGCTGACTGATTTGATCATCGCGGAAATATCAAATTTGGCCACTTCAAGGCGCATATAGCCGGCTTCGATGCTAGCTAAATCAAGTATATCATTGATAAGGTGCATCAGCCGCTGTGAAGATTGCTGAATACCGTCAACATATTCGCGCTGTTTTTCTGACAAAGGTCCGAAATATTCCTGATTAAGCATTTCCGAGAAGCCGGAAATAGAAGTAAGCGGCGAGCGCAATTCATACGAAACATTAGCAAGAAATTGTGATTTAAGGCGGTCGGCTTCCTGCAAGGCATCATTACGTTCGCGTAACGATCTTTCCAGCAAGGTTGAATCAGTAATGTCCATATATGTAACCAGCGTTGCGCCGTCAGGAAGTGGAACGCGCCGCCAGTCTATTACTTTTCCATTCGCCATTTCAAATTGCCGCGCCATTCTTTCGCGCATCTGGAGTTGACGAATCTGGTTCTGTTTAAAATTTTCCCATTCATCATAACGATAATATGATTTGCATTTTTCAACTATATCACGCACATGCGGCTCAGATTTGGCGAATTCTTCCGGAATATTCCAGAGTTTTATGTAATTAGGATTTGAAAGCTTAAGCCTTCCGTCTTCGCCAAATACGGCAACTCCTTCATGAAGATGGTCAAGCGTCTCGCGCTGAACGGCAATCAGAGTATTATATGAACGCTCAAGCGCCAGCCGGTCGGTTACGTCTTCATAAGCAAATAATATTCCGCCTAAAGCATGAGGAATAGCAAGAACACGCAGAGCTTTTCCGTCCGGCAGATAGAAAAATTCCTCCTTAGGATTAATCAGATCACGAAATAGCTGTTGTTGCTGTTGTTTAAAGAACTGGAAATTCGCCTGTTCTGGAAGCTTACGTTTTTCGCGCAGATTTTCGAGTATTTCGCCGTAAGTCGGTTTAGTGTTAAGCCAGATTTCATCAAGCTTCCACAAGGCAACGAAAGCGTAGTTGAAAGATTTAAGCCGCATGTCAGCGCCGTAAATCGCCATTGCTGAGGCTGAGCTTTCCAGAAAATCATCCATTGCGGAATTATGCCGCGCCAGATCTTCCTTTAATTCATCAACATCACTGACATCAATTGCACAGCCGACACAGCCTTCGCCTCCTGGCAACGGCGTTTCCGTGACATCATGCAGTTTGCGCGCGCCGCCGATAATTATATAGCGACGTTCTTTGACTGCTTTATTCTCGCGCAAGGCTTGCTCAGCCTGAGCTTGCATTTTTCTGTCAATTTCCGGCGTTTTTCCATCGCGAATAGTAGCGCCTTCAATAGCTACCATGTAAGCGCGGTTGCAGGAGGCAATATTTAACTCGCTATCACGCCGCCAGACTGGATAAGACAGCGCATCAAGCATATGCCGCATGGTTGAGATTTTACGAGCAAGCTCTTCATTCTCTTTGCCAAGGCGTTCAAGGCTGCGTTGCTGATTTTCCAGATCACGCGAGCTGGAAAAAATAATTTCCCGATTTTTCCGTCTGGAAACATCATAAAGCATTAAAAC
Organism: uncultured Rickettsiales bacterium; assembly: GCA_964519595.1. Classification (GTDB taxonomy): domain Bacteria; phylum Pseudomonadota; class Alphaproteobacteria; order Rickettsiales; family SXRF01; genus JANRKF01. The sequence continues at coordinate 5,755 of CAZFJN010000017.1, forward strand.
CAGAATAACTGCCAGCAAGCTGCAAACAACCAGCGGATAAGAAGCAAAAGTCTCATTCTTGCCGGAAGCGGCGAAAGCCTCGCTGGCCGCGAGAAAAGAAAAAATAATGGTTGAGAAAAACAAGTGCATGAAAGCAAGCTATATCAAGAGAGATTATTTTTCAGCAAATTATTCAAAAAAAGTTATAATAATTTTCTTGCTGCTATTTGTTGCAAATATTTGTTACAGCAAAGCGGCCAATTGCGGATAGTCAGTTTTGCCGCTGCCTAAAATCGGAATTGTTTCTATGACAATAATTTGCTTAGGAATTCCTATTTCCGGAAAGCCATGTTGCTGCGCGCCGTGAACAAGATGCTGGCGGCCAAGTCCTTCAGCAGTAGTAAATAAAACTATCTGTTCGCCTTTGCGCTCGTCAGGAATAGAGATAACCGCATGTGAGAAATCAGGAAATAAAGCGGCAATCAGCTCTTCAACAGCAGTCAGCGAAATCATCTCACCGCCTACCTTGGCAAAACGTTTGGCGCGGCCTAATATTGTAGCATATCCGGATGAATCTACATCGACAATATCGCCTGTATCATACCATTCGCCTTGTGGTTCAATCACGCCGGGATTTTCGGCTTTTATATAGCCGAGCATTACATTAGGACCGCTTACAAACAAACGTCCGCCTTGTTCGATTCCTTCGATTTTCTCAATTCTCCATTTTATTTCCGGAAAGAAACGGCCGACTGTTCCTGTTTTGTTGTAAAGTGCGGTGTTGCATGACAAAACCGGACTTGTTTCCGTAATGCCGTAACCTTGCATTATTGAAACGCCGAATTTCTCAGCATATAATGTTTTTGTGGTTTCTTTAAGGCGCTCTGCTCCTGCTACGGCCAGACGTATAGAACGGAAATCATAAGGATTAGCGTAGTGAGCGTAGCCTTGATAAAAACTGTCTGTGCCGAGCATTACGGTTGAATCAGTGTCATAAATCAATTCCGGAATTACCCGGTAATGCAGAGGGCTTGGATAAAGAAAAACATATATTCCGCGCAGAATCGGCAACAACATTCCGATGGTAAGTCCGAATGAATGAAAAACCGGCAGAGCGTTAAACAAACGATCAGCGGAAGTTAAGTCAATTCGTGATGTTGCCTGATAAATATTCGCCAGAATATTTGCATGAGAAAGAGCTACGCCTTTTGGCTTTCCTTCCGAGCCGGAAGTATACAGAATAACCGCCGGATCATAAGGTTTGCCATATGCTATCGCTCTTGACAGCGCCAGCTTTGGAAACAAGGCGGCTACTGCGCCTGCCAGCTTATCGCTGCGGCTTATCGAAGCGCGAACATCTTCCAGAAAAATGACCATATGTTCTTTGGAAAGAATCGCAATTAACTCCTCCAATTTGGCTTTTTCAACAAAAGCACGCGAAGTTATGATGGTTTTTATTCCAGCCAGATGGCAAGCATGTTTTATATTCTGCGCTCCGGAAGAAAAATTAAGCATACATGGAATTTTGCCAAGCGCGTGCAAGGAAAAGAATGAAACAACCGCGGCCAGAGAATTAGGCAGTAAAATTCCGGCATTTTTCTGCGCCGCTAAATAAGGAGCGAGTTTACGGCGCAAAATAAGGCAGCGAGTAATCAGCGATTGATAACTCATTTCCTGTCTGGCAACATCGCAAACAATAAGATGTTTTTTTCCAAACAGTTTCCGCGCTTCCAGCAGCGCGGCAAGCAATGATCTATTTTTATTCTGCGCGGCAAAAGCGCATCTGGTCATTATATCATAAATATATTCAGAACTGGCTGGAATTTGCACATTAGCGGCAATCGGCGGAAAGAAGCTCAGCGATATTTTCGGAAATAAACGTTGTGGCAATTTGCCTTTAAGCTTTGCGAGAAATGAAAACTGCGCTCCTTCTATATAAACCGGCAATAATGTCGCGCCGGTTTTGTTAATCAGCATTGCCACGCCGTCATAAATTTTCATTACTGCGCCGCTGGTGGTAATTCTTCCTTCCGGAAAAATCACAACTTTTACTTCTTTTCGCAAATCGCTAATCAGCGCCTTCATGCTCATTGGCTGAGAAGGATCAACCACATAAAGTTTGACAATTTTTTTTATCCAGCGGAAATACCATTTTTCCGCCTGAAAAACATTCATCACAAAAGCCGGTTTTTCCGGCAGTAAAACCGCCAGCAGCAAAGGATCAAGAAACGATTGATGATTCGCGGCGATTATGACGCGATTGCCGCTGGCGGCAAAATGCTCAATGCCGTTAACACGGCAGCCAAAGAGCAGCTTCAACAGAAAAGAGAGAATAATCCTAAGTGATTTTTCGAGCATACCACACTGCCAGAAGATTTATCGTTGCCAGAATGATAAATATATCTTTTACGCCAAGTCCACAATAAAGCAACAAGGCGGAAATAAAAGCTGCGAATGTTATAAACACAGAATCGCTGAAATTACTAGCGGCCAGAACGCGTGAACGATGAGTAGAGCGTGTTTGTGATTGCAGCAGAGCATAAAGCGGAACCATATACATTCCGCCGGAAACGGCAGTAAGCATGGTACAAAGCAAAACCGGCCAGTGTCGTTTATCTGCCAGATATTCAGAAGCAGTCATCAGCCCTTCATGTTCCGGCAGCGGAGTGAGAAAAATCATTAAATATGTAAACAGTGAAACGCCAAGAGCCGCCCAGCGCGTCAGCTTGCCGGATATTTTTCCGTCCAGCAGCGTATCACATAATAAAGAGCCGGCGGCAATGCCGATTGAGAAAGTAGTCAGGAATATTATATATACCTCATTATTTCCTCTTACCACGCCTTGCGCGTAATTAGGAAATTGCGACATAAAAACCGAGCCAATCAGCAAAAACCATGAAAGAGCGATTATGCTATGTGAAGCGCCGCGCGTCTGGAAAGCGCATTCTATCATCTCTTTATTGCCCTGCCAGAGATTATAGGAAATTTTAATTTGCGAATGCGCTGGCTTACTACGCGGAATAGCCAGGCTGGCTAAAAACCCTAAAATAGCAACCAGCAAAGCGGCGCGTCCGATAGTGTTTCCCGGCATTTCAACCAACAATCCTCCGGCAACAAGTCCAAGCAAAACCGCCAGATAACTTCCTCCGGCCATAAAGCCATTGCCGGCAAGCAACTCATTTTCCTTTAAATGATCCGGCAGAATGCTGAATTTTATCGGACTGTAAAAAGCGGTATGAATTCCGCTGATAAACAGCATTACCATCAGCAATATTATGTTGTGCGAGGCAAAACCGATATAGGCAAAGAGCATGATGATGATTTCTGCGAATTTGGTTATTATAACCAGCAATGATTTTTCAAATTTGTCGGCAATTTGTCCGGCAATGAAAGAAAACAGCAGCAAAGGAATCACCAGCAAGGCTGAGCATATGGTAACTAATATTTCTGGCTTTGCCGGAAGTTCAACGCCATAAAGCGCGGAATAAGCAATTAACACTACCAGCCCTGAGCGCAGCAGATTATCATTAAAAGCGCCCAGAGAAGTTGCCAGAAAAATTGGCAGAAATCGCCGTTTCAGAAACAAGCTGTATTTAAGTTTTTCAAGATTCAAAACATCTAATTCCATGCGCGAATTCTACTTGCTATTTGCAGTTATTACAAACGGATTTGTCACTGCCGCCAGCCCTTCATAACCTTGCACATAAAGAGATCCTGCCGCCGCATCAGCCTGCATGGCAAGGCGTGTGTTAAGGTTAAGAATAGGCGGTTGCAGCCAATCGAGTTTTTCCTGCGCTGTTTCGCGCAGATCTATTTCGCAGCTTTGCCGATAACGTCCGGCGCTGTCTATCTCACGAGGTCGCCAACCTTTTTTATGCCAGATTTTTTTATTCGTTGCCGCTATTTTTGAATCACGAGAATCACGAAACTGATTGCTGGCGGAAACAGCAGATTCTGCGCCAAGCTCATGAATTTCTGCGGCATTTTCCAAACGCTCAATAATACAGCCTTCTGCCGGATTAATTCCAACCAGAGTGAAAATAACTGGCGTTGAAATAATCGTTTCAGCAAGCAGCCGCTTTGCTTCATGATAATTGCGCGCCTGTTCAAAAACCTGCCGCAGCAGATGCGACGGCGGTAACGCTCCTTCTTTTCCGACAATGAAACGATTCGCCAGCCAGTCACCGACTTTGCCAAGACCATGTTTTCGCATTGGCGCAAGATTTATTGCCGCTGCAAACCGCCCAGGAGCAAGCGCCTGAAATATTCCGGAAACAGCCGGCCAGGTGATGTTGTAATAAATTCCCGCTGCGTTTTCCTGTAGGGCTACTATTATGTGTTTTCCCATCTCCGGAAAAGGCCAGTCAAGAACTCGCAATATTTCCACGCCGCCGGCAGTAACATAAGCGCCGCTGGTACATCCCCAGCAATCGGCAATATTTAAGGTATAAATTCCTGCTTTGCCGACTATATGCGCTGCTTCTTCTATTTCATGCAGATAAGGAGAATGAGAAATTCTCAACAAATGGCGCGACCACAGATCAGATAGCGGAAAAACCGCTGCACTTGCCGCATATGAAGCCAGACCATAGGTTTTTCTGCTGGCATATAACATTGCCTTGGCCTTATCAGGAAAGGCTCTAAGCAACGCATTTTCGCCTTTTCCGCGCAGATCTATATAAGGAATTGTCGATTTGAGCATACAATATATGTATGTCCATCTACTGATTTGTCCACTTTTATTTGTGAGATATTATTTGTGAGATATTATTTTGCGATCACTATCGCAAAATGGCATTAGTAGAATCAATGAGCTGGAAGGCGATGACAATTATTTATATAATTTGTCCAGAAGCTTTCGATTTTTTCCAGAGTTCTGTTCAGTTCAGTTAAGATATTCTCATTCATTTCTTTTGATAAAGCATCAGAGTTGCGCTGATACAGCTCATCAATCCGCTGACAGAGAGCTTGCCCTTTAGCAGAGAGCTTTATTCGCACAGAACGCTTGTCATGCAAGGCTTTTTCCTGCGTTATGAAGCCATTTTCAACCAGCTTCTTGACATTATACGAAACGTTTGAGCCGAGATAAAAACCGCGATTAGTCAGCTCGCCAATAGTTAATTCCTCGCCGCTTATGTTGTAGAGAATAAGCGCCTGAACGTTGTTAATATCATCAATTTTAAGCCGTTCAAGTTCAGTGTTGATTACATCAAGAAAACGGCGATGCAAACGCTCGATAAGTTGAACAGACTGGCTGTAAGCTTGTTTCATGGTTTAAAACATTTCCGATAAAAGTTTTAATTATTAAGAATTCATACTAAGTAATTTATACTAAGTAATTTATGCTAAGTAATATTCTCTAAAATAAGATTTCAGAGCCTAATCATAAGCCCTAATAATTAAGGAAAGATTTATATTTCTCAATATCAGCTGCCAGCACCACCTCCTAATAGATAGATACTGCTAACTATGCACCTCTTGCTTACCAGCAACCATCATCCTACGCCAAGGCTTCGGATGACAAGGCAACTAACAACCAGCAACCAATTATTTCCTCACAACCAATATTATTTCCAAATATTATTTCCTCTTGACTTGCCAATGAGAATGATTATCATTAGCGACAATTAATTTATGGTCAAAAAATTACGGAGATAAGAATTATGCAATTACTTCGCTCAGCTTCCTTTTCGACTTTTTCCTTGCTAGCTATTGCTATATTAGCTGCTGCTCTATTGTTAATTGCAGTGGTTATTCCGGTTACGGTTCATGCTGCTGAAGTTGCTGAATATAAAATCACCATCAAGGACCATAAGTTCATTCCTGATATTGTTGAAATTCCGGCGCAAACGAAAATCAAGCTGCTGGTAAAAAATGAAGATTCAACGCCAGAAGAATTTGAAAGCCATGATTTCAAGCGCGAAAAAATCATCCCTGGCGGTACAGAAGCCAAAATATTAGTAGGACCTCTTGCTCCGGGCGAATATAAATTCTTTGGCGAATTCAACGAAAAAACCGCGCAGGGCAAATTGGTTGTTAAGTAACAATCAGGCAATAATAACTCATAAAGAGCAACGCTAATGATTCCTAGTTTTATAATATTATTTCGTGAAATATTGGAAATATCTGTAATTCTTTCGATAATAATGGCGGCAACGCGCGGCGTGACCGGACGTGGCCATTATGTGCTGTTAGGAATAGTCGGCGGGCTAGTTGGCGCGGCGATAGTTGCAATGTTTGCCGGCGCTATTGGCAATGCCCTTGCCGGAGTAGGCCAGGAAGTGTTCAACGGCACGGTATTGCTGCTGGCGGCTGTGATGATTGGCTGGACAACGATCTGGATGCAACGTCATGGCCGGGCGGTTTCTCAGAAAATCAAGCAGGTCGGCGCGGCCGTTGCGGAAGGTGAAATACCGCTTTATTCTCTGTCGGCAGTGGTAGCGCTTTCAATGTGGCGTGAGGGCGCGGAAATTGTCCTGTTCATGTCGGGAATTATTGGCTCTAGCGCAGAAGGAATTGCGGCGATAATGCTCGGAGCTTTATCCGGAGGTCTGGCCGCGGCGATTGTCGGCTTGATGATTTACTGGGGACTTATTACCATTTCCAGCAAATATATTTTTGTAGTAACTGGCTGGATGTTGATATTGCTGGCAGCCGGAATGAGCGCCGCCGGAGCTGGCTATCTGGCAGCGGCGGACGTTCTGCCGGTAATTGTCGATCAGCTGTGGGATAGCTCGGCGCTGCTTTCTGAACATTCACTGATTGGCCAGATATTACACGCTATGCTCGGCTATTCAGAACGTCCAGCCGGAATTCAACTGCTGTTCTATGTGGCAACGTTGACAGTAATCTTGCTGGCACAAAAACTAACCGGAAAAGCAAAACCAACACTGGCAGTTGGAAACCCACTGAAAGCCTAGAAAATCTCACAAAGAAATTTCCTAAAATTCCTAGAAATCCGCGCTTGAAGTAAAGCCTCTATGTGCTACAATCAGGAAATTGCCATATAAAACCAATAAAGGCTGGGTAGCAAAGTGGTAATGCACGGGACTGCAAATCCTGTATTCCGGAGTTCGATTCTCCGCCCGGCCTCCATAATTTTTATGGTTTTCATGACATTTCTTACGGCGTTATCATGTTGCAACATGCTGTCATCCTCTTACAAGGCGGTAGGGTTTGACATAAGCTATTAAGTAGCGATATATACTAATTAAACTTCAAGAATCTAAGTGTAATTTATACTCATTACACTTAAAGAGTTGGTATTTATTCCAAGTATTTTTGTTCAATATATGAGATAAAAATCGAAGGAATACTTATTGATATTTCAAGATTTTTATCTCATATAGTGAACAATAAAGACGAAGCGAAAGAATGCCAACTCTTCAAGTGTAATGAGTATAGTATATGTCTTCCTTATTATGAGCGAATGGATATCTGTTTTTATTTGTCTGGCTCTGGTTGTCCTCTGGATAAAACCTTTGGGCGGTTATATGGCCGCTGTTTATCTTGGTCTTCCGCATCCTTTAGCACGGTTTATTGAGCCGCTGGAGCGGTTTATTTATCGTTTTTGTGGTATTAAATCTACTCAGTCAATGAACAGTCTGCAATATAGCGGCAGCGTGTTTATTTTTAGCATATCAGGATTTTTTATAAGTTTTATAATTCTGATTTTTCAGGATATATTGCCGCTTAATCCGGAAAATATGCCAGGAATCAGCGCGCATTTGGCCTTTAACATAGCGGCGAGTTTTTTAACTAACAGCAACTGGCAAAGCTATAGCGGCGAGGCGCAGCTTAGCTATTTCTCACAAACAGTAGCGCTGGGAATACAGATGTTTTGTTCCGCCGCTACCGGACTGGCCGTTGCGGTTGCTCTTTGCCGCGCTCTGGCGGTTAAGCAATCTGAATATATCGGCAATTTCTGGGTAGATATGCTGCGCGGCATTTTATATATATTATTGCCGCTGGCGCTTGTTTTTGGCCTTATTCTGGTTTCACAGGGGGTTATTCAGAATTATTCTCCTTATGTTAATATCACAACTCTGGAAGGAGTTTCTGGAAAAATCGCGCAAGGTCCGGTTGCTTTGCATGGCGCGATTAAAATCTTAGGCAGTAATGGCGGCGGTTTTTTTGCTGCCGGCGCTGCTCATCCTTACGAAAATCCTAATGCGATAAGCTCCCTACTGCAAATGGCGGCAATGTTGCTGCTGCCTTGCTCATTCGTTTACACAGCCGGCTTGTTAATGCGTGATCGCAGGCAGGCTTATATGATGCTGGCGGCAATGTTTATCATTTTTCTTCCGGCGCTGGCCTTTGTGGCAATTCAGGAATTTAACGTAAGTCCTAAATTTGATCCGGCGGTTATTGATATCAGAGAAGGCAATATGGAAGGCAAGGAAACACGTTTTGGCGTTGTTGGCTCGTCTTTATGGTCGCTTACGGCAACAGCAACTTCAAATGGTGCTACTAATTCCGCGCATGATTCTTTTGCGCCGCTTTCCGGGCTTATTCACCTTCTGCTGATGCAAGTTGGCGAAGTGGTTTTTGGCGGCGTTGGCAGCGGCCTTTATGGTATGATTATTTTTGTGCTGATGAGCGTTTTTATTTCCGGACTTATGGTTGGCAGAACGCCGGAATTTCTTGGCAAAAAATTATCGCCTTTTGATGTGCGAATGATTTCAATCGCAATCATTCTTCCGGCGCTGCTTACTCTTGGTTTTGCAGCTGATGCAACTATGCGCGAAGCCGGAAGAATCGCTGTTTCCAATCCCGGCGCGCATGGTTTTTCGCAGATATTATACGCCTTTACCTCCGCCGCTAATAATAACGGCAGCGCCTTGGCCGGATTACAAGCCAGCTCGGAATATTATAATATCGCGCTGGGAATTTGTATGTTAGCTGGCCGTTATGGCCTTATATTTGTGGTTCTTACCATTGCCGGATCTTTTGCGAGCAAAAACGTAACTCCGCCAAGCGCTGGAACTTTGCCAACTCATAGCCTGCTGTTTACCATGGTTCTGGTAGCGACGATTATAATTCTTGGCGTACTTACTTATATTCCGGCGCTGGCTTTAGGTCCGATTGCTGAACATCTAACCATTATGAGTAAATAGAGATAAGCAAGTAAATAG
>CAZFJN010000017.1:14967-36984 GCA_964519595.1 uncultured Rickettsiales bacterium
ACAAACACAATAAACAGAGATTTAGTAAATAGAGTACATGATGATTTCCTACTACACAATATTTGCCAAGCTCTCGCCGCGTGATCAGATTCGCAATCCGGTAATGTTTTCCGTTTATCTATGCGCTGTTATCTTAACAATCGCGCTTTTCTTTGCCAGCGGACAACAGAAGCTGTGGTTTGATGTTACAATAGCTGCTTTATTATGGATTACGGTTTTACTGGCTAATGCCGCAGAAACAATCGCCGAAGGCAAAGGCAAGGCTCAGGCTGAATCACTGCGTTCCTTGAAGAAAGACGTATTTGCTAAGAAATTACGCAGCGCCAGCAATCGCGATGATTATGAGCTGGTTGCTGCTTATAACCTCGCTAAAGGCGATTTAGTGCTTATTGAAGCTGGCGATTGTGTTCCTGGCGATGGTCAGGTAATTGACGGTATCGCCTCAGTTGATGAAAGCGCTATTACTGGCGAAAGCGCTCCGGTAATTCGTGAATCTGGCGGCGATTGCGACGGAGTTACCGGCGGCACGCGCCTGCTTTCCGACTGGCTGGTCGCCAGAATAACCGCAAATCCGGGCGAGAGTTTTATTGATCGCATGGTGAATCTGGTTGAAGGCGCAAAACGCCAGAAAACTCCTAATGAAATCGCCTTATCAGGCTTGTTATCAACTCTTACCATAATATTTTTCATCTCAGTATTTACCTTGTGGAATTTTTCCAAATTCTCAGTTTACATCAACGGCAATGGCGAAATTATTTCTCTGACTATGCTGATTGCTTTGTTTGTCTGTCTTGCGCCGACAACTATCAGCAGTTTGTTATCAGCAGTTGGCATCGCCGGAATGAACCGCCTGCTTGCCGCTAATGTTATTGTTTCTTCCGGACGCGCTGTTGAGGCTTCCGGAGATGTCAATGTTCTGCTGCTTGATAAAACTGGCACTATAACTCATGGTAATCGTCAGGCTGAGGAATTTATTCCGGCGGAATATGTTTCAATAATGACTCTGGCAGAAGCAGCGCAGCTTTCATCGCTTGCTGATCAAACTCCGGAGGGCAGAAGCATTCTTGATCTGGCCGTTCGCCGTTATGAGCTTGCTGAAATATCCGCCGCTCCGGATGGTGCTAATTTTATAGAATTCTCCGCAGAGACAAGAATCAGCGGCATCGAGCTGGAAGGACGGAAAATAATCAAAGGCGCTTCTGACGCGATAGAAGCGCATATTACCGCGCTCGGCGGCAGTATTTCTGAAGAAATGCGTCATAAAATCGACAAGGTAGCAAAGCTTGGCGGCACGCCTTTAGTGGTTGCCGATGGCAATCGAGTTCTTGGCGTTGTCTATCTTAAAGATGTTGTCAAAATGGGAATTAAAGAACGACTTGCTGATTTGCGGAAAATGGGAATTAAAAGCATTATGATTACTGGCGATAATCCGCTTACCGCCGCAGCAATTGCCGCTGAAGCCGGAGTTGATGATTATATGTCGCAAGCCACGCCGGAAGCGAAACTTAAACTTATTCGCAAAATGCAAGCCGGCGGCGAAATGGTGGCAATGGTCGGCGACGGTACGAATGACGCTCCGGCTTTGGCGCAGTCAGATGTTGCGGTAGTTATGAATAGCGGCACGCAGGCGGCCAAGGAAGCAGGCAATATGGTTGATCTGGATTCTGATCCTACCAAGCTGATCGAAATCGTTGAAATCGGCAAACAGCTGTTAATGACACGCGGCGCTCTTACCACTTTTTCAATCGCCAATGATATTGCCAAATATTTCGCGATAATTCCGGCGGCTTTCGCTGGAACTTATCCGGCATTGTGGTCGCTGAATTTCATGCAACTTTCTTCGCCATTATCCGCTATATTATCAGCGGTTATTTTTAACGCGCTGATAATAATCGCGCTTGTGCCGCTGGCTTTAAAAGGCGTTAAATACCGCGCATTAGGCGCAGCGCAGCTTTTACGGCGGAATATGTTAATCTATGGCGGCGGCGGCATTATCGTGCCTTTTATCGCAATTAAAGCGATAGATTCACTGCTGGCAATGGCAGGAGCAGTATAATGCGACAATTACTGACAAATTTCAGAACCGGACAAAAAATAAACATCAATATGATCAGCATGATCCTTGCCAATTTGCGGCAGGCTTTGCTGTTATGGCTATTTATTTTACTGTTTATCGGCGCTTTTATTCCGCTGATTTTTACCAATATAGCGCAGCTGTTTTTTCCAACCGCAGCAAGCGGCGGTTTAATTATCGAAAAAGACCAGATTGTCGGCGCAAAACTTATCGGACAGGAATTTTCCAAAAAACAATATTTCTGGGGAAGAATGTCCGCAACAACACCGCCTTACAACGCCGCCTTTTCTGCTGCTTCCAACTTCAGCATGGGAAACAGTACTTTGCTGGAACGCGCTAATGAAAGAATGGCGAATCTTCCGGCAAACAATAAAATACCATTATCTCTGGTTACTTCTTCCGCCAGCGGAATTGATCCGCATATAACGCCGCAAGCCGCTTATTTTCAAATTGAAAGAGTGGCAAAAGCCAGAAATATGCCAGCTGATTCTGTAAAAGCTCTGGTTGATGCTAATATGGAAAAACCATATCTCGGCTTAATTGGCAGTCTATATGTCAATGTTCTTTCCTTGAATATCGCGCTTGATAAGGAACAATCTGCGGCAAGCCAGAAGATCATTCGGAAAGACAAGCCATGAAATCAGATGATAAGCGCCCTGATCCTGATGAATTACTAAGCCGGATTGAACAGGAAGAAGAGCAGGCGCGTGAGGCGCAAACCGGACGCGGCAAGCTGAAAATATTTTTTGGCGCTTGCGCCGGAGTTGGCAAAACATACGCTATGTTGTCAGCAGGAAAACAGGCACAAGCTGAAAATGTTGATGTAGTTGTAGGCCTTGTTGAAACGCACGGCAGAGAAGATACTAAACGCTTGCTGGAAGGTCTTCCGATTCTGCCGCATCGTGAAGTTTCTTATCGCGGTACGCTGATTAAAGAATTTGATCTTGATGCCGCTTTAGCGCGCAAACCACAACTTATTCTGCTCGATGAGCTGGCGCACAGCAACGCGCATGGTTCTCGTCATCCTAAACGTTGGCAGGATGTTGAAGAGCTTCTCGACGCCGGAATCAATGTATATACCACCATAAATGTTCAACATCTGGAAAGTTTAAATGATGTTGTCGCCAGAATAACCGGCGTCTGGGTTAAGGAAACTGTCCCTGATGCAATCTTTGACAAGGCTGATGAAATATCTCTGCTTGATATTCCTTCCGAGGAACTGCTCAAACGTTTAAGCGAGGGCAAAGTATATATCGCTCCGGAAGTAAAAAAACGCGCCGCGCAGAATTTCTTCAAAAAAAGCAACCTGATTGCTCTGCGTGAGCTGGCGTTAAGGCGCACCGCCGAACGAGTCGATGCGCTAATGGATGTTTATAAAACCAAAGGCAAGGAGAATCAGGGCTGGAGCGGCGCTGATCGTATATTAGTCTGCATAGGACCTGATGCGCTTTCCACCAAGCTGGTGCGTTCGGCCAAGCGCATGGCCAGCGGCCTCAAAGCGCAATGGCTGGCTATTTACATTGAAAATGAACGCCATTTCCGCCTCAGCAAAGAAGGTCAGGAAATGGTTGAGCGCAACCTTCGTCTCGCTGACAGAATGGGCGCTGAAATTGAAATAATCCAAGGCCACAACGCCGTTGAAGACATATTATCATACGCGCGCGCTAATAATATAACTAAAATCATTGTCGGAAAAGCGGCAAAATCACGCTGGCAGGAAATAATGTACGGCACGCTGGCTGATCAGCTAATTCGTGGTTCCGGCGATATAGATATTTACGTCATAACCGGAGAAAGAGATAAAAACCATGTCCTGAAATCATTGTTATGGAGCGGACAAAGCTCCTGGCAATATTATCTTTATGCCGTTGTAGCAGTATTTATCACTACCGTTCTGATGCTGCCCTTGCGCTCAGACGTAGAGGCGATAAATCTGGCGATGATGTATTTAATCGGCGTTGTCACCATAGCTTTGCGCTTTGGACGAACTCCTTCAATTGTGGCAACTGTGGTAGCAGCACTGTGTTTTAATTTCTTTTTTATTGAACCATGGCATGATTTCAAAGCCAGCCGCGTTGAACATATAATAACTTTCTTGGTGATGCTGATTACCGGCGTGGTAATCGGCTCGCAAACGGCGCGCTTAAGGCTGCAAGCGATAACCGCCCGCAAGCGCGAAAAAATAACCGCGATTTTTTACGCAATGACTCGTGAACTAACCGCCAGCCGCGGCAAAGTTGTTCTCGCGCAGATTGCCGCGCGTCATGTCGCTGAAGCAATGGACAGTAATGTGTTCATCTGGCTGCCTGATGATAAAGGCCAGCTGCAAACTGTGGTAACAGAAACAGATGATGATGACGAAAATATTGATCCGGTTCGTGAAGAAAGCGTTGCTAACTGGGCTTTTAGTCACAAACAAAGCGCCGGCTTCGGAACAGATACTTTGCCAAGCGCCAAGGCTTTATATGTGCCAATGGTCGCATCCGGCGGCATTGTCGGCGTTATTGGCGTTAGTCCGCGCAATGAACAGCTTGAATCTTATCAGACAGATTCTACAGAAACTCTTGATACTCTGGCCTTTATCGCCGCTTCCGCTCTTGAACGCGCCGCCTCTGCCGAGCTGGTTGAAAAAACCATGCTGGAAGCAGAAAGCGAAAAACTTCGCAACATCCTGCTTTCCTCAGTTTCTCATGATCTACGCACGCCGCTGGCAGTAATAACCGGCGCAGCAAGCACTCTGCTCATTGAAAACAGCAAAATAAGTCAGGAATATCGCCGCGAGTTATTGCGCTCAGTTCATGAAGAAGCAGCAAGATTAGCGCGCATGGTAACTAACCTGCTTGATGTTTCCAGCCTTAAATCCGGCTCAGTGAAACTGAATAAAGAACTTTATTTTATCGAGGAATTAATTGGCTCAGCGCTGATGCGCGTTGAAAGCAAGCTGGAAAAACATCAGATTGTAACTACCATAGACCACGGCCTGCCACTAGTTCGTATGGACGGTTTATTAATCGAACAAGTTCTGATCAATCTGCTGGAAAATGTCGTTGAATACACGCCACAAGGAACAAAAGTTGAAATATCCGCTTATATTCGCAAGCCAGATTTGCATGTGGTAATTACCGATAACGGACCAGGAATTCCTAAAGGCGAAGAAGAAAAGATCTTTGATAAGTTCTACGGCGCAGAACGCAACAACGGCAATGGTAATGGCAACGGCAAAAGCGATAATAAAGCAGAGCATAAAGGCGGCCTAGGCCTTGCCATCTGCCGCGGAATTATCAATGCACATGATGGAAAAATCTGGGCGCAGAACGCAGCGGAAGGAAAAGGCGCAATTTTCACATTTACATTACCGCTCAAAAACGACGAAGAATAAAGCTTAAGAATAAAGCTATAAATCACACAATAATATATTCTGCTAATCTTCGTTCGCCACATCGTCGCCGCCAAAAGCCATATTGGCAGAGCTTTCCTTATCAGCTTCCACATCATCATCGTCATCAGCCGCAGCCGAGCTATTGCCGCGTGAATCGCTGATATGCTGCGCGGCTTCTTTAAACGCTTCTTCAACGTCTGCTGCTATTTCCTCGCCGGAGACCAGAAGCTTCTGATCAGATATATCAGATACTGGCTTTTTAAAGAAACTCTGAATAAGATTATCCTCAAGCTGGCCAAGATCAATTGTTTTATCCGCTATTTCGCGCAGTGAAACCACAGAATCCTTGTCGTTGTCACGCTCAACCGTTATCGGATTGCCAACGCTGATCTGCTTGGCGCGTTGCGAGGCCAGCAAAACCAGATCAAAACGGTTAGGAACTTCCTGAATACAATCTTCAACTGTTACACGCGCCATAAAATCTCCTAAGAAAATTCTGTATTTTTCGAGGGAAACAGTCTATAAGACTCTTTCCTGATAAACACAAGCTTTTTTACAATAATTCTTTCCAGTTTTTATCCAATGGCCGAATTGCACAATCTTCTGAAAGAAAACAATAAAAAACTCGCCAAGCCGGACTGGATAAGGGTTAAAGCGCCTAATTCTCGTGAATTTCACGCCACTCGTGAGGTGATTCACAAGCTGAAACTCAGCACTGTCTGCGAAGAAGCCGCCTGCCCTAATATCGGCGAATGCTGGAAACAAAAACACGCAACTGTCATGATAATGGGCGATACATGCACACGCGCCTGCGCCTTCTGCAACGTAAAAACCGGCGTTCCCGGCGCGCTTAATCCGCATGAGCCGGATAATCTGGCGCAAGCTGTTTCCGAACTGGGACTTAAGCATGTGGTAATCACCTCGGTTGATCGTGATGATCTGGAAGATGGCGGCGCTTCTCATTTCGCTGCCTGCATTGCCAAGCTGCGCCTTTACGCGCCGGAAACAACTATAGAAGTTCTGACGCCGGATTTTCTGCGTAAGGAACACGGAATTCCAATTGTGGTTGCCGCTCGTCCTGATGTTTACAACCATAATATAGAAACCGTACCACGCCTTTACAAAACCATTCGTCCCGGCGCGCGCTATTTTAATTCACTACATCTGCTCAAAACCGTAAAACAGCTTGATCCGGCAATATTTACTAAATCCGGCATCATGGTCGGACTTGGCGAAAGCAAAGACGAAGTGTTGCAAGTTATGGACGATCTACGCAGCGCTGAGGTTGATTTTATGACCATAGGACAATATCTTCAACCAACTCCTGCTCATGCGCCGGTTGATCGTTTTGTAACTCCTGATGAATTTGATTATTATGCTCGTCAGGCCAAAGCCAAAGGCTTCTTAATGGTCGCCAGCAGCCCGCTGACACGCAGCTCCTACCACGCCGGAGAAGATTTTGCCGCGCTTAAAGCCGCACGTGAAAGCAGCATTCAATGATCTCATTGCGGAAATTATGTTTTTTGCTGCTGCTATTGCCGATTGTACTGCCTTTGCTGATTATTTTATTGCACAATATAGTTAGAATTCCTGGCTTGTTTATTTTTGTAGCGTCTTTATTCACAGCTGGTATTCAATATTCATTATTTGCCATTGGAATTGCCTGCTGGTGGAGAAAAAAACCACTGAATTTTATCCGCCGCTCAAGCCTGCTGCTGCCGTTGTTATTTCTGCCTATTATGCTTATTGGCTTTGTTGTTATATCCTCTAAAATAATCTCCACAAACACCATATTGGCTATTGTGGCAATTAGCATCACAATTGGCTATTTTTATGTCGCATTAGCACATCTTACGCTGTGGCTTTGCTTAAAAACCGGCCTTGCAAAACGGCCTGAATAAATTATTGCTAATGGCGTTTTTAGTAATGGCGTTTTTAGTTGATTTATTTGTTGTTTTACACTCTTCTGGAATGCTAAATATATGTAATTAATATATGTAAAGAATGCACAATATATGGAAAGAATTATAATTTTTGATACGACGCTGCGTGATGGTGAACAATCGCCAGGCATGAGCATGAATATAGAAGAAAAACTTCTGGTTGCTGAGGCGCTGGAAGCAATGGGCGTTGACGTTATCGAGGCCGGTTTTGCCATGGCCAGCCAAGGCGATTTTGATTCCGTTCAGGCAATTGCCGGAAAAATAAAAAACGCCGTAGTTTGTTCACTGGCGCGCGCTAAATCCGCGGATATTGAACGCGCTGCTGAGGCTCTTAAACCAGCGCGGCAAAAACGTATTCACACTTTCATGTCCACCAGCGACATTCATCTTCAACATCAATATCGCATTGGACAAAGCGAATGTTTAAAAATGATCGAAGACAGCGTGAAGCTAGCGCGTAAATATACAGATAATGTTGAATGGAGCGCTATGGACGCCACGCGCACAGAGCGCGAATTTCTAGCCAGATGCGTTGAGCTGGCGGTTAATTGCGGCGCTAATACAGTCAATATTCCTGATACGGTCGGCTATGCCACTCCTGATGATTACGGCGCTTTAATTGCTTATCTGAAAAATAATGTGCCAAATATAGATAAGGCGATTATTTCCACACATTGCCAGAATGATCTCGGACTGGCCACCGCCAATAGCCTCGCCGCAATCAGAAATGGCGCCAGGCAGATTGAATGCACTATCAACGGCATCGGCGAACGCGCTGGCAATACCGCGCTCGAAGAGGTGGTAATGGCGATTAAAACGCGCAAGGATATATATCCTTATGAATGCGCGGTTGATTCAACGCACATCATCAGAACTTCCAAACTGATTCAGAGCATAACCGGCGCGATGGTTCAAGTTAATAAGGCAATTGTCGGCGCTAACGCTTTCGCGCATGAATCAGGGATTCATCAGGACGGCGTTCTTAAACATGCCGGAACTTATGAAATAATGACGCCGGAATCAGTAGGGCTTAGCAAATCGAACCTGGTTTTAGGCAAACATTCTGGCCGCGCGGCATTTCGTGATAAGCTGGCTAGCCTTGATATATCTCTTGGCGATAATGCTTTTGAAGATGCTTTTATTCGTTTCAAAAATCTCGCCGATAAAAAGAAAAATGTCTTTGATGAAGATATTTTCGCGCTGCTTGATTCCGAATCGCGCGCTGATGACGCGATACAGCTTGAATCATTATACATAACCTGCGGAACAGTAGGACCACAAACCGCAATGCTGGCGCTGCGCGTTGATGATGAAATACGCCGCGCCACCGTTGAAGGCAGCGGCCCGATTGACGCGGCATTTAATGCAATCCGCGCTTTAGTTCCGCATGAAGCCAAGCTGATTTTATATCAGGTAAATGCCATCACCGAGGATACAGACGCGCAAGCCGAGGTAAATGTAAGGCTTGAAACAGCAGAAAACAGAATAATCAACGGCAATGGCAGCGATGTAGACACGCTGGTAGCCTCAGTCAAAGCCTACTTAAGCGCACTCTGCAAACTAAAAACCCTGCAAGCCAGACTAAACATCAATTGCGGATAGTTAATCATCTGTTTTTACAGAAAATTTCACAAGTCTTTTATCAACCGCGTTTTGATTTTCTGATTGTTGGTTTTTCTGTTTCTTTTTCCTCCACGGCGCTTACGGCAGCGATTGCCGCGAGATTTAGAATTTCTGACACTGTTGCGCTCATTGGCACGATCTGCGCCGGCTTGGCAAGTCCGCACAGAATTGGGCCAATTGCTACGCCGTCAGACAGCTCTTGCAACATGGTTGAAGCGATATTGGCGGAATGCAATGCTGGCATTATCAGAATATTCGCCGTATCCGACAAGCGGCAGAACGGATAAAGCGCGATCATTTCCTTATTCAGCGCCACATCAGCAGACATTTCGCCATCATATTCAAAATCAACTTGCATTTCATCGAGAACTTTCACTGCCTCACGAATACGTGCTGATTTTTCGCGCATCGGATTGCCGAAAGTTGAATAAGACAGAAGCGCCACACGCGGCTCATGTCCCATGCGGCGGGCTTTTTCAGCAGTTCTTACCGCAATATGCGCGAGCTGCTCCGGAGTTGGCAGCTCTAAAACTGTAGTATCAGACATGAATAAGGTTTTGCCTTTGGCAACGATCATTGAAACGCCAAACAGCAGCTCATTTTCCTTAGTGTCGATAACTTTGCAGATATTGTCGAAAGAAACATGATAATTGCGCGTAACTCCGGTGATCAGCGCATCACCATGACCGCTTGCCAACATGCAGCTGGCGAAAATATCGCGGTCATTTTTCACCATTCTGGCAACATCGCGGTATAAATAACCAATGCGCTGCAGACGTGGATAAAGATAATCAATATATTGCTCAACATTGTCGCTGACTGCGGCATTGGCGATTTCAATGCCTTTTTCCTCAACGCCCATTTTCTTCATTAATTCACGAACTTTTTCCACTCTGCCAACCAGAATCGGAACACCATAACCATTATCGCGCCATTGCACAGCGCAGCGAATGATTTTTTCTTCTTCACCTTCGGCGAAAATAAGCCGCTGCGGATTTGCGCGCACACGATCAAAAATCTGCTGCATTGAGTTAGCAGTAGGATCACGCCGCGCCGCCAGCTCTTTTTTATAAGCGGCAATATCAGTAATCGGCTTGCGCGCAACTCCTGTTTTCATCGCCGCCTGCGCTACCGCCACTGGAACAGTTGTCATCAGCCGCGGATCAAAAGGCGCTGGAATTATATAATCCGGACCATATTCCATTTTCCGCCCTTTATAAGCAGCAGAAACTTCTTCCGGAACATCTTCCCGCGCCAGCGCCGCAATAGCCTCAGCGGCAGCTACTTTCATCTCCTCGTTGATCTGCGAAGCGCGACAATCAAGCGCGCCACGGAAAATATACGGAAAGCCCATTACATTATTAACCTGATTCGCATAATCGCTGCGGCCGGTCGCAATTATCGCATCCTTACGCACCGAGCGAACTTCTTCCGGCGTTATTTCCGGATCAGGATTCGCCATCGCAAAAATAATCGGATTTTTTGCCATGCTGGCGACCATTTCCTTGGAAACCGCATTTTTTCCGGCAAGTCCCATAAACATATCCGCACCTTTCATAGCATCAGCAAGGCTACGTTTATTGGTTTTTACCGCATGAGCGGATTTCCATTGATTCATTCCCTCAGTGCGCCCTTCGTAAATCACGCCGGTTTTATCAACCAGCAAAGCATTTTCATGCTTTATTCCCATGCGTTTTATTAATTCAAGACAAGCAATTCCCGCCGAGCCAGCGCCAAGAACAACCACTTTGATGTCTTTTAATTTGCGGCCGGTTAAATGCGCGGCGTTGATAAGGCCGGCGGCGACTATTATCGCCGTTCCATGCTGATCATCATGGAATACCGGAATGTCCATCGTATCACGCAAACGCTGTTCAATCACAAAACATTCCGGCGCGGCAATATCTTCCAGATTAATACCGCCCCAGCTTGGTCCAAGCAGCTTTACGCAATTGACAAATTCATCAACGTCAGTCGTATCAACTTCAATATCAATACAGTCAATATCAGCAAAACGTTTAAATAAAATCGCCTTGCCTTCCATAACCGGCTTACTCGCCAGCGCGCCAAGATTGCCCAGCCCTAAAACCGCCGTGCCATTGGAAATAACCGCAACAAAATTGCCGCGCGAAGTATATTCATAAGCAGTC
This sequence comes from uncultured Rickettsiales bacterium, assembly GCA_964519595.1. GTDB lineage: Bacteria > Pseudomonadota > Alphaproteobacteria > Rickettsiales > SXRF01 > JANRKF01. Next base: position 26,137 of record CAZFJN010000017.1, read on the forward strand.
TCCGGATTTTTCTGAATCGCCAGACATGGAACAGCAACGCCAGGAGAATAACCAAGCGACAAATCGCGCTGAGTCATCAGCGGCTTGGTAGGCAGAATTGATATTTTCCCCGGCTGCCCTTCGGCATGATAAGCCAAAGCTTCCGCATCAGTTATAGGCTCTTTTTCGTATTTGCTCATGATTTCTCCACATGATAGCTAAATAATAGCCAAATGCTGCAATGCAGCATAAGCGCATGAATTATAATATAAATTATAAGAAGAAATCCTTCTCCCACATCAAAGCCCCTAATGCAAGAGCTTTTTGCAGATAAATATTTATGTAATATTTATAAACCATATTTATATAACCATTGATAAGAAATATTTTAGCGCATAGTATTTGTTTTGTTTGTTTTGTTTGTTTTGTTTTTTATGGTGGTTTGGTTTTAGTATTATGCATAAAATTGATTCAGCACAGGCGGCGGAGGCTATCAGGGTTCTTTTGCGCTTTATTGGCGAGGATTCTCAGCGCGAAGGGTTGCTTGATACTCCTGAGCGCGTTATTAAATCTTATGGCGAATTATTTGCCGGCTATAATCATGATCCTAAGGAAATTCTCAGCACCACTTTTGAGGAGGTGGAAGGATATGATGAGATGATCGTGCTGCGTGATGTTGAGTTTACCTCCCACTGCGAACATCACATGCTGCCTTTTACCGGACGCGCCCATATCGCCTATATTCCAACCAATAAAGTTGTCGGGCTGAGCAAATTAGCGCGGCTGGTTGATGTTTTTGCCAGAAGGCTGCAGATTCAGGAGAAAATGACCGCGCAGATTGCCGACGCACTGAATAATGTGCTGCTGCCTAAAGGCGTTGCGGTGGTGATTGAGGCGACGCATATGTGCATGACCATGCGCGGAATTCGCAAACCCGGCAGCATTATGCAAACCAGCCATTTAACCGGACTATTCAAAAGCGATCCGCGCACCAGGCAGGAATTTTTCAGCCTGCTGAAACATGGTTCGCTGAAATGAAATAATTAAGCAGCTTGTTTTTTAGCGATTTTACGCTCAATCTGGCGTTTGAGCCGTGCGGCTTTGGCGGTTAAGTTGCGCGCTGAATGTGCGAGCAGATATTTATCCAGACCACCATTATGCTCAACGCTACGCAAAGTAGCAGCAGTTACCCGCAAAGAAATGCTCACGCCCAGCACATCACTAGCCAGCGAAACATTCTGTAAATTCGGACGGAATTTGGTGTTTGTTTTGCGGTTGGAGTGAGAAACCAGATGCCCACTCTGCGCGCCAACGCCAGTAATTTCACATTTTCTTGCCATAAAAACCTCTGTATTTCGTAAGCGAAAGGCAAGCTTTGTAGGCGAATAATCAACAAAGGTCAATAGGTTTTTTGGTAAGTGGTTGCTGGTTGTTGGTTAAGTAAGAGGTGCTTGGTACTTGGTGCTTGGTAAGTAAGGGGTTGCTGGTTGCCTTGTCATCCGAAGCCTTGGCGTAGGATGATGGTTGCTGGTAAGCAAGAGGTGCATGGTCACGCGCAGGAAGGCAACCTACTGAATTTATGATGGTTCAAGCCATTTAAACAAGCTGATCAGGATAGAGTTTTTACACCATTTACTATATCGCAAAATGGAAGCGCAAAACAGTATTATATAAGACCCCAGTCAAACACGCACTTCTTCCTGTTTGAAAAAGGTCATTTTTGGTTTCCAGTTTTTCATTTTCTGGCGTGCGTTCCAGATATCAACTTCTTTTTGTAAATTCATCCACACTTCAATAGATGTACCAAGCACCGCTGCAATGCGCGTGGCAAGATCGGCTTCAATCCGCCCTTTACCATTAATAATATTGCTCATATGTTTAGGCGTTACGCCTGTAGCATAAGAAAAATCTTTGATCGTAATACAACGATCCTTAAGGAATAATTCCTTTAAGATTTTTCCAGGCAGAATTGGTTTACGATCTGGATTACGCTTCAACATTCTATTTCTCCTAATGATAATCCTCAAAATCTACGTCATAGATATATTTTCCATCCCACTTAGAAGGTAATGCAATAATTGCCCGTGACGTGCATTGAATAAGTACCTTTGCGGCGACCTTTCAATTCGTGAAAATTTTTTACGCCGATGCAATCATCGAGTTTTACTATTCCATCCAAATAATCGAGAATGAAAGATGCATTCTTCGCGTAGCGCACACCAAGTTTCGATGTATGCCCCTCGGTAAATAACTCCTTTAGTCCCTTATGACGACAATCTCGAATCACTATAAACACCCTATGCTTCAGACAGCATCATAACCTATTAGGTTATGTATATCAAGGAGAAAAATCGACAACAACAAATACGCGCTGGTCGCGGGATCTGGTTTATAGTTAAGGGGTTGCTGGTTGTTGGTTGCTAGTTGCTGGTTAAGTAAGAGGTGCATGGTCACGCGCAGGGAGGCAACCTACTGAATTTATGATGATTCAAGCCATTTAAGCAAGCTGATTAGGATAGAGTTTTTAGAATATTAGCCAACAATAGCGCTGCCAGCACTGGCAGTTGCTTTGTTCATAGTGGCATCAGGAGCTCTGTATGGCAGATTTTGTGGAACTTGCGGTTCGAGATATGCTGATTTTCTTTCCTCTTCTGGTTTTTCTTTTTCTGTCTCTTTTTTAGTTTCTGATTTATTCTCTTTTGCTTGCCCATTATGAGTATTTTGTGCTTGGTTTTCGCCTGCTTTGTTGAAGGCTTCCATGATTGAATCGCCAGCGACCAAACCAATCCCCCCCGCCGCAAGCGCAAGAACTGCCGCCGTCGTCCCGCCGCCAGTGAAATATCCAATCAAACCAGCAATAGCAGCCGCAATCACCCCCCCACCAATTGATGGTTCGAATTGTTTCTTATTGCCGTTGCCAGAACTAAATGGCCACCAACCAGATTGTTGTGATTGAGATTGTTGTGGCTGGCTACCACCATGATTTCCGCTATTATTATCATCATAAAAACCAAAAGCTTCGTTAGCTTCTCGCCCAGCTGCATTAATTGCCATGCCAGCACCAACAATAGTGCCAACACCAGCTACAGGCCTGATAACTCCAGACGCTACTTTACCAACTCCACCAGCGATCCCTCCCGCCCCCGTTGCAATATCGGTTGCGCTACCCCTGAAGAAAAAATCATAAAAACTCCACAGCTTTGCTTTTTTAGCGGTTTTTGTAATTGCAGCAGTAACAGCCATATCTCTCTCCTATCTATAGTCTTAATAAAATATTTGTATTTTCCCTTGGTGTTGTGGGCGGTGTTATTGTTGTGTAATATTGTTCTTGTGAGTTTTTAATCTGGCTTGGCGGCGTTTGCGGCGTAGGCGCAGATATGGTTGCATATTGTGGTTCGCTGGTAAACAGCGATTTGAGCATATTGAATATGCCGGAGAAGATGTTGGTGAATATGCCGCCAATCCATGTAAATAACCCGCCTGTTGGCGGTGTATAAGATGTTTGCGGAATTTTGTAATTGTGATTGCTGCCGGCCATTTGCGGCGCTTGTTCCGATTGCGCTGTAGAATTCTGCGCTTGTACGACCTGATCAAAACTGCTCTGCGCCTGCGCGATTGTCATGTCGTCGAAATTGATATTAAACTGCGCGTATCTACGGCGCAGGAAATTCGCTACCTTGTCATTATTCACAACTTTGCGGATTTCTGCAAAATCTGCCTCTGTCAGAACATGATCATGATCACGGTCAAGATCAAGCAATGTTATATCGCGTGATACTCCACGTGTTAGCCTTGATAAAGCAAGCGCCGCTTCTCCTTCGGCCTGACGGAAATATCTAACCGCGTTCATCTGTTCTATCAGCTCGGCATGAGCGGAATTGGCGATTTTTAAATCAGATTTTCGGCTTTCCTGATCAGCAATATTTTCCAGCGCGCGATTTGCCGATTCGCTGCGTATTCCAAATGCATCCCAGGCGCGAATACCATCGGGAATCCATGCGTCATGAGCTTTTATTTCATCTTCGAGCTGGTGAATTCTCTGCGTGAGAAGGTAGCCGTATTCATTCAGCGTATCCATGTTTAGCCAATCTACCTTGCCAGTTTTCTCATCTACCAATTTCTTTGAGAAAAGCTGACTGGCTAATCCGGTCATATGCCGCTTGCCGCTTAGATCAGGGTTGAATATTTCATCAATATTGTAGTTCGCGGAAGCGCTGGTCATATCAATTGCATAATCAACAGCAAGAGAAGAAATACCAAGTGCTATACCAGCTACAAAACCGACAGGACCGCCAATTGATCCTGCGACAGCCGTTGAACCAATTGCCGCGCCAGTACTTGCTAAAAAACCCATTCCGGCTTTTGTTACTTCCTGTTTATAAGAATTTGGATCTTTGTTATAGGCATTCAGAGCATCGCGTGCTTCCAATACTGCGTCAACAGCAACAAGGCCTTTTGCAGCTGTTTTGCCAAGCGATTTTCCGGCTTTTGTGGCAACTTTTTTTGACACAACATTATATTCATCAGGACGCAAATATATTGTCCTGCCAGCATTTTCTATTGTTTTTAAATCTGCCATAATATTCAACGCGTAAATATTTCCGTACTTACATTCTACCTCAAACAGGGGTGGAAATACTATGAAGATTTGGCTAAGGTTTTATTACAGTTATGTTACAGTTTTTGTTAAGGATTATCTAGGAGGTTGCTGGTTAAGTAAGAGGCACTTGGTTCTTGGTGCTTGGTGCATGGTAAGAGGTTGCTGGTTGTTGGTTGCTGGTTAAGTGGAGCGTGTTTTATCTTGTTGCGTACCAAGCACCAAGAACCAAGCACCTCTTCCCCTTACTTACCATTCCCCAATTTCCTTAACTAATTATTTAGTAATTCTGTGTTATTTCTTGTTGTGGTGGATAATTTTCTCCAACATTCAACCGGGAAGGCCAAAAAGGTAGTTAAAATGCAGAATTCTCCGGTCAGAAATACTATTGTCATTGTTGATGACACGCATCTTTATCAGGAGATATTGAAGGAAAACATTGAAAAAGCTGGTTTTTCAGCGCTTTTATGTGGTGACGGCGTACAGGCGATTGAATGTCTGGAAAAGAATCATCCTGTTGTGAAAGCGGTTTTTCTCGATATTCACATGCCGCAGATTGACGGAATCTCAGTGCTTGGCCATTTCCGCAGCAACTATCCTGAGCTTCCGGTTTACATGATTACCGGCAGTGAGGAAGAGGCCGACAAACGAGTTGCCGGCGGGCTGGGCGCGGCCGGATTCATCAAAAAACCCTTCTCAGCAGAAAATATCAACGATATTATTAAATCGCTGCTTAGCGGCAATTCATGAAGGGCTTGGTTGCGTAGCAATGAATGAATGTATATTTGACAATTCACGCTTCATACGCTGTTTCGCTTGCCAGAGATCATAAGATTGCTGCATCCCTAACCATAGATCAGGAGAAGTGTTCAAGGCTTTAGCAAGTCTGAGCGCCATTTCTACAGACACGGCCGCTTTTTCATTAAGCACACGCGACAACGACACTCTATCTACTCCAAGGCGCTTTGCTGCTTCTCCTACGGTCAATTTCAAACCGCGTACTGCATCCTTAAGCACGCTGCCCGGATGCGGTGGATTAAACATCGCCTTAGTTACTGGATATTCTTTCTTTTTACGCATAATTCATATCTCATCTAGCCGGTTTTATAACAGCTCTAAATCAACGCGGCAACATGTTCATTAGGGCTTTTGGGCCGATTTTTTTCATTTTTTTCATCATATCGGCCATTTGCTGATGTTGTTTGAGGATTTTATTTACCTCCTGGACGTTTGTTCCTGAGCCGGTGGCGATACGCAGGCGGCGCTGGCCGTTTATCAGCTTGGGGAAGCGTCTTTCTTTTGGCGTCATCGCCAGAATTATTGCTTCCTGTCGGGCGAGCATTTTTTCATCAATATTGGCATTGCCAAGCTTTTCCTTGAGGCCGCCAATGCCGGGCAGCATGGAAAGCATACTGCCGATGCCGCCCATTTTTTTCATTTTCCGCAATTGATCGAGCAGATCATTAAAATCAAACTGGCCGCTCATGGCGCGTTTGGCCATTATTTCCGCCTCGGCTTGTGTGACGTTTTCGGCGGCTTTTTCAACCAGCGAAACAATATCGCCCATATCGAGAATACGGCCGGCAATGCGCGCCGGATGGAACTCCTCGAAAGCGTCGAGCTTTTCGCCGATTCCGATAAATTTTATTGGCTTTCCAGTTACAGAGCGCATAGAGAGCGCCGCGCCGCCTCTGCCATCGCCATCAACACGAGTTAGAATAATTCCGCTTATTCCAATCTGCTCATGGAAATTTCTGGCGATATTAACAGCGTCCTGTCCGGTTAATGAATCAGCAACCAGCAGAATTTCCAAAGGATTTGCCAGCTGTTTGATTTGTTTCAGCTCGTCCATAAGTTCCGCGTCAATATGCAAGCGGCCAGCCGTATCAAGCAGCAGCACATCATAACCGCCGATTCTGGCTTCTTTAAGGGCGCGAGCGGCGATTTCCAGCGGCTTTTCGCCGGCAATTATCGGCAAGGCGGCAAGCTGCGCCTGAGCGGCAACTTGCGCCAGCTGTTCCTGCGCGGCAGGGCGGTAAATATCCAGCGAGGCAAGCAGCGATTTTTTATTATGCTTGTTTTTAAGGCGTAGCGCCAGCTTGCCAGTGGAGGTGGTTTTTCCTGAGCCTTGCAAGCCGACCATCATTATCACAACTGGCGGATTAGCGGCCAGATTCAGCGCCTGATTCTCATCGCCCAGTAATTCGGCAAGATGGTCATTAACCAGCTTGATTACCATCTGCGCCGGATTGACGCTGGCGATTATATTCGCGCCAACCGCCTTTTCCTTAAAAGAGGCGATAAAATCCTTAACTACCGGCAAGGCGACATCAGCCTCAAGCAGCGCAACGCGAATTTCCCGCGCCAGCGCGTCAATATCAGCGGCGGTAATAACACCGCGCTTGCGTAAATTGCCAAAAATTCCAGTTAGTTTTGCTGAAAGAGAGGAGAACATATGTTAACCATATAAAAATCAAATCACTATACTCTAAGAAAATTTTGTAAACAGGAAATAAAAAATGAAATACACATCGAAAAACAAAGAAAGCATTAAAAACTTGGCCACTTATATTCTGGCCTTAAAGACATTTAATGAAAATGGTACTGTAAGTTTTGAAACTGAATTGAAAAATACATATCCACAGTATTTGGCGGAATTGAATGACTATTTAAAAACCTTGGAAGAAGAAATTGGAGATAATTCCAAAGATATCAGATATTATGGTGCGGAAGTAAAAAGATTGACAACTATGAAACCATTGCTGAGCATTTTACAATCACTCAGAGAAAAAGGAGAGGCCGACTTCAAAAAGGAAGTACTACAAGCAGCTTATTTACAGCTTAAGCATGAAGAAGGCAAACAACAGAAATCAGAAGAAATTGAAAAAAATATACAACAAAATCCAAATAATTCGTGTTTTGCTCATTTTGCACGACAAGAAGGGCAGACTAATGATGATATTATTGCACAAAGTAAAATAAGGGAAAAAGAGCATCTGGAAAAGAAAGAATTTTATGGAGAACTTGTCAAATTATTTGCAGAATTAATGAGTGAATTAAAAATTAATATCATTGAACAAAGATATCGCTAAGGCATTACTAATTCTTCAACAATCTTGCCTTCTTGCAAATGTTCTTTGATAATAACATCAACATCTTCTTTGCTCTTTGGTGAATACCAGATTCCTTGCGGATAAATTACCATACAAGGGCCTTTTTCACAACGATCTAGGCAGCCGGCCTGATTAACACGTGTTTTTGGCACGGCCAGTTCCTTGAGGCGTGATTTCATATATTCGCGCAATTCATCAGAATTTTTCTCGGCACAGCAGCCGCGGGAATGTCCGGCTTCGCGGCGATTATTGCAGAAAAAAATATGATTAGTAAAATACATAAATAAGGAAAATATATATTATACAGTTGTTTATATGTTATATGCTTATATATTATTTATATTTTTATATTATATAAATAGCTGTAGAGCGCATTATTAATAAATTGCAGCAGCAATATCAGCACAATCGGCGAAATATCAATTCCGCCAAGATTTGGCATATATTTCTGAATATGCCGCAAGATCGGCAAAATAAGACGGTCGAGCGTGATCATAATCTGGCGAACTAGCGGCTGATAAGCATTTACTATTTTGAATGAAATCAAGGTCGCAACAACCGCCCAGACAATGACGCATATCTGATATAGACTTACAACTGCGCCGAGCAGATCAACGAATGGATTGAGCATAAAATTCACCTTATAAATTTGCGATCATCTTCAGGAATAATCTTTAGGAATAGTCTTCAGAAACAATCTTCAGGGCGTCTTTATTAGCACATTAATTCGCAATCAACAAGTTGATTGGCTTTAACTAATTCTTAAATATTTTTTTCTACTGTGTCACGCGTGCGAGGCGCTTGAGAATTTCTCCTTAATCTCTGTTATTGTGAAGCTCTGTTATTGTGAAGCTCTGTTATTGAAGCATATTTGTCTATTGAAGCATATTGTAAGGCATGTTTCTTGAACATCTTTCCGGCTTTATTTGATTATTTTTATTATATTTTTTGTTGTAGTTTTTTTATTATATTTATTGATTAACTAGTGGTTTCAGGTAATTACAGCGCAATGGACAGATTTTTACATAGAATTTTTCATAAAATTTACACGCCGCTTGTTTTTTTGCTTATTGCTGTAATTTATTCACTGGCGTCATTTCCGGCACAAGCATCTTTAACTCAGGATCAGATTAAAGTGGCAATGATTCGCAAATTCGCGGAATTTGTGAAATGGCCGGATGATGTTTCGCCGCGTAATTCCATGAATGTCAAGGTTTGCGCTTATGCAAATACTCCGATTGCGCTGGCGGCTGCTGTTCTTGAGAAAACAGTTCCTAATCAGGCAGTTCATTACAGCTTTGTGCCGCTTGCCGCTAATGAGCCAATTGGCAAAAAATGTCATGTGATTTTTATCAGCAATCAGGAGCAGGAGCGGCTTCCGGCGCTGCTGGCTTCGCTTAGCTCGCAGCCGGTTTTGACAATAAGCGACATCAGTAATTTCGTTAATCGCGGCGGAATGATTGGTTTTGTGGTAGTTGATGGCAAGATCAAATATGACATAAATAATCAGGCATTTGGTTTAGCCAGGCTTAAGGTTGACGCGCAGCTTCTGGAAACTGCAAATAAGGTAGTGGAATAAGGCATGAGCAAGCTTCGCAACACTTCAATCAGACAGCGCCTTACTTTCATCATCATGGGAATAAGCTGTATCTCGGTTTTAGTGACCACGCTTACTATTTCCATCATCGGCGTATATAGTCTGCGCGCCGGAATAATCTCGGAGCTTGATGTGACTGCTTCAATTATCGGCGATCGCAACCGCGCGGCGCTTACTTTCGGCAAGCAGGAACAGGCGATTGATAATTTGAATATTCTGGAAGTTAAAAAGCCAATTGTCCGCGCTTGCCTTTATGATGCGGACAGAAAAAAATTCGCGGCCTTTGTTAATAAGGCGCATCTTGCCAGCGAGGTTTTACTGGATTTGGAATCTCCTGATCAGGTAGCCGTGCAAGCCGGCTGTCCTGACAAGATTGAACCACATATATCGCTTACGGAAACTCGAATTGAGCTGGTTAAATCAATTGACGGCGATTTCGGAACAACCGGATATATCTACATTGAATCAACTCTTGAGCAGATTAATGAATATATAGAAAAACAAACTGGCGTTGCTCTGACGGTTACCTTTGGCGCGTTTTTACTGTCTTATCTGCTGGCGGTCAGTTTGCAGAAAACAATTTCTCGTCCTATTTTAGGTTTGGCAGAAGTAGCCAGAGCAGTTACGGAAAATAAGGATTACAGTATTCGCGCGCCTAATATTGGCGATTCAACGAAAGAACGGCGCAATGAGCTGGTGGTTTTAACTGAATCATTCAATAACATGTTAAGCGAAATCGGCGCGCGTGACACACAGCTTAAAACGCAAAATGCCGAGCTGGAACGCTCGCGTGATATTGCCGAAAGCGCCAACCGCGCCAAGTCGCAATTCCTGGCTAATATAAGCCATGAATTACGCACGCCGCTTAATGCTATTATCGGCTTTTCTTCGATTATAATGAATCAGCTGTTCGGCGCTTTAGGTGATGTGAAATATCTGGAATATGCCAAAGACATCAACGAATCAGGAGCGCATCTGCTTGATATTATCAATGATATACTCGATCTTTCCAAAGCCGAAGCCGGCAAGCTGACCTTAATGTATGAAGAAGTTCACGTCGCAAAAGCCATTCAGAAATGTATCACCATCATGTCGGAACGCGCTGAAAAAGGTCATGTGACTATTACTTCGCATGTGCCAAAATTCCTGCCGCCGCTGGTGGTTGACCGTCTGCGCTTTATCCAGATTATTCTCAATGTCCTCTCTAATGCGGTTAAATTTACTAATCCGGGCGGATCAGTTGATGTTTCTATCAGCACTCGTGATGAGGCAGGAGAAATTACTCACTTCGTAGTGGTAATACGCGATACTGGAATTGGCATGAGCGCTGACGGAATCAGCAAGGCTTTCCAAAGCTTTGGCCAGGTTGATAGCGGCCTTAACCGTAAATATGAAGGAACCGGACTTGGCCTTCCTCTTACTAAAAAACTGCTGGAATTACATTTAGGCGATATTACCATTCAAAGCGAGCTTGGCAAAGGAACTACTGTAACAATAACTCTGCCTGCCATTCAACCAGAAGGCTTAACGCTCGACGAAACGCCAGCATAAACCGCCAGCAA
>CAZFJN010000018.1:0-5107 GCA_964519595.1 uncultured Rickettsiales bacterium
ATGACCAAAGAGACATTTGTAAGAAACAAGCCGCATTGCAATATCGGGACTATCGGGCATGTGGATCATGGCAAGACGTCTTTGACGGCGGCTATTACCAAGGTATTGGCGGAGTCTGGCAAGGCTAAATACACCGCTTATGATCAGATTGACGCTGCTCCTGAGGAGAAGGCTCGCGGTATTACCATCAACACTGCTCACGTTGAATATGAGACGGATAACCGCCATTACGCTCACGTTGACTGCCCTGGCCACGCCGATTATGTGAAGAATATGATCACTGGCGCGGCGCAAATGGACGGCGCGATATTGGTTGTCTCTGCCGCTGACGGCCCGATGCCGCAGACTCGCGAGCATATATTGCTGGCTCGTCAGGTTGGCGTTCCGGCGATTGTGGTGTTCCTCAACAAATGCGACATGGTTGATGATCCGGAGCTTTTAGAGCTGGTTGAAGTTGAAGTTCGCGATCTTCTCAATAAATATAAATTCCCTGGCGACACAATTCCGATCATCAAAGGCTCGGCCTTGTCGGCTCTGGAAGGCAAATCTGACAATCTCGGCAAAGAAGCGATCATGGCTTTGATGAAGGCTGTTGATGAGACAATACCGCAGCCGGATCGTCCGATTGATCAGCCGTTTTTGATGCCGGTTGAGGATGTTTTCTCAATTTCCGGTCGTGGCACTGTGGTAACCGGGCGCGTTGAGCGCGGCGTTGTGAAAGTCGGCGAGGAGATTGAGATTGTAGGCCTCAAAGCAACGCAGAAAACCACTTGCACCGGCGTTGAAATGTTCCGCAAATTGCTGGATGAAGGCCGCGCTGGTGATAATGTTGGCATCTTGCTGCGTGGTACAAAACGTGAGGAAGTTGAGCGCGGTCAGGTTCTTTGCAAGCCAGGCAGCGTAAAACCACATACGAAATTCACTGCCGAAATCTATGTGCTGAATAAAGATGAAGGTGGCCGCCATACGCCGTTTTTCAGCAATTATCGTCCGCAGTTTTATTTCCGTACCACTGACGTTACCGGCAGCATCAAACTGCCTGACGGCGTTGAAATGATCATGCCGGGCGATAATGTCAGCATCGAGGCCACGCTGATCGCGCCAATTGCCATGGAAGAAGGCCTGCGTTTCGCCATCCGCGAAGGCGGCCGCACCATCGGCGCCGGCGTAGTAGCTAAGATTCTGGAGTAGATTAAGCGTAATAAGCAAATAAAATAATCACCAACTTCAGAAAGCGGCTCATTTATGGCTACAGCTTCCAGCTCTGCTTCCGGTTCTGCTTCCGGTTCTTACGGCGCAAAAAAGCCATGGTATCGTGGCCTGTTCGCTCAGGTTCTGATTGCAATGTTCCTTGGCGGCATGGTCGGAAAATATCTGCCGCAATATGGCGATGAGCTTAAAATGCTCGGCGATGCGTTCATAAATCTGATCAAGATGATTATTGGTCCGATAATTTTCTGTACCATCGTTACCGGCGTGGCCGGAGTTGAGAATCTTCGTCATGCCGGAAGAGTTGGCGTGAAGGCGCTAATTTATTTCGAGGTCGTAACGACTATCGCGCTGGTGGTTGGATTATTCGCCGCGCATATTCTGAATATGTCTGGAACAATGACGCTGGCTACGGATATTGATCCTTCAACTCTGGAAACAGTGCAGAAAAAAGCTTCTTCGCATCTGGCCACGACTGGCGAATTTCTGATGTCGATTATTCCGCATACTTTTTTCAGCGCTTTAACTGAAGGCAATATTTTGCAGGTTTTGCTGATTGCGCTGCTATTTTCAGCGGGAATAATGATGGCCGGAGAAAAAGGCCGCCCGGCGGTTGCGGCAATTGATGTTTTATCGAAAATTGTTTTTAATATCGTGTCAGTAATCGTAACTGTCGCGCCAATTGGCGTATTCGGCGCGGTTGCTTATTCAGTAAGCAAATTCGGCTTTGGCACTTTCCGTGATCTGGGCTTATTTGCGGTGATTTTTCTGGTTTCCTGCGTATTCTTTATTTTTGTGGTAATGGGCGCGATAATGCGCTTTTATTGCGGCCTCAGCATCAATAAATTCCTGCTCTATATTCGTCAGGAAATCGCTATTGCTTTTGGAACTGCCTCCAGCGAGACGGTTCTGCCGCATATGATTGAAAAAATGACTGATCTTGGCTGCGCGCGGCCGGTAGTTGGCATGGTTATTCCAACCGGCTATTCATTTAATCTCGACGGCACAACCTTATATATGGCATTAGCGGCGATATTTGTCGCACATGCTACTGGCGTTGACTTAACGATAGTTGATCAGCTTGGCATCATGCTGGTGTTGATGCTGACCTCAAAAGGCGCAGCCGGAGTTTTTGGCAGTGGTTTTGTGGTATTAGCCGCAACGGTAAGCACTCTTGATAAATTCCCGCCAGATAAGCTCGCTATTGTGCTGGCAATGCTGTTTTCAATTGACCGTCTGGTTGCGCCTGGCCGTGTTCTTACTAATCTGATCGGAAATGGCATCGCAACAATTGCCGTTGCCAAATGGGAAGGTCAGCTTGACCACGCCAGAGCCAAAGAGATGCTCGACAAAGCATAAGAAATTACGGATATAAATCTGGAGCGGGTGAAGGGAATCGAACCCTCGTGTTCAGCTTGGAAGGCTGACGTTCTACCATTGAACTACACCCGCTTTGGGAAATTTCAGAAAGTTTCTAATTCAGAGAGTTTCTAATAAGCTTTTTGTTTTCTATATGCAACTATTTTGCTTAGTTTTGTTGCTTTTGCGTTATTTTCCATTGTTTTCTGCTCTAACCATCCTCAATATGCAGCAGCAGCACTGCTCCGAACATCAGCATTACCACTGCCGGCGTCCAGGCGGAGAGAATAATCGGCAACGTTCCGGCTGCTCCTAAAGCATGAACCAGATCAGTAAGGAAATACAGTAGAAAGCCAGTTAATATGCCGCCGGAAGCCATAATTCCCGCCTTGCCGCGTCTGGAAGGGCGCATTGAGAAAACAGCAGCAACCCAGACCATGCCAGCCATTAAAAACGGCACAGCAAGCAGGCTTTGATAATAAAGCCGATGACGAAGCGCGGAAAAACCAGCCTGTTCGAGCATAAAAATAAAGCCCGGCAATTGCCAGAATGACATTGATTCCGGCGGCGCGAAACTATTTTGAATATATTCCATGGTTAAAGAAGTAGGCAGCAATAGGCGGATAATTTTTTCCGGCGGCTTGCCTTGAACTGAGCGCGTAACATCAGAAAGAGCTAACATTCCCTGCTCTAAAGACGCTTGTTCAGCATCAAATCTTTCAACAAAACGTCCGTTTTTATCAAAGCTGAAAATCATCACCTTATTCATTCGCATTTCCTGCGGAACAATCCGCGCCGCATTAATCAGATATTCGCTGACATTAGTAGTCGGATCCTCCTCCATTTGCCTGATCCACAAGCCGGATGAAGAAATGCTGAGCAGGCTGCTGCGATTGTCAATATAACGCGCTTCCAGATGCTCAAAACGCAGTAATAAAACCGCCGACAGAGGATTGAATAATGTCACCATGACAATGCCTAGTGTCATCACTACCGCCAGCGCCGGAGCAAGAAACTGCCAGACAGAAATTCCGGCCGCGCGCGCGACTATCAGCTCGTTAGTTCTAGTCAGTCTGGTTAAAGCCAGCATACTGCCTATTAACACGGCATAAGGCATCAGCTTCTCAAGAATTCCCGGAATTCTAAGAACCAGCATCTGTAAAATAATCGCCAGCGGAACATTCTGATATTTTGCCGAGCGGCGCAATAATTCCATTAAGTCAATCAATGAGCTGATCGCAATAAGCCCGAAAGCAGCCAGCGCAATGGAAAACAAAAAATTTCTGGCGACGTATTTGGCAAGAATTATCGGCGATTTCATACTAACACCTTGCTGGAAACTATTTTAGATTTTGCTGAATATTTTGCGGAATGTTTTGCAGGAAAAATAGCCGCTAAAATAGCCGCTGAAACAGCAGCAAAAGAAACATCCGGAAACAGATTAAGCAGAATAAGCAAAGCAATTACCGTCGGCAGCAACCACCATAAATAAAGCAGGAAAAACAACGTTGGATCAGCTATTATAACGCCGCGCAAAACATTTGAGCTGAATATAAGGCAAACGCCAAAAACTATCATCGCCGTTAATCTGCGCCAATTGCTGCGCCGACTGAACCGCGCCGACAACATCCAAGCCAGCGCGATAAAAGTCAAAGTCACCGTATAAGCAGGCCACAGCAACCGCTGATGAAATTCCGCACGACGTTTATTATTTTCCTGCACTGACACATTATCATCATAACGCGCCAGCTCGGAAAGGAAAAAGGTTAGAACATCTGTTGATTTACTGGCCGTTGATTGTGTGTAAAGGCTGATATCGAGCGTATAGCTGTCATAGTTAAGGAATGACAAGCGGCCATTTCTCATTTCCTGACGTGTGCCGTTTTTAAGCATAAAACGCGGACCACTCGGCGTTTGCACTAATATTCCGCTATCGGCCATCATCGTCACCACATTGTCCGGCTTGCGGCTGTCGTGAACCAGCAAACCTTTGATCGTTCCGTCATCGTTACGTTCACGGACAAAAACCGTAAGTCCAGGCAGCGGAGTGCTGAAAACTCCTTCCTGCAACAGAATCGAAACATAGTTGTTACGCAGAAAACCCTGCAAATCCCTGAAAGCGCGCATACTTACCGGCTGGACATAAAGAGCAAGAAAATAGGCAAGCAAAGTTACCGCCAGCGCCACGCGCAACGCCGGCTGCGTCAAACGCCAGGCATCAAGGCCGCTGGCTTGCATTACCACCAGCTCGCTATCTGTTTTCATCTTGTTATAAGTAAAAATAACCGCACAGAAAAATGCCGGCGGCAGAATGGTAAGCAACAGGCTGGGAATCAGTAAAATAGTCAGCTTCAAAAATAAGATAATCGAAACGCCCTGATTAACGATAAAATCAATATAGCGTAAGGCTTGCGTCAACCACACGATGCTGGTAAGGCTGATCGTGATCAACAAGGTAGCGTGGATAAGCTGCTTAACGATATATTGACTGTAAATTTTCATGTTATCTGATCATCATCTTATCTGAGAATTACTGTGA
>CAZFJN010000018.1:5207-19571 GCA_964519595.1 uncultured Rickettsiales bacterium
TTGACTGTAAATTTTCATGTTATCTGATCATCATCTTATCTGAGAATTACTGTGAAAAATATTAATCTATAAAGACGGAAACTATAAAGAAAGACGAAAACTATAAAGTTTAAACAAACATATAGCTATAAATAAACATAAACTACTACTCAGGGAAATAAAAATGGATATTCGTTTTACAGAATTATCTGCCGCTAAAACTTCCAGCACACAGGCAATTGCGCTGCTGGTTGGCACAGATAAAAAACTCTCTGCCTACGCTGGGCAGCTTAATAAACAGTCAGGCGGCGCTTTGGCTAAGGCTCTGGCTACAGAAAAATTCACCGGAAAACGCGGCCAGAATATCTCGGTAATTTTACCATCAACCGCTAAAAATGAACGCCTGTTGGTAATCGGCGTTGGTGACAATAAAAAAATCACTCCGGCGATAATGGAAAATATCGGCGGCTCGCTCGTCTCATTCGCAAATCATGCCGGCGTTAAAACTCTGTCAGTTATAGTCGATGACAGCAAGCTCGATGCCGGACGCATTGCTCACGGCGCGCTTTTACGCAGCTACCGCTTTGACAAATATTTCACTAAAAAGAAGCCGGAAGAAAAACCTTCCCTTTCTTCTCTAGCCTTCGCCGCTCATAATGGAAAAGCGGCAGAAAAATCATTCCTGGCGCTTAAACCGCTGGCTGATGGCGTGTTTTTCACACGCGATCTGGTTAGCGAGCCGGCAAATATTATTTATCCGGAAACTCTGGCAGAAAAATGTATTGAGCTTGAAAAACTCGGCGTTGAAGTGGAAGTATTCGGCGAGCCGGAAATGCACAAGCTCGGCTTTGGCGCTCTGCTTGGCGTTGGTCAAGGCTCGATAAATGAATCAAAAATGGTGGTCATGAAATGGAATGGCCTGGGAAAATCCGCAAAAACCGCCCCTCTTGCCTTTGTCGGCAAAGGCGTTACTTTTGATACTGGCGGTATCTCGATAAAACCAGCCGGCGGCATGGAAGAGATGAAGTGGGATATGGGCGGCGCCGGAACAGTTATCGGCTTGATGAAAACGCTCGCCGGACGCAAGGCAAAAATAAATGCGGTTGGTCTGGTTGGATTAGTTGAAAACATGCCCGGCGGCAACGCACAACGCCCTGGCGATGTGGTGAAATCATATTCCGGACAAACCATCGAAGTATTAAATACTGACGCGGAAGGCAGGCTGGTTCTGGCGGATGTTCTGTGGTACACACAAAAACATTTCAAGCCAAAATTCATTGTTGATCTGGCAACTTTAACTGGCGCGATTATTGTCGCTCTTGGCACTTCCCGCGCCGGATTATTTTCCAATAATGACCAGCTCGCTGAAAATATCAGCAAAGCCGGAGAAAAAGTCGGCGAAGAAGTATGGCGAATGCCGCTGGCTGATGTTTACGATAAACAGATAAACTCTGATATCGCTGACATGCAGAATATCGGCAAAGAGCGCGAAGCCGGCTCTATAACCGCCGCGCAGTTCCTGCAACGTTTTGTCAATGATGTGCCGTGGGCGCATCTGGATATCGCCGGAACCGCCTGGAGCAAAAAAGATTCCGACATTTGTCCAAAGGGTGCTACCGCTTATGGCGTAAGACTGCTTAACGAGCTGGTTGCCCAGTATTATGAGGGCAAATAATTGGTTAGCATAAATTTTTATCATTTAACCACTACTCCGCTTGAACGAACATTGCCTAAACTACTGGAAAAATGCTATTCAAGCGGCGTGCGTTCTGTTGTTCTGGCTGATGAAGCGCGCGTGGAAAAGCTCAATGAATTATTGTGGAACTATGATCCGGACAGCTTTCTTCCGCATGGCAGTCTGCGCGACGGAAATGCCGATCGTCAGCCGATATTTTTTTCCTGTGATGCAACTGCCTTGTCTGAAGGCGAAGAAGGTCGGATTTTAGTAATTACCAATGGTCATTATGTTGAAGAGACAAAATCTTATAGCCGCATAATAGATATTTTTGACGGCAGTAGTGATGAGATGCTCGCCGCCGCTCGCCGCCGCTGGCAACAATATAAAAATTCCGGTCAGGAGCTTAATTATTATCAGCAGACAGATAATGGTAACTGGGAAAAGAAAAATGCCTGATATGAATTATCCTCATCTTACTCGCCGGACTTTTGCGATTATTTCGCATCCTGATGCCGGAAAAACCACCCTGACTGAAAAGCTGCTGTTATTCGGCGGCGCAATTCATTTAGCCGGCGCGGTTAAGGCCAAAAAAGGCGGCAAAGCGGCAACTTCCGACTGGATGGCGATTGAGCAGCAGCGCGGCATTTCCGTTACCGCTTCCGTTATGACTTTTGAATATGCAGCAATTACCATCAATTTGCTTGATACTCCAGGACATAAAGATTTTTCTGAAGATACTTACCGCACATTAACCGCAGTTGACAGCGCAGTAATGGTTCTTGACGGCGCGAAAGGAATTGAAACGCAGACGCTTAAACTGTTCGAAGTTTGCCGTCTGCGTGATACGCCGATAATCACCTTTATCAACAAAATGGACCGCGAAACAAAAGACCCTCTCGCCCTGCTTGATGAAATTGAGAAAACTCTGGCGCTTGATGTCTGTCCGATAGTCTGGCCAATTGGCGTTGGCGAACGGTTTCGCGGCTGCTTTAACATCTTCACTGATACTTTATATTTATTTGACAGCAAACAAGGTGATCGTATCAGCGAGTCAATAAAATTCAAAGGCGCTGACGATCCGGCGCTTGCTGAATTCATTCCGGATGCGGAATTAAGGCAATTGCGCGAAGATGTGGCAATGGTCAAGGAAATCTATCCGCCTTTTAACCGCGAGCATTATCTGGAAGGACATGTTACGCCGGTTTTTTTCGGCAGCGCGATTAATAATTTTGGCGTTCGTGAATTGCTGGAAGCGCTGTGCGAATTCTCTCCTCCGCCGCGCATACAGGCGGCTGATTCACGCGATATTGATCCTTGCGAAGAGAAATTCAGCGGCTTTGTATTCAAAATTCAAGCCAATATGGACAAAAATCACCGCGACCGCATTGCCTTCCTGCGTATCTGCTCCGGCAAATATACACGCGGCATGAAGGTTCTGCATGTCAGAAGCGGAAAAACTCTGGCGCTTAATAATCCGGTGATGTTTCTGGCGCGTGAACGTGAGCTGGCGGAAGTTGCCTGGCCGGGCGATATTATCGGCATTCCCGGACATGGACATTTGCGAATCGGCGATACGCTGACTGAAGGCGAGACAATATATTTCACCGGAATTCCCAGCTTCGCGCCGGAGCTTTTCCAGCGCGTCCGCCTTGATGATCCGCTGAAATCAAAACAGCTAAAAGCCGCCCTTGAACAGCTTTCCGAAGAAGGTGCCAGCCAGATTTTTAAACCTCTCGACGGTTCACCGTGGATTATCGGCGTAGTCGGCCAGCTGCAATTTGATGTGATCGCCTCGCGCCTTGCTTCTGAATATTCAGTAAAAGGCAGCTTCGAAGCCGTGCAATATACCACCGCGCGCTGGATAAAAGCCAAGGATAAAAAAACTCTCGATGAATTTTGCGATAAAAATAAATATAACAGCGCCGAAGATTCCGGCGGCCAACTCGCCTACCTCGCCCCGAATGCCTGGCATTTAGAAAGAATCCAGAAAGATTTTCCGGAAATAGAATTCACCGCAACCAGAGAACATCGCTAACCAACACGAGAAATGTCAATGCCCGGATTTTTTTTCTTACCATAACCATTAGTTGCTATACCTTGATATTCAGATTGCAGCTCAGGATTGTAACTTATATCGTTTGTATTGTTTACTGCAAATTTACTAGCAGCACTAACGATATTTCCATTATTACTAAGAACTGATTTTATTTCATCAAAATTATCTTCAGCGCCTTTTCCGGCCTTAGTTGATATTTCCTTTATCTGCTCATCAGTAAGAGAAAGAGCTTGTTTTTTTGCACTTAATGCGCCGCTAACAGCAGCAGTTACTTTTTTATTAGCACTGTCTGCATCTTTTATTGCTGATGCCTCTTCTCCAGTAAGAACATCCTTCACCGTGCCAGCAACTATTTCCGACGTTGCATTGATTTGCTGTTCTGTAGGAATAAGCGCATAAGGCTGGTAATTAAACATGCCGATAATGGCGTTGATAATGCCGATAAAGAAATTTGCCCATTCTGGTCCTATAGATTTGGCAATACTGCCAAAGAAACCGTTTTTCGTGTATTCTTCCTCTATCTTGGCACGAATTCCCTGCTGTGAAGCAGCATAAGTTTGTTCGAATATAACATCGCCTAATCTGGCTTTCTTTACATCATCAAGAGTGTTGATTTCTGTATTCTCAAGAGTGACGTTGACACAATCAGTTCGTGCAATGTCCTCTTTTTTACCACCGGCTGCTATATATGCAGCATCATATGCAGCATTGCCGGCTCTGTCTATATTTCCACCTTTTCCTTTGGTTAGGAAAGGGATTTCAAGAGTTTTAAGTTTTTCTTCAACTTGATTTTCAACATTTTGAGCTATGCTTAAACTGCTCCTAAAAATATTTCTAAGAAATCCGCTATTATTATGTGCAACCTCACCAACAGCTGCAGCAATTTGTTCAACTTGTGTTGTGGTAGGAATTAATTGATCAAGACTATCAACCTGTTTCTGAGCAAGGAATTTTTTCCCAATATCTTCTCCTTGTAATTTGCTATTCAGTTCAGAAATTGTTATTGTTGTATCTGTAGAATTTGTATTTTTAATTGTAAATTGCCGTTTTTCTATCAGCTCGTTCGCCATTTTGCGAAATTGATTGTTAATTGCATTAGTATTTTCTGCTTTTTTTATTTTCCTAGCAAAATCAGGAAGGGCTTTGTCTTCAAAACCTAGACGAATCATCTCCCAATTTTCTTTTAAGACAACAGCAACCTCTTCAACAATTTGTTGTTTTGTCGCTTCCTTTGCTTGATCTTGCAATGACATAATAAAATAATTCCTTATCCTGATACTCTACCGCAAAAAAGCATAAATTTGCATGAAACTAATGTGACAATTGATTTTTTCGTGTATTAAGATATTGTCATTTTTGGCTATTATATTAGTAATTTATTGTATTATATCATTATTTTGTAATTTTATGGCAACAGTTCCTATTCGTATTAACTCAAAAGAATATCATATTGCCTGTGATGATGGTCAGGAAGAGCATCTACAGGCGCTGGCTTTTGATCTCGATGAGCGGCTTGGCCAGCTTGCCTATCAAATGGGCGGCAATCCGGGCGAGGTGATGTCTTTGTTGCTGGCCGGATTAATGCTCTCTGATGAAGTTATTGAAAACAAAAAAGAAATTGACCGTTTAAGCAGCGAAGTACGCGAATTGACCAGACTAGTCTCGCAAAAACAGCAAACTTCCGGCAACAAAAATCTGCTCGATATGGAAAATGCGATGATTGAAACACTCAACGAAGTAGCAAGTCGCATTGAAAGGATGATGTAGGAAAAATTATTTATGTCAGAAATAATTGCCATTGCTGCTGATCACGCCGGAATTAAGCTTAAAAATATTTTGCGCGATGATTTAATCGCGCATACGCTGCTGGTGGAAGATCTTGGCGCGCATAGCGCTGACTCGGTTGATTATCCGGATTTTGCTAATTCTTTATGCAAGTGGTTGCTCGCCAAATCTGGAAGGCGCGGAATTTTAATCTGCGGTTCAGGAATTGGCATGAGCATTGCCGCCAATCGCCATAAGGGCATTCGCGCTGCTTTATGTCGCAGCGTGGAAGAAGCAGTTCTTGCCAGAAAACATAATAATGCTAACGTGCTGTGCCTTGGCGAAAGAATCACTGATGAAAAACTGGCCAAGGAAATTCTTGCTGCTTTTCTGGTCACTGATTTTGAAGGCGGCAGACATGAAAAGAGGGTTGAAAAATTAGGCTGATAAACTGCCAACTAACTAAACTGCCAACTGCTAACTACCAACTGCTAACTAACTAAACTGTGTTTGCACAGAAGAAAGATGAAAAAATGTCCAACGGATTTTTTTATGATGATCTCGCCGCCAGCGATCCGGCGGTAAAAGAAACATTAGATGAAGAGTTCAGTCGCCAGCAAACGCAGATTGAGCTGATCGCCAGCGAAAATATCGTCTCACGCGCTGTTCTTGAGGCGCAAGGCTCAGTGCTTACTAATAAATATGCCGAGGGCTATCCGGGCAAACGTTATTATGGCGGTTGCGAGGCGGTTGATAAAACCGAGCAGCTGGCGATTGACCGCGCAAAAGAGCTGTTCGGCTGTTCATATGCCAATGTTCAGCCTCATTCCGGATCGCAGGCGAATCAGGCGGTGTTCATGGCGGTTTTAAAACCGGGCGATGTTTTTCTTGGCATGTCGCTGGCCGCTGGCGGACATTTAACGCATGGCGCAGCGCCTAATCAATCCGGCAAATGGTTTAATGCCGTGCAATATGGTGTGCGAAAAGAAGATTGTCTGATTGATTATGATCAAATTGAGCAGCTTACCGCAGAACATCAGCCAAAGCTGATTATAGCTGGCGGTTCAGCTTATCCGCGGGTGATTGATTTTGCGCGGTTTCGCGCTATTGCTGATAAGGTTTCTGCCTTATTCATGGTTGATATGGCGCATTATGCCGGATTAGTGGCGGCGGGAATTTATCCTAATCCTTTTCCGCACGCGCATGTGGTTACGACAACAACGCATAAAACTCTGCGTGGACCACGTTCCGGATTAATTTTGTCAAATGATGCAGAGCTTGGCAAAAAAATTAATTCAGCGATTTTTCCGGGAATTCAGGGCGGACCTTTAATGCATGTAATAGCGGCGAAGGCGGTGGCCTTCGGCGAGGCGCTGCGTCCTGAGTTCAAGCTTTATGGCAAGCAGGTTTTAGATAATGCGCGCGCGCTGGCGGCGACTCTGGTTGAACGTGGTTGCGCGATTGTAACTGGCGGTACTGATTGTCATTTAATGCTGGTTGATCTGCGGCCAAAATCGGTAACTGGCAAGGCGGCGGAAGAATCGCTGGAACGCGCCGGCCTTACTTGCAACAAAAATGCCATTCCTTTTGATACAGAAAAACCGGCAATTACCAGCGGAATCAGGCTGGGAACTCCGGCTGGCACAACACGCGGCTTCGGCATTGCTGAATTTAAAATAATCGGCAATTTAATTGGCGATGTGCTTGATGGTCTGGCCAAAGGCGGCGACAATTCGGCAGTGGAAAAAGCGGTAAAATCGAAAGTAGCGGCAATATGTAAGGAATTTCCTATTTACGCTTGAGCATTTGCCTGAGCGTTAGGAACCTTTACTAAAGCCTCGCCGTCTAAGACCATAACGTTTCTTACGAAACACTGCGTGGCAAGAGTTGCGCGATGGCGCTGTTCATCAAGAGCAGTAATGGTAGCAGTTGCGTAAACCGTATCGCCAACTCTTACTGGCGCTAAAAATTTAAGTGACTGGCTCATATAAATACAGCCAGGACCAGGAAGCTTCGTGCCAATTACCGCCGAGATTAAAGAAGCAGTCAGCATACCATGAACTATGCAGCCGCCAAAAGGTGTAGAACGTGCATATTCTTCGTTTAAATGCATAGGATTTGTGTCGCCGGACACTCCGGAAAAATTTCGTAAATCAGTTTCAGTAATAGTGCGCGAAACAGTTGCCTTCATGCCAACAGATAATTGATTGAACTTATATCCTTCAAGATCACGGTGCATAATTTTCCTGCTGTGTTTTTGTAGCTGTATCATCACGAAGGCGCAGATAAAGCAAAGTCGGCGCTGAGATATAGATTGAAGAATAAGTGCCGATTATAACGCCAAATACCATTGCCGCGGAAAAACCGCTGATAACCTCGCCGCCGAACAGATAAAGAGCCAGCGCAGCAAGCAGAGTTGTTGAAGCGGTAAGTATTGTCCGCGACAATGTTTCGTTGATGCTGATATTAAGCAGAGTAATTATTTTCTGTTTTTTGAAGCGGCGCATATTTTCACGAATTCGATCATAGATTACTACTGAATCATTTATCGAATAGCCGATTATGGTGAGAATTGCCGCCACCGCCGTAAGTCCGAATTCAAAACGAGTCAGCGCAAAAAATCCAATTACCATTATACTGTCATGCAGCAGCGCCAAAACAGCGCCAATACTATATTGCCATTCAAAGCGAAACCATACGTAAAGCATAATCGCCGCGAAGGAAAGAATAGTGGCTATTACGCCATTGCGAATCAATTCGTTGCCAACAGTAGGTCCTACATAATCAACCTTGCGAAAGATAATTTCACTGGCAGTAAGGTTGACAAGCAGCTTTTTAACCTGCTCGATGGTTTTTGCCTGATCATCATTATCGCTGACCTGAATTCTGATCATAACATCGTTTACCGAGCCGCTATTTTGCAGCGAAACCTCGCCGAATTCACCACTGTTTAAAGCCAGGCGCATAGCAGCGAGATCAGCTGGTTTAGTGGTCTGAGCTTCCATTAAAATGCCGCCAGTAAAATCAATGCCGAGATTAAGTCCTTTCTCCGCAACCAGCAGCAAAGAGGCGATGGTGAGAAAAATTGACGCGCCAAAGCCTAGCCAACGCTTTCCCATAAAATCAAAATTCGGCTCTTTATTGAATAATTTTATTGTCATATTATTTTATCGTCACACCATATTTATTTTTTATTAAACCACCAACCACCAACCACCAACTACCAACTGCTAACTGCTAACTGCCAACTAACTACACTGCTTCAACCGCCACAACTTCCGGCACATAATGTTTTAGCATATTTTCTATACCGTTTTTAAGAGTTACCGTTGAGCTAGGGCAGCCGGAACATGAACCATGCAGCTCTAATTTTACGATACCATCTTCAAAGCCATGAAATATGATGTCACCACCATCTTGCGCCACTGCCGGACGAACGCGAGTTTCAATCAATTCTTTGATTTGTTTTATCAGCTCTGAATCTTCCGCATCACTAGTTGCGGCGATTACAGAAGAAGTAATAATAACCTCTTTTCCGGCGACAAAATGTTCCATAATTACAGTAAGCAAAATTGGTTTAAGCGCTTCCCAATGCGACGCTTCATCTTTGCTTACCGTGATAAAATCGCTACCGAGAAAAACCGCGCTTACGCCTTCAACGTCAAACAACACCACCGCCAGAGGCGAAATTGAAGCATCTTCGCGGTTGGTAAAAAAAGCTGTGCCGCTTTTCATCACCTCTGTGCCGGGAATAAATTTAAGCGTATTAGGATTTGGAGTTTTTTCAGTTTGAATGAACATTTTTATTCTCTGTTTTTATGATAACATGGTATCAGCTTATAGTACTTATATAGTTGCTTATATAGTTGCTTATATCATTTCAGGAGTAAATTACATGAAAAAAATATTGTTTATAATTTCTTTTATGCTGCCAACATGGCTGTTTTCAGCCAGTTCATACGCTCTGGAAGTTCGTCTTGGCGGCATTGAAAATGGCGGAAAAATACCGCCGGAATTCGCCTTCTGCCAGAAAGACGGCAAGGGAAAAACCAAAAACGGCGGCAATATAAATCCTGAAATCAGCTGGTCAGGCGCTGTAGAAGGCGTAAAATCATATGCTCTGATAGTTGTTGATCCGGATGTTCCGACAATATTTGATGATGCTAATAAAGAAGGAAAAACTCTGCCTGCCACTATGAAAAGGCGTAATTTTTACCACTGGGCTTTGGTTGATATTCCTCCTGAAATTACAACCATAACAAAAGGCCAGGATAGCAATGCTCATCTTGAAGGCGGCAAAAAAACTGGCAAAACTCCTTATGGCGTAAATGGCCGCAATGATTATGCGGAATTTATGCAAGGCACATTCGGCGGTTATGACGGTCCTTGTCCACCATGGAATGATGAAATTATTCACCATTATCATTTCCGCATTTATGCTCTCGACGTAAAAACACTAGAACTTGGCGAGAATTTTACTGGAAAAGAAGCAGAAAACGCAATGGCCGGACATATATTGGCAAGCAGCGAGGCAGTAGGCATATATTCCAACCGTCAATGAATCAGCTGCCAATAAAGACGATATCTATAAAATCCGCATATAAACCGGCGCTTCAGTGACTGAAGGTTGCTGCGCTATTTTTGCCAGCGCGGTTTTTATTTCGCTGATCGTTGTTTCATGTGTTGCCACGACTATATAAACATTTTCGCCTTTTGCTTGGCCATGCTGGAGAAAAGATTTAAGCGATATTCCGCAATCACGAAATATAGCAGTAATGTCAGCGAGAACTCCTTGCTTATCTATTACAGAAAAACGTATATAATATTCACATTTATTTTCACCATTTGCCTTAATTACTGCCTTATCTGCGAATTTATCAGTTAAAAGATAAGAATTATAATTGCCGCGCGCTATATCTACTATGTCAGCAACAACTGCCGAAGCAGTAGGCGCACCGCCGGCGCCACGGCCTTTGATGAAGATCGTTCCAGCAGAATCAGCTTCAAGCTCAATAGCGTTAAACACATCGCGAACTGAGGCGAGATTCGAATTTTTCGCAACCAGCGCCGGATAGACTGAAGGCACATCATTGCCAGTTGCTACGCCAAGCAAACGAATAACATAGCCTAATTCATCAGCGCAGCTCATATCGTGCAAAGTAACGCCGCGAATGCCTTGAACATTCACCGCCGAAATATCAGGCTTTCTGCCATAAGCAAGCGCCGCTAATATAGCAAGCTTATGGGCAGCGTCAATTCCGTCAACATCAAAGCCGCAATCAGCCTCAGCATAGCCTAGTTTCTGCGCCTCGGCGAGCATGTCATCAAATGAGCGTTTCTGTTCCCACATATGTGTTAGAATATAATTGCAAGTGCCGTTTAAAATTCCACTCACACGGCTGATCCGGTTTGCCGCAAGTCCTTCACAAAGTAATTTTATAATTGGAATGCCGCCAGCAACCGCCGCTTCAAATAACAATGCCAGCTTGTTTCCTGCCGCTATTTCCGCAAGGCGCGCGCCATGTGTTGCAATCAGCGCCTTGTTAGCAGTAACCAGATGTTTCCCAGCTGACAATGAAGCTTCCGCCAGCGCCCGCGCTGCGCCTTCTGCGCCGCCTATTAATTCAACCACCACATCAATATCAGCAGCGGCGGCAAAAGCCAGAGCATCTGTTTCAAGGCGGTATCCTGATAAATCAACAGCGCGTTTTTTGTGCAAATCACCAGCGGCAACTGCTACGATCTTCACATCACATCCGGCGCGCGCGCGCAGCAAATCGCGCTGCTGCTCAATCAGAGCGATAACGCTACTGCCGACAGTGCCGATTCCAGCAATGGCTATTCGTAATTGCCTTGTCATATCGCCAGTACCTCTTTTACATCTATTTTTCCATCATAAAGGGCGCGGCCAAGTATGCAGCCGCTTATTCCAGACAATTCATGCTGCTTATAGGCTTTTATGTCAGCATTGCTGCTGATTCCTCCGGAAGCAATAACCGGAATTGAAATTTGTTCCGCCAGCGCAACTGTCTCTGCTAAATTAGGGCCTTCCATCGCTCCGTCTTTGCTGATGTCTGTATAAATTATCGCAGAAATTCCAACATCTTCAAACTGTCTGGCCAGATCTACCGCTTTTTTATCAGATATTTCCGCCCAGCCGGAAACTGCAACAAAACCATCTCTGGCGTCAATTCCAACGGCAATTTGTTCAGGAAATAAACGGCAGGCTTCTTTTACCAATTGCGGATTTCTAAGCGCTGCCGTGCCTAAGATCACACGCGAAACGCCCGCTTCCAGCCAGTCTGAGATCATCTGCATATTGCGAATGCCGCCGCCAAGCTGAACCGGCAGATTAACCGCCTGCAAAATCGCCTTAACCGCCTCGCCATTAACCGGCTTTCCGGCAAAAGCGCCGTTTAGATCAACCACATGCAGCCAGCTAAATCCTAGTGCTGCGAATTCCGCCGCCTGCTCGGCCGGAGTTTTCGCAAAAACCGTAGCGCTGTTCATGTCACCACGCAACAAGCGCACACATTTATTATCTTTAAGATCAATAGCCGGATAGAGAATCATAACACATCACAAATAACTAATAGAATTAAAATCACTCTAGAAAAATACTCTAGAAAAATACTCTAGAAAAACACTAAAGATAAAATCATACTAAAATCATACTAAAATCATACTAAAGATGAAATCGGATCAAGATTCTTATAATAAAAATGTCCGGCGATCATTTGCGCGCCAACATATTCATAAGTAGGAAGAGTTCCCCAGCGCATATAGCGCATTTCTTCATAAAGGGAAATAGCTGCTTCCTGTGTTTGCCGCACGCTGAGCTTAAGCACAGAGAATCCCAGCGCCCTCGCCTCGCGCTCTGCCGCTTCCATTAACATTTTCGCCAGACCATGACCACGCGCCCAGGGCGCTACAAAATGCGCGTCAAGAGAGGCGGCGAATGAGGAGGTTTCTTTGCTTATTCCTGGTTTTATCAGCTGAATACTGCCTGCTACTGAGCCATCGAGCCTGCCGACAAACAACACGCGATCAGGCACCATTAAAACCCCTCGCCAATAACCTTCGAGAATATCGCGCTCCGGCGGAATAACCCAGTTAAAGCCAATTCCATCACGAATAGCATCTTCTGTAGCTTGCACCAGCTCTGTTAAATCAGCATTTTTGAATTCTGTAAGTTTTTCCGTGCGTGTTGCCATAAAAATATTTTACTTTGTTTGATTATTTTTTGCGCTTATTTATTTGCGCCTATTTATGCCTATTTATTTGCGCCTATTTATTTGTAATTATCTTTTGTGCGTATTTTTAATTTTTTTTGATCATGTTTCTATCTTATACTGTTTCGCAATCTATTGCGTAGCAATAGATTGCGAGTCTCGCCCGCTACGCGGCGGGAAACCGGTGCTTTCGGCACACGGTTTCCATACCAATTCTACTTCATAGAAGTAGAATTGATATGATATTTGCCATCGCTGAAAATCAATTCCAGTTTTTTGTTTTGTTTTGCCTGCTGCGCTTTGGTTATTAATTTGCCGTTATCACCGCGCACCATGGCAAATCCGCGTTCAAGAACGCGCTGAACATTCATGCTTTCAAGCATTGCAGCAAGGGCGGTGATTTTATCAGATTTTGCCGCAATAATCCGTAAAGTAGCAGGAAAAGCTCGCTGAAGATAATCAGTAATTTTGTGGTTATGCTGTTCAATATCGCGCAACAGCCGCGTCGGCGATAAACCACGCGCCGCCATTTCGATAATCTGCTGCTTGCGGGAAAGAAACAGCAATAAAGAGCCGCTATGACGCTCGCTTATATCATCAAGCCGCTGCATCGCGGTTTGTAATAATTCCAGCGGCCTTGGCAGTCCGCGCAATAATCCTTGCAGACGATTTTCCTGATGCAATAATTCGCGGCGCATTGCTGCGGACATTCTATTTTCCATTTGCGCCAGAGAAATTTTCAAATCAGCAAGAACAGGAACAGCCATTTCCGCCGCCGCAGTCGGAGTTGGCGCGCGAATATCCGCAGCATAATCAATTAAAGTCGTATCAGTTTCATGTCCTACTGCTGAAATAAGCGGAATTTTTGAATTAGCGGCGGCACGAACTACTATCTCTTCATTAAAAGACCACAAATCTTCTATTGAGCCGCCACCGCGCGCAACGATAATAACATCCGGACGTAATAAAGAACCGGAAATTGGCTCAGAAATCACTCTGGAAACAGGCAATGAATTAAATCCCTCGATAGCAGCTGCTATCTGCACAGCCGCGCCTTCTCCTTGCACCGCAACCGGCCACACGACAATATGACAAGGAAAACGATCAGAAATACGATGAATAATATCGCGAATAACTGCTCCGGTTGGCGAAGTAACAACGCCGATTATCTTCGGAATATATGGTAATTTTTTCTTACGCGCCGCAGCGAATAATCCTTCTGCCGCCAGCTGCGCCTTACGTTTTTCCAGCAGCGCCATTAACGCTCCGGCGCCTGCTGCTTCCATAAAATCAACGACAATCTGATAAGATGATTTCCCTGGATAAGTAGTAATTCTGCCGCTGGCTACTACCTCAAGACCATCTTCCGGTTTAAGCTGAAGCTTAGAAATAGTGCCTTTCCACATTACCGCATCAATTGCCGCATTATCATCTTTCAGGCGAAAATAACAATGTCCGGAGCTGGCCAGCTTGTAGCCGGTAATTTCGCCGCGCAATTTTACTACGCCAAAACGCTCCTCAACCATGCGCTTTACCGCCTGCGATATTTCGCTTACTGAGTATATTATTTCGTTGTGGTTGAAGTTAGCGGCGGATTCTGGCATATGGCTAAGTTGGTGCTTGGTGAATGGTTAAGTGGTTGCTGGTTGCTGGTT
>CAZFJN010000018.1:19671-29514 GCA_964519595.1 uncultured Rickettsiales bacterium
GTTGCTGGTTAAGTAGCTTCTGCCTTCTGGCTTCTGGTTTCTGGCTTCTAGCTTCTGATTCCTGATCCCTGATTCCTGATTCCTGATTCCCGGCTAAAATACAAGAAAGGCTTATAGATGGCAAATGTTATGGTAATAGGCGGCGGCGGTCGTGAACATGCTTTATGCTGGCGTTTAAAATATTCGCCGGAAGTTGAGAAAATTTACTGCTCTCCGGGCAATTCTGGAATTAGCGATGATGCTGAATGTGTTGCGCTTGCCACAAATCAGGAAATAGTTCAGTTCTGCGTGGAAAAACAAATAAATCTGGTAGTAATTGGCCCTGAGCAACCGCTGGTTAGCGGCCTTTCCGACGCTTTGAATGCCGCCGGAATAGCAACTTTCGGACCTTCGCAAAAAGCGGCGCGGCTTGAATCTTCAAAAGGCTTCATGAAAGATTTATGTCGCAAATATAATATTCCCACTGCTGCTTATGGTTTTTTTGCCAATATTGACGATGCCAGAAAATTCCTTGAAGGAAAATCTTTCCCGATTGTGGTAAAAGCCGACGGTCTGGCCGCCGGAAAAGGCGTTATAATTGCCGACAATAAAGCAGAGGCGCTGGCGGCTCTTGATGATATGTTTTCCGGACGTATTGAAGGCGGCGGCAATGTAGTTATCGAAGAATTTTTAGAAGGAGAGGAGATAAGTTTTTTCGCTCTTTCCGATGGTGATACGGCGATAGAATTCGGCTTCGCGCAAGATCATAAACGCGCTTTTGATGGTGACAAAGGTCCTAATACTGGCGGCATGGGAACATATTCTCCGCCGCTGGTAGCCTCGGAAAAAGTGCGAAAAGAGGCGATGGAAAAAATAATTCTGCCAACCATTGCCGCAATGAAGCAAGAAGGAATGACTTATCGCGGCGTGTTATTTGCCGGCTTAATGATTACTGAACAAGGCGTGAAATTGCTTGAATATAATGTCCGTTTTGGCGATCCGGAAACACAAAGCCTGATGATGAGATTTTGTGGAAATTTATATAAAACTCTCGAAGCAGTTGCGCGTGGAAAACTTAATGATGCAGATATTCGCTTCCTGCCTGATCCGGCAGTCTGCGTGGTTATGGCGACGCGTGGCTATCCTGGCGCTTACAGCAAAGGCTCAGAAATTCGTAATCTCAACAAAGCGGCTGCATTTGAAAACATAAAAATTTTCCATGCCGGAACGGAGAAAAAAGCTGAAAAAATAATTGCTGTCGGCGGCAGAGTTCTTGGCGTAACCGCGCTTGGCAAAAATATGAAAGAAGCAACGAGCCGCGCTTATCAGGCAATAGATGCAATCGACTGGCCGGAAGGATTTTGCCGCCGCGATATAGCCTACAGAGCGATTGAAACTTAAGAGCTACGAAGCTTCATAGCTATTTATATTTTTGATTATTTAAAACTATTTCGATGGTTCTGTTAGAGCGTGTTTTTTAAGCAAAGGCAACTGACATAAGGTAAAAATAATCGTACATGACAACATTCCAACGACCTTAAAATCAACCCAGAAATCGGTGGAAAAATTACGCCAGATAACTTCATTTAAAGCGGCAAGAAAAAGGAAGAAAAATCCCCAGCGCTTGGAAAAAATCCGCCAGCCTTCTTCGCTTAACGACAAGGCGCTGCCGAAAATATATTTCAGCAGATTTTTCTTAAAATAAACTCCGCCGAGAATTATCGTTGCGAATAAAATATTTGCCACAGTTGGTTTGATTTTTATAAAATCTTCATTCTGTAGAAACAACGTCATTCCGCCAAATATCGCAACTGCCACTCCGGAAATGAGCGGCATTGTCGCAATGCGTTTTTCATAAACATAAGTTATAAGCAAAGATAAGGCGGTGAATATAATAAGAGCCGCCGTAGCCACCATAAGATCAGCAAAGCGATAACCGAGAAAGAAAACCAGTAAAGGCCCTATTTCAAGGGCAAAACGCAGTTTGGAACTCATATTTGAATTCATAATTCCTCTTAATTCTTGCTTGCATGATTTATTCTGCATGTTACTTTATGCTCCTGTTAAGGTAAACGAAAAAAGGGGCTGCACCTTGGAAACATCAGTTTTGATTGTCGAAGATGAAGTGGCGATTGTCACTCTACTGCGCTATAATCTTGAGCGCGAAGGGTTTCGTGTTTACTCTACCGGCGACGGAGAGGAAGCCGTTACCATGGTAAAAGAATACAAGCCTGACGTTATTGTCCTTGATTGGATGCTTCCTTCAATGTCAGGAATTGATATTTGCAAACAATTGCGCTGGAGCGCAGACACTAAAGGAATTCCGATAATAATGCTCTCAGCGCGTGGCGAGGAATCTGACCGTATTCGCGGTTTGGACGCCGGAGCTGATGATTATATCGTCAAGCCATTTTCTCCGGCTGAGCTTATTGCGCGTATTCGCGCGGTGTTCCGCCGTTTCCGTCCGGCGCTTTCAGAAAAAGTTCTGGTTTTTTCTGATGTCAAAATGGACGTTGCCGGACATAAGGTAACACGCGGTGATAATGAGGTGCATTTAAGTCCTACTGAGTTTAGTTTATTGCGTTATTTCCTTGAACATCCTGGCCGTGTTTTCTCACGCGAACAGTTGCTTGATGCCGTGTGGGGACATGATATTTATGTCGAATTGCGTACTGTTGACGTACATGTGCGCCGTTTACGCAAAGGGCTTGATTATGACGGAAATCAGCCAGATCTGATTCGCACAATCCGCTCAGCTGGCTATTCGCTGGAAGAGGTTCCTGCCGGAGAAAAAGATACTACTCAGGAAGCTCCGTAAATACGCGCCATAAGCTGGCTTTTATTCAGTGAATATTCGCTCTCTTCCCAGATTTCTTCGAGATTTCTGAGCTTGTCGCCGAGAGCTTTTCCCGGCTTGATGCCTTTGGCAATTAAATCTCCGGCAACGATTGGAAAATGTGGTATTTGCCAAGCGGCGCTGGCGAGAAGATTTTGATAATCTGACCATTTTTCTGCGGAAAAAGCATAAGCAAGAAGAATCAGCGCACGATAATTTTCCGCGCCTAATTTACGCAGCAGTTTTTTCTGAGCTTTGCTGCTCATCTTAGCATCAACCAGCTCAATATGTGATAATAGTTTTTGTATATAATCTTTCTGTTTTGTAGATAGCTTAAGCCTGAATGCGATTTTATTCAGACGATCATTTTCGCCAATTATTGCTGCAAGTTTCAGTAGAGAAATAGCATTAGAAATATCTTTAGAACTGTCTTTAGAACTGTCTTTATCTTTAGAAATATCATTACCGTGCAAATGCGCGATCTGCTCTTCAAGTCTGGCAATAATCTCCGCGCTTTTCTGTCCGTTCAGAAAGGGCAAAGATTGCGGCAATAGCGGCAATAATTCGCCAATCGCCTTGCTCGTCGCGGCGCAGGAAAATAATTTAAGCATTTCTCTGGCAATGCGTTCGCCGGAAAGCTTGTCAATAAATTGCTGGTTATTTGCACAAGCAAGTAGCGCTGTTTCCGAGAATTTATTTTCGCCAATGCTTGCCACAAAACGGAAATAACGCAGAATTCGCAAATAATCCTCTTTTATTCGCGCATCTGCATTGCCGATAAATCTGACAATTCTCGACTGACAATCAGCAATGCCGCCAACATAGTCATAAACAAAACCGTCCATATCAATATATAAAGCATTGATTGTGAAATCACGACGGCGCGCATCTTCTTCCCAGCTACTGGTAAATTCAACTTCCGCATGTCTACCGTCAGTTGCAACATCACGGCGCAGAGTGGTTATTTCGAATGTTTTGTCGCCAATAACCGCCAGTACTGTTCCATGTTCTATGCCAACAGGAACTGACTTAATTCCGGCATTATTAAGTAAGCTGATAATTTGCTCTGGCCGCGCATCACTAGCCGCATCAAGCTCAAATTCACCTGCTGCTCGCGGCAATATCGCATCACGAACGCAACCGCCTACAAAACGCAACAAAAATCCGGCTTGCGAAAAAGCCAAAGCCAGCGCCTTGGTTTCCGAATATTCAAGCCATGGCGGATTAATTCTGAGCTGATCTTTCATTTTTCCAAATGCCCTGGAATGATTTGTCCTTTTTCAAAACGCGGCGGAACATATTCTCCGCTATTAGGAGCATTTGCCAGTCCGAGCGCGAGAAAAATCAATAATCCGATCGCAAGGCTGGCAATTATCGACCAGAACCACGGTCCTTCACGAAAATGCGGCGGCTTCACTTCCGCGCGAATTGCCTTCCTTCGCGCGGCAATATACCACCATAAATAAGCCAATAACGGCAAAATAACTGGCCAGAAACGCAATATAAACAAGCTCATAAAACACCTTTTTTGATCAAGTAAACCAGGCAAGAAATCTACATCAGCTTTTTTATCAATTTCTTTTAGCAGTTTCCTTTATCAATTTCTCTATTAGTTTCTCTGTTAGTTCCTCTATTAGTTCATTAATTAGTTTTTATTAGTTTCTTTTATCAGTTTTCTCAAATGGCAGTATAATAATTACTCTTAATCCGCCGGAAGGGCTTTCGGAAAGCTCTATAGTTCCGCCATGCGCTAAGGCTATATCACGCGCTATTGAAAGACCAAGTCCAACGCCGCCGGTTTTGCTGTTGCGCGATGCGTCAAGGCGCACAAAAGGGCGAAAAACCTCCTGCCGCATTGTTTCATGAATGCCCTCGCCTTCATCATCAATTATAATCCTTACAAATCTATGATCATAATCATAAGTCATGACCGCGCTTTTGCCATAGCGCAGCGCATTATCAATCAGATTATGCAGCATCCGGCGCATCGCTACTGGTTTAATTGCCATTGATACAGACTCTCCGGCAATGAATTTAAGCGCATCTCCACTGCGTGAATAATCCGCCGCCACCTCTGCAAGCAATTTATGTAATTCGCAAACTACCGCCTCTTCTGAACCTTCACCGCGCGCAAAATCCAGATATTCGTTGATCATATGTTCCATTTGCTGCACATCTTCTGCCAGATCAGCTTTTACTTCGCTATCTTCAAGCAGCGCA
Organism: uncultured Rickettsiales bacterium; assembly: GCA_964519595.1. GTDB lineage: Bacteria > Pseudomonadota > Alphaproteobacteria > Rickettsiales > SXRF01 > JANRKF01. The sequence goes on from CAZFJN010000018.1 coordinate 24,707, forward strand.
AGTTCCAGCTTCATGCGCGCCAGCGGCGTTCGCAGATCATGTGAAATGCCTGATAACATATCTGTTCTTGTCCGAATCTGGCGTTTGATACGTTCGCGCATTACAATAAAAGCCCGCGCCGCCATGCGAACCTCAGTAGCGCCATGCGGACGGAAATCAGGCGTATCAACTCCGCGTCCGAAATTGTCAGCAGCTTTGGCCAGTTTGCTTATTGGCCGCAGCTGATTACGCAGAAAAATAACCGCAATTAATAACAGCAGAATTGATGAACCAACCATCCAGAACAAATAAATATTAGTTGTAGGACTTTCTAAGCGCTTGGCAGTTGTTTTGATTCTTAGAATCTGTCCGGAAAGCTTGACGCTGATTTCTATATTGTCGCTGTTTTCAAGGCGGCGAATGATGAATTGCTCATTTATTTTACTCGCCAGCAAGGCGCTGTAGGCAGGAAATTCAGCATTTTTCTGCTCAATATTTTTCCAGGAAGAATTTTTTGTCTCGAAATCATCATTATTCAATAATTCAATTTTCAGTCCGGTTGCTTTCTCAAAATTGCCGGTAAATTCAAGTTTCTGGCGCTCCGGCATCTCACGCAGCTGCATAACCAGATAAGCAGTTTCTCCGGCTAATGAATAAGACATATAGCGAGTTATCGCCTGCCAATGACGATCAAAGAATATGTAAGTCATCAGCATTTGAATAAGCACAGTCGGCAGCACCAGAATCAACAAAGCGCGGCCAAAAAGACTCTTCGGAAGAAATTCTCTAATCAGCATATAATACATATCCCCAGCCGCGAATAGTCTGCAAATATGCTGCTTTTCCATCAGCAGATTCCAGCTTTTTCCTAAGGCGCGACATTTGCACATCAACGCTGCGCTCATTACTGCCCGGCGGCAGCAAACCAGCAAGTTTATCGCGGCTAACCGGCTGCGAAGGATTCTGTGCAAGCATTGCAAGCAGCGCTGTTTCACTGCCGGTTAGAATTATTGTCTCATCGCCGCGCTTTAATTCTTTGCTGTTAATGTCAAAACGATAATCGCCGAATTTTAGCCATTTCTTCTGCTGATTATAAGATTCAAAGCGCCGTAAAATTGAATTTATCCGCAGCACCAGCTCTTTCGGATCAAACGGTTTGCCGACATAATCTTCCGCGCCAACTTCCAGCCCTTTTATACGATGTTCAGCATCAGAAAGCGCCGAGAGCATCAGAGTCGGAACTTTGACATTGCCTCCTTCTAACCACTCAATTCCAGTTTTTTCCGGCATCATCACATCAAGGATGATCAGATCAAAAGCAAAAAATCTGCACAATTCCTCAGCGTTTTTTGCTGATTCGGCAACTGTTACAATAAAACCTTGCTCTCGAAGATATTGTTTAAGCAGACGACGCAGACGATCATCATCATCAACAACTAATATATGAGCAGCCTCAGAATATTTATCGCGCGGAAATTCTTTACTCATAAATTTTAATCATGATTTCTAATCATAAATTCTAGGAACAAATTCTAGACATAAATTCTAGATATAAATTCTAGGCACAAAATATCTTCTCAACCAGCATTCGGAACGCCGCTGGTTGTTGAATATTCAAAATGATATTCGCTGTCAGGATGAACAATTTTATACGCGGCATGAGTCGCCTGCGCCGCTTCAGCAAAGCCGGACAAGATAAGTTTCAGCTTGCCTTTATATGTCGCAATATCGCCTATGGCGAAAATTCCTGCTGCGGAAGTCGCGCAATCATCTCTGTTAATTTCGATATGATTTCCGGAAATATTCAAACCCCAGTCGGCAATTGGCCCTAGCTCCATTGAAAGGCCAAAAAACGGCAATAAAATATCCGCCGGAAGAGTTAGTTTTTCGCCTTCTAAAGTTGCCACAATTACGCTTTCAAGCTGTCCGGATTTTCCTTGCAGCGAGTCAAGATGATAAGGAATTACCATTTGCACCTTGCCTTCTTCTGCCAGTTTTTCCAGTCTTGCCGCTGATTCCGGCGCGCAACGAAATTTTGCACGACGATGCACCACATATATTTTGTCAGCCAATTCAGCAAGAGAAATCGCCCAGTCAACTGCCGAATCACCTCCTCCGGCAATTACAATTTTTTTGCCACGAAACGCCTCGCGCCGGGAAACCATATAAAATATGCTTTTTCCCTCATATTCTTCTAATCCGGCCAGCGGCGGACGATTCGGACCAAATGCTCCACAACCAGCGGCGATTATTATCGCCTTACATTCGATAGTTTTTCCGGCGCTGGTAGTAAGCTGCCAGCTGCCATTATCAAGCTTTTTAAGCTTCTCAACACGCTGTCCAAAATGATAAGTCGGAGAAAAAGGCGCTGCCTGTTCATAAAGCTTATTAACCAGCTCCTGCGCCATAATTGAAGGATAAGCGGGAATATCATAAATAGGCTTTTCCGGATACAACGCCGCACATTGTCCGCCGACCATATCCAGCGCGTCAACCACATGACATTTCATTTTCATCATACCGGCTTCAAAAACCGCAAACAAACCAACCGGGCCAGCGCCAATGATGCAAATATCTGTTTTAAAATTATTTTCCAAATTATTCATAACCAGCAAATATATACTCATTACACTTGAAGAGTTGGCATTTCTTCGGCTCTCGTCTTTATTATTCACTATATCAGATAAAAATCTTGAAATATCAATAACTATTCCTTCGATTTTTATCTGATATATTGAACAAATGATATATTGAACAAAAATACTTGGAATAAATACCAACCCTTCAAGTGTAATTGGCAATTACAGGATGTATAATAACGATTTTAATTATATTGAATCACCAGTTTTATACAAAAACTAACAAAAAAGTAAGGGTTTTTTGCTAAAATCAACAAGTTGAATCAAAAATGAATTAAATCAAAAATGAATTAGTCCTGACCCTAATTCAGAGCAGATTTCATTCCAGGAGATTATTTATGCCAGATAACAGCAAAAACGCCGTAATAGTTGCTTATGCTCGCTCGCCATTTACTTTGGCCAATAAGGGCGATCTGGTTGGCGTCAGGCCGGATGATCTGCTTGCTGCCACTATAAAAGCTCTGCTGGCGCTTCCTTCATTAAATTCCTTAAATAAGGCTGATATTGAAGATGTTCTGGTTGGTTGCGCCTTTCCGGAAGGCGAGCAGGGGCTTAACATTGCCCGCAACGTCTCCTTCATGGCCGGAATTCCGCTTAATTCCGCTGGCGTAACTGTTAACCGTTTCTGCGGTTCATCAATGGAAACAATCCATATGGCCGCCGGAAAAATCGCCTGCAATGGCGGAGAATTGTTTATCTGCGCTGGCGTTGAATCAATGTCGCGGATTCCAATGGGCGGTTTTAATCCTAGTCCGAATCCGGATTTATATGACACAATGCCTGCTGCTTACATGCCAATGGGAATAACCGCCGAGCAAGTTGCCGCTAAACATAATATCAGCCGCAAAGCTCAGGAAGAATTCGCTCTCGCAAGTCATAAAAAAGCGGCAAATGCTGATTTATCCGCGGAGATAATTCCTTACGGCAATATAGCAAAAGACGGTTGCATTCGCGCTGATTCAACTCTTGAGAAAATGGCTACTCTCGCTCCGGCTTTTGACGCCAGCGGCACAGTAACCGCCGCCACTTCCTCGCCAATGACTGACGGCGCGAGCGTAGTAATAGTAGCCGCTGAGGATTATGCGAAAAAACATAATCTGCCAATTCTGGCGCGAATTAAAAGCTTTGCCGTCTCTGGAATTGCGCCGGAAATAATGGGATTAGGGCCAGTTGAGGCAAGCAGGAAAGCCTTAAGCCGCGCCGGACTTACATTAGCTGATATTGATATTATTGAGCTTAATGAAGCCTTCGCCGCGCAATCTATTGGCGTAATTAAAGAGCTGGGAATTAATCAGGAAAAATTAAATTTAGAAGGCGGCGCAATTGCGCTTGGTCATCCGCTCGGCGCTTCCGGAGCGCGGATAACTGGCAAAGCCGCTGCATTGCTTGCTAAACATAATAAAAAATACGCTCTTGCCACTATGTGCATAGGCGGCGGTCAGGGCATCGCAACAATTCTTGAACGCTCATAAATTTAATTCGCATTGCATTTTGCGCTATGAAATCAATCACCTCTCTTCTCGTTCTGCTTGTTGCTATTATCTCGGCAATAGCTGCTTATCATTTCAGCGACAGTCAGGTAAAAAAACGCGCAACTCTTGCTGCTTTGGAAAAATTTTCGGAAAGCGTTGCCACGCATGACCGCGCTAAAATATCCGCAGAACTTGGTGAGTTACTAAGTGATGATGCAAAAATTCGTCTGGATATTCATTTTTTTTCCATTGGCAATCCGAAAGCAGACATCGGACAGGATTTTGACAAAACACAATTCATAAATTTCATCGACAATATACTATATTCAATGAGCGATTACGACTACAAGCCACAGCTGCAAAGTCTGGAAAAAAATAATAATCAGGAAAATGATAATCAAGTAAGTAATAATCAAGTAAGTAATAATCTGGTAAATTCTGAAACAAGAATTGTTAAATTTACTTCTGTCGAATGGGCAGATGGTGTGAACATGTTAGGCGGAACGGCGATTAATATGCGCTATAGCTCCAGCAGTGAATGTGAAGGAATTGTGTTGTTTGCGGCGGAAAAATTGCAGCTGAAAAAACTAAATTGCCGAGTTAGTTTCCGGCAAGTGCCAAAACCTGGTCAAGAAGGCAAGTTCTTAAACAAGAATAATGTAATGGATTTATTGGCAAAATAAATTCATCGTATAGCTTTGCCGTAATCTCACCTTTT
>CAZFJN010000018.1:29614-36690 GCA_964519595.1 uncultured Rickettsiales bacterium
CTTTATTTCTAAGCGTTTTCACGTCCTAACACATGCTGGCGGTAGGATATTGCCTCAGCTATATGCGCGGTTTCGACATTATCATTTTCAGCCAGATCAGCTATTGTCCGCGCTACGCGCAGAACTCGCGTATAGCCGCGCATGGAAAGGCGCATTTTTTCAGTAGCTTTTTCCAACAATGTTCTGGCTGATTCATGAAGAGCAACGATCTGTTGAAGTTTTTCGCCTTGCAATTGCGCGTTGGTCCTTAAGAGAGGATCAAATTCGCCAAAACGCTCCTTCTGACGCTGGCGCGCTTTAGATACGCGCTCGGCAACAGCAGAGCTTGATTCGCCGAGAGAGTTAGAGAGCATATCAAGAGTTGGCACGTCAGGAACGTCAATCATAATGTCAAAACGATCAAGCAATGGTCCGGATAATCTTGATTGATATTCAACCGAGCATTTCGGCGCTTTGTTGCAGGCGCGCGCCGGATCGCTTATATAACCGCAGCGGCAGGGATTCATCGCCGCAACCAGCTGAAACCTTGCCGGATAGGAAACATGCGCGGCTACTCGCGCGACATTTACTGTTCCTGTTTCCAGAGGTTGTCGCAATGATTCAAGCACGGCGCGCGGAAATTCCGGCAATTCATCAAGAAACAATACGCCATTATGCGCCAGCGATATTTCGCCAGGCAAAGCTCTTTTACCGCCGCCAACCATTGCCGCCGGAGATGCTGAATGATGCGGATCACGGAAAGGACGATGTCGCGTCAGCTTGCCGCCTTCGAGCTTCCCGGCAATGCTTGCAACCATGCTTGATTCAAGAATCTCAACAGCTTCCATTGGCGGTAAAATTCCCGGCAGGCAGGAGGCAAGCATTGATTTTCCAGCGCCAGGAGGGCCGCTCATCAGCAGATTATGTCCGCCTGCCGCCGCTACTTCCAAAGCCCGCCGCGCTGAATGCTGACCACGAATTTCCCGCATGTCAGTATGGCGAGGTCTTTCTTCGGCAGTTTTACATTGCGGCGGCGCAATCAGCTGCGTTCCTTTCATGTGATTTATCAACGATAATAAATTTCCCGGCGCAAGCACCAGATCAAGCCCTGACCATGCCGCCTCTGAACCGCATGACTGCGGACAAATCAGCCCCTTATCAACGCCGCTGGCATATAAAGCCGCTGGCAATATTCCTGATACTGGCAATATTGCGCCGTCTAAAGACAATTCACCAAGAGCAATATAGTTACTTATATCATCAGCGCTTAAAACATTCATTGCCGCCAGCAAGCCAATAGCAATCGGCAAATCAAAATGACTGCCTTCTTTTATAATATCAGCCGGAGAAAGATTTACGGTAATTCTCCGCGCCGGCAACGCTAAGCCTAAAGCATGAACTGCTGAACGCACTCTTTCTCGCGATTCAGCAACTGCCTTATCCGGCAAGCCTACCACAGTAAATGCCGGCAGACCTCCGGAGAGGTGAACTTGCACATCAATTGGCACAACTTTGATGCCTTCAAAAGCAACTGTTGATACATGCGCTACCATATTTTTAATCCTGCCTTGTGCAGCATGTTTTTTGCTCTGGCAAGCGGTAGTCCGACAACATTGGAAAAAGAGCCGTTAATACGTGTGATAAAAATTTCCGCCAGACCTTGTATTGCATAACCTCCGGCCTTGCCTTGCCACTGACCGCTGGCAATATAATATTCAATATCGGAAGGCAAAAGCCGCGCAAACTGAACCATAGTCATTACGACCGCGCAATCAATTTTTTCGCCTCTGGCAACGGCAATTGCTGTATATACGCGATGACGTTTTCCAGATAATAATTTCAAACAGAATCTGGCGCTTTTTTCATCATCAGCTTTGGGAAGTATTCTTTTGCCACACGCTACCACCGTATCTGCGGCGAGAATTATATCATCCGGATGAAGAGTGGAAATTTTGCCAGCTTTATTGCCAGCCAGACGTTTAGCATAAATATGCGGCAATTCGTTTTTCAGCGGAGTTTCATCAATATCAGCAGGCAATACCATATCCGGCTTGATTCCGGCTGAGGCAAGCAGATCAAGCCGCCGTGGCGAAGCGGAGGCAAGAATAAAAAGAGGCGCTTTATTCATTTCTCTCTGAATTTGACGCGGCCTTTGGTCAGATCATAAGGCGTCATTTCCACCACCACCTTATCACCAGCCAGCACGCGAATACGGTTTTTACGCATTTTTCCGGAAGTATGCGCGATAATTATCCGGCCATTTTCCAGCTTAACGCGGAAAGTGGCGTTAGGAAGTAACTCCATTACAACTCCTGGAAATTCAAGTAACTCTTCTTTTGCCATTTATAATCCTTATAATGATTAAAGCTGCTGATTAAAGCAGCCTTATAGCACAGAAGCGGCAAGCTGCAACTGTCAAATCCAGATATGTCCAAATCAAGATAGTATTATTTAACGCCAACGGCAATTGGCCCTTCTGCGCGACCATGAATAAACTGATCGACATATTCGTTGCCGGAACGTTCTATTTCCCTGATTTCGCCTTGCCAGATTATTTTACCCTGATAAATCATCGCCACACGATGCGCTATCCGCCGCACGCTGGCCATATCATGAGTTATAGTCAGAGTAGTAGCGCCGAGATCTTTGGAACATTTAACAATAAGCTGATTTATTACGTCCGCCATTATCGGATCAAGTCCGGTGGTCGGTTCATCAAAGAAAATTATTTCCGGATTAGAAGCAACTGCTCTGGCCAAAGCTACGCGTTTCTGCATTCCTCCGGACAGCTCGGAAGGCGAGAGATTGGCAACATCAGGAGATAATCCAACCGCCTGTAATTTGGCAATTGCCAACTCACGCGCCTGCGCTTTGCTGATCTGATGATTCTGCAGCAAGGCAAAGCTGATATTTTCCCAAACCGGCAGCGAGTCAAACAAAGCGCCGCCTTGAAACAACATGCCAAAACGGCGCATGATCTGCTGACGCTCACGGCGCGATAGTTTTGTCACCTCTTCACCGTCAATTTTAATGCTGCCGCTATCAGGAGTTATAATTCCCAGAATTGATTTTATCAGCACGGATTTTCCAGAACCAGAACCGCCGATTACCACCAGCGATTCACCTTGCGAAATAGTCAGATCAACACCGTCTAGCACTTTTTTCGCGCCAAAAGATTTGCATAAGCCGGATATTTCAATTTTTTTCGTCATTTTGCAAAGAACATTGCGGTTAAGAAATAATTAGACAGCAGAATTAAAATAGAAGCGGAAACAACGGCATGAGTAGTTGCAGCGCCTACTCCTTGCGCGCCGCCTTTGGAATTAAAGCCATGATAACAGCCCATAAGCGCAATTATAAAACCAAAAACAGAGGCTTTTATCAGACCAGACACCACATCCTTTGTTTCAAGATATTCAAAGGTGCTTTTTAAATAAGGACCTGGCGCAAATCCCAGATCGTGAATAGAAACCAGATAGCCGCCGAAAACGCCGATAATATCACCAACCGCCACTAATAAAGGCAGCATGGTAAGGCCAGCCAGCAGACGCGGCAAAACCAGATATTTATGCGGATCAGTTGAAAGAGTGGTCAGCGCATCAATCTGCTCAGTAACGCGCATTGTGCCTATTTCCGCCGCATAAGCCGCGCCGATTCTTCCCGCTACCATAAGTCCGGCCATTACCGGACCAAGTTCGCGCGTAATTGCCAATACCACGACAATAGCAATTGAACTCTCCGCATTAAAACGCGAAAATCCTGAATAAGTCTGCAAGGCCAGCGCCGCGCCGGTAAACATTGCCGTCATGCCGACAACCGGCAGTGAATAATAGCCTATTTCTATAAGCTGACGACGTAATTGCTTGAAATAAAAAGGCGGAACCAGCAAACATCCGGCCGCCGACCAGATGAATAAAGCAAGACGTCCGGTAGCTTCAATAAAAGCCAGAAAAACTCTACCAATTGGCGCAAAAAAATTCATTAAGATAACACGCTGTGATTATATAGTTATTATATAGTGATTATATGCTGTTGTAGTTATATACTGATAAGAAAGCTTTTTACATGTTTTTTAAAAAACATCAATCAACAATCAATTAATATATCCGACATCCGACATCTGACATCTGACATCTGATCACCCTTCCGCCAATTCTGGTAAAAATTTCATAGCCAATTGTGTCGCATTGTCTGGCGATTTCATCAACAGTCTGCTGCTCATTTATAAACTCGGCGCGGCTTTCTGCGCTTATTTTTTCTGCCGCTATGCCGCTAATATCAAGAGCGATCATGTCCATTGAAATTCGTCCGGCAATTGGCACTTTATTGCCTTCGAGAAAGGCAAAGCCTCTATTGCCAAGAGAGCGAAAATAACCATCAGCATAACCAAGGCCAACTATTGCCACCGCGCCGCCTTTATTAATTGCATAGCTTGCGCCATAACCAATATGCTCGTTGCGATCGAGCTGGCGAATCTGCAAAATCGGCGCAGACAACGTAGCAACATGCCGCATCGGATTCGCAGAATTCAGCGGATTTATTCCATATAGCGCGCAACCCGGGCGGCCTATATCAAAATGAAATTCATCAGCCAGAAATAATCCTGATGAATTGGCAAAACTTACCGGAATATTCGGAAAATATTTAAGAACTTCACGCAAGCGGGCAAGCTGCCTTAAATTTTCCGGATTGTCCTGCTCAGCAGCGCAGGAAAGATGCGACATCAGCATTTTGCAATTAGCCAGCGGCAATTTACAATTCTCCATATCAGCTAATGACAAGCCAAGCCTGGTCATTCCGCTATCGAAATGAATAATTATCTGCCTGTTGCTGATTTCCTGATGATTGCCGCATAGAGCAAGCTGCCCCGGATCATTGACGATTGGAATAATGTTATGCGCGACATATTCCTTTTCCTCGCCTTTGAAAATGCCATTAAAAACCGCTATCTCAACATCCGGCAAAACAGAGCGCAGCTCAATCGCCTCGTCGATAGTAGCAACAAAAAACAGCTTGCAGCCTTCCGCCGCCAGCGCCTTGCTTACCGCGGCAACTCCTAAGCCGTAAGCATTCGCCTTCACAACGGCAGCGCTATTTTTTTTCGCATGACGATTTTTAAGCAAATTATAATTAGCGCGCAGAGCAGCTAAATCCACGCTTAAAGTTGCATAATGTGACATTCTTTTCTCATCATGCTATTTAGGGTCAGGACTCATTATTTATACATTTTGCGTTTAACCAAAACAGTTTATATGCTAGGAAAATCATCATGGCAATGGTTGTTCCATTGCCATGATGATTTTGCGACGCAGATAAGCTGTTTTCGTTAAACCCGAAGGGCGCGGTGTATTTTCGCGCCTGACTGTAAACTTCGCTGGCCAATAGTCCCTGCTATTGGCGGCGCGAAGTTCACAGCCAGTCATCGAAAATACACTCGCGCGCAAACTGTATAAATAATGAGTCCTGACCCTAATGTTGCAAATCTAAATTATCAAACTGCGTCAGATTAGAATCAAAGCGCAATTTGACATTGCCAATCGGACCATTACGATGCTTGGCAACCATAACCTCGGCAACATTCATTGCTCTATCCATATCGGCTTGCCATTTGGCATAAGCATCAGCCTTTTCAATCGGCGGCTCCTCGCGCGAGAGATAATATTCCTCGCGGTAAATAAACATCACCACGTCAGCATCCTGCTCGATCGAACCTGATTCACGCAGATCAGAAAGCTGTGGCCGCTTGTCAGGCCGCTGCTCAACCGCCCGCGAGAGCTGCGATAGAGCCAATACCGGAATATCCAGCTCTTTCGCCACCGCTTTAAGCCCTTGCGTTATTTCTGAAACTTCCTGCACACGATTATCCTGCGCGCGCAGATTACTGCCGCGCAACAGCTGCAAATAATCAACCACCAGCATTTTTAAATTATGCATCCGCTTAAGCCGCCGCGCCCGCGTGCGTAATCCGGCAATTGACAAAGCCGGCGTATCATCAATGAAAAACGGCATACTGGCCATTTCATTACTGACACGCACCAAATGCGCGAACTGCTCGCTATTTATCGTTCCTTTAAAAATACTCGAAGAATTAAGCCGACTGGCCGAAGAAAGCAGCCTGGTTGAAAGCTGTTCTGATGACATTTCCAGCGAGAAAAAACCAACGCTTCCTGCCTCTTTGGCGCTTAATCCTTTATCAACAGCCTCCTGCGCCAGAGCTTTGCAAGCATTGTAAGCGATATTTGTAGCCAGCGCGGTTTTTCCCATTGAAGGCCGTCCGGCCAGAATCAGCAAATCAGATTTCTGCAAACCGCCCAGCATTTTATCCATTTCCAGCAATCCGGTAGTAACTCCTACCACACCATCATGACGATAAGCATGTTCCGCCTGACGAATCGCGCCAACCAGAGAATGTTTTATCGCCCGAAAACCACGATCGCCAGTTCCTTCCGCTGATAAATTAAACAGCTTCTGTTCCGCCGCCTCGATCTGCTCTCCGGCCGCTATATCAATCTGATGTTCATAAGCGACATTCACCACCTCTTCGCCAATTCCAATCAATTGCCGTTTAAGCGCCAGATCATAAATCATCTGACTATAATCGCTGATATTAAACACCATCACCGCAAGGCCAGCAAGCTTAGCAAGATAAGCTCCACCGCCAATATCCGCCAACGCCTCATCCTGATCAAAATAATGTTTAAGCGTTACCGGATTGGCAATCAGCCCTTTATTATTGAATTTCTGAATCGCCTCAAAAATCCTGCCATGCACCGGCTCGTAAAAATGTTCCGGATGCAGACGATCGCCGATATATTGCATAGCATCGTTATTAACCAGCAAAGCGCCAAGCAAAGCCTGTTCCGCCTCAATATTAGAAGGAGCTTGCCGATAAGACAAAGCCGAAACATCGCCCGACTGAGCCAGCTGCGTTAAGCTCGAATCCACAGAAGAAAGTAAAACAGAAACCATAAATAAACCGGAAGCCGATGTTCAAAACAAATTCATTTTAAACACAGGAAAAATAACTAGCAACCAGCAAATTCAGCAAATTCATAGCCAATGCAAATCATGCGGCTTATGTGGCAGCTTGTCGCAGC
>CAZFJN010000019.1:0-23597 GCA_964519595.1 uncultured Rickettsiales bacterium
GCCATAAATCAGTGCGATCTTCCGGCAGGCGGTCATCCCAGAATTCATTGCGTAGCGGCGCGATCAGCAGGTCATTCGCAAAGGCGGCGCGTAAAAAAGCTGCTTCACGAATCAGGCGATTGCCGCGTGCTTGTTCGGAAATAGCATTTCCTGTGTAAAAACGCATGTTAATTGACATATCAGTGTTATCAAAATGTCCGCCCATTTCCACTTCACATCCTGAGCTGTCAACCATCATGCTATCTACCGCCAGGCCCTTATTATGAGCGCTTTTTCCAGGCAGAGCGAGCAAGCCGGATGATAAATCTGAATCAGTTGCAAAATTATAGAGATTAAACGCGCCTTCCATAGTGCGTAGTCCGTCGTAGAGAACGGTTTTCCAACCTTGCGTTTTCTGCAAATAAATTGCTGCGTCAATTACAATATCAGCCAGAGTTTCATGCAGCCATAATTTCGCATCGCGGCGATAGCTGCGCTCTAAAATATTCACTCTTTGTGCGCGCGGAGATTTTGCATATTCTGCGGCGCTGCTGGCGGCGTAACGCCGTCCGGATTGATCATAAAGCAGAAAATCCTGCGCGTAGGCAAGGCAGATTTCCAGAGGATCTATGCCGTTGCAGGCAGCGCTGCGCTCGTGCTTTTTATATTCATCCATTGCCACAAGTTGACAAGGCTGCACATGCCTTGCGCCATGAGGTCCGCGCGTAGAAAGGCAATTTTCAAATTCAGGCCATTTTTTACGCATCGGCAAGCAGACGTTTTAAAGTGCGTGAACGATATTCGCGCTGGTGAGTTACAAATATCACTAAAGAAGTAGCGGCGATGAATAAATAAGGATGAATAAACCATGCCAGAGCCGCCAGTCCAAAATAATAAGCGCGTAAGCCGCTATTGAAATGATCAGCGGCATTTCCGGCCAGAAAAGCGGCCTTTTTAGCATATGTCTCATGATTTTCATTCAGCTCGTTTTCCAGTGGTGCTGCGGCAATCAGAATGCTTGTGTAATTATGTTGTCGCAGCGACCAGGTATATTTAAAAAATGCAAAGACAAAAATAAGTATCAGCAGGAATATCTTAATTTCCCACATTGCCGGAGTTATTGCTTTAGAATAAGGAATATCGCTTATAATATCACCAACTTGCTCGTGATATGACAACATTCCGATAAGTCCGGCCAGAATGAAAATAGTGGTATTTGCTGAGAATGTTATGCTTCGCATCAGATTGCCGACCATAATTGCATCAACGGAACGATTGTCGCGTTTGAGCATTTGTTTCATCCATTGCAGGCGATAGCGGTTAGTGGCGGTTATAAGATTTTCATGTTTAGTCTGATAGCGGCTGTAATATGAATATCCAGTCCAGCAGAAAACAAAAAACAGCAGCGCCATAAAATCCTGAAAATCAATATATTCAACGATATTTGCCATGATTTTATTCTCCTAATAGCCATTGCCTAATAAGCGCCTTGTTGCGGCTGTGATGTCATGTTCACGCATTAGAGATTCACCAACCAGAAATACATGTAATCCGCTGCGGCGCATACGTCCAATATCAGCAAAATTAGAAATTCCGCTTTCGCATACGGCTATTTTATCAGTCGGAATTTTGTTGGCAAGCATCTCAGCGGTCGCAAGATTTACTTGCAGAGTTTTTAAGTTACGGTTGTTGATTCCAATCAGCGTTGAAGATAAATAAGTAAGAGCGCGTTCAAGCTCAGCTTCATCATGAACTTCAATTAAAACGTCCATTTTAAGCTCATGCGCTGCTTTTTCCAGCTCTTGCGCCTGAGAATTCTCTAAAGCTGCCATTATCAGCAGAACAGCATCAGCTCCGATAGCGCGCGATTCAATTATCTGATAAGGATCAAGCATGAAATCCTTACGCAGAATTGGCAGCAAAGTAGCATTGCGCGCTATTAGCAGATATTCATCTCTGCCTTGAAAATACGGCATGTCAGTAAGAACGGAAAGGCAGCAAGCTCCTGCCTCTGCATATGATCTGGCGATTAATTCAGGGTTAAAATCTTCGCGTATTACGCCTTTACTAGGCGAGGCTTTTTTTATTTCAGCAATCAGCGCTGGTTTTCCTGTGGAGATTTTAGCGCGTAAATTATCAATAAAGCGGCGTGGCGCTTCTGCTGTTTTACAAACAGCTAACAATTCCGCTTCCGGAACAATCTGTTTCTGCGTATTTATATGAGAGCGTTTTTCAGCGCAAATTGTAAAGAGCGTATTTGTCATTTTAGCGTAATGTACCTTGATTCTCCAATTCCTTAATTCCCCAGTTCCTCAATTCCTCAATTCCCCAGTTCCTCAATTCCTCAATTCCCCAGTTCCTCAATTCCCTAATTCCTCAACGCCTCATTACTTAAAATTGTCCATTTTTTTAATATGCGATATGCCTCGCCGTTATCTATAGCAGTTCTGGCAATGGTTGCAGCTTGTTTAAGGTCGGCGGCTTTTTCGGCAATTAGCAGCGCGGCGGCGGCATTATATATAATGGCGTTTTTATAAGCGCTTTCCATTCCGGAAAGGGCTTTTTCGAGAGCCTGCGCGTTGTAGATTGCATCGCCGCCTTTTAAATCTTCAAGAATAGCGCGCGGCAAGTCGGCTTGTTCCGGCTCAACGGTAAAGCTGCGAATTGCGCCGTTTTTAAGCTCAGTTACAAAAGTTGCGCCGCTTAAGGTCAGCTCATCAAGTCCATCGCAACCGTGGACAATCCAGGCGGCTTTTGTGCCAAGTCCAAGCAGAACATGCGCGATTAATTCAGTGAGATTTTTGTCATAAACGCCAATTAACTGAAAATCAGGTTTTGCCGGATTAGCAAGCGGACCAAGAATGTTAAAAATAGTGCGAATTGCCAGCTCCTGACGAATAGGCGCAACATGGCGCATGGCCGGATGAAATTTTGGCGCCATGAGGAAGGTGATGCCGAGTTCAGCAAGGCATTTTTCCAGAACCGGAATTTCAGCATTTATCTTAACGCCGAGAGCTTCAAGAACATCTGCTGAGCCTGATTTTGAAGATACAGAGCGGTTGCCATGTTTTACAACTGGCAAACCGCAAGCGGCAAGAACGATTGAAGTGGCGGTTGAAATATTATAGCTGTTGCGGCCATCGCCGCCAGTTCCGCAAGTATCAATGCACAAGGAAGGTGTTTTAATTGCCGTTGCTTTGGCGCGCAATATTGTTGCGCCGGCGATTATTTCTTCAATGGTTTCGCCTTTAATTCGCAAGCCGATTAATATCGCGGCAATTTGCGCCGGAGTAGCGCCGCCATTCATGATAATTTGAAATACGCGTTCGGCAATCTCGCGCGGCAGATTTTTTCTGTCGGCAAGAAGGTTAAGGGCAAGGTTGATAGTGTCGCTCATGGAATTAAGAATTAATTGTTATGTCTAATTGTTTTATGAATAATAATTCTAAGAAATAATTATAAGAAATAATTCTCAGAAAATCATTCCAATAAAATTATTTTGAGAAAATCATTTAAAGAAAATCATTTAAAGAAAACCATTTTAACAAATCATTTTAAGAAAATTATTGATTATATCATGACCATATTCCGAGGCGATTGATTCCGGATGAAATTGCACGCCGTGCGTTTTATGTGTGCGATGTGAAATTCCCATTATCAGCCCTTCATCGGCAGTTACGGCGGTTACTTCAAGAGACTCCGGAAGGCTGGCGCGTTCAACTATCAATGAATGATAACGAGTGGCCTTAAAAGGAATTGGCAGATTAGCGAAGATTCCTTTGCCTTCATGATATATTTCGCTGATTTTTCCATGCATTGGCTTTGGCGCGCGGATTATTTTCCCGCCAAAAGCCTCGCCGATTGCCTGCAAGCCAAGGCAAACGCCAAATAGGGGAATAATGCCGGATGATTTTCTGACTAAATCAAGGCAGATTCCTGATTCAGCAGGAGTTCCAGGCCCTGGTGAAATCACAATACCGTCTGGTTTTCTGGCAATAAGCTCCTCGGCGCTGATTGCGTCATTGCGGATTACCTCGACATCTGCTCCTGATTCGCCGATGTAATGAACGAGATTGTAAGTAAAGCTGTCATAATTATCTAGAAGTATTATTTTCATAGAAAATTCACTGCCTCCTCAGCGGCGCGAATTAAGGCCTTCGCTTTGTTCAGAGATTCCTGATATTCATCTTCGGCATTGCTTTCCGCGACGATGCCGCCGCCGGCTTGAATATGTAATTTTCCGTCTTTTACTAGTCCAGTGCGTAGTGTTATAGCAGTGTCCATATTGCCATTTGCCGAAAAATAGCCAATGCAGCCGCCGTAGAAACTGCGCCGTTCTTTTTCCAGCTCGTCAATTATTTCCATTGCGCGGATTTTTGGCGCGCCGCTTACCGTTCCGGCAGGAAATCCGGCGATAAGAGCGGAAAGAGCGTCATATTTAGGATTAAGCTCGCCAACTACATTAGAGACGATATGCATTACATGTGAATAGTTTTCAATATTCATACGCTGCGTAGTTTTAACAGTGCCGGTTTTGGCAACGCGGCCAACATCGTTGCGGCCAAGATCAAGCAACATCAGATGTTCAGAAATTTCCTTAGGATCAGCGAGAAGTTCTTTGGCAAGGCTTGCATCTTCTGTTTTGTTTTTGCCGCGTTTGCGCGTTCCGGCAATCGGGCGGATTGTTACCTCGCCATCTTGCAGGCGGACAAGTATTTCCGGAGAACTGCCAACGAGGGTAAAATCGCGCATATGCAGATAAAATAAAAAAGGCGAGGGATTAAGCCGCCGCAATGCGCGGTAAAGAGCAAAAGGCGGCAGAGAAAATTCTCTCGAAAAACGCTGTGAAAGCACGACCTGAAAAATATCGCCGGCATTGATATATTCCTTGGCGCGAGTGATCATCTGATCATATTCAGCGCGGCTGGTATTTGAGGTAAAATCAGCTTCATTAACAAGATTGGCGACGCTGTTATTGTCGCTATTGCCGCGCTTACTTCCTTTGTCGACAGAATTTTCTGTTGCTGAACTTTTAGGCAGTGGCGAATTAAGGCGAGATAATATCTCAACTATTCTCTGTTTTGCTTCTTCATAGGCGGATAAAGAGGCGGCGGATAATGAATTTGCACGGTTGTTATCGTCGCTTTGCTTCGTGCTTTTATCATTTGCCCAGACGGCAGTTGCGATAAAAATACTGTCAGTAACTGAATCAAAAATCACCGTGATTTTCGGACGAATAAAACAGCTGTCAGGAATTTTCAGAGGATCTGGCCGTGAGTCTGGTAATTTTTCCATCAGCTTCACCATATCATAAGCCATATATCCAACTAGTCCGGCAGCCATTGGCGGCAATTGCGGCGGCATAATCATTTGCGATTTTTCATAAATTCTACGAAATTCGGCGAGACTTCCTGAATTGGAATTATCAGCATCATTAGCATCATTAGCATCATTAGCATCATTAGCATTATGAGAAGGCGGCAAATAGTCGGAAGATGCGCTGCCTTTTATTTCAGATTTATTGCCAGTTGCTTTCCAGATAAGGTCAGGCATTAAGCCGATAACTGAATAGCGACCACGAATTTCGCCTTTTTCCACTGATTCGAGCAGGAAGCAGGGTTCATCATTTTGCATCAGGCGGAGCATTGCCGCTACCGGAGTAGTAAGATCAGCCGGAATGCTCGTCCAGACCATTTGCGATAATCCAGCGGCAAAATGTTTGCTGAACTCGTCAATTCCGGGTTCGATATGTGGTGTTTTATTGAAGATCATCGCTATTATCCTGGCCGTTATCTTGCCCTTTTAATAGTTGTGCAAGGGCTTTTTCGTCATGTGTTACCGGATAGCGCTTTTCAAGATCGCTGATAAGCTGCATCATCATTTCTTCCTGCATTTGCCGCAATAATTCAGCCTTGCGCTGTGCTTTATCGACTTTATCGACTGAAGAATTGTTGTTTTCCGCGCTGGCAGATACGTCGATAATCTGAGCGAATAACAGCAGGTTATTTTTATCAGAAAGCGCGGAAAAAGATGAAACCGGCGGCGTCAGGCTGCCGATAGTGGAGTTAAATATTATTGTTGAAAGCTGTGCCGGAATCCTGGTTGTTCCAAGAGAATGATCATGGCGGGAAATTACGCCTCTGGCAAGCTGCGTAAGCTTGTATTTTGCGATAATGTCAGCAGCTTTGCCACCCTGATTTAATTCATTTTCTATAGCGCTGGCAGTGTTGTTAAGGCGCGTTCTTTCATGATGTTCTTGGTAATATTTGAGAATTTGCGCTTTTGCCTGAGCAAAATTCCTGACAGTTTCAGGAATTATTTCTTCAACGCGAAGCAGATAATAAATACCGCCTTTGGAATGGATAATTGTTGATTCAGAATGTTCCGCCGTGCGAAAAGCTGTTTCCACAAAATGATCAAGCGGCGGCAGAGAGTTCGCTTTGTCTTGCAAAGAGCGGCCTTTTTTATCGAAAATTCCGGCTTGTTCTATTTTTAGATTAAGTCCGGAAAGATTAAGCTCAGCGACTATTTCATCAAGCTTGCTGCCGCTGGCCAGAGCATCTTCAATCTGGCGGATTTTATCAGTTAAAACCTGATCCTGAGCTTGCTGGCGGAGCAGATTCTCGATCAGGCTGCGTACCTCAGACAGCTCCTTTACGCCGGCAGGAGAAATAGAAGCAACTCTGAATATATGCCAGCCGAAAGCGCTTTCCAGCGGCATAGTTACTGCGCCGCCGGCAAGGCTGAAAACTTTCTGCGCTGTGGCTTCAGGAAGCGAGTTGCGCTCAAGAAAACCAAGAGATATTGCTTGTTTATTTAGCGGAATATGTTTTTTGGCAATTGTGGAAAAAGACATTCCTGATGTTGCCAGCTCATAAGCCGCCAGCGCCTGCTCGTTATTGCTATAGAGCAGCTGTTCCACATCGCGCTTTTCCGGCAGATTAAATTCTTCCAGATGATTGCGATAATATTCTTCAATCTGTTCCGAAGAGATTTTTGTAACTGATGCCGCTGCTTCTTTCGCGCTAAAACGTATAAAACTGACTTTGCGATATTCAGGAACGGTGAATAAAGATTTGTTGTCATGATAGAATTTATCAAGCTCCTCAGCGCTTGCTTGTTGTGAGGAAGCGCCAGTATCAGGCGGCAGGCTGTAAATAATTACCTGCCGACGCTGATTTTCAGCGGCGATAATATTATCAAGAATATTATCAGTAATCGGCAATTTCACCGCTAGAGAATCAAGCAAAGCCGCGCTGGCAATCTGAGAGCGCAATTGTTCAATGTAGGATTTTTCACTGATTCCGCTATTTCTGAGCGTGTTCTCAAAACGCGCCTTGTCAAAACTTCCATCCGGTTTAAGAAATGCCGGATCTTTACGAATCGCGCGAATAACAGACATCTCATCAGGAACAAATCCTATGCGCTCTGCCTCTTGCGTCAGTAATGATTCTTGCACCATCTGCCTTAGCACGAATTGCGCGACATTAAGCTGTTTGAGCAATTCCGGCGAATAGTTGGCGCCAAGTTTGCGGCGTATCGCATCAGTCTGAACGGCAAGACGTTTGCGATATTCATCCGACGAGATAGTTTGCTTGCCGACTGTAACCAGAGAGCGATTTCCTGGCGATCTGTGGAGCATATCTTCAATGCCCCAGATAGCGAAGCTAGCTACCAGCAGCGCCAGAAGAATTTTAGTTAAAAAGCTATGTGCGAAACTACGAAAATGATTTAACATGGCAAATTGTTTACAGTTACCAACAGTTATTGTAAAAGGAATTTAGAAATAATTTTAAATAATCTGCAACTTTCTCATAATTCAAGTTTTACAGCGTTTTTTATAGTTTAAGAGATATAGCTTAAGAGAGATATTTTTAGAGAAATAGTTGTAAGAGGCATAATTTAAGAAATATAGTTTTAATAAGGAATTTATGGCGCGTTTTATAGTTGGCAACTGGAAAATGAACGGAACGGAGCATTTTGTTGATGAATTCCTGCCGAATATTGCCTCTTTATGCGCTGGCGATGAAATAAGTAGCGAAGTGGTTATTTGCCCGCCTTTTACCTTGCTGGAAAGGGCAGCGCGGCAGATGCGCGGCAGTTTCCTGCGCCTTGGCGCTCAGGATGTCAGTATGCACAGCGAAGGCGCTTATACAGGCGAAATAAGCGCCGCAATGCTTAAGGAGGCAGGTTGCCAATATGTGATTGTCGGACATTCTGAGCGCCGCCAATATCACTCAGAAAGCAACG
The DNA here is from genome assembly GCA_964519595.1 of uncultured Rickettsiales bacterium. Classification (GTDB taxonomy): domain Bacteria; phylum Pseudomonadota; class Alphaproteobacteria; order Rickettsiales; family SXRF01; genus JANRKF01. Next base: position 8,230 of record CAZFJN010000019.1, read on the forward strand.
CGCAGATAAAAGCCAAAGCCGAAGCGGCAATAAAAAACTCTATTATTCCAATAATTTGCGTTGGAGAAAACCTTGCCCAGCGCGAAGCAGGTCAGGCATTGGCAATAGTTGCAACGCAGCTGGCAGAATCACTCCCTGCGGTTATTTGCCAGATTTCAGGCGCATTATCAGGTAATTTTATGCTTGCATATGAGCCAGTTTGGGCTATTGGTTCTGGCCGTTCGGCAGTGAATTCCGACATTGCGGAAATGCATAATCATATATACATGAATGTGCAAAATCATCTAGCTTCATCTATGAATTCATTTATGAATTCATCTGTTGATAATAAACCGGAAAATTATAATGAAATTAAAATCTTATATGGCGGTTCTGTAAAAGCTGATAATGCACATGAAATTCTAAAAATTCCTAGAGTTTCCGGTGTTTTAGTAGGAGGAGCAAGCTTACGTGTGGAAGAATTTTTTGAAATTATAAGAGCGGAATAATGCGTAAGAGCGGAATAATTCAAAAAGATAGCAGAATAATTTAAAAAATAAGAATATAAAAAATAAGAGAATTAAGTAAGAAAATTAAGCAATAGAATCAAGTAAGAGAATCAAGTAAGAGAATTAAGGGAATAAATTCAGGTAATATTATGTATACAATTTTGCTGGTAACGCACACTATTTTAGTGATTTTTCTGATCGTTCTGGTTCTTATACAGCGCACTGACAGCGATGGTCTTTCCGGCCTCGGCGGCGGCGGCAATCAGTTTCTAACTGGTCGCGCTAAAGGCAATTTAATGACTCGCGCTACCGCAATTCTGGCTCTGTTATTCATGACTACCAGCTTGATTCTGGCGATAATGGCCGGAAATATGAGCAGAACTTCTATTGTTGACAAAATAGATTCTGAACAATCTGGCGCTGCTTCTGCTACGGATAGCAATAATGATCTCACTAATGTGAATTCTTCAGCTTCTGAGGCCACTTCTGATCCTGCTTCTAAAAACGCTACAGGCTCTAAAAATTCTACAGGCGCGCTTGATGCAAAAAAATCTGTAAAAGAAACTGCTCCTGCTGTTCCTAAGGGCGAATGAACGACAATTAAACGACAATTAAATGCCAATAGATTACAAATAAACAATCAGCTTAAACCATTTAAATATGGCGTTATAAATATGGCGGCACGTTTTATATTTATTACCGGAGGTGTGGTAAGCTCGCTGGGAAAAGGCTTAGCCAGCGCCAGCCTTGGCGCTTTGCTGCAAGCCAGAGGCTATAAGGTTCGCCTGCGTAAGCTTGATCCTTATCTGAATGTTGATCCGGGAACGATGAATCCTACTCAGCATGGCGAGGTTTTTGTAACTGATGACGGCGCGGAAACTGATCTTGACCTCGGCCATTATGAACGCTTTACCGGAGTAAATGCCAGACGTAGCGACTCGGTAACTACCGGACAGATTTATTCAACTCTGCTTACCAAAGAGCGGCGCGGCGATTATCTTGGCGGCACTGTTCAGGTTATTCCGCATGTCACTGACCTTATTAAAGAGTTCATTCTGCGTGATACGGAAGGCGAAGATTTTGTTCTTTGCGAAATCGGCGGCACAGTAGGAGATATTGAAGGACAGCCTTTTCTGGAAGCAATTCGTCAGCTCGGCTGGGAATTAGGCAAAGAGCGCGTGATGTATGTGCATCTTACGCTTGTGCCTTATATTGCCGCCGCCAGAGAGCTTAAAACCAAGCCAACGCAGCATAGTGTCAAGGAATTGCGGATGATCGGAATTCAGCCGGATATTCTGCTCTGCCGCGCTGATCGTGAAATTCCTCTCTCAGAGCGCCGCAAAATCGCTCTTTTCTGCAATATCCGTGAGGATTCTGTTATTCAGGCTCTTGATGTATCTTCAATTTATGAAGTTCCGCGCCGTTACAGCGAACAAGGGTTTGACACACAAGTTTTGAAAATTTTCGGAATTGATTATCAGGGCGTTCCTGATCTTACCAAGTGGGATAATATTTTAAACCGCGTCAATAATCCGCACGGCGAGGTAACGGTAGCAATGGTTGGCAAATATGCCGGAACTGGCGATGTTTATAAATCGCTTACTGAGTCATTAGCTCATGCCGGAATTGCCAATCAGGTTAAAGTTAATATTCGCTGGATAGATGCTGGCGGCTTCGAGAATAATGATGTTGCCGGAATATTAAGCGATGTTGACGCGATATTAGTTCCTGGCGGATTTGGCGAACGCGGCGTTGAAGGAAAAATTGCCGCGATTCGTTACGCACGCGAAATGAATAAGCCTTATCTTGGCATATGTTTTGGAATGCAGCTGGCGGTAATTGAATATGCGCGCAATGTTCTGGGCATTAAAGATGCAACTTCCAGTGAATTTGGCAGGCAGAATACTAAAGATCCACGCGGCGCTTTGGTTGGCATAATGACTGAATGGCAACGCGGTGAAAATCTGGAAAAACGCAGCAGCGACAGTGATCTCGGCGGTACTATGCGCCTGGGCGCTTATGATTGCAAAATAGCGCCGGATAGTCTGGCGGAAAAAATATATGATGCCACAAAAATCAGCGAACGGCATCGTCATCGCTATGAGGTAAACCTTGCCTACCGCGATGAATTCGAGAAATCAGGGCTGATTTTCTCCGGAATCTCTCCTGCCGGTGATTTGCCGGAAATAATTGAGCTGAAAAATCATCCATGGTTTGTCGGCGTGCAGTTTCATCCGGAGCTAAAAAGCCGCCCCTTCGCGCCGCATCCGCTGTTTGCCAGCTTCATAAAAGCAGCAATAAGCAAATATTCAACAAGGAAAGCGGCTTGATGAATATTCGTCATCTCAAAATCGGGAAAAATGTCACGATTGGCAATGATTTGCCGTTGGTGCTGATTGCCGGACCTTGTCAGGTTGAATCGCGTGATCATGCTTTAATGATGGCGGATTCTCTGCTTAAGATAAGCTCGCGGCTGGGCATTGCCTTTATTTACAAATCATCATTTGATAAAGCCAACCGCACCAGCCTGGCGGGAAAACGCGGCATTGGCCTTGAAAAAACCATGCCGATTTTTGATGAAATACGCCGCGATATGAATTTGCCGATTCTTACTGATATTCATGATGCTCAGCAATGCGAAATTGTCGCAAAACATGCAGATATTCTGCAAATTCCGGCTTTTTTATGCCGCCAGACGGATTTATTAATGGCGGCGGCGGCAACCGGCGCGGTTATTAACGTAAAAAAAGGCCAGTTTCTCGCGCCATGGGATATGCAAAATATTGTTGATAAAATGGATGCATTCGGAAATTTTAATGTTATATTAACCGAACGCGGCGCCAGCTTCGGCTATAATACTCTGGTTTCCGATATGCGTAGCCTGCCGATTATGGCGCAAACTGGTTGTCCGGTAGTTATGGATGCAACGCATTCAGTGCAACAGCCGGGCGGGCAGGGCAAATCTTCCGGCGGCGATCGGCGCTTTGTGCCAACTCTGGCTAAAGCGGCGGCGGCAGTCGGAGTTGCCGGAATGTTTATGGAAACACATCAGGATCCGGATAACGCACCGTCCGACGGTCCGAACATGGTAAAGCTGGAAGATATGGAAAATCTACTAAAACAAATCATAGCGATTGATAAAATCATAAAGGAAAAATAAATGAGTGAGCTACCACAAAAAACTCAAGCGCAAATAAGTGCAAAGGACAGATACGATGCCAAGATTCGTGTTGAAAGACTTGTGTCTATGATTGATAGATGGTTTGTAACAAATAATAAAGGCTCATTGGAAAATCTTATAAGACAAATTGATAATCCAAGCGATGAAGCTAGCTTTACTCCAGCAATTATATCAAGCGCTATCGAGATAGCTAATAAGGAGGCAGATTCTGGAAAAAAAGAAATAGCACTTTTTATTCTTACTGGCCAAAAACCAAATATAACATTAAGTTCTAACGAAGTAAGCATGATAGAAGAGCTATCCGAATTTCGGATGAATTTAGAAGCAGCTAAAGCGGCTGAGAAAGCAAAAGCAGCTGCGGCAGCAAAAGCAGTCGAATCAGCAGGAGTTTCTCCTTCTGAAGGCCCTGGAGTTGCTGGCCATCATAGCGCACAAGTTTTAGGGAAAAAAGGCGGTAGTCAAGGCATCTATGGAAGAAAGTAGGATTCCAACTGTTTTTTCATTTCCAGTAATTCTTTCAGGATTCTGCTTAGTTGTGCGCGGTTGGCGTTAGTCAGCTTTTGTCCGGTTTTTTCTGCTGTTGTTTGTGGATTTATGCTTACCGGCGCGGCGGTGGTTATGTCGGCGAATATTTCTACTCCGGCTTCTTTAAGCGCTTTGCGCGCGCCTTTTATGGTGTAGCCTTGCAGATAGAGCAGAGTTTTTATGGTTGATAATATTTCCATATCTTCCGGACGGTAATAGCGCCTTCCGCCGCGTGATTTGGTTGGTTTTATCTGCGCGAATTGTCCTTCCCAGAAGCGCAGAACATAAGCCGGAACGCCTAGAATATCAGCCGCCTCGCTGATGGTTTTAAAAGCCTGTGGTGATTTCTCTTCCGCTTCTTTACTGGTTTTTTTTAGCTGCTTGTCTTTTGCCGGACGTGTTGCAACTGGCAAGTCAGGCAATAAGGAAGGCTGTGCAGGAGCAGCTTTTGCGCCAGCTGGTTTACGCAGGAGTAAAGAAGAATTATCAGGCTTGCTTTGCTGCATTATCGCCAGCAAATCTTCCTGCAGGAAATTCAGCTGCATTCGCCCTCCTCTGGAAGCTATGCCAACTGCACGTTCTTCCCAACCAGATTTTGATTAACTCTAGCTTTGAGCAAATTAGAAGCATTAAATGACAGCACTGTACGCGAAGTGATCGGAACTTCTTTTCCGGTTTTCGGGTTCCTTCCCATGCGTTCTTTTTTCTTACGCAGACTGAAAGTTCCAAACGATGATAATTTCACATCATAACCTTGCTCAAGAGCTACGCATATTTCATCAATAACCGCATCAACCAGCTCATTGCATTCCTGCAAGGAGAGGCCAATATGTTTGTAAATTGCGTTGCTTAAATCGGCGCGTGTCAAAGTTTTAGGCATAGCATTCACCTTTGTTATTTTTTTTATTATTTCTATTTTTAGTTTCTTCGTAGTTTTTTCTGAAGCATTTACATTTATATTTGAGCAACATACAACAAGAGGTCGGCAAATACAAGCTGTATTTCGTGAGTTAGGGGGATAATCGGAAGTTAAGGGGATAATCGGAAGTTAAGGGGATGATCGGAAGTTAAGGGGATTATCAGATGATCAGATGATCAGATGATCAGAAGTTAAGAGGATGATCAGATTATCAGATTATCAGATGATCAGAAATTAAGAGGATAATCAGATTAGCTTATTATCTGGTCATCCGATCATCTGATAATCTGATCATCCTCTTAACTTCCGATCATCCTCTTGCTACCACATATAGATTTTATATTTCCTCTGCAAATCTGTTGCAAGGAAGACACAACACAAAATTTAAACAAAAATATCTCTTCAACTACTACATATTGTTAGTGCAGAGCTGGTAAAGATTGTGTAAAAGAAATCCAATTTGTAGGATAAATACAATATATTGTGAGGCAAATAATTAGCGGACTGTAATTAGAGCATATTCCAGTGGAATGTGACGTATTTTTTGTAAAAACACCATAAATCAGGGGCAGATTCGGTGTATTATTTGAATTTTTGGTTATCTTACTGGAATAATTTGGCGGAAATATCGCAGAATTGCGAAGCTGGTGATGACTTTAATTTTCCGCTTTCCGCTGCTGCCGATTTGGGCAGAGACAGGCTTGCTTGCGCGGATAAATATTCCTTGCTTACTGAATATGGAACGCAGATTCTGGCCTTTTTCAATAAAGAAGGCGATTGTTCTTATCTGTCACGGAATTTTGAAGATATAACCGGACATGAAAACGAAGCAGCAAGCGGCGATAGTTTTTATAGTCTGATTGCTCCGGAATCACGCGAGAGGCTGCGCCAGCTGATCAAGCAACAGCATGATGATCAGTCCAGACATATTATTCGCGCTCGCCTGATGCATTCTGATCATAAACATCAATGGTATATTTTTATGTTACATCCCAGAAAAAATGCCGCCCAGAAAGAAGTAGTCTGTGTTGTGGAAAATATTCATGAAAGCATCCTGACGCAAAACAGCCTTTATAAAGCGCGGATGGAAGCGGAAATGGCCTTGAAAGCGCGTTCGGAATTTCTGGCTAATATGAGCCATGATTTGCGGACGCCGCTTAATGCGGTGCTTGGCTTCGCTCAGATGATAACCGGCGAGGTTCTCGGCAAGATTGATAATTCTCAATATATCGAATATGCAAAACATATTCAGGAAAGCGGTTATGATTTGCTGAGTAAGATCGAGGATCTGCTGGAAATTGCCAGGCTTGATTCCGGTCGAGTGAGTTTGGAGAAATCAACTGTCCGTGTTGGCGAAATTCTCAAGCAGCTGATTGATTCACAAGCGCATCATACGCAAAGCCGCGGCATTAGGCTGGTTTGTGATGCTACAAATAATGATCTCGAAATCTCAGTTGATCAGATAAAAATAGCGCATGTTCTTGGCCATCTGGTTGCTAATTCGATTAAACATTGTGGCAATGGCAAGCAGATAAATATTCGTACCAGCAAATTGAAAGAGGGCGGTTTCCGTCTGCGTGTTACTGATAACGGCGAAGGAATGGACGATATACGTTTGAATCAGGTCAGGAAAGCCTTGCTGGAGAGAAGTTGCTGGACTTCAAAACATAGTCAGGGAGTAGGCTTAGGCCTGGCTTTATCTAAGGAATTAGTCGAGCTGCATGGCGGCGAAATAACCATCGACAGCAAAATCGGCAGCGGAACTACTGTTGACATAATTCTGCCTAGAGAATGTATTGCTGGCGGAGAAATGCGTCCTGATTATTTCCGGCAATTAGCACATAGCGCGTGATGGACAAAAATAAAGCCGCTTATGATATTATCGCCGCTACCTTGCCGCATGTAGCTTTTGACGGTTGGACGATGCGCGCTCTTGCGCGTGGCGCGGAAGAGGCTGGTTATCAGCAGGGCGATTTAATCAGAATATTTCCTGAAGGTCAGATTCAGGCGGTTGAGACTTACTGGTCGCTTAGTGATCTGGCAATGGAAGAGGCGCTGGCGGAGCATAAGCTGGAAGGAATGAGAATTCGTGACAAGATAGCGCTGGCGGTGCGGTTGCGCCTTGAAGTGCATAGTACATATCCTGAGGCATTAAAGCGGGCGGTAATGTTACTGTCCTTGCCGTTTTACCTACCGCGAGCTTTATATTGTACCGCGCAAACTTCCGACAGAATCTGGAAATCAATTGGCGATAAAAGCAGTGATTTCAATTTTTACAGTAAAAGAGCGACTCTTGCTGCGGTTATCATGACGACAATGCAATATTGGCTGTATGACCACTCGCCAGCGCATCAGGACAGTTGGGAATTTTTAAATCGCCGCATTGAAAACGTCATGCAATTTGAAAAATTCAAGAGTTTTCTGCTGGCAAAAGTGCCGTGAGATATCGTCTAGAATATGCTCTAAAACTTATAGCCAACTCCTAATCCTACAATCCACGGATTTATGTCAACGTCAGCGCGAATAGCGCCGCTGTTAAATTTGACGTCAGTATTAATCCAGACTTTTTTCACATCAAGATTAAGCATCCAATTGTCGTTCATCATATAATCAATTCCGGCTTGCAGAGCAGGGCCAAAGCTGTTGCCATAATCAACGTTAGTTACGGAAGTGCCTTTATCTTCGCCGAAGAACATTGTGTAATTAACGCCAGCTCCGACATATGGTTTGCACTTACTAAAATTGGTGAAGTGATATTGCGCGGTAAGAGTTGGCGGCAGCAACCATACGTCGCCAAGATCGAGAGGGCCGGCGCTGCTGGTTTTAGTATTTACATCATGCGGCGTAACGGCGGCGATAAGTTCGAGCGCGATGTTTTTAGTTAGAAAATAGCTGAAATCAACTTCCGGAACGATTGAGGTGTCTATATCAATCTGGCTGCCGGTTACTGCGCCGCTGATGGTGGCATCTTCGCTTGGAATTACGCTGATAGCGCGAGTTCTGATCATAAAATCGCCTGCTTCCGGCATTGTTGCGGCGAAGGCAGGAGAGTTCATAGTAGTGGCCATGGTGGTAGTGGCAAGCAGTGTCAATAGAAGTTTTTTCATGTGCAGCTTTTTCATGTTCAATTCTCCGTGTGATTGATGATTTTTCATAAGCTGGATGGAGAATCACTGCCTTGATTTGCGTCAAGAAGAGCAATTATAATTGCTTATTAGTGCTACTCATCATCACGCAGCACACGATGCGCTGCGCCGTCGAGATCTTCGAACTGGCCGTTTTTCATTGCCCAGAAGAAGGCGGCAAGTCCGGCCAGGCCGAGAGTCAGCGCGATTGGAATCAGATAGAGTAATATATTCATATACCTATTGCCGTTGAGAGTTGGCATTCCTTCGCTTCGTCTTTATTGTTCACTATATGAGATAAAAATCTTGAAATATCAATAAGTATTCCTTCGATTTTTATCTCATATATTGAACAAAAATACTTGGAATAAATACCAACTCTCAACGGCAATAGGTATAACATTAAATTTCTTGAATTTCCGTGATTACTTTTTTGAACCATTCATTTAACTGCTCTTCGCTTATTTTTCCGGCCGCGAGGTCATAAAATGTGCTGTATTTTTCTTCTTGAGAAGCATTAATATCATAACCATTCAGCTTAAGAAACAGGCGAGCTGTAACGTAAGCTGTACGCTTGTTGCCATCTGCAAACGGATGGTTGCGCGCAATGCCAAATGCGTAAGCGGCGGCAAGCGTGGTAATATCCGGCAAATCACCATAGGCCGCTATTTGCTGCGGACGCGCCAGCGCAGAAGCAAGCAGATTATAATCGCGAACGCCAGAAATTCCGCCATGTTCCGCCAGCTGACGATCATGAATTGCCAGAGCAGTTTCCGCGTCTATCCAGATCGCTAATTCAGGAATTACATTTGCCATAATACAGAGCCTTTATTTTCTTATTCCGCCAGTTTTTTCAGAACATCTCTATCTTCGCGCATGATTTTCTCCGCAACTTCCATTTTGTGTGCGAAATCATCATGGTGAATTCGCATGGTAAAACCGCCTGGCGTTTCTGTAAAAAACAGCTTGTCGCCCTTGCCAGCACGAAGAACGGCGAGCATTTCTTTCGGCAGAATAATTCCGGCAGAATTGCCGATATTGATAATATTAGCGGTGAACATATTGCTCATAAAATGACCTTTATTTATAAATAGTTATTACTTTAGTTATTACTATAGTTAGTATCCTAGTTATAACAATAGTATTAACACAGAAAATCAATATTTCAAGAAGTTTTTGTATTTTCTTATATTTTTGTCTATATACTAATACTGTTTCGCAATCTATTGCGTAGCAATAGATTGCGAGTCTCGCCCGCTACGCGGCGGGAAACCGGTGCTTTCGGCACACGGTTTCCATACCAATTCTACTTCATAGAAGTAGAATTGGTATAAGCTATTGAGGTGTAATGAATATCTCAACAAAATCTTTGGGAGAAAGAATGCGTGTTTCCCTGAAGTGGCGCATGATCAGTAAATCCTGATCGCCAGTGACAAGATAGGATGCTTGACCACTTACTGCCAGTTCCAGAAACTTATCATCATTCGGATCGCGGCAGGCTTGTATGGTTTCCAGAATCTTGATCCATTCTGCGGTTTCTACAATAGATCCAAGGAATTCACTGGCTTCCTGAATCGTTACAAAGCCGCGCTTTACGAAACGTTCGATGACATTTCGCAATTCATTGAACGTGTCTTGTGAAATCAGCAGATTACCATGATATAGAGCAGAGTGGACGACATGTGTCATGCCGGCACTTGGTTTCAGTATATAGCTGGCAAAAACGTTCGTATCGAGAATTATGCGTGGTTTATTCATTGAGCAGGCTTACGCTTTTTGAACCATAATCGAATCGAATATCTCATCTGTTAAACCACGCGCTCTGGCATTGCGGCTTATGCGGTCGCAGATGCTTTGGAAACGACGCACCTTGTCACTGATGAGCCGCTCATATTCTTCATAGGACAGCAGAACGGCGGTATTACGCCCTTGTTTTTGAATAGTAATTGGCTCATGCTGCGCTTTATCCAGTATGGCAGCCAAATTGTTGCGAGCATCGCTTGAGGAAACAGTCTGCATTCTAAATCTATTATTGTTTCTTGTTGTGTTTATCTAATGTACTATAGTAACACAATTGTACAAAACTTACAAGATTATTTGTACAAAACAGATTATTTGTACAAAACTTACATTCCTACACTTAACCATCTAATTATTATATTTCTTTTCTATATTCTTCTTGCATTTAAGCGCATCGCATTGGCGATTACCAGCAGCGACGAGCTGGACATGGCAATGGCGGCAATTAGTGGCGTTACCATGCCGGCTACGGCCAGCGGAATGGCAATCACATTATATAAAATTGCCAGCACAAAATTTTGTTTTACTAATATTTGTGAGAATTTTGCGGTTTGCCACGCTGTTATAACTGGTTGTAGCTTATCGCCTTGAAAGACAATATCAGCGGCATTTTGCGTGATGTCCATTGCTGATGACGGCGACATGGAAATATTCGCGCTCGATAGTGAAGGCGCATCATTGAGACCATCTCCGACCATCAGAATATTTGCTCCTTCCACCTTAAGAGCAGCGATTTTTTCAGTTTTCTCCACTGGCGATAAAGCGCCTGAAAATGTCTCAATTCCGAGCTGCGCGGCAATGTTTTTTGTCACTTCCTGCCTGTCGCCGGAAAGCAATAAGGTTTTGATTCCTGATGATTGCAGCGTGGCAATTACCATCTTCGCATCCTCACGCAGCTCATCGGCAAAAATAAAACGCACCGCTTCTTTGCCTTCTTCCGCCAGCCATAATTCCAGCGTATTTTCACCATTATCAGACAATTTTTCATCAGGCAGGCTGGTTGCCCAGCTTCTTTTTCCTAATTTTATTCCGGCAACTTCCAGCCCTGAACCTTGCACCTCGCGCACATTGGCCATTGGCTTGGCATTCGGACATGCCTGCGTGAGCGCCTGACTCAGTGGATGTTTGCTGTTTGCGGCTATTGCGGCGGCAAGCGGTAATTTCTGGCTCTGAAGTTGGCAATCTGCATTTTGTAATAATGGTTTGCCCAGCGTCAATGTTCCTGTTTTATCAAAAACCGCATGAGTTATTGTTGCCAGACGTTCAAGCGCGCTGGCGCTTTTGAGAAAAATTCCGCCGCGCATCAGCTTGCCGCTGGCTAGAACTTGCACCACTGGAACAGCAAGCCCGAGAGCGCATGGACAAGTTATAATCAGCACTGTTGCCGCATAAAGCAGCGCCACTTGCCAGGCGGCGTTTGCAAACATTATCCAGCCAATGAAGGTAGCAGCCGCCAGAATATGCACAACAGGAGTGTACCAGCCGGAGATTCTGTCGGCGAGCGTTACATATTTGCTCTGGCCTTGCTCGGCAATTTCCATAAGCCTTACGATTTCAGCAATCAGCGAACGTTCATGAGTTTTTGTGGCTTTTATGGTAAGAGGCGCGGAAAGGTTGATTGTTCCGGCGAAGACCTGATTGCCTTTTTGCGCCGTGCGCGGCAATGTTTCGCCGGTAACAAGGCTGGTATCAATTTCACTATCGCCATTTATTATTTCGCCATCCGCGCCAATTTTTTCACCAGCCGTAACCAGCAGAATCATTCCTTCCTTGATGTCGGAAAGGGGAATATTTTCCTTGCTGCCATTATCATGCAGGATAGTTGCAAAGCCGCTCATCATTTGCAGCAGATCATGCGCGGCACTTCTTGCACGGCCACGCGCGCGCGCTTCAAGATAACGGCCAATGAGCAGAAAAAACAACAACATCACGCCGGAATCAAAATAAGAATGCCGCCCGAAACTGGCAGTTTCATAAATGCTCATCAGCGTGGCGAGAATAACCGCAACAGAAATAGGCACGTCCATATTGGTTTTTAAAGCACGCAGCGCCTTCCATGCGGAAGCGTAAAAAGGAATGCCGCAATAGCTGATTGCCGGAATAGCAATTGCCGCCTGTATCCAGTGGAAAAATGTCCGCGTGGCTGCGCCCATTTCCACGCCGTCGCTGCTCCAGAGCGGAATGGAAAACAGCATCATATTGCCGCTGGCAAAACCGGCAACAGCCAGGCAGCGCAGCAAAAATTTTTCCTCTTTTTTCTCTGAAGTTTCCGCTGTTGCCGGATCAAAAGGCACAGCGCGGTAGCCCATGGCGTTAATTATAGAAATCCATTCATCACCAAGCTCTGCCGCGCCTTTCCAGACAATACGCAAACGTCTGGTTGAGAGGTTAAGCCGTGCATTCTGCACTGCTTCCTGTTTCTTAAGCGCGCCTTCAATAATCGCCACGCAGGAAGGACAATGCATTCCATCTACCAGCAGATTAAGACTGTGCATTCCATTTTGTTCAGTGGTGATAAATTTCTTGGTGGTCATTTTCTTTCGTTATCCTGCGCGGCGCAGCGCGATTGTGAAGAATCTGGTTGTTCTTGTTTTTGTCCGAGTATTTTCTTGGTTCTTGCTATTTCGGCAATGTCTTGTTCCAGTATTTTTCTGAGCCTTGCTATTTCGGCAATACAGGCATTTTTACCAACATCATATGATTTATCTTTAACGGCATCTAGGGCGCGCTGCAATTTGGCAAGATATTGCAAATGTTCTTTCGCTGGTTCATCAGCAGATAAAAAGGGGAGGCATATTTGACTTGCACTCAGTCTTGCGCTGCTGTTGACAAGTGGCAATACGTTTTCAGGTTTATGTAATAATGCTATAGCCAATGAATTGTGTAAGCTTTCTGAAACGCAGGCATCTGAGTGGTCTAGTAGTTTGACTGCCAAAGCAATCCAGTCTTTAGATCCTTTTTCAATTTGAGAATAAGCTCTTTCATCAAAACAGTCGAAATATTTGTTGATCGCCGCATCTTCGCCATGTTTTGAAATATAGTTATTAATCATATCGCTAGTTATTGTCTCTGCATGTGCAGACTGTGTTATAAAAAAAACGACTATTGCTATGATAATACGCATTATGATCTCCAGTGGTTAATAAATGACGAAGTGAAGAAATGCCAAATCTTCAGGTGTAATGAGTATATACTCATCTGCGGCCTGCATCACGTAATTCTTTCCAACTAATGCCGCCGAGTGTGTTTTTCTTGCGTAACTCTTTGAGCTTTGCTGCTGCCTGCGCTGCGCGATTCTTATCGTGATAAGGTACTAATCTGGCTACTGGCTTGCCGCGTTTGGTTATAATGATTCCATGTCCAGAATTCATTACCTTATCAATAAGGGCGGACAAGTGTGTTTTTGCTGCAAATACGCCAATAGTTTCCATCGCAAACTCCAATAATCTAATATAATTCACATAATAAAAATTTGGTGTACTACTACTTACTGTACCACCACGCGCATAGTTTGCTGATAGTTTTTATTGTCGGCTATTGTTTCTATTCTTATTTCCCACAAGCCTTTTTCTGGAAAATTAATTGGCGTTTTTTTGTCTTTTAATTCCACTGTAAAATCCAGTCCGGTTTTTGTTGGACGTGTGATTATGGCGGTTGCTTTTTCCCAGGCAAGCGGCTGGTTGTTTTTGTCGAGCAGATTAAAGCTCAGCATTCCGTTCTGGTAGCTGATTGTACTGTTCCAACCTAATTTTTCCTGCTCTTCCTGCGCTTCTATTACCTTGTTGTAGCTTAAGCCTTTTTCATAAGGATGATCTGTCACCATGCCGCTATGTGTTTTTAGCGCAAGCGTGACCATCACTGCATTCACTGCCGCGATAAAACCAAAAAACGCTACAAAATACCACCAGACACGCTTGCCGCTCATCTTGCCTCGCTGACAAAAATTGTCTCTTTGCGCGCGCTTAGCATATTATCTGTCTGGGTTATTTGAAAGATAATTTCCTTGCGTTGCTCCGGCTGTTTGCGCGCTGTTATAAACACGCGGAAATGAGCGACTGAATCAGCGAATACCGGCAAATTATCAGCCGGAATATCACTGCTTGCCTGCACGCGGATTTCTGCATTTTCCATAGCTTCTACGCTCAGACTATAGTTTTTATCTTCGTGATTTTTATTGATGATGGTGATGTTGTAGCCATTGCGAATCGAACCATCAGATAATTGCACAAATAGCGGATTGCGATCATGAATCACATTCACTTCCAGCGGCGAACGAGTAAGCAGGCTATAGAGCATCAAAGCGCCGACAATGGCGATAATTCCACCATACCAGAAGGTGCGCGGTCGCAGTGGATTGAATTTTTTTCCACTTTCCGTATCGTAACGAATTAGACCTTTTGGCAGGCCGATTTTTTCCATCACATTATCGCAGGCATCAACGCATAATCCACAAGCGATACATTCCATCTGCAAACCTTCGCGGATGTCAATTCCCATTGGACAGACGATCACACAGGAATCACAATCAATGCAATGGCCTTTTCCTTCCCAGGAATCTCCGGCTTTATGTTTGCCGCGCGGCTCGCCGCGCTGCTTGTCATAAGCGATAATCAGCGTGTCTTTATCAAACATCGCTGATTGAAAACGCGCATAAGGACACATATAAGTGCAAACCTGCTCGCGGGCAAAACCGGCCAGCAGATAAGTGGAAAAAGTAAGGCCGATAATCCAGCCGGAAACACTCCATGGCACAGCAAAATTGATTATCTGCTCGAATAAAGTAGGCGCGTCGTTGAAATAAAATACCCAGGCGCCGCCAGTGCATAAGCCGATGATCAGCCAGATGATATGAGTTATAGCGATCTTGCTGATTTTTTCTAAATTCCATGGTGATTCATCGAGTTTTTTGCGCGCGTTGCGGTCGCCTTGCACCAGACGCTCAACCCAGACGAACAAATCTGTCCATACGGTTTGCGGACAAGCATAACCACACCAGACGCGCCCAAAAAGCGAGGTAACAAAGAATAATCCCACCGCCGCCAGAATCAGAATTCCGGTTATGTAATAAACTTCCTGCGGCCATATTTCCACGCCGAAAAAATAAGCGCGAGTGTGATTCAGGTCGATGAGAATTGCCTGATCTGGCGCGTTCAAACCACGATCCCAGCGCAGCCATGGCGCACAGTAATAGATGGTCAGCAGTGTTATCATCGCCAGCCATTTCAGCTTGCGGAATTTCCCCCAGACGCGCCGTGGATAGATTTTTTCCTGTTTTTTGAAGAGCTGGATGGTGTTGTTAGTCATAAATACAGATTTTAAATACGGATTAT
>CAZFJN010000019.1:23697-35179 GCA_964519595.1 uncultured Rickettsiales bacterium
GTATGAAAACAAAAAAGCAAAAACCAAAAAATACTACTGTTGCACTTCCTAAAACCGCCGCGCCTAAAATGCGTAAGGTGACGATGATGTTGCCTGCTGATTTGGTTGAAACTGCGCCAGATTATCTGAAAAAGAAAAATTTTACAGAAACTGTTCGATTTGCGCTCAAGGATGTTTTGCATCGTCAGGCGTGTCGTGAGTTGCTTGCTATGCGCGGAAAAATCAATTTCGGAATGACGTGGCAGGAACTCAAAGAGTTGCGAGACTGACACATGGTATTCGCAGTAGACACGTGCAGCCTGATAGCATTCGGAGATGAAAGATCTGGCAAGGATGTTGAACTTGTTAGTCAGTGCCTGACAAATTACAAGATTGTTATTCCGCCTGTAGTGGTTGTGGAAATGATAAGCAGTCCTACGATAACCCCTGCCATGCGTCGCCTGATGCAAGATATTAACGTGCTTACCATATCGGAAAATTACTGGTTGCGCGCCGGTGAGCTGCGAGCATTGCTTGTCAGGCATAGATGCAAATGCAAGCTCGGTGATGTGCTGATCGCGCAATCTTGTATTGATCATGGCGTGCCGCTCATTACTCGTGACAAGGACTTTAAACATTTTGTCAAGCATGGTGGCCTGAAGCTGGCTTGCTGACACTATTTTCCACCTCCCAGCGAATGCACATAAATAGATAATTGTTTGATGGTTTCATCAGGCAGGCGCGTATCCCAGTTTGGCATTACGCCATGACGTGGATTAGCAATCTGCTGCATTATGCTGGCTTTATCATCGCCATAAAGCCAGATTGCATCAGCCAGATTCGGCGCGCCAAATTCTCTTCCGCCTGTACCTTCCGCGCCATGGCAGGAAGCGCAGTTAGTTGCAAACAGCGCCGCTCCTTCCTCATTAGCCGCGCCTTTTGCGGAAAGAGAAAGTAAATGCGCGGTTATTTTTTCAATTTCCTCGCGTTTTAGCATTCCGCCAAAGGCCGGCATTTGTGATGTGCGCTCGTTTTTGTGGCCTGAACGGACGCCGACTTTCAATGTGTGATAAATATCTTCGAGACTGCCGCCCCACAGCCAGTCATCATCATTAAGATTCGGATAACCGCGTCCACCCGCTGCGCCAGTGCCGTGACACGCCGCGCAGTTTTCCTTGAACATGGTTTTTCCGCCGGCGACGGCGAAGGCATAAAGCTCAGGATTTTGTTTAATTTCGGCCAGCGATTTTTCTTTTATTTTTGCCGCGAATTCGCCGCGGATCTTCGCTATTTCTTCCTGTTCTGTGGCTAATTTCTTATGCGAAGTCCATTCGAGCGCGCCTTTACTATTGCCGGAAATGGTAGGCCAGGCAGGATAGACAATCCAGTAGCCAACCGCCCAGATACAGGTGATTGCAAATACAATCAACCACCAGCGCGGCGCTGGAAGATTAAGCTCTTTAATGCCGTCCCACTCATGGCCAGTGGTTTCTGCGCCGGATTCTTTATCAATGTCTTTTTTATCAGTCATTATCTATCTCCTCCACCAGCGGAATTTCAGCATAGCTTTGCATTTTTTCTTTTACGCTCGGACGATAAGTGCGATATGCGACATAAAGGAAGAATGTGAAAAAAAATATCAGGCTGGCAACAGCTGCATATTCATAGATAATGCTCATTTTATGCCCTCCTGCCGGAGCTGATAATCTTTAATATCCGCCAGCGTTCCCAGTGTTTGCAGATAAGCAACCAGCGCATCAATTTCTGAAACAAAATGTTTCTGACCATCAAAATCACGGATATTTACTTTGTTGCCATAACGAGCATTAAGGCCGGCAGAATCGCTATCAATATGCGCCTGCGCCATCGCGTCATTATAGGCATTTTCGATCATCTCCTCACTATAAGGAACGCCTACGGTTTTATAGGCTTTCATCAGCTGGCCGATTTTGTTTATATCCGCGGCGTGGTTCATCATGAAGTGGTAGGAAGGCATGATAGATTCCGGCACAACATCACGCGGGCGGATGAGATGCGCCGTATGCCATTCATCGGAATATTTTCCGCCGACTCGCGCCAGATCCGGCCCGATGCGCTTGCTGCCCCAGAGGAAAGGATGATCATACATGCTTTCCGCCGCCAGCGAATAATGGCCGTAACGCTCAACTTCATCACGCAGTGGACGAATCTGCTGGCTGTGACATGATGAGCAATTTTCTCGAATATAAATTTGTTGACCAGCCAGCTCCAGCGGCGTAAGTGGCCGCATACCGCTGACTTTCTCAATGGTAGTTTCAATACGAAATAGCGGCACAATTTCTACTAGCCCGCCAATCGAAATCGCCACCAGTGAAAATACCAGCAGCAGAATAGAATTTTTTTCGAGTTTTTTATGATGATTAAGCATAGCGAAACTCGTTGTGGTTTTTGAAAATGTTGATTACAAAAAATATATGTCTATCAAGAAACACCCTCATTCTGGACAAATAGTTATTTGCAATTTTGCAGGATATATTGTTCCTGAAATTGTCAAACGCCGTCCTGTGGTTGTGATTTCTCCAAAACCACGACAACCTTCTGGATTGTGCGCGGTGATTCCACTCAGCACTACTGAACCGAGAATTATAGAGCCGCATCATATCCGCATTGCCATGCCGCAAGAAATTGTTCGGATCGCGCATTTTTCTACAGAATGTTGGGCA
Organism: uncultured Rickettsiales bacterium; assembly: GCA_964519595.1. Classification (GTDB taxonomy): domain Bacteria; phylum Pseudomonadota; class Alphaproteobacteria; order Rickettsiales; family SXRF01; genus JANRKF01. The sequence goes on from CAZFJN010000019.1 coordinate 26,379, forward strand.
AAATGCGATCTTGTTTATACGGTTTCTCTGGCTCGAATCGACCTCATTCGATTGGGACGCAATAAAGAAGGTGCGCGACAATATAGCTATGCCAGAGTTGATGAAAATGCGCTGGAATCTATTAGAAGCGCGGCTATTTTTTGTCTGACTGGCAGAGCTTGACTTTTGTATCCATTTTGGATACAATGACGAGGTCATCTCCGCAGTCCTTGCGGTTGCGTCGAGACTCAAGACCTCTTCGGAGGCCACCGCGCCAACAGGCGATAACCAAGCCCGCGCGCGGTGCATTTTTTCTTCTTTAGGCATGAACTGCCTCCTTGCTGCATTCACATGCGTTGCAGTTGCGGCTACATGCGGTGATGGTTTTGTAACAATTATAAACCATGATCAGCATTCCGGTCAGATAGAGCAACCCACCAACGGCGCGGATTATGTAGTAAGGATACATCGCGTCTACCGTCTCCACGAAGGAATATTCAAGAAATCCCATTGCATCATAAGCCCGCCACATCAGCCCCTGCATGATGCCGGCAACCCACATCGCGGTTATGTATAGAACAATGCCGATAGTCGCCACCCAGAGATGAATATTCACCAGCCGCATGGAATATAATTCCTTTTTTTTCCACAATCGCGGCACAAGATGATAAATTGCCCCGAAGCTGATAAAAGCAACCCAGCCAAGCGCGCCGGAATGGACATGACCAATGCCCCAATCTGTGTAATGCGAGAGAGAATTAACCGCCTTGATCGACATTAGCGGCCCTTCAAAAGTACTCATGCCGTAAAAGGCCAGCGCCACAATCATGAAACGTAAAACCGGATCATCACGCAGCTTGTTCCAGGCGCCGGATAGAGTCATCACGCCGTTGATCATGCCGCCCCAGCTCGGCATCCACAGCATGATCGAAAAAGTCATGCCCAAAGTTTGCGCCCAGTCGGGCAGAGCGGTATAAAGCAGATGATGCGGCCCGGCCCAGATATAAATAAAAATCAGCGACCAGAAATGCAAAATGGAAAGCCGATATGAATAAACCGGACGATTGGCGCGTTTAGGAATGAAATAATACATGATGCCAAGAAATCCGGCGGTTAGGAAAAAACCAACCGCATTATGACCATACCACCATTGAATCAAGGCGCTTTGCACACCTCCCCAAACCGGCACGCTCTTGGCACTCAGCCCTGAAACAGGAATGCTCAGGCCGTTAACCAGATGCAAAACGGCAACCGTGGCAATGAAGGACAGAAAAAACCAGTTAGCGACGTAAATATGCGGCTCGGCGCGTCTGGCCAGCGTCATCAGAAATATCAGCAGATATGCGACCCACACGGCAGTAAGCCATAAATCAGCATACCATTCCGGCTCAGCATATTCCTTGCCCTGCGTGATTCCCAGCACATAGCCTGCCGCTGCCATGACGATAAAAGCCTGATAACCCCAGAAAGTAAAATTCGCGAGCTTGTCGTTCCACAGCCGCGCGCGGCAAGTACGCTGTACCACGAAATATGAGGTGGCAAATAATACGCTACCGCCAAAAGCAAAAATCACTCCGGAAGTATGAACCGGACGCAGGCGGCCAAAAGTGAAAAAAGGCTCAAAATTAAGCGCCGGAAAAGCCATCTGCAAGGCAATCAGCAAACCAACCAGCATTCCCACCACCCCCCAGAACAAAGCGGCAATGGTGAATTTTTTGACGATCTCGTCGTTATAAACCGGATTATAAGCTGGAGCGGTTTTTTCCATATTTCCTCGTAAAATCCTCAAATAAAACATCAAATAAAGCAAAACTCTTACCAATAAATAATCTAATCGGCAAAAATCAAGCTGCGTTGATCTAGGTCAAGAGTTCTGAATTTATTGCAGAATTTACCATTGTTGACGCTATCCCACGCCTCATACTTGAATTATTAACAAGAAATAAATATAATGGCAAAATGAGTAACCAAACCCCTAAAATATCACGCGAAGAGAAAATTGCTGCTTTAAGCAAAATATTATCTGACCAAAATCGGATAGATTTTGCAGACAATGTTTCCGAAGAACAGAAAGCATCACTGCAGCAATGGTTTATTGAGTCATTGGTAGATATTATACCAGATAGCACGGATGAAAGGCGGCGCAATACCGCGGCACGTTTCATTCTAGATAATTTACCTGTTGTGTTACATGCAGATATTATAAATGAGACACCTCCTATTGCGTGGCTAGATGAGCAAACTCTTGCCCTGCAAATAAACAGAGGTTCGACAAAAAATTTTACAGATCAGCTCAATGACGCGTTGAATAAAGCAACCAACGAGCAACCACAAAAAGATGGTGAAATCATTGTTGCGGAAACAGATTCAGCAAGAGCAGAAAAAGGTGAAAAACCAAGAAAACGGCAGCTCAACAAAAGTGGGCGTGCATTATACGACCCTCAAACAGAAGACTTGCCAGACTATGCAAGAAAGCATAGCAGTAAAGATTTAGCTTACTTTGCAAGAATGCGCCTTGGCAGCGTTAATTATGAAGGGCTTGATACCAATGAATTTGAAAATACCACATTGCTATCACAAAATAAGTACGAAACAATTCTGGAAAAAGGCGGTGGAAGATGGTTGTGGGAATATTTACATAATTATCTAATAAGCGATGAAGCACTCGCCAAAAAAGATCCAGTCCGCTGGTTTCGGGATATATGTGTAATCTGTGGTTGTTCTACTACAACCTTGGGAAAGCTTACAGAATATAGCCAACAAGTCTGGTCGGGAAAACAAAACACGCCAGACCGCTACAGCAAAACAGTGCTTAAAGCACTACGCGAAGCTTTATCCATCTATAATACAAGGCCAATAAGATCAGGGCATGGAAGAAATACTGGTAATGGTATGGGATATACCATACCAGAAGGTTCGTTGTTTGGGTTGCCGGTGGTTGTGCAAGAAATTGATGGGAAAAAAACCACCATAATTGACGCGCAAGTGATTGAGGATATATTAAAAAAACTGTTTGTTGAACACATCGCTACACCAGATGGAACAGTGCAGAAAATTTATCACTACGGCCAGCTCTTTGAACCTGCCCACACATTGCAACAAATTAAACAAATTTCCGATTCGTGGCGGCAAGGTAAACTCACCCGCGCGGAAGTTATGGCGGCGAATCCTATCAAAGGTGATAGCAAGATGCGCCATATTTTGCGATATTATCTTTATTTAAATAACTCATTGGAATATAGTCAAATAAATGTATTTCTAAACGAAGAATCTTTTACAAACATCGCCGCCTTATGTACCACTCTTGAGCAACTAAATAAAGATAAATGGCATATAGAAAAAGAGGTGTTTGCTGCTCAGATAGAATCACTACGTTGGTTACCAGCCAATAAAACCAGCTTATTTCATACTGGTAAAAAACGCCCAACCGACACTGCATGGGAATTTGCCAAACATCACCACAATGGAGAAGTTGGCAACCTGCTTGCCACATACAGAACAGCTCGTGGCTATGTACGTAATGAGCTAGCAAAACGGCTAAGCATCAGCAAAAATAATATTCAGCAACATGAAGATGGGGAGCGAAGCGGAAATACAACCATCAACCGTGCGCTTTCCGAAGAGAGTACAAAGAGCGGAAAATTAACAGGCAATAAGCGCATGATCACAGTAAATGGTGTTAAGCAGCTTGAAAATATGTGGTTGCTGCCCACTGAGCCAAATGATTCAAACAGAATCCGCCCTGATGTGTTACAATATCTGCAAAACAAACAATTTGAAACTGACATTCCAAACCCTGCCGAGCATTGGATGAACTCGCTGGAAGTGTTAAATAATTTAGAAAAAACTAAAGTTACAAGAAAATTGATAAAATCACTGAGAAAGCCACATGAAAATCCCTTGTTACCAATCATCCAAGAAGCCGTTGCACCATATGAGAAAGAACCACTGCCGTTAATTAATCTTGGCGATCAGGAATATCTGGTTAAACGCAGCGAAAATGGCGAGATATTCTTTCAGACATCAGATTTAGAGCGTCTATGTTCATGGTTTCTTGAGCATCAGAAACAAGCTAAAGGCCATATGTGGCAAAGAAAATTAACGCAAGCCCATTTAACGCCATCCCAAAGCGGCCAATACCGCACATAAATTTTTGCCATTTTCTTGCCAGCAGCGCTGCGCTGAAGCTGGCGGTTAGCAATGCCGGAATTGTACCAAGCACAAACAGCCACATTGCCAGCATTCCGGCCAGCGGATTGGCGAGGGTTGCTGCCATCATCAGTGCGGCATAGATGAGGCCGCAGGGCATGAAGCTCATCAGAATTCCGCGCAGAAAGCCATTTTCCGATGCGCGGCCGGGTAGTTTATGTTGATTCGGCATAATCGCGCTGAATATAAATAACAAGCTTGCTGCTAACATAGCAATTGTTGAGATAGCAGGCCAGTAAACGGAAGCAGCGATCTGCCGCCCTAGCAATGCCGCGCCAAAGCCCAAAGCGCCGTAAGTTAGAAACCGTCCGCAATGATATTGCCATTGCGCCGCCGCGCTGATCCGCCTGCCGCAACCGCCGCCACATGCCGTCTGGCAAGCCACCACAGGACCGCACATAACCAGACAATGAGTCAGGCTTCCCATCAGCCCGCCCAGAAAAAACACAGCAAAGAAACTACCATGCTGTGAAAAAACCAAAGAACAATGTGCCAGTAATAAATCCATAGATGCGAAGAATGTATAATCCAGTAATCGCAATGCCTTGATTTTTATCAAATCATACTGTTTCACAATCTATTGCGTAGCAATAGATTGTGAGTCTCGCCCGCTACGCGGCGGGAAACCGGTGCTTTCGGCACACGGTTTCCATACCAATTCTACTTCATAGAAGTAGAATTGGTATCAGAATTTTCTGCTTACAAATTTCGTACGCAATAGCTGCTGATCGCTTCGAAATGGATAGTGACGTTTTGGATGGTGATTGGCGGATGTGGTGTTTTGCTAAGCACAGTGACTTCAGGCAGGTTGTTCTTGCCAGCGAATGACAGCAGGCTTTTCAGCTCGTGTGGTGTGTTGGCAAAACGATCTGTCCATTTTACCTCGATAGCTACCAGCGGTTTCTGCTGGAATCTGTCCATCTGCACTAAATCAACTTCACCACCATCCCAGCGTGCGTAGTGGATGTTTTCCATCCGTGCATGATTTATTACCGCGGTTTCCGCCAAACCGCCCATAGCCTGATCATCAGTTTTTGCATTGCCAAACAATGCTGCCCGCATGGATGGATTAGTAAGATAAACCTTAAATGCCATAGCGCGTTTGAAATGCCGTGCATTGTAGTCCACCCGTTCGACGCGGCGAATGAGGAAGGAAGCTTCAAGATATTCGAGGTATTTTTTAAGCGTATTTTTGGCTAGACCAGCGCTTTGCGAGAGCTTGTCGAGGCCTACTTCATTGCCGGTATTAAATGCCAGTGCGGAGAACAGGCGATTAAGTTCCTGCGTATCAGCAATGCCGTAAAGGTTAGGCAAATCACGCAGCAACACTTTGTCGATAATATCATGGCCGATGAAGCGGCGCATATCCGCGCCAGATTTATAGAATATAGCGGACTCAGGAAATCCGCCGAAATTTAGATAATCAATGAACTCTTTGTTGAGTTTTATGATATGTTTGTCAGGCTGCATTATCAGAGCTTCCGGTGCTTTACGAAGTTCCAGAAACTCTCTGAAGGTAAGAGCAGGCAGGGTAAAATCGGTAAACCGTCCAGCGCCTGATTCCGCGCTTTTTAGTTTGAGCGCCGCTGCTGCTGATCCACTCGCGCAGAAATGAATATGCGGATAAGAATCCACCAGCGATTTAAGATGGATTTCCCAATCTTTGTGATACTGAATTTCGTCGAAATAAATATAGAGCGGTGTTTTCTGAGTGTGTCCAAAACGCTTGCGGAAATGGCTAACAAAATCATCCAGATTCATGTCGGAATAAGTCGGCGTGTCCAGCGATACATAGAGTATCCGGTTAGGCGCTACATTCTTTTTGTCGATCAGAAATTGAATAGTCTGATGAATCATCACCGTTTTACCGACGCGCCTTGGTCCCATTAGGATGATCGCCCGCCGCAGGTTTTGTTCTAACGTAAGTTTCATCATCACGTCAAAATACCGACGGCGGGGCAGATCGCGGTAAATTTGCGAAATTTTGCCACCACTATTCCCAGTTTCCCACCAGGGATTATCAAAGGCAAGGCGATTTAATAGTTCTTCTTCAGTTGGTTGGCGCATAAAATCCATATAAGATCAATTTAATGATCTTATTATAGACATGTAATGGTTAAAGTCAAATGAATGATCTTAAACCTGAATAACAAATATGAATAACAAATATACTTGCAATATTATCAATTTGTATGTACACTGTACTTACAATTAGTAAAACAGGAGAATCCATGCCCCGCCAACATGTTGTACAACCAAGCGAAACGCGCATTAGTATGCGTATTGATCCACAGCGCAAAGAGGTGATTTCACGTGCGGCGCGTATTCGTCATACGACACTGAGCGCTTTCATGATCGAAAACGCCTATAGTGCGGCCAGCGAATTGCTGGCCGATCAAACGCAAATTGTGATGAGCAAAAAGGAAATCGACCATTTTTTCAAAGTGCTTGATAATCCGCCGCCAAAGAGCATAAAAGCCATTCGCAAATTGCTATCTGAACCGAGCATTTTAGATGAATAAGCTAGGTTTACGCCCTGTTGCCCAGCTTAAAGCCGAACATGATCGCACATTATTTGATTGCGGTAGCGAACCGCTCAATCAATATTTGAAAGCCTACGCTTTGCAAAATCAGAAGCGCGATATGGTGCGAAACTATGTGTGCTGTGATAGCAAAGGCGCGGTTAAAGGTTTTTATTCGCTCACCTACGGACAGCTCGCGCCAGACGAACTCCCGCCGGAAGTCACTAAGGGCGGCGGCAAATATCCTATACCAGTGATGCTGCTTGCCCGCCTAGGCGTAGACAAAGAATTTCAAGGCATTCGGCTCGGCAGTGCGCTGCTTAAAGATGCCATAGTTCGTACCATTCAAGCTGCCGACATCGGCGGACTGAAACTGCTGATCGTTCATGCCAAAGATGATTCAGCGCGGGCATTTTACGCAAGACACGGATTCCAACCATCCTTGCTCGATCCGCTCAAAATGTTCCTGCCGATGGCTCTTGCTAAACAGCCTTGATTATTATTTTGCCAGTTGCAGATGTTGTTTCTGAGCGACTACATCCTGCCATTGTTTGCCATCTTCGCGCTGATTGTGTTCGTGTTCCTGGATCAAACACATATTATTAGCTTTAAGTTCTTTAACAAGACAGCGCGCGTTTGTCTGACATATTATCAGATGACATATCATCAGTTTTTCGTTAATTGTTTTTATATCAGCCCTTACAGGCTCTTAAGTATGAAGTTTTTTTGGCCCAGCGATTTTCCTGTGGCCAGGATTTCTATTTTATGTTCGCCCGGATAATAGCGGCGGGTGGTGATTTCCTTGAAGGAATGTTTGCTGGTTATGGTTGGATTTTTGCCGGGGATTATTTCTCGTTCGGCCAGTTTGAAGATTTTAGCGGTAGTTTTGCCGTTTTTGCGCTGGTGGTGGATGGCGTATTGGATTTCAGTACGCACTGCTTTTTGTTCTTCAGAAAAAATGCTTACGCTAAACGCAATTATATCACCGATAGCGACCGTGTTTTTCTCTAAGGTAAATTCTTCCAGCCTCAGAGCAGCTCCATGTGCAAAGCCAAATAATTCCAGCGTTTCTTTATTGCCGATTTTACGCAAACCGCGTAGCGCATGGCGCAGCAGTTGCAATGTTTCCGGCGTATCATTTTCTGATTTCCATCGTTTCGCAATCGTAACCGCCAGCTCTGGATGGTCTTTTGAAATGTCATTCAGGCTGTTGGCAACTGAGCGTCTTACTATCTCATGCGGATCAGTATAAAGCGCATCTAAAATCGGCAAAATCGGCGCAGGGTCAGCAACCAGCTCTTTCAGGCGCAATCCCCAGGGCAGGCGAGGGCGCGTTCCTTCCGAGGCGAGGCGGCGCACGCGCCAGTCTTTATCCTTCGCCCATTTATGCGCGGCGGCGAGGGCAAGATCGCGGTGGAAAAGGAGGTAAGGGCGAATGTCAAACTCGGCGCTGAAATATTTAGTCATCTGGCGCAGAGTTTTCAGCGAAAGCTCCGGCTGATCTAAGCCATAAGCGCCGACAAAATTCAAAAAAGGCAGATATTTGAAACCGCCCATGCCTTCCATGAAGCCGACTCCGTCATCATCACCGAGGCTGTGCAGCAATATTGCTATGGCTTTTTCATAGTCGGAAGGAAGATGTTTACGCAGCGCGGTGGCAATGCATAAAGCGCGCCCTTTAAGCTCCAGAGAAGGCAATTTAAGCATGACATCGGCAATAAAAGCAGAGCAATCGAAAGGTTTGTAAGCCGCACCAACGCGAACGGCTATATCTTCCACCATTGCTTTATTATAAAAATTCTTGAGAGATTTTTCGGGCATTTTTTATATTTCCACATGGTTTGCTGTGGTGTGGTTTTGCTTTGTTTATACTGGATTCTATAATCTTGCGCCAGCCCGCCTTCGCTAAAGCTTCCGCCTTCGCTAAAGCTACGGTGTGACATCCGCTTCGCACGCTCCGGCGTTGATCGGGTTACACCCAATCACGCCGTAGCTAAATTTTGGCTTCGCCAAAATTAGCGAATGTGGTGGGGGGTGAGGGATTTGAACCCCCGGCCAAGGCGTTATGAGCGCCCTGCTCTAACCGCTGAG
>CAZFJN010000020.1:0-16131 GCA_964519595.1 uncultured Rickettsiales bacterium
AATAAAAATAAAGATTCCTATATTCATTCGCTTCTCAAAAAAATGGAAAAAATAAACTATAAAATCAAATTAACATTAAATAATATGTTAGAAATTTCTAGGATAAAGTCTGGTTTTCTACACTTTGAGCTCAAAAATAATTCCATAAAACATTTTACAACCGCAGCTACGGATTTATTATCCAGATATTCATCAGCTTCATCTCCTCTGACTGAATATCTAATGTCAGGCGCTTCCTGAGCCATCCGAGATGCTGCAAGCAATGCTTTTTCTGCAGCAGCTTTTCTTTGATCAGCTTGTGATAAATCATATACTCCATCTACCATAGATCACGTCTCAACAAATATTGTTTATCAAATATAATAATTTTTCAGAATACATGACATCTCTATCAATATTTAATCATAATGATAGTGGTATGATCACTTGATGCCAAATTTTTTACGTATTTCATCTACAGTCCTGTATGTTTTATATGAATCAGCTCCTGAAGAAATCGCTTCCATAAGTCGCTTGGCATTAGCAGGTGATGCGAGGAGATATTCCGTTTCGTCCATTTTGACTTTTTTGGCAGGAGATTTGCGGGATTTTTTTGGCTTTTCCAGCGAAATGAGCAGATTTTTTCCGTCTTTGAGCTTAACGCGCAAAGGAGAATTATCTTCTAAAATCATCTCAACATAATCAGCGAGATGACTGCGAAATTCACTATATGTCACGGTGTCTAACATAATTGTCTGATATTTGTATGTTTATGTGTGTCTGTGTATGTTTATGCATGTGTGAGGATTGCAAGCCTCATGGTCATTTTAGCGCATAAAATCAATAAAAACTAATTATTTTGGAATATTTTGCGATATTCCTCAAAAAACCCTGCAAAATCAATAAAAACAGCGCCTTTCCGAGAAGCCGGATAAACAAGCCGCCATTGTCACAAAACCTTCATTTTTATTCTGCATGTAAATTAGGTAGTATGAAAAGCATGATAAATTCATAAGCCTCTCAGGGAAAAACGTTATGGTTGATATTGCAAAAGCTGACTATAAGGCTGATCCGCGTCTACTGGAAATACGCACGAGAATTGCACATAAGCTTGGCCTTCCTCCGGATAATGTGACGGTGAAAGTCGGACGCGATCCTGATGATAAAAACAACAATAATCATCAATTTGCGTATAGTATTAATGATTATGGCGCTCCTTATAACGCTGCGGATGCAAAGGCGCGGAATCTGGTTATTACCGTTCAACAGACTGGAATGGCTGTTGAATTTGAGCGTTACAAAGAGGAAATGACCAAAAAACTAGGCGAAATGCAGCCATTTGCCAAATACGCGCAAATGATTTCTGAAGAACAAATGGCGCAGCTTGTCAAAAAAGAACTTGAAAAAGTTGTCGCCGGGACAAATTTCAATATTAAAATAATTAATGAAAGTCCGATCTTTGATCAAAAATCACTAACCAGTGAATTTGAAGCGCAGGATTACGCACTCAGCAACGTAACCAGCAATGCTTACGGCATTGATGGAACTCTACATTTTCCGCGCAAAAAAGGCGAAGACATAACGCAAACCATCGAGCGGTTTAGAGAATTACAACAAGGACGTGAGGCGCAGATATTGAAGGTTGACGCAGCTCGCGCTGCACATTATGCGGAGAAGAATTTAAAAGAGCGCGGTTTAAACGCAGATGAAAAAAAACATATTACTGAAGCAGCAACTAAAGCCGGACAGAATGTAGAACAAGCATTAGCAAAAGCACTGACAGATAAAATTGAAGCTTTAAAAGCAAAAATTCACGCTGACATGGCCAAGGTAAAAATCAACTGGAATATTGATAAAAACGGCAATCTCTCTTTTACTGCGCGTTCTGAAGCGCAACAAAATGCTTATGATGCAGCTCAGAAAGCAGGACAAACTAAATATCAGATATACAGCACACCGCCAAGCAATGCGGAAGAACTAAGTAATTCCAATCCGCTAACCAGCCATGAAGTAGGCTTAACAACAGAGGTTATTACCGGAAAAGACGGCAGTCCGTCTATTCAGCCACAGCTAAAAAAATTGCTGGCGCGTGGTTTGTTTTTTGATGAAAATAAAAATATCGTTCCTGATGCCGTTAAAGTAATGGGAAGAGCAGATATTAAAGCGGCAATTGCTACTGAGCTGATGAAAAATGTATTGCCTAAACATCCGGAAAAACGCGCGGAAATTGAGGCAATTTTAAATAGTGATTTATTTAAAAATCATGCCAGCTGGCACGGCGTAGCGGGAACTGCCGGACAGTCCAAACCAAAGCCGGTTTTCAGTGAGCCAAGAAGTGATGACACGGTCGAGATTTCCTTCGCATTTCCTACTGACAAAGATCCGGAGAAAAATCAGTTGTTGCAGGTTGTTAATGGTCTGGCTGGCTTGACGATGAATAGTTATAATCACACACCGCCAGCGATTGAAGATGTCGCCGCACAAAATCAAGCTGCTGATGCAGCAACTACTTCTGCTGCTGTCGCAGCGGCTGGTGCGACGGACACAGCGGCTGCGGCGGCAGCTATTGCGGCGGCTGGTATTGAATGTAAGGAAGGTGAAAAGGCGGTTGCTGGCGCGGTTGGCGCGGCGGCGGATGGTATAGTTGGCGCGGCGGCAGGAGCGGCCTGTTTGCCGGCAACGCCGGAAGTTCCTGTTGAGCAAGTTCCTGTTGAAACTGCGCCGATAGAAGTTCACAACCATGGTAAAAATGTGGTGGTAAACGGTACGGAATATTCACCAAATGCCGTAAACGCCGTATTGAAAAATCATGGCATATCGCCAAAATCACATACTGAGCGTTGTTTAACAAAAAATGGCGCAAATTTTGGCATATCGGCGTAGTTTAAAAAATCATAAATCAAATCACAAACAAGCGGTAATAAGTAATCGGTAATAAGTAATATTTTCCTGCATAATATTTTCCTGTTTCAATAGCTGCTAAAACTGTTATCGTTCTGTTTATGAAACTTCCCTTTCGTTTTCCGCGCATATTGTTTTTCCTACTGATTGTGCCAATTTTCCTGATTTATTATCCGGTTGGCATGATAGTTGTGCATAAAATAAATGATGACGCTGAGTATGATATTTCCGCTTACAAAACCGCAGGCGGTAGCGAGGCGGTTGCGGTGGCGATTGCGCTGATTGACCGCGAAACGAGCGAATATTTCACGCCGAATGATCCGTTTTTTTATCCCGGCTATTCGCTGATCAGAATGCCGGCTTTCCAGCGTGGCGTGGTAAGCACGGTGGCGCGATTTTCGATAGAGCTTTCCGATCAGCTCGGCCGCAGTCGTGGTTCAAGCGGCGCGGATGCGGATTTGCAGAAAGCTTCCGGGCTGCTTAATTATTCGCCTGATGTCTGGATGTGGGATTTTTCCGTATCATGGTTTCCAACCGCCTCTTCTGAAAAGCAATATCGCGAAGGAATAAAGGCTCTGCGCCGCTATAATCAGCGCGTGGCAACAGGCGAGGCAACTTTTGAACGCCGCGCTGATAATCTGATGCAGACGCTCGACCGCATTGCTTCTGATTTAGGCTCAGCATCAGCGGCAATTGATTCACATATACAAACACGCGGCATGTTTGCTTTTGGAGCATCAGCGGATTTATTATACACCACCAAAGGGCGCATGTATGGAAATTATATGCTGCTTAAAGCGCTGGAAAAAGATTTTGCGCCGCTGATTGCGGAACGACAAATGCAAACCGTGTGGAATGCTATGTTAAAAAGCCTGCGCGAAGGAATGGAAGCGCGGCAATTTCTGGTGATTAATGCAAATACCAAAGATTCAATCTTCGCCAACCATCTTGCCAATCAAGGCTTTTACCTGATGCGCGCGCGCACGCAAATGCGTGAACTAACAAATATTCTGCTGAAATGAACAAACAAAAACTACTCATTTTCATCGTAACATATAATGCACAGCGGCATATTGAATCAGTGCTTGAGCGTATTCCTGAAACATTCTGGAATGGCGCTGATTATGAGACAGAAATTCTGATTATTGATGATGCTTCCACAGATGAAACAATCAGCGTCTGCCAGAGCTACCGCAACCGCACTGGCAAAAAATTCACTCTGCTTAAAAACCCCTTCAATCAGGGCTATGGCGGCAATCAGAAAATTGGCTACACATACGCGATTAAAAATAATTTTGATTTCGTAGCATTGCTGCATGGCGACGGACAATATCCTCCGGAAATGATCGCTGATTTGATTACTCCGCTGGCAGAAGGCAAAGCAGATGCCTGTTTTGGCTCGCGGATGCTCTATAAAAATGACGCGCTGAAGGGCGGAATGCCGGCATATAAATTTATAGGAAATATTATCCTTACCAGATTGCAGAATTCATTAGTAGGAACAGCGCTTAGCGAATTCCACTCAGGCTTCCGCGCTTATCGCGTCAGCGCCCTTGCTGGCGTGCCTTTTTCTTATAATTCTGATGATTTTGATTTTGATACAGATATTATAATCCAGCTGGCGCATAATGGTAAAACCATCACAGAAATTGCCATTCCAACACATTACGGCGATGAGGTATGTCATGTGAATGGTTTGCGCTATGCGCGGCAGATTATTCGCACTAGCATTTTAAGCAAGCTGCAGCGTTTCCAGATTTATTATCATCCTAAATTTGATTTCGAGGGAGAAAAGGTGTTTTATCCTTCAAAAACTCATTTTGACAGCGCACATAGCTGGGCAGTTAATCAGATTAACAATGGCGCGACGGTAATTGATATTGGCCTTGCCTCAGGCGCAGTAGCCGCCGCGCTGCATGAGCAAAAATCCGCGCGCATTATTGGTTTTTACTCGGAGATTAATCCGGAAGCGGCGCGTTATTGCATCAGCAGCAGCGAAATAAATTTTGATAAAGCCTCGTTTTCCGCTCCAATTGGTGAAAAAATTGATTATGTATTGCTGATTGATGTTCTGGAACGCTTAAGCAATCCGGAAATCTTTCTGGCCAATCTGCGCGAACAGCTAAGTACACATAACAGCAAAATAATTATCGCCACTGCCAATGTTGGCTTTGTAATCATGCGATTATCATTGCTGTTTGGACGGTTTAATTATGGCAAGCGCGGTATTTTGGATTTTACTCATAAACGTCTGTTTACCTTCCGTTCGCTAAAACGAATCCTGACACAACAAGGCTTCATCATTGAACAAATAGCCGGAATTCCTGTGCCAATGGAATTTCTTTTCAGCAACCGCCGAAGCTGCCGCATTGCTCTTACCATCAACCGCTGGCTGATGCGAATCAGCCGCTCGCTATTTAGCTTCCAGATTGTGACAATAGCACGTCCAAAACCAACGCTGCAACACCTCCTCGCCAGTGCAATAAGACAGTAAAAACGCAAGCGCTGAACTACAATATCTAAAACACGATACTGTCTTCCATAGATAGATAGATAGATAGATAGATAGCAAAGCTAAATGCTGATTTTACGCCTACCGCGATCTTCTCTCTATATTGGCTGTTTCCGTGTCATACCAGCGTAAGGCATCCAGTGATTTTTTAATAATTACTGAAAAGTGCTATTTCCCTCGCTACCGCGAGTAATACTGGATGCCAGCCTACGCTGGCATGACACCGTTGGCGCGACACATAATGCTATTTTGCAATCATCATATGCTTATGATTGCAAAATATAACAAGCAATTGCCAATGTATTAAACACAACTATACGACAATACGCACAACAAATAGACACGACAATAGACTGACAATAGACTTGCGTAAGGATATATTTTGTCTAATATGCTGTGCATGAAAACGCGCACAAAAAAAACCACAACATCAAAGCCTCGCTACAAGCGTGTATTGCTGAAAATTTCCGGCGAGGCTTTAATGGGAAATGGTCAATATGGTCAGGATCCGGAAACAGTTAAGCGCATTTGTCAGGATATTAAACAAGCGGTTGAAATGGGAATTGAAGTCTGCCTGGTAGTAGGAGGCGGCAATATTTTTCGCGGCATTCAGGGAGCGGCAAGCGGCATGGAAAGAGCCAGCGCTGACTATATGGGAATGTTGGCAACGGTGCTTAATGCGCTGGCCATTCAGAATACGCTGGAAAAAATGGAGATTGACACGCGAGTTCTCTCGGCAATCAACATGATGCAGATATGTGAACCGTATATTCGCCGCCGCGCTGAACGTCATATGGAGCGCGGTCGCGTGGTTATTTTCGCTGCCGGAACTGGAAATCCTTATTTCACCACTGACACTGCTGCGGCTTTACGCGCCAACGAAATGGGCTGTGATCTACTGCTTAAAGGCACGCAGGTTGATGGTGTTTATTCCGCTGATCCTAAGAAAAATAAAAACGCCAAATTATTTGCAAAACTCAGCTATCATGAAGTTTTAGTAAAAGACTTAAAAGTAATGGACGCTGCGGCAATCTCACTGGCGCGTGAAAATCAGATTCCGATTATGGTTTTTAATATTCACAAAAGCGGCGGTTTTGCAGAAGCCTTGTCCGGCAGAGGAAAATATACGCTGATTAAAGATTGACTAAATAATTTCCCTCTTACTCTGTGAGGACTAGGATGAGGACTTATTGTGAAGCTATTGTCTGAAGATATTGCCTGTTGATTATAAAAATTTTTAGAGTTTTATAGAGGATATTATGACTGCTGATATAAATGAACTGCGCCGTCGCATGGAAGGAGCGCTGAAATCTCTGCATACTGAATTTGGCGGACTAAGAACCGGCCGCGCTAATGCTTCAATATTGGAACATATTCAGGTTGAGGCTTATGGCAGCATGACGCCGCTTAACCAAGTTGCTAATATCAGCGTGCCTGAACCGCATCTGCTTTCCGTGCAAGTCTGGGATAAGGGCGTGGTTAAATCAGTTGAAAAAGCGATCAACGCGGCAAGCCTTGGCCTTAATGCCGCCGCTGATGGTCAGCTGGTGCGTGTGCCAATTCCGCCATTATCACAGGAAAGACGTGTTGAGCTAAGCAAAGTTGCCGGAAAATATGCCGAAAATGCCAGAGTTTCAATCAGAAATGTTCGCCGCGATGGCATGGACGCGCTGAAAAAAATGGAAAAAGATGGTGAAATCTCTAAAGACGAACATAAAAAACGCGAAACGGAAACACAAAAACTCACAGACGAATTCATTAAAAAAGTTGATGATGCTCTCGCCAGCAAAGAAAAAGAAATTCTTGGACAATAATCTCTGCAAAAATAGTCTATTAGAAAATAATCTCTTAGAAAATAATCTCTTAGAAAATAATCTCTTAGAAAATAATCGCTGGGAAATAATCTCTGAGAAATAATCTAAGACAATAACTGATCTGCCTTATAAAAATTTTCTGAAGTTTATGACAGATAAAACTATACCGCTGCATATAGCGGTTATAATGGACGGAAATGGCCGCTGGGCAAAGTCAAGAGGGCTACCGCGCACTGCCGGACATAAAAAAGGCGCAGAAAGCATTCGCTGCCTGCTTAATGCCTGCCGCGATTATGGCGTGCGCTATCTGACCGTATATGCTTTTTCGTCGGAAAACTGGCAACGTCCGGATTCGGAAATAGCTGATCTGATGCAATTGCTGCAACATTATCTGCATCAGGAATTACAAACTCTGCATGAAAATAAAGTCAGATTGCGCTTTATTGGCAATAGCGCCAGACTTTCTGATGAAATTCGCGCGCAATTGCAGGAAGCTGCGGAATTAACTAAGAAAAACTCTGAATTCAACTTCACTATCGCCATTTCCTACGGCGCGCGCGATGAAATCACACGCGCAGTCAGGAAAATAGTCGAGAAACACCTTGAACCATCTGAAATACATGAAACATCTGAAATAACTGAACAAACAATATCTGCCGCTCTTGATACGGAAGGATTGCCTGATCCGGATTTGTTAATTCGCACTGGCGGCGAAAAACGCCTTTCCAACTTCCTGCTCTGGCAGTCAGTATATACAGAGCTGTATTTTACAGATATATTATGGCCGGATTTTGATAAAAAAGATTTTATGGCAGCAATTAATGATTATGCCGGAAGGGAGCGACGCTATGGAAGCGCTGAATAATGAATTAAAAACACGGATTATTTCCGGTGCGGTAATGGCGATAATGGTTTTATCAACGCTGGCTTTAGGCGGAATGTTTTTTATCGCGCTGGTAATGCTGGCCGCTTTGCAGATGATCCGCGAGTGGGATACGCTGACAATGAATGAAAATATACTCTGGCGGCTGGCCGGACTTGCTTATGTGGCGATACCATGCGCCAGCCTTGTCTGGCTGCGCGGTCAGGAGGAAGGTTTATGGCTTACTCTTTCCTTGTTACTGACCATCTGGGCAACTGATATTGGTGCTTATTTCGCCGGACGCTATATTGGCGGAGCAAAACTGGCTGCGGAAATAAGTCCTAATAAAACCTGGTCAGGACTTGGCGGAGGAATGCTGGCCGCCGCGCTGATCATGTCTTTATCAACGACATTTTCGCCATTTCCTGAAAACGCTGCCAACGGCTTATGGTTAGGACTTTTTCTGGCGGTTATTTCGCAAGCCGGAGATTTGTTTGAATCATGGTTAAAACGCCGCGCCGGAGTAAAAGACAGTGGCGCGCTTATTCCTGGTCATGGCGGCTTGTTAGACAGAGTAGATGGCCTGATACTGCCAGCGCCGCTTTTTGCCTTTCTGCTCTGGCTGTGATTTGATATGAAAAATATTTCAATTCTAGGATCAACTGGAACTATCGGAATTAACACGCTTGATATAATAGCGCGCAATCGTGATATTTTTTCCATAACAGCTCTTTCCGCGCAGGATAATGTTGAGCTGCTGGCAACGCAGGCAAAACAATTCAACGCGCAATATGTCGCCATTGCTAATGAAAATCGCTACGCTGAGCTGAAGGAGCTGCTGGCAGATACTGCAATTGAAGTAGAAGCCGGAAATAAAGCGCTGCTAAGAGCTGCAGAATTTGATTGCGATGTGGTAATGTCAGCGATTGTCGGCGCGGCCGGACTTGCGCCGACAATGGCGGCGATTCGCAAAGGCAGGCGCATAGCTCTGGCCAATAAAGAATGTCTGGTTTGCGCCGGAGAGCTTATAAATTCCGAGCTGAGTAAATATAATTCCAGTATAATTCCAGTCGATTCAGAACATAGCGGAATTTTCCAGCTTCTTGCTGCGAACGCAAATAATGCGAATAATGCAAATAAAAATAATAATGCAAATAAAAATACAAATAAAAATAATACAAATAATCAGCCGGAAAAAATTACTATAACCGCTTCCGGCGGTCCTTTTCGCAAATACAGCCTTAAACAGCTTGAATCTGTAACTCCACAACAGGCAGTAAAACATCCTAATTGGAAAATGGGCGCTAAAATTTCCGTTGATTCAGCAACATTGATGAATAAAGGGCTGGAATTAATTGAAGCTCATTATCTGTTTGGCACAGCGCCAGAAAAACTTTCCGCCATAATTCATCCGCAATCAATAGTTCATGCGCTGATAGAATTCGCTGACGGCTCAACGCTGGCGCAGATGAGCAATCCGGATATGCGCGCGCCAATTGCTTACGCAATATCTTATCCGGAAAGAATTGATACTCCAGTTGCCAGGCTTGATCTGGCGGCGCTTGGCAAGCTTGAATTCGAAAATATTGACGATAAAAAATTCCCCTGCCTGAAACTGGCTAGGCAGGCTTTAGCAGCAGGCGGCGATGCGCCAACTATTTTAAACGCCGCTAATGAAATAGCCGTAGCGCGTTTTCTTAAAAATGATATAGGATTTATGGAAATTGCCGCAATAGTCGAAAAAGCCCTCGCCGCTATCAGCAAATATGTTCCTAAATCGCTGGAAGAAATCGTTGAAATTGACGATAGAACACGTAAATTCGCAGAAGCTGCCTGAAGTGGGGAATTGAGGAAATGGGGAATTGAAGATGTTAGGATGTTAAGATGTTGAGATGTTAGGATGTTAAGATGTTGAGATGTTGAGATGTTGAGATGTTGAGAACAAATAGACAATAAATAAAGCAAAGAAAGCAAGCAAATGGAAATAATTCACGCGGTTTTTCACCATTTCTGGTCATTTGTAGTAGTTTTGTCGGTAATTGTTTTTGTCCATGAATTCGGACATTACATAATCGCCAAGCTATGCGGCGTGAAAATTGACGAATTTTCAATCGGATTTGGCAAAGAACTATTTGGTTACACAGATAAATCCGGAACGCGCTGGAAATTTTCCCTACTGCCTCTGGGCGGTTATGTGAAGATGTTTGGCGATAGCTCAGAAGCCTCAACCGCTGATGCCAAAGCGCTGGAATTAATGAGCGAAGCAGATAAAAAACTAACCTTCCATTACAAACCACTTTATAAAAAAGCGGCAATAGTCGCTGCTGGTCCGGTTTTTAATTTTATTCTTACCATAGTGGTTCTTGCTTACTTCATAATGACCAGCGGCTTGCCGGCAATTGATCCGGTAATTGGCGGAGTTCTGCCTGATTCTCCAGCTGAAACAGCCGGATTGCAAGCCGGAGACAAGGTGCTGAAGATAAACGGCAAGGAAATGCGCCGCTTTAATGATATAACTTACAATATTTCCATGAACATGGAAAATCCGGTAAATATTGAAATATTGCGTAATGAACAGAATTTATCTTTCACCATAACGCCAAAAATGTTTGAAGATGATGACGGTCTTGGCAATAAAATAAAAATCGCCAGAATAGGAATTAAAAGCCGCGATATTGTCTATCATGAAGTTGGAGCGGCAGTTGCCATTCAGGAAGCAGTCTGGCGTACTTATCTGATTTGCGAATCAACATTGCGCGTTATGGGACAAATGGTTCGCGGCGAACGCAGCGTTGATGAACTAAAAGGGCCAGTTGGAATAGCGCAATTATCAGGACAAGCTACCGAGCGCAGCTTTCACACGGTTTTATGGTTAATGGCAATGTTGTCGGCAAATCTTGGTCTAGTGAATTTACTGCCAATTCCAATGCTCGATGGTGGACATTTAACCTTCTATCTTGCAGAAGCTATGCGCGGCAGACCTCTGGCCGAGCGCGTTCAGGAATGGAGCATGAAAATAGGCGGCGCGTTTATTATGACGCTGATGGCTTTTACTTTGTTTAATGATGTGCGGAAATTGGTATTCTGAAATATTTGCCTGAAATATTTATTTGAAATATTTGTTTGAAATATTTGCCTGAAATATTTGTCTGCGCTTTTTACCACATTATCTTGACGACTGGCGCTAATAAATTTAATAATCATCACTTAAAAGAAATATAACTCTGATGAATTCTGTGCCTTATAATCACCACAAACATTACGATAAACATTGTAAAGCGGCATTATCAGCATTTTCCGCGGCTATTGCCGTATGCTGTTTTTCTCTGCCTTTTTCCGCGCTGGCAGAACAAAATTCAGGCGCTCAAGAACAAACAGCTCAAACTTCTATTAGCTCATCTGCCAGCTCATCTGTAAACTCATCTGCATCAACTATTCCGGCAATTGCTGAAAGTAATATGGTCGAAGCTGGCGCAACTATATCTGAAGCAAACCATCAGCCAGCGGAAAATTCTGAATATACAACAAAAAATTATTCAACAATTTCCGGCATTGATGTTGAAGGCAACCAGCGCGTTGAAACGCGGACAATTCTTTCTTACCTCGGCTTAATTCCAGGACAGTCACTGTCACAGGAAGATATTGACTCAGGACTTAAAAACCTCTTTGCAACCGGATTTTTTTCTGATGTAAAATTAATACGCTCAGGAAATTCTTTAATAGTCCGCGTTGAGGAAAATCCGGTAGTAAGCGAAGTATCATTTGAAGGAAATGATCGCGTTGAAACTAAAGATCTGGAAAAAGAAGTGGAAATTAAACCTCGCTCTATTTACAGCCGCGATAAAGTTCAAAGCGATGTCGCCAGAATATTGGAAATTTACCGCCGCAGCGGCAGATATACTGCTTCTGTTACGCCAAAAATAATCAAACTTGATCAAAATCGCATCAATGTCGCTTACGAAATAAGCGAAGGAATAGTCGCACGCGTTACTAAAATAAGTTTTCTTGGCAATGAGACATTTGAAAGCTCAACATTGCTTGATGTTATTCGCACTGAGGAAACAAGCTGGTACAAGTTCTTAACTGACAATGACCGCTATGATCCTGATCGTCTGCAATTTGATCAGGAATTATTGCGGCGCTTTTATACGAATGAAGGCTATGCTGACTTTCAGATAAAATCAGCTCATGCTGAATTAAGCCCTGACAAGAACGAATTTATTGTCACCTTTGTGCTTGAAGAAGGAAAACCTTACATTTTTGGCGATGTGAAGATTCACAGCGAGCTGGAAGGCGGCGAAGCTCCTGATTTTAAAAATATCATCATCACTAAATCCGGAAAACGTTACAATGCCGGAGAAATTCAGGACACAGTTGATGCAATAACTGATGAGCTTGGCAATTTAGGCTATGCTTTCGTTGATATTCAACCGCGCCTCGACAAAGAACAGGAATCTCAGCGCGCTAATATAACTTACCTTATCAAACCAGGTCCTAGAGTTTATGTCGAACGAATAGACATCAGCGGCAATGTTCGCACCATGGACGAGGTAGTTCGCCGCGAATTCCGCTTAAGCGAGGGAGATCCTTATAATAACGCCAAGTTGCAACGCAGCGAGCAAAGAATCAATAACCTTGGTTTTTTTGAAAAAATAGAAGTTAAAAACGAGCCAGGAAGCGCTCCTGATAAAACAGTAGTAACAGTTGATGTTCAGGAAAAATCAACCGGCGAGGTTAATATCGGCGCAGGATATTCTACTTCCGACGGAATATTAGGAGATTTTGGCGTTCGTGAAAACAACCTGCTTGGCCGCGGTCAGGAATTAAGAACCAGGCTTACTCTGGCAGCGCGGCGTAAACAGATTGAGCTTGGTTTTACTGAGCCTTATTTCCTTGGCCGCGAATTATCAGCAGGTTTTGACATTTACCGCACACGACTGGATTTTGTTCGTGAAAGCTCTTACAATATTGACACTTCCGGAATAAATCTACGCACTGGCTACAGCTTACAAGAAAAACTTCGTCATGCGATTACTTACAGCCTTCGCAACACAGACATTAATGATGTTCAGCCCCTCGCCTCGCGCTTTATTCGCGGACAAATCGGCAAAAATCTCGCCTCTTCAATCAGCCATTCTATAACTTATGATAATCGCGACAATAAATTTGATCCTCATAAAGGCTATTTCTTTTCCGGATCGCAGGAATTTGCCGGAATTGGCGGCGATTCACGATTCTTAAAACATGAACTGCGCGGCAGCTACTATTATCCAGTTGCTAAAAAATGGACAGCCAGTCTGCTTGGCTCTGGAGGACACGCGCTTGGATTGTCCGGAAGGAATGTGCGAATTAATGATCGCTTCTTCCTGGGCGGCGATGATCTGCGCGGTTTCCGCAGCGCTGGCGTTGGCCCTCGTGATACAACAACTGATGATGCTCTGGGCGGCAATATTTATTATTCAGCAACCTCAGAGCTTAAATTCCCACTTGGTTTGCCTGAAGAAATGGGCGTTTCCGGCGCGGCTTTTGCTGATATCGGCTCGTTGTGGGACGCTGATGATTCCGGTCCGGAGGTGTTTGATAATAATTTATTGCGCGCTTCTGTTGGATTTGGCCTGATGTGGGCATCGCCATTTGGTCCAATTAGAGTTGACTTTGCACACGCTCTGCTTAAAGAAGATGAAGATATGACGGAAAATATCCGCTTCAGCTTCGGAACTCGCTTTTAATAAATATCTATGAATCAACAAAACTAATAAAATAATAGGATTTAACATGAAACTACTGCCTGCAATCGCTTTTATAATTTCAATAGCAACTTCTTTTGCCGTATCAGCGCAGGAAGCGGCTAAACCCACTATTGCCGTTGTTAATATTCAGTCGGTAATGCGTGAATCAACCGCCTTTAAATCAATGCGTGAACAGCTTGAAACTAAACAAAAATCATTTCATGCAGAAATCACTAAAAAAGAAGAAACTCTGCAAAAGGAAGATAAGGATCTTGCCAAACAGCAAGCAGTTTTATCAAAAGAAGCTTTTGCTGAGAAAGTAAAATCATTCCGCAGCAAAGCCACAGAAGTTCAGAAAGAAGTTCAAGCAAAAAAATCACTGCTTGACGCCTCGCAGGAACGCGCGCTTGGCGAGATACAAAAAACTGTAAGTGAAATTATCGCTGCTATGGCTAAGGAAAAAGGCTTTATTATCGCTATTCCAACTTCGCAAATTATGTATGCTGATGAGAAATTGGATATTTCCAAAGAAGTTCTGGAAAAACTCAATAAAAAATTGCCGAAAATAGACGTTAAATTTGAGAAATAATGTAATCTGAGAAATAATGTAATAAAACGATGTAATATAAGAAATAATGTAATTTAGAAAATTACCTTCTCTAAAAAATTATGTTATCTAAAAACAACGTGATCTATTGATCTATATTACATATAATATTTACATACAATATTTGAAGAAATAAGCTTATGGTTGACGCACGCTTTCATGGCGGTTCTGTCGCTTTTAAACTTTCAGACATAATTGCGTTAACTGGCGCTAAATTAAGTGCTAAATTAAGCGCTGAATTAGGCGCTGAATTGAACGCTAAATTGTCTGCTGGAAAAAATAAATCAGAAAATAATCAATCAGAAAATAATCAATCAGGGGGCGACAGAATATTTACCAACGTTGCGCCGCTTGATACAGCAGGCGGAAACGATGTCTCTTTTCTTGATAATGTCGCGTATATTTCAGCCTTCTCAAAAAGCGCTGCCGGAGCTTGTTTCGTAAAACAGGCTTATGCTGATCGCGCTCCTTCTGGAATGATTCTACTGATAACTGAGCAGCCTTATTATTGCTACGCGCTGCTGGCTGCTAACATGTATAACAATAAACCGCCGCCTTCAGGCATAGATAAAACCGCAATTATCGGCAAAGACGTAAAAATTGGCGAAAATGTCTATATCGGCGCTTATAGCGTTATCGGCGATAATGTCGAAATCGGCGCTAAAACAATAATAGCTTCTAATTGCAGCATCTCACACAGCATAATCGGCGCGAATTGTTTGATTCATTCCGGAGTTCGCATTGGCCAGGACGGTTTTGGCTTTGCGCCAAGCGCAAACGGCTTGATAAAAGTTCCGCAACTTGGCCGCGTTATCATCAATAACGATGTTGAAATCGGCGCTAATAGCTGCATTGATCGCGGCTCTGGCCCTGATACAATCATTGGCGCTGGCACTAAAATAGATAATCTGGTACAAATCGGCCATAATGTACGAATAGGAAAACATTGTGTGATAGTGTCACAAGTTGGAATTTCCGGCAGCACGATAATTGAAGACGGCGTCATGATCGGCGGTCAGGCAGGAATTTCCGGACATATCACAATCGGCTCAGGCGCTAAAATAGCCGCTAAATCCGGCATTATATCTGATGTTGAGAAAGGTGCTACATTTGGTGGTTATCCGGCAATTAATGTTCGCAATTGGCACAGACAAACAGTAGCATTAGCAAAACTTGCCAAATCACAACGTAATATTAAAAGCAAAAAACCTTAATGAAAAAACTATAAGAAAGTCGTAAAAAGTCGTAAGAAAGTCATAAAAATAGATGCTAACAAAACTAAGGATTTAAAAAATGCCTACTAACTATATTTCCATCGAACGAATAATGGAAATGATTCCGCATCGTTATCCATTTCTGATGATTGACCGCGTAATAGATATGCAGCTCGGAGAAAGCGCGGTCGGCGTGAAAAACGTAACTATTAATGAACCATTCTTTACCGGACATTTTCCCGGAAAGCCGGTAATGCCAGGAGTTCTGATTATTGAAGCAATGGCGCAAACATCAGCAGTTCTGGTAGTTGAAACTCTCGGCAAGGAAGCAGAAGGCAAGCTGGTTTATTTCATGTCAATAGAAGAAGCCAAGTTCCGCAAGCCGGTAGTTCCTGGAGATTGTCTGCGAATCAAGGTAAGCAAGCTGCAAAGCCGCCGCAATGTCTGGAAATTCCAATGCGAGGCAACAGTTGGCGAGAATCTGGTAGCGGAAGCAATTGTCTGCGCGATGAT
>CAZFJN010000020.1:16231-23179 GCA_964519595.1 uncultured Rickettsiales bacterium
ATTCTGAAGATGAATATTATGAAAAAACTTGGCATAATAGCAGGAAGCGGCCTATTACCGCAGCAATTAGCTGATTCATGCCGAAAGCAGAATCGTCCTTTTTTTATCTTAGGATTAGAAGGCTATGCTGATTCATCTCTGCTGGAGAGCGCGCCACATAAAACCGTCCGCTTAGGAGCTGTCGGCGAAGCATTGAATATTCTCAAAGCCGAGCAGGTTTCCGAGGTGATAATGGCCGGACGAGTAGGACGTCCAACTCTTGCCTCGCTTCGTCCTGATCTTACCGCGACAATGTTAATTGCCAAGCTGGGCAAGAAAATATTTTCCGGCGATGATGCTCTGCTTTCGGCAATTGTGTCAATATTTGAAAGCGAAGGTTTTTCCGTTGTCGGCGTTGCTGATGTCTGTTCGCATCTGCTTGCCAAAGCCGGAATTCTTGGCAAACATAAGCCGGATAAGGAGGCTCAGGAAGATATTAAGCAGGGCATTATGGTCGCCAGAAAACTTGGCGAGCTTGATGTCGGACAAGCGGTTATTGTCGAAAGAGGCTATGTTCTTGGCGTTGAAGCAGCGGAAGGAACTGCTGAGTTAATTGCCAGAGTTGGAAAATTGCCGCAGCATGAGGAAAAATCCGGAGTTCTAGTAAAATGCAAAAAACCGCATCAGGATTTACGCGCTGATCTGCCAACTATCGGCAAAGAAACCATTAAACAAGCGCACGAAGCAAAGCTGGCCGGAATAGCGATAGAAGCAGGCGGCGGAATTATTCTCGAACTGGAAGAAACTATCGCATTTGCTGATGATTGCGGATTATTCATAGCAGGAGCTTAGTAAATGAATAATAATCTGCGCGTTATTTACATTATCGCCGGAGAAGCATCAGGCGATCTGCTCGGCGCGCATCTGATGCGCGAGCTTAAAACCATCTCGCCATCACCGCTGGTATTTTACGGAATTGGCGGCGAGCAGATGGAAAAACAAGGTTTAAAAAGCCTTTTTCCTTATCACGAACTTTCCCATATCGGATTTGCCGAGTTGCTTCCGCATCTGATGAAAATCATCGCGCGGATTGCACAAACAGTCGAGGATGTAAAAAACAAAGCGCCTTCTGCTCTGATAACCATTGATTCTCCTGGTTTCTGTAAACGTATTGTCGCGCGTCTGCGTAAGGAAAATTTCAGCACCAGCTATATTCATTATGTTGCGCCAACCGTCTGGGCATGGCGTCCTGAACGGGCTGTGGTATTTTCCAAATTATTTGATCATCTGCTGGCTTTGCTGCCGTTTGAACCGCCTTATTTTGAAAAAGCCGGACTTGCCTGCAGCTTTGTAGGACATCCGCTGGTTGCCGAAATTGCCAGCGGAAATGCCGAATCATTCCGCAAACGTTATGAAATAGCGGAAAATACGCCTTTATTCTGCCTTCTTCCCGGCAGCCGCAGCGGCGAAATCAAAAGACATCTGCCGATTTTCGCGCGCAGCATCAACCTGCTTGCCGAAATTTATCCAAATCTGGCCATTGTCGTTCCAATTCCTAAAAACCTGCTTGAACAAGTAAAACCATATTTTGCCGCTTGCCCTTTTCGCGCAATAATAACGGCAAATGCACAAGACCGTATCGACGGAATCGCCGCCAGTAAATTCGCCATAGTAAAGTCAGGAACTATCGCTCTTGAAGTTGCAAAAGCAGAAATTCCGATGATTGTGGCATATCGAGTAAACGAAGTCAGCGCCTTTATATTCCGCAGATTAAGACTTACCAAGCTGGTTAATCTGGTGAATATTCTGCTTAACAAAGAAGTAATACCGGAAATTCTGCAGGAAGAATGCACACCGCTGATAATCGCCAGCGCAGTCTCGTCAATCATGCAGTCAAAAGAAGCAATAAACAGACAAATAAACAGCACAAAGCAGGCTCTTAAAATGATGATTCCTGAACAGAAATCACCAAGCAGAATCGCCGCAGAAATTGTTCTTAAAAATATTGAATAAAAATATTGAATAAAAATACGGCAATAAAAATGAATAAAAATATCGCCTGAAAATATCGCCTGAAAATATTCACTAAAAATATCGCACAAAAATAATTAGCAAGAGCAGCTCGAACGTCCTTGCGAAACAGGCAATAATTAGCTAATCTTAAAGCTCTATCAATGCGACGTTCAAACAGCTATGAGCTATTTAAAATCAGGCCAGAAAAAATCTTACCAGAAAAAAACTGGCAAAAAAAACAAACGCGCTTTATGGCAGGCGGTGCTTATTGGCTCTTGCCTTTCGTCTGTGCCAGTAAAATCTCCTGATTTAGTCGAATTTTCTGCTGATGATGACACAAAATCACCTCCTCCTAATCCGCAATCTATCTCCGCAGAAGCCGCTTCCCTGGCAGAACTTTCAACTGAGGAAATAATTGCCCGCTTTTTCTCACAACATGAATTTATCGCACATGCCAACGCGAAACCTCTCGATTCAGCTGCCGAAATATTTCCCTACGGACCATTAGCGCAAAATAATGTTGCCATTGCAATGCCAACAATGCCGCCATTTCCTACTCCTACTCCGCCGGTTTGCCTGTGGCCTCATGTTATAATAAACGGCGTATGCTCTGTAGCGCCGCCATATGGCGGCGGCGACTATGGTGATAATGGTTATGATGGTGATGATGACGGAAGTGGCAGCGGCGGCGGCGGTGGGAGTGGAGGATATAGCGGCGGCGGCGGTGGTGGTGGCGGAAGTGGAGGATACGGAGGTGGCGGCGGAGGTGGTGGTAGCGGCGGCGGCTATGATGGTGATGGTACTAATTGTCAATATGGCGAGGTGCTTGTTGGCGGTACATGCACTCCTACTCCGCCGGTTTGCCTGCCTCCTCATGTTATAATTGACGGCGTATGTTCTGTAGCACCACCATATGGCGGCGACTATGACGATGATGGTAGTGGTGGTGGTTATAGCGGCGGTGGTGGCGGCTATGGTGGCAATGGTGGTTATGGCGGCGGCTACGGTGATGATGGTAGTGGCGGTTATGGTGATAACGGTAGCGGCAGCTACGGCGGCTATGGTGATAACGGTAGCGGCGGCTATGGCGGCTATGGTAACGGCGGCGGTGGTTATGGTGAAGGCGGTTACGGCGGCTACGGAGATGGCGGCTATGGCGGCGGCGGTTATGGCGGTTACGGAGAAGATGGTGGCTATGGTGGTTATGGTGGTTATGGCAACGGCGGCTATGGTGGCTACGGAGAAGGCTATGGCGGTTATGGCGAAGGATACGGTGGTTATGGTGGCTATGGCGAAGGATACGGTGGCTATGGTGGTTATGGTGGTTATAATGACTACGATCCTTACGGCTATGGCGGTTACGGATATAATCCTTACGGCTACAACCCTTACGACTATGATCCTTACGACTATAACCCTTATTATCAGCCTTATTATCAGCCTTACTACGAACCGTATTATGAGCCTTATTATTACCAGCCTTATTACGAGCCGTATTACGAACCTTATTATTATCAGCCTTATTACGAGCCTTACTATTATGAATATGAATATTGCTACTACTACGATGAATATTACTACTATCCGGAATTAAACTGCGACGGCAACCGCCTGCCTGATCCGCCGCTGGTTAAAGCCTCGCCGCCTGATTTCCGTTACCGCGATATGTGTATCGCCACCGCGCCGCTGCCGCAGAATGCCTTTGACTCTCGCACCGGACTTGTCCGCAGCGCCGAAATCGGCATTGATACGATTGAGCCTTTTGCCGATTATGATTATTATGCTTATCAAAATAACAACGGCGGAGATTATTACGACGATTATGAATATGGTTATGAAGACGGTATTCCAGAAGCAATCTCGCCGTTTCATGAACGTTTTGTCGGACGTGTCAGCGGCGCGAAACCGCCGCTTGGCGCTTGTATGCCAATTAAAAACACGCCGCTGGTTCAAACCAGCAATTTCTCCGACCCTGATCAAAAAAACCGGATGTTCTCATATTACCTGAATTTAAACGCCAGCCGCGATAATATAATCTATAACAGCAACGCCTACCGTGACCGCACGGATTTCTTAGCCGGCGGCGTTCTTTCCTGTCCGGAAATAGAGCTTGGCGAAACTCTGGAAAACACGCGCTTCCAAAGGTCAAATGCTGATAAATTCGCGCTGATGAATATATTACGCGCAAAATATTGTTATAATTATTATATCCTCAACCACGCCATGCGCCCTTGGCATATATTGGAAAAACCAGGAATCGAAACTGATGATCCTCTAACAAAATATGATTCCGATCGCGCTTATTTAAGCAGTTGCCAACCGTTAATTGACGGAAACAGCGCTGCTTATGTGCAATATAAAGCGCATGAAGATCGTTTCGCTAACGAAAAATCTTTTGGTTATTCTCCAGTTCTACGTTACTGGAATCTGCCACACTGGGACGAGGCGGAATATATTCTCGGCAATATTCTGCAAGATAGCTGGAATAATAATCGTCCTTACTGGCAGGGCATTGAAGAGCAAGGCCCTTATCCTCAGCATTACCGCAATGTCAGCCTGCCTTGCATCGAAAATCGCGGCGGCGCTCTTACCGGCTTTGAATTTCCGCCTGGCAATGGCGGCGGCGGTCCTGGCAAACAATGTCGCAATGGTCAGAATGAAGATAATGGTGGCAATGATTCAGGAGATAACCGCCCTACTCTGCCGCCGGATTATCATTATGTCTCACCTCCGACAGTGGGAAAATATTACTGCCCGAATGTTGAGCGAATCAATGATCCGGAAAATCCTTTTTCTCCGCGCACATATATTGCCGGAACTGATAATTCCTATTCCAGCATGACTTTTGAAAGGCGCTGCGTTGAATGGTCTGACCCTGAAGAAACTCGCTGCATCAGATCAAGCAATGGTTATGTCGGAAAAAGCGGCCAGCCTTATCAGGAAATTGAGCTGGAAGAAGGCGGTCCTAAGCATCAAGTCTGGCATGTTACCTGCGGCGCAGTTCCAGTTGATATTTTAAGCTTCCGCAGCGCGGCTTTTGATTCCTGTATAAAACAGCGCATCGAATATAATTTCCAGCAATGGATTAAAGAAGGCGGCGAGGATATGAGCAATGACGAGCGCGATCCTTCGCAATTGCGGTGGTATAAATGCAAGACGCGCTACTGGGAAACTGATAATTACTGCGAATGTCCGGTAAAAATGAGCATTCAGCAATGTTGCCGCATTTTAACCAAAGACGTAGTTCCGGCAAATTTCCTGAAAATGCGTACCACTGAAGGGCTGCGCGATCGTATTCGCAATGATGAAGAAATTCAGGATCTGCTCGAACCATACGGCTATGAGGGAGATGATTATGATCCTTATGGTTACGATGAAGGAAATCCGACTAATCTTGAAGATCCGGCGGCGTTTAACAATGATATTGAAGTTCACAAACGCGCGCTGCGTGTTCATAAGCGGATGCTGGAGCTGGCCGGAAATAGCGGAACTGAGCCGGAAGAATATCATTTCCGCAAATATTTTACTGATCATATGCCTTATATGCGCTGGTGGGATACTGGAGTTGCGTCAGGCAATCCTTATCACGGCGGCAGTTTCACAAACACGCTGGGCGCTTTTGATACGATAATCGGCGTTGGCCGCGAGGAACGTGACGAGCAGGATGGTAAAAATGCCGCCAGAGAAGCGCGTGATAATGATTTTGATCTCCGCGCCAGCAGGCTACGCGCGCCGCAAAGCAGTGAAATGGGAAGATTCGGCGGTTGGACTGAATTAAAAGCGCACCAGATGCAGACCACACGGCGCTATAACATGTCATGTATTGGCCGTTATGAAAAACTGTTCAAACAAGGCGGCGGCGAGAATTTTGCGCTGGCTAAAGCCGGCAGCGGATATATCTCGCGTGATGGCAAACCGTGGCCGTGGCCTCTAGGATGGCGCGGTTATGTAACTGCACCTGGTCCTTCACAATTTCCATATGCTTTCGGCTTATCAGAGAGCGTCAATAATCCTTTCAGAAACGGCCTTGATAATGCCCTGCCCGGCGACATCATAACTTACGAAATAAGCGGCGTTACACATATCGCCTATGTTACTGATATCGGATTTGCCATTGAAATCAATCGCGCACAGATGCGCTTCGATAATTCAATCGAAAAATATCGTGACGATGAAACCGGAGAAATATTAATTCCGGAGAAAGTATTTGTAATAAACTGGGATCAAGGAAAATTCCCGACATCAACCGGAATGAGTATTTCCTGGGGAATGGGACCAGAGCGCACCATCTATAAACAGAAAGTTCCGGCAACAAATCAGGTTGAATTCTGCGCTAATAAAATGAGCGCTCTTACTGATATTGCAGTTAAAAATCCCGATAGCGGCGAAATTACCGTTGATAATGTCTGCCGCAACAGCTTTGGCGCAAGCGGTACTGGCGCTGATTTATTTCTGTCTACTGATTGTCTCAGAAATCAATGTCAGCCTTCCTGTGAAGATCCTGATTTAAGCTCCTGCGTTCTGCCTTCAACAAGCGCGGCAACCGGCTGGGATAATGTGCGTATATATCGTCCGGATAGAGATGTGCGCCAATGTCAGAATGCAACAATCAGCGGCGCGCCGCCTAATTCTTCCTTTGATATAGATGCAACATATCGCTGGATTATGGATTTAAGCGGCAGCACAACTGTTTTAGGCAGCAGCAACAGAATTAATATAAATCCAAATGTCATTTATCCATATATGACTGACAAGATAGATAGCAATATGTGGTCATATTGCGTTAATTCCGGCTATGACGCGCCAGGATTTTATTCAAAAGAATATAGCGGACCACAAACCGGAGCGATTACTGACAATACATTATGCGGACCGCAGTGGGGAGAATGCAGCGCCGCGCATAATGTAACACGCTTTTATCCAAGAGGCTGGCGAATCTATAAAGATCCGCAATAG
>CAZFJN010000020.1:23279-28232 GCA_964519595.1 uncultured Rickettsiales bacterium
ATTCAGCAAGAGCTATCGCCGCCGGATCGCCGACATGCAACCATTTTCCATCATGAATAAGCGCAAAAATGCGTGGTAATGTTCCGTCGGTTTTTTTACCTTGATCATATAAAATATTCAGCGAAAAAGCTCCTGTCGGCGCAGATTTAAAAAGTCGCGGATGCAGCATTTGAATTCCGGTAAAAACATAAGGAGCAGACGGCGCATTATTTCTGCGAATTACCGCGCCATTCTGACTTAAGGAGAAATCGCCAGCTCCTTCATAACCAACAGCATCAGCAACCGGCTGCAATAATAGTAGCGCGTCCATTGCCTCATCGCGCCAGCTGGCCTCAAGGCGTTTAAGCGGATGAATTTTACCGCCCTGACATATCGCATCGCTGTTAACCGCAAAAAATGGAGAATCGCCAAGCATTGGCAAGGCTCTGGCAATGCCGCCGCCAGTTTCAAGAAGTGTTTCCTCGCGGGAAATCATAATATGCGGCGCTTTATCGCGGCTTAATAAATGATCTTCCAATTGCTGCGCCAGATAATGAGTATTTACCACTGTCTCTTCAATTCCGGCGGCGGCCAGCCAGTCTAGCACATGGTCTATTAAACATTTTCCGCCGACTGTAATCATCGGCTTAGGCTTACTGTCAGTAAGCGGCCTCATGCGCTTGCCAAGTCCGGCGGCTAATATTATTGCTTTCATATTCATGTTTATATTCATGTTTATATTCATGCGACATTCTTGTTATTAGCAATTTTGATGATGCCGCGCTGCTGAATTGGAATATATTTATTTATCCAGGCAGATAATTTCCGCAGAGAAGGATGCTCTATATCGCGCAATAAATGCTGCCAGACACGCGGCAATAATTTCAGATAATGCTCCTTGCCGTCACGAACTGCCAGTCTGGTGAATATGCCAATTATCTTGCTGTTGCGTTGCGCGGCAAGAACAGCGTAGGCTGCGGAAAATCGCTCTTTATCATCAGCGCTGATTGTGTGGTAATAATCAATCATCCGCATGGCCAGAGATTCATCAACATCACGCCGCGCATCTTCCAGCAAAGAGACAAGGTCATAAGCCGGATCGCCGTAAAGCGCATCCTGAAAATCAAGCAATCCTAATTTTTTAATTCCGGCGCGGCGCGGCAACCACATTAAATTATCAGCATGATAATCACGATGAGTAAAGCAGGAAGTAACCAGCGGCGCATCTGCCAGCAGCTCGCGCCATAAGGCTTCATATTCCGCTTGTAAAGCGGCAAGATCTGCGGAATTAATTATTTGTGGTAAAAACCAGTTTGAGAATAACGATGCTTCTGTAAGAAGAATTTTATGGTCATATTCCGGAAGATTCAGGCTGTTATTCATTTTCTGCCAGTCGGCGAGAACTGCGACTGCTAAGCGGTAATATTCTTCTTCCGGCGCGCAATCAACGCGTAGCAGGCGGGAAAAACTATCATCGCCTAAATCCTCAAGCAGTAATAAACCAAGCTGCTCATTGGCGCTTATTATTTGCGGAGCGCTATATCCTGATGCGCGCAAATAATTGCAAACCGCCATAAAAGGACGAACATCTTCCTTATCAGGAGGAGCGTCCATAAGCATAAAACTTCCTGATGAACAGTTGATTCTGATATAGCGGCGGAATGAAGCATCGCCAGCCAGATGGCAAAGGCTGTATTGACTGCAATTGTCAGCAACGAATTTTTCTATTTCCAGCTGGCGGTTATTGCTCATTATTTTTTCTCCGTAAGACGTCGCACATTTTCTGAAACATATTCAAATTGTATCTTAAGCGCGTTTTGCGGCAGAATATGCTCGGCAAGCTCCGGCCATTCAATTAAGGAAACATGCTGCGCGAAGGCCTCTTCCAGACCAAGTTCCGTTAATTCCAAAGCATCACGCAGACGATATAAATCCGCATGAAATATTCGCCATGAATGCGGCGTATCATAAATATTAAGCAGAGTGAAGCTAGGGCTTAATATTTTTTCATCAGCAGAGAGAAAATTTCCGATAAATCCTTGTGCGAAGGTGGTTTTTCCTGTTCCCATTTCGCCGTAGAGAGCAATAACATCACCAGGGCGTATTTTTTTCGCTAAAGAAGCAGCGAAAGAGTGCATTGCTTGCGGAGATTCGACTAAAAATTCCGCTTGCAAAGCTGAGGAAAGATTTAAGTTATCAATATTTAAATTATCAATCACGCTCATCTATCCAGGCCATTTGAATGGCTTCTAGTATTTTTTCATTACAACCGTCCGGAGCATCGTTAAATTCCGGCAATTCAATTATCCAGCGGCGTAAATCAGTAAAACGCAGATTTATATTATCCGCATCGGAATGTAATTCCTCCAGCCGTATGGCAATTTCTCTGATATCAGTCCAGCGCATTCTAAAAATACCTCGTAATATTAATTACACTAAATTAATTACACTAAATTGTTTTATACTACATTGCTTTATACTACATTGTTTCGTACTACATTGCTTCCGCCTCGGCAATTGCTGCGCGAGCTTTATATGATCTCACAAAATCACGAGTTGCGGAAAGAGATTTCAGTAATTCATCAAAGTTTCTGGTGGTAAGATTCACATCCGGCGCGGTGATGAATTCAAAGGCTTTTTTGGAAGGACCTTCGCCTAATAAAGGCGCAAAATAATCACGCATATATTGCAATTGCTGACGATCATTCTGGAAAACATAAGCCAGCGCAAGGCGCAGAACAAATTCGCTTTCTTCATTGTCCATAATAGCAGCTGGATCAGGACGTTTCTTGAAAATATTTTCAACACTGGTTGCCAGACTTGCCCAGTTTTTCTGTTCCCAGAAAATCATCGCGCGTAATTTTTCCGCGCCAACGCTTTCATCTTGACCAAGAACAGTTAATGCTTCTTCAGTGCGACCAAGCTGCATCATCACTCTGGCGGTAAGCTGGTTGCGCTGAATACGCAGCAAAATAGGATTATCGCCATAAACAGAATCATGCAGCGCTTTCTGAGCGCGCTTCGGCTGGTTATTGCGGAGATAAATATCAGCAAGCTTAGCGCCCATGCGGCTACGGTCGGACTTTTCCATTTGCGTCCGCATTTGCTGTTCCAGCAACTGTCCGGCGGCGGATAATAAATCAACTCCGATTAAACGGTCGGCGAGTTTTTCAATCATCTGCGCGCCAGTTGCGCCGGAAGGCAAAAACTGACGATATTCATAATAAAGCGCTAAAGCATCTATTGGCTTCATTTTATCAGCTATTCCTTCATTAAACAGCTTGATAAAAACATCTTCCATTTTACTGGCCATTTCCACTGCCGGTCCGGTATTTTTAAAGCCGGTAACGCCAATTTGCCAGACGCGCATAGCATTCACATAATCAGATTTCTCAAGATATAAATCACCAAGAAGCTGCACAATCTGCAATTCCAGACCATCGCCATGCCAGCTTAAGCGCAACCTTTCTAAACGGTCAATCGCCTCTTCACGTTTTATAACGCTGTTATCAAGCTGCCAAAGTATTGCCGAAAAAGAAGCGCGCGCTTGAACGAACTTATCCTTGCTTTCTGCGGAAAGACGATTCCATGTTGCCATCGCCTCCTGCTCCTGACCGTTTTCAGCGGATATTTTAGCAGTCAGAAAATCTACATACGACTGAATTGGCGAGAGAATATTATCCTTAGACAAAGAATCAAAAATTTTAAGCGCGACATTATATTTTTTATTGCCGATAGCGCGATCAGCGGCAACAATCGCCAAACGTTGCCGGAAAACCGGCGGATATTTGCTGATATAAGCTTCGTTCATCGCCAGAAAATCGTATGTTTTATCAACTCCGCCAAGCAAATCAGCGATCATCTCACGCCAGTAAGTTGCTTCCGGATTATTATTAAGCTCAGCGGCGGCAAAATCATGCGCGGCATCGTTAAATCTATGCAGCAGAAAATTCGCCGCGCCGCGCATGGCAGAAAGTTTTGAGCTACGGTAATAAGAAGGATTAGAGCTTTTAATAACATTCAGAAAACCAATTGCTTCAACCACCATGCCTTCGCGCAGATAAAGCTGCGCTAAGCGTAATCTGGCCAGATTTTTAACACCATCATTAGCGCCAAATACAGTTTGATGAACAAGCTTGTTAATGGTTATTTTGAGCGATTTATTAGGCTCTAATTGCCACAAAGCATCAGGAAATAAAGTGCCTGCTGAAGAAACTGGCATCTCAACAGCAGATTTTTGCTCGCTATCAGAAATTTCATGACTTAAATTAGCGCCTTTAGGAAGAGAAACGCGCAGACCATTGCGTAGCAATGTAACTTCCGTAGCATCATCTATTTTAACAATAGCCAGACCTTGTGCAGAAGCCAGCAATGAAAATTGCACATAGTTTCTGGTTTTTGCTATGCCCTGCTCCAGCGTGTAAAATGGCGTAACGCTTAAAACATCGCCAATATCTGAATCAGCAAATTCAATAGTTTCGCCGACTTCAAGAGCCGGAATAAACACATGCGCCGGCGCAGGAGGCTCAGTTCGCACGGAAATATCAAGCGGTTTTTCCGGCGCGACTTTATTATATGACAATAAAACGGCAATATCGCTATTACCTTCCTGCTGCTTTATTTTAGCGAAAACATTATCGTTTACGGTTATTCTTATTATTGTTGCTTTATCATGCGGAAAAAACTCAGCCTTGCTCATTAGAGTTGTCGGAAGATTGTTAAAATCACTAAGATCAAAATCTATTTTCTTGTCAAAAACTGCCCACAAACTATTCATTCGCACAAAAAGCGCAACCGCCGTGCGCTGTTTAAGCGGAAAGCGCAAGGTCGCACCGTCATTATCAGCAGAAACGACGATTTTATTGGAAGAAAGCGGCGCAACATGACCTTTATCCTGAGATGATTCAACTAAAGCAGCCGGAGCAGATTGCGCCGTTTCGTCAGATTCTGGCGAATTGTTTGGAGAATTATTTG
>CAZFJN010000020.1:28332-30978 GCA_964519595.1 uncultured Rickettsiales bacterium
TTTGGAGAATTATTTGACGAATTGTTTTTAGCGTTGCCAGTTGCTACATTATCAGCGCCAGCAGATTTTTCTGCTGATTTTTCTGCTGATTTTTCTGCTGATTCAATCGCGGCATCATTGTTTTTCTGCTCTTGTTCATCTGCATTATCAACGGACATTGGCACCATGCTGACATCAGTATTGCGGCTATGAGTCGAAGGAGTATGATGTTCTATGTCATTATCAGCAGCTCCGCTGGCTTGCGGTAAATGCAGATTTTCTGTTTTTTCTGCTTTTTTTGTCTCTGCTTTTGCGACTTCCTCTTTTGCGACTTCCTCTTTTGCGATTTCTGCGCTTGGTGTTGCCGCGTTTGCTGTTTCTTCTTGCGCTGTCTCTATTTTTTCTTTCGCTATTTTTTCTGTCGATTCCTGCTTTTGTGTGTCCTGCTTTTGTGATTCTTGCTGTGATGATTCTGCTTGCTGTGGTTTTTCTTCTCCTGCTGCTGGCGCAAGAGCAGCTAGTTGAGCAATGCTGTTTTTATTTTTTTCCGGAGATTTTTTTTCAATTCCAGCAGTGTATTTATCAGCTTTATTTTCATTTTTTGCAGATATTTTTCCAGAGGTTTTTCCAGATGTCTTTTCCGCTACGCCTGGCGCTTGCGCTTGTTTTTTAACCAGCAAAGGTGATTTATGAGCAGGCTTTGCCGCAGAATCAAGGGTTCTCTGTTTATTAACATCAAGAATGTCAATGCCGCTGATATTATCACTTACAAAAGTGCGAATGCGATGCGGCTTGTCGAGAGTAAGGACGATCGTTTTGCCATCAGCCTTACGTTCAGCTTTTACCACGTAAGGATGAAGCTGTTTAAGCACTGCATTCATATTTGGTTTAGCTTTGCGATCAAAGCGCAGCTCGATATTATTGCCGTTGGTTTTTGCGGTAAACAGCGTAGTCTCCGGCCATTCAAAAGTCAGACGAACAAAATCACGTATAAACTGACCACGAACTTGCGGCGACAACGCCTCTGCATAAACGCAAAAAGGCAACATCAGGCCAAGAATTGCCGGAATTAAAAAACACAATAATTTTGCAATATCGCTTCTGGTAAAAGACAATAGCATACAAGCCGCCGCAATACAGAACATGTTGGCATTTTACATGTCAACATAGACTGCAAAGAGACATTAGGCAATGCTTGAATAATGATTTGATGAAAGAGGGCGAAAATTAAATTTCCGCTCAACCACTGCTCAACCGCCAGTGCCATTGCCAAGGCTGGCAAAAAGCGCATCAATATCATTCTGCGTTGTGGCATTGGCTTTTAATTGCGGACCATTGAGCAGATCTTTATCATCTTTTGGCACAACTATCGCCGCCGCATCAGCTTTATTCTCTGAATCAGCAAATTGTGGCGTATCGCCAAGTAGAGTATTTAAATTATTTATTCTTTCTTCGATATTGCCAAGTAATTTAATCACTTTACGAATTCTTTGTCCGGTTATGTCCTGGAAAGTACAAGCATCATAAATTCTGTTTGTCGCGTCAATAATCTGCGTTTCTTTATCACCGCCTACTCCTGAAACCGCCGCCTGAACTTTATCAGCTGCGTCCATTATGGTGTTAGTGGCTTCTTCAGTGTGTTTTATAACTTCATCAAGATGCGCGGAAGCGTCAAGAATCACTGCTTCTGATTTATCGTTAGTCTGCAACGCGAAAATCTCTTTCTTAGTATCAACAATATAGCGCGCCAGGCGCTCTATTTCCGATTGCACAAATTTATCAATATTTGAGTTATCAGGATTCAATGAAGACGCCATTCGCATAAAAATTCCTCCTACATCCTGAAGGCTGATACTGCCGTTATTCTCACGCAGTTCAACCATGCTTTGCAATAATGTTTTTCCTAATTTAGCCTGCATATCATTCATAAATTAAAGCTCCTGACTGCGGTTTTTTTAGTTTGTTTCTAGAATTCGCCGATAACTGCGGTTAGCTTGCCTTTTAGCGTCTCAGCATTAAAAGGTTTCACTATATAGTTGCTTACGCCAGCTTGTTTAGCGGCGATAACGTTTTCCGGCTTGCTCTCTGCTGTTACCATTATGAAAGGAGTATTCTTCAATTTCTCATCAGCCCTTACCTGCTTGAGGAAATCCATTCCGGTAATTGGTTCCATGTTCCAGTCGGAAATAATAAGTCCGTATAGTTTCTCATGACATTTTTTAAATGCCTCGCCGCCATCGGCCGCTTCATCAACATTTTCAAAACCAAGCTGCTTGAGCAGATTCTTCACAATACGACGCATTGTGCTGTAATCATCAACTACTAAAACATTCATCGCTTTGTTGACTGCCATAATAAACTCCAAAAACTGCGGAAAATCGCCTTTGATAAAATAATCTATAAAATAATCTATAAGGTAATAAAATAATCTATAAGGTAATATATAAGGTAATATACAGTTTCCGGCTTAATGTTAGGTTAAGCGCCAGATGGAGAAATTTAATAGCTTGTTAATATACCACATAATCACTGCTGATACTGAGTATAATCACTGCTTATACTAAAGGCGGCAAATACAGAAACGTCATATTATTTACCGGATTTTATCTGATTTTCAGCTGACTCTCAGCTGATAGCTTACTCTTAGCTGATTCTTATTTATCTGAT
>CAZFJN010000020.1:31078-34819 GCA_964519595.1 uncultured Rickettsiales bacterium
TCTGATGATTATTTTTCTCTGTTTTGTCTCGTATCAGGACAGTTGCACAATTTATAACAGAAATATCTCTACAAAATTTTTATATATTTGTGAAAAATCTTCACACAGCCTTGTGTCAATAAAAAATATCGTGAAAAAAAATAAAAAAAACTTGACTGCTATTTATGTTGTTTATTCGATAAAATTGTTCATATAATCAACAATACAGCGGTAAATAAATGCTTTTAAAAAACGCTGCAACTTGACGAATAATCTCAAAACAATCTCAATTGTAATTAATTTGTAATTAAGAGGAGTTGATTATGTCTATCGAGTCACATCTTGAGGCGCTTTCTAAAAAACGCAATGAATTGAAAATCCAAATCGCTGAGGAATCAGCAAGACCGTCTCCTAATTTTGTGTTAATTACCAACTGGAAAAAAGAGAATCTGGCTTTGAAAGAAGAGATGCAGCGCTATTTTGCCATGCTTGATGATGAATTAGAAGCATCCTGATCTGGGATCTGGAATCAGGGATCTGGAATCAAGTGATAAGGAATCTGGGATCTGGAATCAGATATAAAAAAGGGAAGCAGCCAATAAAATATTAACCATATGGTTGTATTCTGCTGGCATGAGACATGCTGTTAACACTTCCGCTGCTCTGGTTCTGGCGCTGTTATTTTTTACCTTGCCCTTTGTGGTGGTAACTTACCGCGCTCTGCATGATCTGCATGATCAGGAGCAGTTTGTCGTCATGGAAGCGCAAGGCGTGCGCTATCACAGCGCCGCTTTTGGCTTGCTGTATGCTGTAATAAACAAAAATCCGGAAAATATAAAAACTGCCAGAGCAAAGCTGGAATCTGTTCATAAAGAGTCAGGAACTATTCTGCAAATGCAGAAAGAATGGCAAAAATTCTCAACAGCCGCAACTGACGAAGAAACAATCAACGAACTGCTAAGCTTAATGCATGTTGTTGATGATAATTCAATGATGATTCTTGATCAGAATCTCGCCAGCTATCATCTGGTAAATATCAACGTCAATGTTCTTCCACATGCAATAAAGCAATTATATCAAATATCAAATGCGCCGGACTATTCAACAAATTCTATAAATATTTACGCAGATAGTATTAAAGAATCATCCAAAGCGCTTGAACATTCTCTTA
Organism: uncultured Rickettsiales bacterium; assembly: GCA_964519595.1. GTDB lineage: Bacteria > Pseudomonadota > Alphaproteobacteria > Rickettsiales > SXRF01 > JANRKF01. The sequence goes on from CAZFJN010000020.1 coordinate 32,229, forward strand.
AAATCAGCAGCAGTAAAAACAACAATGCAAAGCAGGCGCTTGCTGATATTCACAACCGCACAAATTTAGAGCTTTCCGCAATGTTTGCCGCCGCAAATGCGCCAGAAGCAAATGTAATTAAACAATCAGCTCTAGATCTGATAAAAAGCTACGGCATATTTTATAATAAATCCGCTGAGCAATTGCTTATAATTCTTGAAGAGCGCCGCACTAACCTGGCAAGAAACAGAATATTCATGATGATTTCCTGCAGCATTGCTATGCTGGCGATGATTGTTATCATGACACTGTTTGCACGCAATATACGGCAGCGTTCGATCGCCGCATCAACGATGCGCGATATTAATGCAAAACTGGAAAATTCAATCGCACTTCGCACACAGGAATTATCAGAAAAAAATATTCTGCTTAATGAAATGCGCTCTGAATCTGAACGCGCCAACCAGCTTAAAAGCAATTTTCTGGCCAATATGAGTCATGAAATACGTACGCCAATGAACGGCATAATGGGAATGACCTCGCTGTTGCTGGAAACTGAATTAAGCAGCAAACAGGCTTATTATGCGCGCACTATCATGCATTCTTCGGAAGTTTTGCTGGAAATTATCAACGATATTCTTGATCTTTCCAAAATAGAAGCCGGCAAGCTGACGCTGGAACATATTCCAATGAATCTGCGCCATTTGGTTGAAAGCACCGCTGACTTGCTGCGGCCAAAAGCTCAGGAAAAATCGCTCAATATTGATGTTCAATATGAATTCGGCACGCCGCAGCTGGTTATCGGCGATCCGGTTCGGATTCGCCAGCTGATAACTAATCTGCTTTCCAACGCGATAAAATTTACCGAGCAAGGCGGTATCAGCATCAAAGTTGAATCGCCTTCCTGCAACGTAACCGGAGAGCCTACACAGGAACATAATATAAAAATCTCAGTCAAAGATAGCGGCATCGGAATGAGCAAGGAAACGCAAAGCCGCATTTTCAATAAATTCACTCAGGCCGACGGCAGCACCACAAGAAAATTCGGCGGAACAGGATTAGGGCTTTCCATCTGCCGCGAAATGGTTCACATGATGAATGGCGAAATCGGCGTTGAGAGCGAGATAAATGTCGGCTCGACATTCTGGTTTACCATGACTTTATCAGCCAGCGCTGAGGATACTTTTGATTATAGCGGCACTGTCAGCGTCATGCCTGAATCAATGCACCGCCAGCGTTTATTTAATCAGCCGAATGTGCTGGTAGTCGATGATAACCGCATAAATCAAGCCTTCTCACGTGAGCTTATGGAAGGTCTCGGCTGTAGAATTACTGCCGCAATGAACGGAATTGAAGCGATTGAGAAATCAAATTCAGAAAGATTTGATATTATATTTATGGATTGCCATATGCCGGAAATGGACGGTTACGAGGCTTGCAATATCATTCTGAAAAATAAACGCGAGCATAATCCGGTTATAATAGCGCTTACCGGCAGCGATGGCGGCAATCAGGCGCGTTGTATTGAAGCCGGAATGTCTGACTATCTTACTAAACCGCTGCGTAAGGAACAATTTATCAAGATAATGCTGAAATGGTTGCCGGCTGAGCTGATTGCCAAGGATGAATTTGACGAATCACGTCTAGCCGGAAAAGTTATTATTCTGGCGGAAGATAACCGCACGAATCTGGCGTTTGCCACAGAAATACTGGAAGGAATTGGTTGCCAAGTAATTCCGGCGCGCAATGGCATGGAAGCAGTAGAACGCGCAAAAATAAATGCACATGATATTATATTTATGGATTGCCAGATGCCGGAAATGGACGGTTACGAAGCAACCTCGCATATCAGAGATTTACAGAAATCCGGCGTAATTCCACTAAAGCCGATTATCGCTCTTACCGCACATGCAATGAAGGGCGAAAGAGAAAAATGCTTAAATGCCGGAATGGATGATTTTCTAAGCAAGCCGGCGCAGAAACAAACATTGCTGACCATGCTGCATAAGTGGGTTGCGTAAAATTGGCAGCGTAAAAAACAACAAGTAAAGCGTAATTTTATGGAATTGCCATTAATAGACGAAAAAGCGCATAATGAAGCAAAAGAGCTGCTCGGCAGTAAATTTGAGAATATTATCGCCTATTTTCTGGAAGACAGCGCGGATTATATCGCAAAAATAACCGCCGCTCATACTGAGCATAATTATGCGGCAATGATACTGCCAGCTCATTCGCTTAAATCATCATCAAAACAAGTCGGCGCAATGCTCTTGTCTGATATCGCCAAAGCTATTGAACAAAAAACCAAAATCAGCAGCAATGACAGCGAAAATAATAATAAAAACCAAACCGAAATAGCAGAGCTGGTAGATAAATTGCAATCAACATTCAAAAAAACACACGATATTTTATCTGCTGTATAGAGTGCGATTGCAATAAAATCCTCTCACCAGATTTTATAACCTTTGCCAAGAAGCAAAGCTAAGAAAACCTGCCTCCCGTAAGCTGGAGAGGAAAAACTAGTTACTCGCGTATCTATCATCAATTTTAAAAAAGAATGTACATTTGTACATTTGTACATTTGTACATTTGTACATTTGTACATTTGTACA
>CAZFJN010000021.1:0-17392 GCA_964519595.1 uncultured Rickettsiales bacterium
GAGGGATTTGAACCCCCGGCCAAGGCGTTATGAGCGCCCTGCTCTAACCGCTGAGCTAACCCCCCTTTGGTGGTTATTGCCAGTGCAGTTTGTTAGCGGCTAGCATGTGGTTTTTCAAGTGTTTTTATTAAAAAATCATCTTTATTCATATTTCCTCTTGAATTTTGTTCTTTATTACGCTAACCAGCTAGCCCTCTTATAAAATTCACTAGGCAATATTGCGGCGCAACAGGTAACAGCAGATAATATCAGGTAATATTATGAAACAGGGCATTCATCCACAATATCACAAGATTTTTATTCAAATGACTGACGGCTTTAAATATGAGTCGCGTTCAACCTGGGGCAAGGAAGGTGAGACTTTGATTTTGGATGTTGATACTAAAACTCATCCGGCCTGGGTTGGCGGCGTTAATCTGCGTAAAACTGGTCAGGTGGAAAAATTCCAGAATCGTTTTGGCAGCTTTGGCGCAGTAAAAGGCTCTTCTAAGTCGGAAGAGAAAAAAGCTGAGAAAAAAGACGATAACAAATAGTTTTTTGTTTCAAATTTTCAGCTCTTCGCTGGCGGCGAGGAATTTTTCGGCTTTGGCTAAAGCAGCGATTTTTTCATTATCTTCTGTTGTTTCTTCCGCAAATAGCGCCAGTGTGGCGATTGCTTTATACATTCCAAACAAAGGATATAGAGCCATCAGGCGGCGCGTTATATCGCTACCGTAGATAGAGGCGGCATAAGCGGTCAAAGATTTTATATAATCAGCTTTATTATAATCAGCTTTCTTGGCGGTATTCGTATCTGATATGTCCAGCTGCAGTATTATGTCGCTAATCAGGCGCGCCGGATCATCCCAGCCGAACGGTTCGCATGTTGTAAAATACAAGCTGCCGTCTACGGCGCGGAGTGATTTGTTGAAGCTTAAATCGGCGATAATTAATGTGCGCTGTTCATGCGGCAGTTGAGCGGAAAATTCCGGATAGGATTTTTTTGTCGCCATTAAACGTTTGGCAAAGAGAGGCATAAAGCGCCGCGATAAAAACTCCATAAGCGGTTTATATTCTGTGGCAACAGGCATCAGCGCGGCGACGCTTCGTTCCATATGTTCAACCAGCAAAGCTCCTGAGCGGCAGGAATCGGAAAGAGCCGGCATATCTTCTTCCTGAACTTTATGGCTGATATGATGCAATGTTCCCAGAAAAACCGCCAGCTCATCAATATCAGCTGTTGTTGGCGTGGTTATGGTTTCGCCTTCTGGCCATGACATCAGCGCGTAATTTTCCTCGCCGGCGAGCCACTGAGATACTGCGGAAATTCCGTACCAGTTCATCAATTCCAGCGCATTTCGTTCATTTTCCAGACGCAGCAGGGATTTTTCCCTATCGCCGCCATAATGTTTCAAGGTCAGCAGGCGGCTGGCGGTTGCTACCATGTAAACCTTATCGCCAGATTCATTTTGCGTGCTACGATCGGCGGCGAAAATTACTTCTCCAACTTCTTCTCCTGATAGTTTACTGGCAATAGCTCTGAGATCGCTGGTCATGAAAACTATATGTTAAAGTATATATTCAAGATTCGATTATTATTGTTTCGCTATAGCTGATATGCATAACTTCGTAGCTGCGTTCGCCTTTTGGAGTTTTCACTTCGACGCAGTCGCCTTTTCTTTTGCCGATTAAGGCGCGCGCTAACGGCGAGGTGATAGAAATCTGCCGCAATTTTATATCTGCCTCATATTCGCCGACAATCTGATAATGATGTTCTTCCTCGGAATCCTCATCAACAACTCTGACGCTGGCGCCAAATTTGATTATATCAGCCTGCAGCTCTTTTACATTGATTATTTCAGCGCGGGAAATAACCGCTTCCAGCTCTTTAATGCGCCCTTCATTAAAGCTCTGTTTTTCTTTGGCGGCATGATATTCGGCATTTTCAGACAGATCGCCATGCGCGCGCGCTTCCGATATCGCCTCGATGATCGCCGGACGGTCTGTATATTTGCGCTGCTTTAATTCTGCTTCCAGCCTGGCATAGCCGCTGGCGGTAATAGGAATTTTATCGCTCATATGAAATCACTTTTTAAGCACTTACGGTAAAAAGCTATTCCTAACTAAAAACATTGCTAAGGTAAAGTGTTTAGTAAATTTACGCTGGACATGTTGTGATATCAATACTGTCTTCAATCACTCTTCATAGATTGAGCGCTAATTATACTATTTTGCAATCAACATGTTGATTGCATTACGCTGGCTTCCGCCTTCGCTAAAGCTACGGCGAGACGAGTCGCCGCGCAAAACCGCTGCTTTCGGCAGCGATTTTGATACCATTTTGCGATATATTGATCGCAAAATGGTGCGATATTGATGGCAATAGTATTTTGCAAGTTGTGAGAGCCGAGATAGCCATAAAAATATCCGCAAATATCCATATTTCAGTGGATTTTTAACTATCTGTGGATATAATCGGATATAGAAATGGATATATTGAACAAAAATACTTCGAATAAATACCAACTCTTGACGTGCAATAGCTATAGAGGTTTTTATGATTAATATTGCCTCAATCAAAATTACGCATGAAATGATTGCGATTATTAGTGAGATTGACGAGTTCAAAGGCGTATGGCGAGCATTAGGAAAAATCGCGCCGGAGCGTTTAAACCAGCTGCGTAAGGTTGCCACTATTGAAAGTGTAGGATCTTCAACAAGGATCGAAGGCTCAAAACTTTCTGACCGCGAAGTGGAAGCGTTGCTTGCGCGCTTAGAAACAAAATCCTTCGTTTCGCGTGACGAAGAGGAAGTTGCCGGCTATGCGGCAGTTATGGAAATCATTTTTAATGCTTATGAAACCATTCCGCTTACTGAGAATTATTTGAAACAACTTCATTCAATACTTTTGCAATATTCCGGCAAAGATCAGCGCCACCGTGGTGATTACAAAAAACTCTCCAACAGCGTTGAGGCTTTTGATGTTGACGGAAAATCCGTTGGCGTGGTGTTTGAAACTGCTACGCCGTTTGACACTCCACAAGAGATGCAGGAACTCTATGCTTTCGTGAATAAGGCGTATCAAGAAAAAATGCTTCATCCACTGATCATGGTGGCGGTTTTTATTGTGGTGTTTCTTGCTATTCATCCTTTTCAGGATGGCAATGGTAGGATTTCACGAATTCTTACCACCTTGCTGCTGCTTAAAAGCGGCTATGTTTATGCGCCGTACAGCTCGATGGAAAGCATTATTGAGCAGAACAAGGAGAGCTATTATCTTGCGCTACGTCGAACTCAGAAAAGCCTAAAATCCGATTCTGTTGACTGGAATCCGTGGTTGCTTTTTTTCCTTCAATCTCTCCAGAAGCAAAAACGTAAGTTAGAGCAGAAAGTGGAAAAAGAAAAAATCATGAGAGCAGCGTTGCCTGAACTTTCACTAGAAATTATAGATCTTGCTTGCGAGCATGGACAAATTAGCGTTGCTGAAATTGTGCGTGCAACTGGAGCTAATCGCAACACTGTCAAAAAGCGCCTTAGCGATTTGCTAGCTGGTGGTTATCTTGTTCGTGGTGGTAAAGGTAGAGGAACGTGGTATTTGCCGTCATTAGGCTAGTGTAGTGTCTCACGCAAAGCTTTACATTATAAATTCTGATTTTTTGTGTTTAAATTTCATGAGAATTGTCATTACATGTGGTTACATATAATGACAATTCTCATGAAAGAGTAAGCGCGAAAAGGCGGTGTTTATAATGTAAAGCTTTGCGTGAGACACTACACTAGGCAGTAAAAATCAAGCGACTTGTTTTACGATAATTCCGTCGGATGGTTTTAATTCTCTTGGCAGGGAGAACGTTACCGTTGTGCCTTTATTCAGCTCGCTGTCGATGGAAAATTTTCCGCCCATTAGCTCAACGAATTTTTTGGTTAAAGGAAGTCCGAGTCCGGTTCCTTCAAACTTGCGTGATAGGGCATTATCTACCTGCCCGAATGGCGACATGGCGCGGGAAATATCCTTAGGTGCGATGCCAATTCCTGTATCGCGCACTTCGAACATCCAGCAATCATCCTGCATATTAAGCCACATGCTTACTTTGACCGTGCCTTTGGCCGGAGTGAATTTAACGGCATTAGACAGCAGATTAAGCAGCACTTGTTTGAATTTTTTGCCGTCAGTAACGATAATTGCCTGCTCTTTTGGCAAAGATTCAGTTATTTGCACTTGCGCGGTTTCGGCGCGTGGTTGCAGCAGGCGCGTGCAGTTTTGAATCATTTTGGCGGCGTTTACTTCAGTAACTTCCAGTTCGAGCTTGCCGGCTTCGGCTTTTGAATAATCAAGAATATCGTTGATCAGGCTGAGCAGATGCGTTCCGGCGGAATGTATATCATTTATGTAATTCACATGTTGCGCTTGTCCTGGCGCCGGCGCGAATTCATTTCTGAGAATGTCGGAAAAGCCGATAATGGCATTAAGCGGCGTGCGTAATTCATGGCTGATATTGGCGAGGAATTGCGATTTCTGCTGGCTTTGCTCCTTGGCGGCGGAAGCCTGCGTTACCAGGTCGGCATTTTCCTCATATTGTTTGGCGATTACGTTTTCAGCGCGGCGCATATTGACGCTCATCAGTATAACGGCAATTAAGGCGGAAATAGCAACTCCGCAGACCATAATGCCAAGCAGGGCGATAAATTCATTGTCAAAAATATTCATGCTGCTGGTTACTACTATCAGCAATTCGAGATTATTATCCTTAAGCAGCGGAACTGCCGTTTGTGCCAGAAACGAGCCTTTTTGCGAGACGATTCCGACTCCGGATTTGATTTTCCCGTTGGCAGCGTTTGTTAGCAATTGCGGATCAACGCGCAGAGTTTTTGCTTCTTCGCCGATTGTGAAAGCTACCAGCAATTGCTGCGTTGGGCTGTAAATATGTACAGATAAAACATCAATTCCGTTTAAATAAGCTGATACGTCAGACAAAAAAGTCATAACATCAAGATCATCAGTCAGTGAAACTGTCGGATTAGCCGCCTGCGCGGCCAGAATTGGCGATATTTTATGGCGATGTGTTTTCCAGACACTATTTTCCAGACCATTTACCAGCGATTCATGGCTTTTTCCGGCAATTACCACTAAATTGCTCTGATTGCGCTTATAAGCAAAATATCCTCCTGCCGCCAGCAGGCCAGCCAGTAATAATATTACGAATATGTTGAGAAGGCGCATGATTCAGTCGGAATAGTTGAAAATTCAGATTTATTATATAGCAAGCTAATTAATAAATTATTGCGGCGCAAAACATATCTGCGACAATTTTCAAAATATTCTCAATGACTTAATTAAGAGTAAAGAATGTTTTTATAAGATTTTTTTATAGCCAGCGTTTGCTGAGGTCGTGATATTGGTCAATGCGGCGGTCGCGGAAGAATGGCCAGTTGCGGCGTTTTTCTTCAATAAGCGCCAGATTAATATTGGCGGTTACTATTTCTTCCTGATCGTTGCTGCCTACGGCCAGCATCCTTCCATAAGGATCACAGATAAAGCTGTGGCCAAAAAACTCAATGCCTTCGCCTACGGTTTTTTCATGTCCTACTCGGTTGCAGGCGGCGACAAAAACACCGTTAGCAATGGCATGTCCGCGTTGAATAGTTTCCCAGGCGTCAACCTGATCTTTTCCCCACTGCGCTTTTTCCGCCGGATGCCAGCCGATTGCTGTTGGATAACAGAGAATATCAGCGCCGCGCATGGCGGTAAGCCGCGCTGCTTCCGGATACCATTGATCCCAGCAGATCAGTGGTCCGATGCGGCAATTTTCAGTTTCTATTGATTTAAAGCCAAGATCTCCTGGCGCGAAATAGTATTTTTCCTCAAACAGCGGATCATGCGGAATATGCATTTTACGGTAAATGCCTTTAATTTCGCCGTTTTTATCAATTACCGCAATGCTGTTATGATATAGTCCGGCGGCAGTTTTTTCATAAAAAGAATGCACGATGGTCATTTTTGTTTTGCGCGCAATGTCCTGAATTCTTTTGGTAAGAGGACCATCAAGCGGCTCGGCAAGGTCAAAGTTTTTCTGATTAAGCTGCTGGCAGAAATAATCACTACAGAATAATTCCGGCAATATTGCGACATTAACGCCCTGCTTAGCGGCTTTTTCCAGCATGGCGCAGCTATGTTCAAGCATTGCTCCTGCTGTGCCTTGATAGCGTAGCTGCAATAATCCTAAAGTAAAATTCTGTTGCATTTATGCCTCTAATGGTTTTGAAATAATCAATAAATATTGATATTAGATTTCTTTGATAAGACGTAGTTGTTAAACGATTTTTTAGATTATTTCCAGATAATTCTCAGATGTGTTCTCAGATGATTTTTAGATAATTTCAGGCTAATTCCTATAGTTGAAGTTGAAAAATTCATCTATTTTTCATTTTTATTGTGTTAGCATGTTGTAATTGTGACGTTTTATAGATGTAACATTTTATAGAGTTGTGCATATGAGTGATGTCAGTTCAGCCCCTCAATTGGAAACAGTAAAGAGAAAAACCATTATCATTGCTGATGATGATTTTTTTATGCGAACTCAGGCAAAAATTGCTCTTGAGTCGCTGGCGGATATTATCGAGGTTGAATCAGGCGCGATGGTGCTTGAGCTTTATAAACAACATAAGCCGGAGTTATTGCTGCTTGATATTCACATGCCTGATCAGGGCGGTAAGGATGTTTTGCGCGAGATACTTAAACATGATCCGAATGCTTATGTTATTATGTTCAGCTCAGACGCGCAGACACAAAATGTACAGCAGGCGAAATTTGCCGGCGCGAAGGGCTTTGTGGCGAAACCATTTACCAAGAATAATTTATTGAAATATGTAAAAATCTGTCCGGCGTTTCGTGATTAAATTGATTTTGGATTTGCGCGGCGAAGCCAGCGTAATGCAATCAACATGTTGATTGCAAAATAGTATGAGATACTGCCTTATGTCTAATAACCAAGAACGCGCAGATAATCAACAACCTGGCGGTAATTTAGATTTATTTCTTCGAACATTTCCCGGCGTTGTTTTTCTGTAGATTTGGTCATTTCCTGCGCTTCTTCACAGAGTCTTCTGAGCTTTGCCGCGCCGATTCCGCCGGAGCCGCCTTTTAAGGAATGCGCGGCCTCGCTCCAGTCGGTGCAATCTTCCTTACTAATAGAATCTGCCAGTTTTTTTATATTAATGTCTGATTGCGCGATAAATAAGCCAACCAGCTGTTTTTCAATATCCGGATTGCCTTCGCTGAAGCTTTTCATAATGCCAAGGTCGATGATGCTGATGCTTGCGCTTAATCCTTCTTTTCTTTCGGTAATGGCTTGATAAGTGGCGGCGTTAAATTTTATCCAGCGTGATAATACTTCGATGAATTCATGTTCCATTACCGGCTTAGGAATATAATCATCCATTCCGGCGGCGAGGCATTTTTGTTCATCGCCGAGCATGGCATTAGCAGTCATGGCGACAATTGGTAAATGTTTGCCGTTTCCAGACTGAGTTTCATTTTTTCTGATAGCAATGGTGGTTTCAAAGCCGTTCATTTCCGGCATGAAACAATCCATTAAAACCAGATCATATTCCTTAGTAGCGACAGATTCTAAAGCATCGCGGCCATTTTCGCGCAAATCAACATTAACAAAACCATATTTAGCGAGCAGCAATTTTATAAAGGCCTGATTAAGCGGATGATCTTCGGCAACCAGAATTCGCGCCTGATCAGGCGATAAAGTGCCGCAAGCTTCGCGGCGTCTTCTGCCTAAGGAGGAGCGAGTTGTTTCTCCTAAGCTTTCCGTTGTTTTGAAGGGAATTTCAAACCAGAAAATTGAGCCTTTGCCAAGATCACTTTCCACGCCGATTTTGCCGTTCATCAGCTCAACCAAATGCCTGACAATCGCCAGGCCAAGGCCGGTTCCTCCGTAGCGGCGCGTATTTGAAGCATCAACCTGCATGAATTTCTGAAACATCTGCGGAATTTTTTCTGCAGGAATTCCAATTCCGCTGTCACTAACTTGGCATTCCAGTAGAAAATGCTGATTGGGAATAGTTTTGCCGGAAATATTGATATTGATATAGCCGTAATCAGTATATTTAACCGCGTTGCTGACCAGATTAGTGACAATTTGCGACAGGCGAAGAGGGTCACCAAGCAGGTAAGGAATTTTACGATCTATCTGGCAAGTTAAATCCAGCTTTTTGTTTTCAGCGATATGTTGCAAGGAAAGCAGGCTTTTGCGAATTGTTGAGCCGACATCAAAACCAATATTTTCCAGAGTGATTTCGGAGGCCTCAATTTTGGAAAGATCAAGAATATCGTTGACGATTTCCAGCAACATTGTTGACGATTGATAAACAACGTTGAGCATTTCTTTTTCTTCCGTGCCGTGGTGGCGTTCCTGCAGAAGATTTGTCATGCCGATTATGCTGTTAAGCGGCGTGCGTAATTCATGTGTCATATTTGCTAGAAAATCTGATTTAGCGGCGTCAGCTTTTTCGGCGACTTCTTTGGCGATGATTAATTGCTGATAGCTATGCGATAATTCTGCGACCATTTTATTGAAACTGTCAGTAAGCGCGCCGATTTCATTTCTTTTTAGTAATTTGTGGTCAGTAATTGGCTGCATATTGCGCGATAATTTAGTCATTGATTGACGAAATTTGAGCAATGGCCGCAGCAGAATCAGCAAGGAAAGATAACATGCCAGCATTACTGCCAGCATGATAAGCAACATGGAAATAACCTGCCGCTCGATAGTTTCACGCAGCATTGCATCAAGTGAGCTTTTATCTGTGCATAGTTCTATTGAGCCAATTATTTCCGCGGCCGGAGGATCTAAATTAGGATTGATAAAACTTATATCTTTTCTGTCAGTGAACATATTATCTGTTAAGGTAGTAGGAAAACCAGCATCAACAAAAACAGTTCCCTGCGCGTCTTTTATTCGCGCGCCGCAGAAATTGGAAATCTGCTGTAATGATCCCAATTGTTGTAGAATCTGGTTTTTATCAAGATTCCACAAAGGCAGGCCAAGAGCTTCTGCGGTAATGTGCATTACAGAGCGGCTTTCATTCTGAACATCATGCGCGGCATGTTCGGCAATGCGTAGAACATTAACATAGCCGGCAACGGCCATAATAATCGCCATTAATATAAAAACGCTGACAAGGCTGCGAACAATCAGCGAGGAGTGGAATTTTATCTTAAAATCTTTCAATTTCCAGAATCCTTCCAGAGAAATTAGCTGCTCATAACTATCTGTTTATAACTATCTGCTCATGACTATCTGTTTATGATTATGGTTTTTATGATTTTCAAGAATTACTTTTTCCAGTCACTGACATTGTATGATTTAAGAATTTCCTGCAACTCGCCGCTTTCACGCAAGGCTTGTGTTTCTTTGGCCAGAATATCAGCATAAAATTTTGCCTTAGGATTTTTTGGAGAAAAGGCAATAAATAAATTGTCATTATCAGAAGGAACAAGCGAGCCGGCAATTTCAAATTGATCGTGCATATTATTCTGCGCGATATAATAATCAGCGACATATGAGCCTTCAATCAATGCGCCGATACGTCCGGCAGCTAGTTTTTTGAAATTACTATCGAGAGCATTATCGCCGGAAACAATCTGAACAAGGCGCGGATTTTTTATATTCTGCGCGACATAGTTGTCAATTTCGTCATTATAAGAATAATCAGCAATAACGCCGAGTGAGATTGAACTTAGAGATTCCAAATTCACAAAACGCCATGTATTGCCTTTTTTGATATAAAAGCTGTTACGCATCCAGCCCTGAGGAATTGCCGGAAAAACAAAATCCGGAGCATCTTTAAATGCAGCGCCGACAATTGCGGTGTGTTTATTTTGTCTGGTTTCTTCAATAGCTCTTGTCCATGGCAGAGTTGAATATTCAATGTCAATATTGTGTTTGGCAAAGGCTTTTTTAGCGATTTCAATCATCATTCCCGGGCGATTTGAAGCAGCGTCGCAATTATAAGGACACCATATATCAGCGACTATGGTGATGGTTTCTGCTTTTGCCGGAGAAACAGCAAGTGGAGAAATTGCAAGCAAGATAGCGCCAAGGAGCGCGGTGATACAAGATAGATTTTTCATAAAAATACCTTCCTGATAAAATTATAAATCCAAATAAACTTATAAATAAGCGATTGCTAAGCCGCCTTACCAAGCACTGCCAGTGTTGATTTTCCGCTGGCAACTAATTCAGCAACTGCGCGAATATCATCTTTGCTAACTTCATCTATTCTGGCAAAAATCTGCGGAATCTGACGATATTCGCCATAAGTAAGCAAATGTCTTCCAATCCATCCGGCAACAGTTTGTGAGCCTTCGCGCGCCATTAACAACTCAGCCTTGCTTTGATTTTTTACTCGCGATAATTCAGCATCAGTAATTCCTTCGCTCATTCTGGCAATTTCGCCGTGCAATGTTTTTAGCAACTCAGCGCTTTTTTCCGGAGAGGTTGCTGCGTACATATTCATCATGCCAATATCAGCATGAGCGCCTGATGAGGCATAAACCGTATATGCCAGACCACGATTTTCGCGCACTTCCTGAAAAAGGCGTGAAGACATGCCGCCGCCGAGAATAGAGGTGTAAAGCTGCATTGAATAATAGCGCGGATCATGAAGGTTAAGAGATGGAAAACCAAGAACCACATGTGTTTGTTCATGATCACTGGCGACATGAATTTCGCCGCCGTAATAATTTGCCAGCGGCGCGCGCGGCGCTTCTTTTTCTGCAGAGAAATTAAAGCAGCTCTCAACCAGAGCGACAAATTTACCGTGATCAATTTTTCCTGCCGCGGAAATAACCATATTTCCAGGCGTATAATGACGAGACATGTAATCAATAATCTGCTCGCGGCGATAGGAAGCAACCTGAGCTGCTTCGCCAAGAATTGAGCGTCCGAGCGGCTGATCTGGAAAAGCAGTGCGATCAAAATGATCAACAACTAAATCATCAGGAGAATCATGATGCATTCCTATTTCCTGAATAATTACTTCTTTCTCACGTGCCAGCTCATCGGAATCAAAAAGCGAATTCATCATTATGTCGGCAAGAATGCCAGTTGCAAATGGCGCATTTTCGGCGAGAACTTTGGCATAATAAACGGTAAATTCCATAGAAGTATAAGCATTAAACTGACCGCCGATATTGTCAAAAGCCTCGGCAATCTGCCGCGCATTCATGGTTTTTGTGCCTTTAAAAGCCATATGTTCCAGCAAATGCGAAATGCCGTTTTCAGCGTGATTCTCATAGCGAGCGCCAACGCCAACATTAACGGCGATTGAAACAGTTTCAACTCCGGGAAGAAATTCGCTGGCAACGCGCAAGCCGTTTTTTAATGTCGTTATATTGTAATTCATTACTGCACCATGTGGTTGTTACTGATTATATTCGTTTATCGCTCTTACATCTTAATCTTACATCTTAATCTTACATCTTAATCTTACATCTTAATCTTATGTCTTAATCTTATGTATTAATTTCATATTTTTGTTCATTGTGTATTATTTTATGTTTTTATACATTATTGTTATCGTTAATTACCGCTTTAACTGACGCGGCGTTATTTTCCACATCATTCATAGTTTCGCGGCGCGAGAATAAATCGGCAAGATGAGCAGGAAGATCTGGATGTTTGCCAGTTGCTTGTTTTACTGAATCAGGGAATTTTGCCGGATGCGCGGTTGCGAGGATTATGGTTGGATTTTGTGAATTTACTTGTGTTTCTTTGCCGTTGCTGCCATTGCCGCGCGTAAATTGCGCCGCAGCATGTAAACCAACTGCGGTATGAGGATCTAATAATTCTCCGTTTGTTTTGTAGCAATTTTCGATTGTGGTCAATGTTTGTTCATCGCTGCAGGAGAAGGAAGCGAATTCGCGCTGTAATTGCGCGTAAGCGGCTGGTTCAAGAGTAAGAGTTCTTTTCGCATTAAAATCCTGCATCATGCTCTTTATTTTTGCGCCGTTTCGTTCATGAAGATCAAACAGCAGGCGCTCAAAATTACTGGAAATCTGAATGTCCATACTTGGCGAAAGAGAGGCAGAAACACTAGAGGCGCTATATATTCCGGTTTTCATAGTTCGTGCGAGAATATCATTTTTATTAGTGGCGATTATCAGCTTGCCAATTGGCAAACCTAGTTTTTTAGCGATATATCCGGCATAGATATCGCCAAAATTGCCAGTTGGAACGCAGAAATTAACAGTCCGCGCCGGAGCGCCAAGAGCAAGCGCAGAATAAAAATAATAAACAATCTGCGCCATAATTCTTGCCCAGTTGATTGAATTAACTGCGGTTAAATGATGACGATTGCAAAACTCACTATCAGCAAACAAGGATTTTACGATATTCTGGCAATCATCAAATGTTCCAGCAACAGCAAGATTATGAACATTCTTTTCAGAAATCGTTGTCATTTGCCGCCGCTGAACCTCGGAAACACGTACTTTCGGATGCAAGATGAAGATTTCCATATTGCCGCGTCCGGCGCAACCATGTATCGCCGCCGAGCCGGTATCGCCTGATGTTGCGCCGATTACGACAATTTTCTGTTTTTTCTGCTCTAAAATATGACCAAGCAGGCGGCCAAGAAACTGTAAGGCAAAATCTTTAAAAGCCAGAGTCGGACCGTGAAACAGCTCCAGTAGATATAGCTGTGAATCAAGCTGTTTAAGCGGCGCAATAGCAGCATGGCGGAATTGGCTATAGGAATCTTTTATAATCTTTATAAGAGCATCAGCAGCGATCATGTTGCCAGTAAAGCGGGAAATGATTTGATAAGCCAGATCAGGGTAAGAAAGACCACGCAGCGCGGCTATTTCCGGCATAGAAAAAGCCGGAATATGCTCAGGAACGTATAATCCGCCGTCACTTGCCAATCCGGCTAGAACAGCTTCTTCAAAATTAAGAGCGCCCGCCGCGCCGCGCGTGGAGATATATTTCATATTATCTATTTTATTATCTATTTTATCATCTATTGTGTTGTCAATAATTCAGGCAATTTTCAAAAATTCTATGGCAAATAATTCTATGGTAAATAATTCATTTTTAATTCACATCTAATTCGCATGTAAAATAATTTCTGATTATTGTTTATTCTTGTTTTATTCACGCCTAATTCGCCTCTGATTCATGTTCGTTGATTTTTATTCTCTCTGTAATAAACAGCAAACATAATAATAGTTACTAAAGCCAGCAAATACCATGTTATCGCATAACCAAGATGGTCGTTGCGATGAATTATTTTTCCATCGCCGGGAATTGGAAAAAATTCCGGATTTGCTTTGCCAATTTCTTCGACAACCACAGCAGGTAATTTTTTGCCAAGCATGGCGCTTATTTTTTCGATATCTTCATAGCTCCAGATGTTTTTTTCCTGGTTATTTTCCGGCGCGAAAAAGCGTTTTTCACGCGGAAGGCGTAGCAGGCCTTCAATTTTCACGATTCCGGCTGGCCGCGATTCCTTGCCGGGAGGAGAAAAGCCGCGATTTACTAATATTATATCGCCATTTTTCAGCTGCAAGGGAGTTATCATATAATAGCCAATATTAGCGCCCTGCTGGCGGCCAATTAAGTGGATTACTTTGTCATATAGAAATTTTCCTGAGAAAACGCCGCGGCGATATATTATTTCCGACAAATTATCAGCTTTAAAATCAGCAAAAGAAGTAACAGCCGGCATTTGCAGCTTTGCGGAAGTTTCTTCTATAATTGTTTCTTTCCAGCGCAGGCGCTGCATCTGCCATGTTCCAAGCGTAACAAATGTCAAGAAAGCAGCAATAATAAATAAGGTTGGAATTAATTCTGGTTTGCGGAATTTCATACAGAAGTTCATATATTTGCGGAAGTATATATAATTTATCGAATACACTATTTTTATTGAATACACCACTTGAAGATTACAAGCAAAGCTACTACATTACCATCTAATACGATTCAATTTTATGATGCAGTATTTATTTTAATTAAAGGAAAAAGATATGAGCGTACTTGTAGGAAAACCAGCTCCGGAATTTACAGCAACCGCAGTTATGGGCGATAATTCATTTGATAATTCGTTCAATCTCTTGAATTTTCTTGGCATAAAAAAAGATGCTGCCGGAAAAGTTACCAAAAAAGGAAAAATTGGCATTTTGTTCTTTTATCCGCTTGATTTTACCTTTGTTTGCCCTTCGGAAATAATCGCCTTTAATAATCGCCTGAAGGAGTTCAAGCTTCGCAAAGCTGAGGTGATCGCCTGTTCTGTTGATTCTCATTTTACACATTTAGCCTGGAAACAAACGCCAATTGAAAAAGGCGGCATTGGCAATGTGCAGTTTCCTATGGTTGCAGACATTACTAAATCAATAGCCAGATCTTATGATGTTCTTGTTAATGAGGCAGTCGCTCTGCGCGGAACTTTCATGATTGACGGAAATGGCATAGTGCGTCATCAGCTGGTTAATGATCTGCCGCTCGGACGCAATGTTGATGAAGCAATCCGGATGGTTGATGCTCTGCAATTCTTTGAAGAACATGGTGAAGTTTGCCCAGCTGGCTGGGAACGCGGCGATGAAGGCATGAAAGCTGACGCTTCCGGCGTTGCGAAGTATTTAAAGAAAAACGCAGACAAGCTATAAGTTTTTAAGCTACCAGTTTTTAAGCTATAAGTTTTTAAACTCTCAGTTTTGTTTTTAAGGGGGATTTTGTTATGAAACGTCGTTTCGTCGTTATTGTTTTTGCGTTTTTAGCGCTGCTCTTTACGCCTGATTCTATACATTCAGTTGCCGCAAGCGATGGTGATAGTCCTCAAGTCTCTGCTCATAAAGCCGGACATTCCGCTCATAGCTCGGCGAATGATTCTTCAAAAAAATATTCCGGCAAGAAATCTGCCAAAAGAACATGTAAAAATCCGGCGATTGCTGAATATATTCGCGCTAATGATGAAATGCACCGCAATATGAATATAGAATATAGCGGAAATGCTGATATTGATTTCGTAACCGGAATGATTCCTCATCATCAAGGCGCTATTGATATGGCGAAAGTTCAGTTAAAATACGGCAAAGATGAAAAGCTGAAGCAGCTGGCGCGTAATATAATAATCTGGCAGGAAGCAGAAATAGGCTTGATGAAGCAATGGCTTGAAGGACGCAGAAGCGCATGGAAAGCTTCTAATGTGAGTTCTTTAGACAGTGTTCGCTCTTATATCAGCGCAATGGATAAAATGCATCATGCTATGCACATAGAATATAGCGGCGATGCTGATGTTGATTTCGCACGCGGAATGATTCCTCATCATCAGGGGGCAATAGATATGGCTTCTGTGTTAAAAACACACGGCAGCAGCCTTGCTCTTCGTTTTTTAATTCATGATATAATTCGCAGTCAGGGTCAGGAAATACGTCTGATGCAATCCTGGCTTAAAGAAAAAGGCGGTGTTTAGAACGTGGCAAATCATCACACAAAATTACTGATAATAGGCAGCGGCGCAGCCGGATGCACTGCGGCTATTTACGCTGCTCGCGCGATGTTAAAACCAATTTTGCTGCGCGGTATGCAGCCGGGCGGACAGCTTACCATAACTACTGATGTTGAAAATTTTCCTGGTTTTGAACATGCGGTAAAAGGTCCGTGGTTAATGGAACAAATGGAAAAGCAGGCCGCGCATGTTGGCGCGAATGTAGTTGACGATACAATTAAGTCAGTTGATTTAAGCAAGCGTCCTTTTACGGCAATCGGCGAATCAGGAGATAGTTACAGCGCAGATGCAATGGTAATAGCAACCGGCGCAAGCGCGCGCTGGCTAGGAATTGCCAGTGAGCAGAAATTTTCCGGATTCGGAGTTTCCGCTTGTGCTACTTGTGATGGTTTTTTCTACAAAGATAAGGAAGTTGTGGTAATAGGCGGCGGAAATTCGGCGGTTGAAGAGGCGCTGCATCTTAGTCATATTGCCAGCAAGGTTACCCTTATTCACCGCCGCGACAGTCTGAAAGCGGAGAAAATTGGCCAGGAAAGATTATTTAGAAACAAAAAAATTACCGTGATCTGGGACAGTGTCGTTGATGAATTTATTGGCAATGATAATCCACCTTCATTGACTGCGGTTAAACTTCGCAACGTCAAAACTGGTGCAATCAGCGAATATAAAACCGACGGCGCGTTTGTGGCAATTGGTCATACGCCAAATACGGAATTATTCAAAAACATTCTGAATCTTGATAATGAGGGATATATAATAACCGTTCCTGGCAGTACAAAAACAAATATTGAAGGAGTTTTTGCCAGCGGCGATGTTCAAGATAAAATATTTCGTCAAGCAGTAACTGCTGCCGGAACTGGCTGTATGGCCGCTTTAGAAGCGGAAAGATTTCTGGCAGCATAATTCATAACTCTCGTAAAGAGGGATTTGTGTCTTATATAATTCTTATATTGCAGGCTTTTTCTGGCGCTGTTTCCAGATTTGTGTTCAACGTTGTTTCTGGCGTTGTTTACAGCCTTGTTTCTGGCACTATTGCGAGCGTTTTTATACGCTGCGCCTTGTGGTTGCGATCTTTTGTGTCGGAAATTTTTTCTATATTTGCAGTGTTTTCTGTCTTTGCAGTTTCCGCTTGTGCGCCGTATTTTCCTAGTCGGCAGGGATTTGACTGGAACAGCGTAAATTACAGCGCACTAACTTGCCCTTTTGGAACAGCATCAGCAGGATGTAATAAAATTGATGATGATCTTGCTGACATAGGAAAACGCGGAAAAAGCCGCTGATTAAATTTTTTTTCGTGATTTATAAAAACAGTAGTTTATAATCGCAAAATTATAGCTATAAGGAAAATCTCTAAAAACGCAGCATTTAAAGATTCCAATATAAGAGAATCAAATTATTTTCGCACGGCGCTCTATTCTAACTAATTTAGAGGATTTATGAGCAATGTGAGCATTGTAACGATTATTTCCAACATTCAGCAGCGTATTGAGAAATTCGCAAAAACCAGCGAGACTATAGCCGGGCAGACGAATTTACTGGCGCTTAATGCAACTATTGAGGCAGCGCGCGCCGGAGAATCAGGAAAAGGATTCTCAGTAGTAGCAGGAGAAGTAAAAAATCTGGCCATGCAGGCAGCGCAGAATTCAAAGGATTTGCGAACTATTGTTCTTAAGGAAATTCAGGAACAAACCTCAATTCTGCAAAAACAATTTGATGATCGTGAATATCTGCGTCTTTCAGAAATGTCGCAAACCCTTGTGCAGCTTATAGTTCGCAATCTTTATGAGCGCACAGCTGACGTACGCTGGTGGGCTACTGATGATGCTTTATATCGTTGCCTTGAATCGCTTTCTTCAGATGATAATTCGTCATCATCTGTTGCCAAAGATAAGCA
>CAZFJN010000021.1:17492-20090 GCA_964519595.1 uncultured Rickettsiales bacterium
AATCACGACAATCACGATTATATAGCACATGCTGCGTACAGACTTGGCCTTATCAACCGTTTTTATTCTGTATATATGAATCTGCTGCTGGTTGGAATAGATGGCAAGGTCGTTGCATGTTCACAAGCTGATAAGTTCGGTAATTTAGCAGGCGCTGATTTATCCGGCGCAAACTGGGTAAGAAGGGCAATGCTTACGCAAAGCGGCGATCAATATATAGTTGATGATATTTTTCGTGACAATCTGCATAATAATAAAATGGTCGCTGTGTATGCAACAGCAGTTCGCAGAAAAGGCAATGTTGATGGTCAGCCAGTTGGCGTACTTGGCGTTTTCTTCGATTGGGAAGAGCAATCGCGGATTATAGTTGAAAATGAGCCAAGCCTTAGTCAGGAAGAATGGCAACGCAGCAGAGTTCTGTTACTTGATAATAATAAGCGCATAATTGCCGCGTCTGATAATAATGATCTTTTCTCTATCTTTCCTTTAGTGCATCAACAACAGCAAAAAGGTTATTATATATTGGAAAATGGCGATGTCGTCGCATTTGCAAAAACAATAGGCTATCAGGAATATGACGGTCTTGGCTGGTATGCTGTTATAATCCAGAAAGCAAAAAAATAGATCACTTCATTAATTCTACTATAGCGATTCAGCTATATATGGTGAAAATGCTCGTAAATCATTTTAGCGGTTGCTTTGCTGATTCCTTGTACTTTGGCTATTTCTTCCGCACTGGCGTTGCTAATCGCCTGCGCTGAACCAAAATGCGAAAGCAGCGCCTTTTTACGCGCTGCGCCGATTTGCGGAATTTCATCAAGAGCAGAACCGCGCATGGTTTTTTTTCTTTTACCACGATGCGCGCCAATGGCAAAACGATGCGCTTCATCACGCAGGCGCTGTAAATAATGCAGCAAAGGATCATTTTCCGCCAGCTGGAAAGCGGCGCGGTCAGGCAGATGAATCCATTCGCGGCCGGCATTTCTGTCTTGCCCTTTGGCAATGGCAGCTAAAACTATATCCTGAATTCCTAACTCTTCAAAAACCTCTCTGGCGATTTTCAAATGTCCTGCGCCACCGTCAATTAAAACTAAATCAGGACGTTTGGCGCTGTCTTCATCATTTTCCGTTAGTTGATCGCTGTGCAATTTCCAGAAGCGGCGCGTTAAAACTTCGCGCATCATGGCGTAATCATCTCCTGGTGTCAGCTCATCACTGCGAATTGTAAAAAGCCGATAGGAATTTTTTAGAAATCCGCTGCGATCAGCAACAACCATCGCGCCAACCGCCTGATTTCCCTGAATGTGACTATTATCGTAAATTTCAATACGCGCCGGAGTCTCGCTCATTGCCAATAAATCACGCAGCTTCTTAAGCAGCTCGCGTTGTGACACACTAACCGCCAGATGCCGCGACATTGCCTCACGAGCATTAGTCAGCGCCATTTGCATTATATCATGTTTTGCGCCGCGCAATGGCGTTATTATATCAATTTTGCTGCCACTTTTTAGTTTTAAAGCCTCTTCGAGCAGGCTTGCTTCACCAACTGCATGACTAAGCATAATAAGCGGCGGCGGTTGGTGATTATGGTAAAACTGACTGATAAAATTAGCAAGAACTTCGCTGTCGGAACTGCCGACTGTATGCTGTGGAAAGAAACATTTATTGCCGTAATTTCTGCCACCGCGAAAAGAAAAAAGCTGCAGGCAGGACATGCCTGCTTCACGCGCCAGAGCGATAACATCAGCATCGCTGATGCCATTTGCCGCAACTGCCTGATTTTGCTGTATCTGAGTTATTGCCTTGATACGATCACGAATTGCCGCCGCTTTTTCAAACTGCATTTTAAGGGCGAGATTCTGCATCTGTTCCGCCATTTCCTGCTGCACTTTATGTGATTTTCCGGCGAGAAAATCTTCCGCCTGAGCAACCAGAGCAGCATAATCAGCGCTGGTTATTTTTGCTACACAAGGCGCGCTGCAGCGTTTTATCTGATATTGCAGGCAAGGCCTGGTTCGGTTTTTAAAAATATTGTCAGAACATGGTCGCAATAAGAAGGCTTTTTGCAACCATAAAATCGTTTCATCAACTGAAGCAGCTGAAACAAAAGGGCCAAAATATTTGCCTTTGCTGTTTTTAGCGCCGCGATGTTTTGAAACACGCGGAAAATCATGATCTCCTGAAATTAATATATAAGGAAAAGATTTATCATCACGCAGCAGAATATTATAGCGCGGCATATTTTTTTTGATCATGTTCGCTTCGAGCAGCAAAGCCTCTGCCTCGGAACGCGTGGTGGTAAATTCCATGCGCGCGGTGCGTGCGACCATTAATTGCAGGCGTGTATTAAGCGCCGCTGCATTGATATAATTGCTGACACGATCTTTAAGATTTCTTGCCTTGCCGACATATAACAACCGCCCTTGATTATCAAACATCCGGTAAACGCCTGGCGTATGTGGTAATTCCACTACATAACGTTTGATAATTTCTCGTCCGGCGGCAAAATTCTCGGAATTACCAGAATTTGAATAATCAGCGTTTGAATTATCAAGATCATCATTCATATCAGACATTATAGATATTATAGATATTATA
>CAZFJN010000021.1:20190-32472 GCA_964519595.1 uncultured Rickettsiales bacterium
ATTATAGATATTATAGATATTATATTTAGATATTATATTTGTTTTCTATAGAGGGAAAATGTTTTCCACTGATGCTGTGGATAACTATGTGAGCAATTGCATAGTCATAAATTAAAACAAACGCCCAGCGTTGAAATTAGAGTGATTGCACAAATTTTAGGCAGTTAATTAATCACATGATATATAATGATTTTTCCTGTGTAGTAAACTATCTGCTGGCAATATTTACGCTTTATTTACTATATATGCGCTATCTCTGCGGCTTTGTGTACAACATTGTCTTCATACAATATTAAATAATACAAAACTAGGCAATTTTTGCCTTGTAACTTGCCGCAATAAAGCGTAACTAACACAGTAATAAAGCGTAATTAACACGGTATAGTTTGTGCTGCAAATTTGCTTCAAGATTTTTCGTCAGATTTGCAGCCTCTTTAAATACATAACCTCTCTTTATTTTTCAATAAATAACCTCTCTTTAAGGTAGTGGCGCTATATTTATAGCGTCTTTAAGTAAGTGCCTTTAAATATATTCATTACACCTCAAGAGCTGGTATTTATTCCAAGTATTTTTTTTACAACTATTTCTTCTAATATTTCTTCTAATATTCTTTCTAATATTTCTTCTAACATTTTTTCCGCACATTTATTTTACTCATTTTCTTACTAACTATTTTACTCATTATTTTACTCATTATTTTATTCACTGTTTTACTAACTTTTTTTACTAACTTTTTTATTCATTATTTGCTTCATAATATTTCATGCACGATTCAATACATTTAACTCAGATTGTAATTTTACTTAGCGCCGCTGTGTTGTCAGTAGGGATGTTTCGCGTGTTGAAAATGAGTCCGGTTCTTGGCTATCTTTTTGCCGGAACTGCTATTGGACCTTATGGTTTTGCTTTTATTCAGGATGTGCAAGCTACTGCCGGATTTGCTGATTTTGGCATAGTATTTCTGCTGTTCCTAATCGGATTGGAACTATCATTTGAACGTTTGCGGACAATGCGTAAACATGTATTCGGCTTTGGCAGCGCGCAAGTATTTATAACTGCTCTGGTAATTGGCGCTGCTTTTACATATTATCACAGCTCTATAGAAATAGCGCTGTTAATTGGCGGCGGTTTCGCGCTTTCCTCAACGGCAATAGTGTTACAAGTTATTTCCGAGCAGAACGAGAAATCCTCGCAAGTCGGCAGATTGTCGCTTGCTGTGCTTATTCTTCAGGATCTGGCGGTTATTCCGCTGCTGATATTCGTAACTGTTTTAGGCAGCGGCGATAGTTCGCTGGCGAGTGCGCTTACTGACGCGGCGATAAATGCTGCTTTCGGATTAATTGGAATTTTTGCCCTCGGCAGGCTGGTGCTTCGTCCGCTGTTTCGTTTTATTGCCGGACTGGACAATACGGAATTATTTACGGCAACAACTATTTTCGTAGTGCTTGGCATGTCATGGCTTACTCATGTTGCCGGACTTTCCGCCGCGCTTGGTGCTTTCATGGCCGGCTTGCTGGTTGCGGAAACTGAATTTAAACATCAGGTAGAAGCCGACATGTTGCCGTTTAAAGGCTTGCTGCTTGGCTTGTTTTTCATGACGGTTGGAATGTCGCTTAATGTCGGAATGTTACTGGATATGTTTGCCAGCATTCTTGGCATAACTCTGGCGCTTATGGCAGCGAAGGCGCTGATCATAATTCTTTTGTGCCGCGCCTTCAATTTCAGCATCAGCGCCAGCGTGCATACCGGCTTGTTGCTGGCGCAAGGCGGAGAATTCGCTTTTGTGCTTTTTTCGCTGGCCGGAAGCTACGGCCTGATTACCACTGATCTGGTTCAGATTCTCCTAGTTATAGTAACAGTCAGCATGGCGCTTACTCCGCTGGCGGCTGAAGCTGGCAGTATTATCTCGCGGCGTCTGGATAAAATTCTTGACGCCAGCCCTGATCATCGCATTGAAGAAACACTTGATTTAAGTCACCATGTTATAATCTGCGGTTATGGTCGCGTTGGACACACTGTTTCCAACATGCTGCAGAATGAAAATATTTCTTATGTTGCCGTTGATATAGACAGCTATATGGTTTCGCGTGAGCGCAAGAGAGGCATTCCGGTTTATTACGGTGATTCAGCGCGCGCGCATGTTTTAAACGCTCTTGGAATAAAGCGCGCGCAGGCTCTTATTATAACGCATAATGACACGCGCGTTGCATTACAGACAATTTCAACCGTGCGTGATTTGTCGCCGGAAATTCCTATAATCGCCAGAGCAAAAAATCTCGATCAAGTGCAAAGGCTCGAACGCGCCGGAGCTAATCTGGCAGTTGCGGAAATGTTTGAAGTAAGCCTGCAGCTTGGCGGCGCTTTGCTTAAATCAATCGGAATTGGCGATCATGAAATAACCAGAATAACTGATATATTCCGCGCTGAGGATTATGCTCTGACAAGAAATGCCGAGAAAGATCAAGGATAATGCCAGATTCTATAATTTTGTTGCTTCAATTATAACGACCTGATCTTTTGGCAACGGCAAGGAAATTTCTGGACTATTTCCATTCATGGTTTTTTGAAAATCCGGCGGTATTATAAACAGACGTTTGCCGCCGCTACGCATTCCGATAATGCCTTGTTCAAGGCCAAGCATGGTTTGTGATTTACCAGGAATAATTCGCAGCGGATTTTCCGGCGCAGCTTTATATAGAGTTTTTCCTTCCATATTCCAGATGGTAAGTAAAAGCTCAGCTTCTTCACCACAGACCACCGCCGCGCCTGCTCCTGCTGCCAGCTCGGCAACGCGATACGGCGTATTCGCAACTTCCGGCATTGGCGGCGTTATTGACAGCATTTTTATTTCAAACCTGATTGACGCGCCTTTAGGAACATCTTCGCGCTTATAATCTTCCAGACCATAAGACATAAGTGGCGGCGCGATAACATTGCGTTCTCCGCCTGATTTCATTCCGATAACTCCGCGATCAAAAGCCGGCATTGCCTTGCCATCGCCGATTGCGAAACTAAGCGGCTTTTTGGCAGTCGCCTGATCTGACAATTCATTTCCCTGCATCAGGAATGATTTATAGCTTATTGCAACTTTCTGACCGCAAATAGCCGCTAAGCCGCTTCCTTCCTTAATATCATTGATACGTAGTCCGGCAGCATATTCAGGAAAGATTTTGTTTTTATATTCCGCAAAATCCAGCGCCGGATTTTGTGTAATATCTGTTTTGGCTTTTTCAACAGCTGAGCGCACGGCATTATCTTCAGAAGCATTGTTCATTACTATAGCATAAATCACACAAGCAACCATCAGCCATATCAGCCATGGCGGAAGAGAATCTTGTTTACGCGCTTTTTTATTTTTTCGTAAAAACGGAAACATTCGTTTCTCCTTAAATCAGCTATAATAATCAGTAATTATAATCAGTAATTATAATCAGTAATTATAATCAGTAATTAGAAAATTATAATTAGTTATTAAATCTAAAATGCAGCACATCGCCGTCTTTTACGCGGTATTCTTTTCCTTCCAGACGGAATTTTCCGGCTTCTTTCGCTCCTGCTTCGCCACCTCCTTTTACATAATCATCATAGGAAATTGTTTCAGCGCGAATAAAGCCTTTTTCAAAATCAGAATGGATAACTCCGGCAGCGGCAGGAGCCAGTGTGCCATCGGCAATTGTCCAGGCGCGTGCTTCCTTAGGCCCTACTGTGAAATAAGTTATGAGATTAAGCAATTTATAACCAGCCTGAATAATACGCGCCAGTCCGGTTTCGGAAAGTCCGATTGCGCTTAAAAACTCAGATTTTTCCTGTTCTGTTGACAGCATTGAAATCTCCGCCTCGATTCGCGCAGAAATAACTACATTCGGCGCTTGGCGGTTGCCAGCCATTTCGGCAACTTTTCTGGAAAGGACATTGCCGCTTGCAGCTGAATCTTCTTCAACATTACAAACATACATTACCGGCTTAGTAGTCAGTAATTGCAGATTTTTCAGAACGCGCCGTTCGCTTTCATCTTTAACTTCAGTAAAACGCGCTGCCTTGCCTTGATTAACAACCGCTAGCGCGCGCTCAATCATCGTCACTTGTTCTGTTGATTCCTTATCGCCGCCTTTGGCCTTTTTCTGTAGCGCCGGAAGGCGCTTCTCAAGGCTTTCCATATCAGCAAGCACCAGCTCGGTTTCGATTATGTCCGCATCACGCAGCGGATCAATCGAGCCTTCAACATGAGTTATATTGCCGTCTTCAAAACAACGCAGCACATAGATTATCGCATCAACTTCGCGAATATGTGAAAGAAACTGATTGCCAAGACCTTCGCCTTTGCTCGCGCCACGAACTAATCCGGCAATATCAACAAATTCAAGCTGCGTAGGAATTATCTGCGCTGATCCGGCAATTTTAGCGAGAATATCAATGCGCCGATCAGGAACATTAACACGTCCGACATTCGGCTCAATTGTACAGAAAGGATAATTAGCCGCTTCTGCTGCTATTGTTGACAGCAAAGCGTTAAACAAGGTCGATTTTCCGACATTTGGTAAGCCGACTATACCACACTTAAATCCCATTTTAAGACCTCTACGTTAACTCTACTTTTGCTTCAAATCTGCTTGGAATGGAACCTCCTCGAAAGCATCGTGTACATTAGAGTACACGATGCTTCCTCGGTATCCATTCCTGCGCGCTTTATCGCAAAAGCGAGTTACCGAAGAGGTCTATTGGCAATAATTCTATTCGTTAGCTATTTTATTCATAAATCCAACATCATCTTTTGCTAATAATAAGTCGATATTTTTTGCTATGTCAGCAGTTAAATTTGCTATTTGCTGCGCTTCTTCCTTGGAGAAATCACCAAGCACATAATCGCTTACCTGATTCTTATCGCCAGGATGCGCGATTCCTATTCTGACGCGCTTATATTCCGCGCCAAGATGCGCGTCGAGACTTTTTATGCCGTTATGACCACCATTGCCACCGCCGGTTTTTATGCGAATTTTAGCAAGCTTCAGATCAAGATCATCATGAAAGACAATTATATCCTCAAGCGGAATTTTAAAAAAGCGCATTAATTCAACGCTCGGCAATCCGGATTTATTCATGTAGGAAAGCGGTTTAAACAAAAATATTCTGCGCTCATCAGCAATGATCTCAGAAATAGCGCCGCCGAACTTAAGCTGCTCTTTGCCGGCGGAATATTTTGCACGCAAAGCATCAATCACCATAAATCCGACATTATGACGATTGTCGCAATATTTACTACCAGGATTTCCTAAGCCTATGAGGAGGCAATTCTGCATGAGAAACTATTATTTCTTTTTCTCATCTTTTTTAGGCTCATCTTTCTTAGCGCCAGCTGCCGCCGGAGCTGCCGCTGCTGCTGCCGGAGTCGCCGCTGCCGCTGCATCAGTTGCTGGTTTTACTTCCTCATCAGCGCTGGAACGTCCGGCAACTGCGGCAATAGTGAAATTGCGCTTAATTGTCGGCTTAGTGCCAGTAGGCAGAGTGATGTTATCAATATGCACGCTTTCGCCAATATCAAGTGTTTGCACATTAACTTCAATATGTGTTGGAATATGTTCCGGCGCGCATTCCATTTCTATTTCATGACGAACTATATTCAATACGCCGCCGCGTTTAATTCCAACTGATTTATCTTGTCCAATAAATTTAACCGGAACGGAAACGCGCAAGCTTACGCCTTTTTCAACTTTAATAAAATCAACATGCTCAATACGATCAGTAACCGGATTAAACTGCACATCTTTAGGCAGAGCCTGAACGATTTTTCCATCAAGAGCTATGTCGAGCAGCCGCGAACGGAAACGGCCTTTTTGATATTCAAGCATCACTTCTTTTGCCGAAAGTTCGATGCTTACCGGCTTCTGGCCTTTACCATATAATATGCCAGGCAATTTGCCGCCGCGCCGCAAAGCTCTGGCAACACCTTTGCCGGAATTATTACGAACGCTGGCGATTAGAGCCTGATTCTTAGTTGCAGATTTTGCGTTATTAGCAGTCATTTTCTTTCTCCTTCAAATATAAATAATTCAAATACAAATAATTCAAGTATAAATAGTTCAAACAAATTCAAATAAATTCAAATAAATAACAAAATATCTATTCAAATATCTAATCAAACAAGCTGGAAACGCTGGTTTCCTCGCTGATGCGTTTTATTGCCTCGCCAAGCAGCGGCGCAACTGAAATAACGCGGATATTTGCTGATTTGGCAATTTCCTCGCTGGTCATTATCGTATCTGTAACCACTAAAGAAGTCAGAGCTGATTCGCCAACGCGCTTAACCGCGCCTTCTGATAAAACGCCATGTGTTACATAAGCGGCAACTGAGGCTGCTCCTGCTTCTATCAGCGCCGCGGCGGCATTACATAAAGTTCCAGCGGAATCAACAATATCGTCAAATAAAATACAATCTCTGCCTTTAACATCGCCAATAATATTAAGCACTTCCGAATGTCCGGCTTTTTCGCGGCGCTTATCAACAATCGCCAGATCAGCGCCAATTCGCTTAGCCAGTCCGCGCGCGCGAACAACGCCGCCAACATCCGGTGAAACAACCATTATATTGTCGGAATTTTTATGGCGTTCCTTAATATCATTGACAATTACCGGCGCAGCGTAAAGATGATCAAGCGGAATGTCAAAAAAGCCCTGAATCTGTCCGGCATGAAGGTCAATAGTCAAAACGCGGTTAGCGCCAGCAGTGGCGATTATATTGGCAACCAGCTTGGCGGAAATCGGCGTGCGTGGTCCGATTTTGCGATCCTGCCGCGCATAGCCGAAATAGGGTATAACCGCCGTTACGCGCCGTGCAGAAGCGCGCCGCAGCGCATCAAGGCAAACCAGCAATTCCATAATATGATCGTTGGCCGGATAGCTGGTTGATTGCACCAGAAACACATCCTCGCCGCGGACATTTTCATGAATTTCTGCAAAAACTTCCTGATCAGCAAAACGTTTTACGCTGGCGTTGGTAAGCCTTGTTCCAAGATATTCAGCCATTGCCTTGGCAAGCGGAATGTTGCTGTTGCAGGATATTATTTTCATAATTATTTCAACATTTTAAAAACAGAATTAAAAACAGAATTAAAAACAATATTAAGCAATATTATAAATAAAATTAGAAACAAAAATTAGAAACAAAATCAAAAACAAAATCAAAAATTCGAAACAAAATTAAGAACAGAAAAAACCCTTCATTTGCATTGCTCCAAATGAATTCGGCCAATTTAAGGCTTGGCTCGGCCTTTTTTCTAAGCTGATTATGGCGAGCTTCTAACAGAATTAATCGCCATTGTAAATAGCTTATTCGCGATTATTTGTCATTAACATAGCCAAAAAACCGCCTGCTATAGATAGATGAAATAAATAGATATGTCATATCCTATTGTCATCAAGCTTCTTAAATGATAATCACCCTCCTGTTTAAATGATAATAACATGATAATCACCCTTCTGTATTAAGTCTTATTTTGTTTCGTTAAATTATATTGTTTTTATGACAGAATTAATTGCAAAGCGTCTTGCCAAAGTAAAACCGTCGCCGACTCTGGCAGTAACTGCTAAAGCTGCTGAGCTTAAAGCTGCTGGCAAGGATGTAATTGGATTAGGCGCTGGCGAGCCGGATTTTGATACGCCGCTACATATCAAGCAGGCGGCGATTGACGCGATAATGCGCGGAGAAACCAAATATACGCCAGTTGCAGGAACTCCGGCTTTAAAAGCAGCGATAATCGGCAAATTCAGGCGCGAAAATAATCTGGACTATGCTCCTTCGCAGATAATTGCCGGAGTTGGCGCGAAACAGGTTATTTTTAACGCGTTGCTGGCGACGGTTAATGAAGGCGATGAGGTAATAATAGCTGCTCCGTACTGGGTTTCTTATCCGGATATGGTGTTATTTGCCGAGGGAACTCCGGTATTTGTTGAAGGCAAGGAATCACACGGTTTCAAGCTCGCGCCGGAAGATCTGGAAAAAGCGATCACGCCTAAAACCAAATGGCTGATTCTTAATTCGCCAGGAAATCCAAGCGGCGCTGCTTACAGCGCTTCCGAATTGCGTGCGCTGGCGGATGTTCTGCTTAAATATCCGCATGTTATGATTTTAAGCGATGATATGTATGAGCATTTGCTTTATGATGATTTCAAATTTGCCACAATAGCGCAAATCGAGCCGCGATTATATAATCGTACTCTTACAGTTAATGGTGTGTCTAAATCATATGCCATGACTGGCTGGCGCATGGGCTATGCCGGAGGAGCAAAAGAGTTAATAACGGCAATCGCTGATATTCAGTCACATTCAACTTCCAACGCTTCTTCGATAACTCAGGCGGCGACGATTGCGGCTTTAAATGGTGATCAGAGTTTTCTTGCCGGTTGGCGCGATAGTTTTGCAGCGCGGCGCAATATGGTGGTAGAAAGCCTTAATGACATCGCAGGAATAAGCTGCAGGAAGCCGGAGGGCGCTTTTTATGTTTTTCCAAATATGCAAGGCTTGCTTGGCAAAAAAACTCCGCAAGGAAAAACTATCAATAATTGTCAGGAATTCTGCGATTATCTGCTGGAAGAGGCCTTAGTCGCCGTAGTATTCGGCGCTGCCTTTGGAATGCAAGGCTATTTCCGCATTTCCTACGCAACCGGAGAAAATGCTCTGCGCGAAGCAATGCGGCGCATTAAAGAAGCGGTAGAGAAGTTGAGATAAGTCTTTAAATAAGACTAAAGCCATTTTTTCCGGCGGAAATACCAGAACGGCGTCAGCGCAAATAACAGCATTAATAACAATGCCATAGGATATCCTTGCGGCCAGGCTAATTCCGGCATATGTTCGAAATTCATTCCGTAAATGCTGGAAACCAGAGTCGGCGGCAGGAAAAACACGGTAACAACAGAAAATATCTTGATAATCATATTCTGCTGGACATTGATCATGCCTAAAGTTGCGTCCATCTGGAAAGTGATTTTGTCGGCAAGAAAAGCCGTTTGTTTGGTAAGTGAGGCAACGTCTTTTATCAATATATCAATTTCTTCTTCAAGATGTTTGTTATCTTTCTGCATTCCTTTGAAATAGCTGAGCAGGCGGGAAATGCTATGCAGGCTTTCATTGATTTTTGAGTTAAGATCAGCGCAGCCGCCAAGCCGCCGCAAAACATCCTTCATCACCAGAGACGGATTTTTACTGCTATCTTCCGCAACTTGCGTATCAAAAATACGATGCGACAAATTATCAAGCTGATCAACAACCAGCTCGGAATTATGTGCAACGCGTGTGATTATTTCCTCAAGCAAACCTTCTAAAACCGCTGCGCCGCTGGAGAAATATTGCGGATGACTCTGAATGCGCTGGCTGAAATTTTTAAAAGAAGTAGGCGAAACATGGCGCAGCGTTACCAGATAATTACTCGACATTATAAAAGTAACTGCGCGTGTTTCCGGATATGGCGTATTAACCTTGCTGATAACCGCCGCTGACATATAGGAAATTCCGCCTTCCGTGTACATACGGTTTAAGACATGGTTTTTCCATATTTCCTCAGAAGTTGGAATGGTAACGCCTAATTGCAGCTTCAGGCGCAATTCTTCTTCCGCAGTAGGGTTTTCCAAATCAACCCACAACACTCCAGCCGGAATAACATCAGATTCCGACAACACGCGCATATTAATCACTGCCTGAGCAGGCTGGAGAGCGCCGTTTGTCTTAGAGGAATAATCTTTGAAATAAACTGTTATCATGGTTTATAGAGGTTTATAGAGCTAGTTGCATTTTAATGACAAAGCATAGTAACTTGTAAAAATTTACGAACAGTAAATTAAAATTTCTGATTTATGGCTTATTTATGGCGTGTGAATCATCTCCTGTGATAATTCTGGTTCGTCCGCAAATGGGCGAAAATATTGGCGCGGCGGCCAGAGCAATGGCCAATTTTGGCCTTAGTCGGCTGCGTATTGTTGCGCCGCGTGATGGCTGGCCTAATAAGCAGGCGATAGCAACCGCATCCGGCGCAGCGCATTTATTAAATTCGGCGGAAATTTTTCCTGATATAGAATCAGCTCTTGCCGACATAACTCGCGCTTACGCAGCAACGGCGCGTCTGCGCGAAATGGCCAAGCCGGTTGCTGATGCTCGTGAAACGATTGCCGAAATCAAGCGCATAAGCGGTAATTCACAGGAAAAATGTGCTATATTATTCGGAGCGGAACGTAGCGGATTAAGCAATGAGGAAGTAAGCTGGTGTCAGGCGGTTATAAACATTCCTACCGCGCCGGAATATAGCTCGCTTAATCTCGCGCAGAGCGTGGTAATAGTGGCTTATGAATGGCACATGCTCGGAGGAGGTTCAGACGGCAATTCCGCCGTAAAACACGCTGTAAAACAAGATTCAGAGCGAACAATTCCGGAGGCGGATATTTCACAACAATCTGCGCCGCTTGCACAATATGATTATCTATTCCGCCAGCTCGAAAACTATCTCGAAAAGGCGCAATTCTTTAAAGTGCCAGAAAAAAAGCCAGGAATGATGCTGAATATAAAAACCATGCTCCTGCGCGGCAATTTCACAGAACAGGAAATACGCACTTTCCACGGTATATTGAAGGCGATGGCTGGAAATAACTAATACCACAGCATATTAAGTTATTTAATATGCTGCGGTGTTAGGCACTGTTAGATAATTCGCTAGGCCGCCAGCGAAAACACCAGTTTTCGAGAACCGCAACGTAAATGTACATATAGTACATGCGTAGCGGAAGCGCAGAAAACGGTGTTTGTAGCAAGGCATAGTAGAATTAGCTAACAGTGCCTAGTAATCAAGGCATAGAAATGCCAGAAGGCTTTCTCAAATTTGGTATTGCCTTATTCAAATTATCATTTTCTTCTGCAGGAAAAGGCACTTTCGCTTTAACAACCAAATCAATCATTTTAGCCTCTTCTTCGGCAATATCAGAGACGGTAAATAAAACATCTTGTGTAGCAGGAGTTTTAGAATAATAATATTTCTGTTTTGATAATACAGGAATTGAAAAATTTTCAACAGGATTAAACGTGAATTTATCGCTAGTTATAAAGGCGGCAAGGCTCTCTTCGCGCCGTATAATGTTGCTAAATGTTTCATCATCTATTTGCGCCGCTTCTTTCAGGACAATTTTCTTTTTGCCATCGTCAGGGTTCTTTTCGTCAGGGTCCTTTTCGACATTGACAAGCTCGCCTTTAAAAACCACGATACGTCCGGCTTGTTTGTACAATACCAGGCGGTATTTTTTATCATCAACCGGCTCATAGGAGATGTTTTTGGAGTTGTCATCATTATCTTTTTTCTGAATAACGCCTAATTTGCTTAATACCGCCTCTGACTGAATAGATTCATCATCTGTTATAGCCTTATCTTTCAACTGCTTATTAGGAGTCGGAGATGGCGGAGTTGCCGAAAAAACCATTGCCGGATTTTTAGCTTCTACAACATTTCCTAAAAATTGATTCACATCCGGTGCTGTAACGGCTATGAATCCAGCGAATGGTTCTGCTGATTTTTGGTTTTTGTCTTCTGGCATATTTACCTCAAATCACTGGTTTCTTAAGAATCTCTAATTGTCCAATAGATTGATTAATAATAAGTTTATTTATGCTGACTTTTTATAATACTCTGACGCGCCGCAAGCAGAATCTCACTCCGCTTGATGTTAATAATGTACGAATGTATGTTTGTGGTCCTACTGTTTATGATCGTCCGCATCTTGGCAATGCGCGCAGCGTGGTGGTTTATGATGTTTTATACCGCCTGCTTTGCGCGGAATATGGCAAGGAGCATGTGACTTATGTTCGCAATATAACTGACGTTGATGATAAGATAAATGCCGCCGCTGCCGCCAATAGCGAATCTATCGCCGCGCTTACTGCAAGAGTTGAAGGCTGGTTTTTTGCTGATATTAAGGCGCTGAATTGCCTTGAGCCTAATTATCAGCCGCGTGCTACGGCGCATATTCAGCAGATGATAACAATGATCGAGAGTCTTATTAAAAATGGTCATGCTTATGAAAGCGCCGGACATGTGCTGTTTTCCGTGGAAAGCTACAAGGATTATGGCAAGCTTTCCGGGCGCAAGCTGGATGAATTAATCGCCGGAGCGCGCGTTGGCGTTGAATCTTATAAAAAACATCCTGGTGATTTTGTGTTATGGAAGCCAGCTGATGCAGAGGATTCCGCAGGCGGAATATTTGATTCGCCATGGACAAAAGGCCGTCCGGGCTGGCATATTGAATGCTCGGCG
>CAZFJN010000022.1:0-32003 GCA_964519595.1 uncultured Rickettsiales bacterium
ACATTTGTACATTTGTACATTTGTACATTTGTACATTTGTACATTTGTACATTTTTTACTTACATTATAGTGCCTGACATAAAATTTTTCTATAAAAAATTCTATTTCTAAACTTTATTTTTTATGCGGATTTTTTTGTGAACATTTGCAAAAAAAATATATCATAAATGGTGAGTCTTATACTCGCTGGAAAAGGCTAATAGAGCGTAAGGCAATGATCGTTACGATAATTGCAAAAATAGTATGATCAGTGCGTTTTACTGGAGAAATAGAGCTATTCTGAAATCAGGCTGGTTCA
The DNA here is from genome assembly GCA_964519595.1 of uncultured Rickettsiales bacterium. Lineage (GTDB taxonomy): Bacteria > Pseudomonadota > Alphaproteobacteria > Rickettsiales > SXRF01 > JANRKF01. Next base: position 299 of record CAZFJN010000022.1, read on the forward strand.
GCCTTCTAATATCTCGGTTATTCTTCTGGCTGAGTCATCCAGGCGGGCGTGAATATTGCTGGTTACGTTCTGCAGATCTTCATATTGTCTGGTAAGCTGGTTGATGGCGCTGGTTAAATTAGCTTTTTCCTGCTTCAGAGATTCATTTTCGCGTATGAATAATGTAAGTTTCTGTTCATTATTCTCAGCGCGGTCATGCGCGACGCTGCTCTGGTGAATATTCCTCTCCAGAGCGTCCAGAGCATTCATAACCCGGCGCGTAGCGGCAATAAGGGGATGTTCGTTAATTTCTGACATCTTTACGTTACATCTTTACGTTAAAGTTTATTGCAATAGATTATTTGCAATCTTTAATTATTGAATCTTCACGGTACAAGCTCTATTAGGTAGAAGCAACTATGAAATTGGGGTTATTAAATATATAAAATAAATCTATAAAAACCTGAAAAAAACCTGAAAAATTGACAATGAACACAAAAAACAATTTATCTCCTTCTGAATCTTCTGCCGGAATCTATTGTTCAGAAGTTTCGCATAATGACATGGCCAACGCCATTCGTGCCTTGGCTATGGATGCGGTAGAGGCGGCAAATTCCGGACATCCGGGAATGCCTCTGGGCATGGCTGATGTTGCAACCGTGCTGTTTTGCGAATTTCTGAATATTGATCCGCAACATCCTTCCTGGCCGAACCGTGATCGTTTTATATTATCCGCCGGGCATGGCTCAATGCTGCTCTATGCGCTGCATTATCTGCTCGGCTATTCGGATATGACTATTGATGAAATTCGCAACTTCCGCAAGCTCGGCTCTAAAACCGCCGGACATCCTGAATATGGACATGCTCTTGGCATTGAAACCACCACCGGACCTTTAGGGCAAGGCTTGGCCAATGCCGTAGGAATGGCGCTGGCGGAAAGAATGATGAACGCTCGTTTTGGCGATGATACGGTAGATCATTATACTTACGCGCTGGTCGGCGATGGCTGCCTGATGGAAGGAATCTCTCAGGAAGCGATTTCTCTGGCCGGACATTTGCAACTGAGCAGATTGATTGTGTTGTGGGATGATAATGAAATTTCCATAGATGGTTCAACCTCTCTTGCCACTTCCGATAATCAATTGCAGCGTTTTACCGCCAGCAACTGGAATGTTATTGCTATAGATGGTCATGATGCGGCCTCGATAAGGCAGGCGATAAATTCCGCCAGAAAATCAGACAAGCCAACGTTAATTGCCTGCAAAACCATCATCGGCTATGGCGCGCCGACCAAAGCCGGCAGCAAGGATTGCCATGGCTCGCCACTTGGCAAGGAAGAAATTGCCGGAGCGCGCGCAAAACTCGGCTGGAATCATGCGCCATTTGAAATACCGCAGGATGTTCTAAGCGAATGGCGCAAAGCGGCAAAGCGCGGCAATGAAGCGTTTCTTTCATGGAACAGCAAAAATCATTCGCCAGAATTTGAGCGGCTGCTGCGCGCAGAATTGCCGGAAAACTGGGCAGCATCTCTTGATGATTTTAAAAAACAGCTCGCCGAAAAACAGCCAAATGAAGCAACGCGAAAATCTTCGGAAAATACGCTGAATGTGCTAAGCGCAATAATTCCTGAGCTTATCGGCGGCTCGGCAGATTTAACCGGCTCGAACAATACTAAAGCCAAAAACCAGCAGATAATCTCCGCAAATAAATATAGCGGTAGCTATATACATTATGGCGTGCGTGAACATGGCATGGCGGCAATGATGAATGGCCTGGCGCTATATGGTGGATTTATTCCTTATGGCGGCACGTTTTTAGTATTCAGCGATTATTGTCGTCCGGCTATCAGATTATCAGCGTTGATGCAGCAGCGGGTTATTTACATAATGACGCATGACTCAATCGGACTTGGCGAGGATGGTCCGACACATCAGCCGGTTGAGCATCTGGCCAGCCTGCGGGCAATTCCGAATTTACAGGTTTTTCGCCCTTGCGATGCGACGGAAACCGCCGAATGCTGGGCGCTGGCCTTGGCGGAAAAAACTGCGCCTTCCGTGCTTTCGCTCTCGCGCCAGAATTTGCCTGCTGTAAGAAAAGAATATAGCAAAGATAATTTATGCGCGCGCGGAGGCTATGTCATAAGCGAAACACGAATCACAAGCCACGAACCACGAATTACGATAATTGCCAGCGGCTCAGAAGTTATGATTGCAATTGAAGCGCAAAAAATGCTGGCAGAAAAAAATATCGCCGCGCGGGTTGTCTCACTGCCTTGTTTTGAGCTGTTTCTTAAACAGCCGCAAAATTATCGCGATGAGATTTTAGGCGGCGCTTCAATAAAAATTGCCATTGAAGCCGGAATCAGAATGAGCTGGGACGCGATTATCGGAGCTGACGGTATTTTTATCGGAATGAACGGCTTCGGCGCTTCTGCGCCTGCTTCTGAGCTTTATAAACAATTTGGCATAACAGCAGAAAATGTTGTGGCGCAAATTCTTGACAAAATAGTCCCAGTGGGGCATAATCAAGGAGGATAAATGTGGCAGGCTGTTTCGGAAACTCGCCGATACATTGCACAAGCAGAGAAATTACTGACTGTTTGTGAGCGTGATGCGATTATTGAAATTATTGCGCGACATCCAGATAAAGGTGATGTGATGGAAGGCACAGGAGGCATTCGAAAGCTACGTTTTGCCAGAGGCGGAAGGGGAAAAAGCGGCGGAGTAAGAGTTATATATTATTACTATGATCAACACATTCCTATCTTCCTATTGGATATATTTGGTAAGAATGAAAAATCCAATCTAACCAAAGCAGAACGCAACATTATGGCAAATTTTGTGGCAGGCATTAAGCGTAAAACAAAAGGATAAAATATGAGCAAACGAGCATTTGAAGGCATAATGGCAGGGTTGCAAGATGTTCTTGCATATATGGAGGGAAATGAACAGGCAGTTGGCAGAACCGTGCATGTAAATGTGAGTCCTGCGGATATAAAAGAGGCGCGCAAAAATGTTGGACTTTCGCGTGATGAATTTGCGCGGATGTTTGGTTTAAGTGTTGCCAGCCTGCGTAAGTGGGAAAATGGAGAAAGATCGCCTAGCGGTGCAGCACGTATTTTGCTAACGATCATAAGTCGTGAGCCGGAAGCGGCTTTACGCGCATTGAGGTGATATGACCATAAAAATCGGAATAAATGGCTTAGGCAGAATTGGCCGCTGCGTGCTGCGTGCGATATATGAAACAAATTCTGCTGATATTGAGCTGGTAGCAGTAAATGGTCCGGCTTCGCTTGAAACCCACCTTCATCTGCTGAAATATGATTCTGTTCATGGCCGCTTTAACATTCCTGTTGTTGCAGAAGGCGGCAATTTAAAAATTGATGGTAAAGAAGTGCGTCTTTTTCGGGAAAAGAATCCGGAAAATATTCCCTGGCAGGAAGCTGGTGCAGATGTTATTTTTGAATGTACAGGAAAATTTAACAAGCGCGATGAAGCGGCGCGGCATCTGACTTCCGGCGCAAAAAAAGTGCTGATTTCCGCGCCGGCGGAAGATGCAGATGCTACGATAGTTTATGGTGTAAATAATGAAATGCTGCTTTCTAAACAGCAGGTGATTTCCGTAGGATCATGCACAACAAACGCCTTAGCGCCGTTGGTTAAAATTCTTCATGAAACGGTAGGAATTGAAGCCGGCTTCATGACTACTATTCATTCATATACCGGAGATCAGAATCTGGTTGATTCAAGCCACAAAGATCTGCGCCGCGCCAGAGCCGCCGCTTTAAGCATGATTCCAACCAGCACTGGCGCAGCGAAAACAATCAGCCTTATTCTGCCGGAACTAAAAGGCCGCCTCGACGGAACGTCAATTCGTGTGCCGACGGCGAATGTATCGCTGGTTGATTTAAGCTTCACCGCTTCTAAAAAAACCAGCGCAGAAGAAATAAACTCAGCGTTTAAAACTGCGGCAGGCGGCAAATTACGCGGCGTTCTTGATGTATCTTCTGAACCGCTGGTTTCAATAGATTTTACACATAACAGCGCCAGCAGTATCGTTGATTTAACGGCAACACAAATGGTTGGCGATAATTTCTGCCGTGTTGCCAGCTGGTATGATAATGAGTGGGCATTTTCCTGCCGGATGCTGGATGTGGCGAGATTGTGGAATAAATTATGAATTTTTTGCGCCTTAACGATATTGATGTCAAAAACAAAACCGTGCTGGTTCGCACTGATCTTAACGTTCCGATGCAAGGCAGTAAAATATCTGATTATGCGCGCATTACGCGGCTGTTGCCGACTATAAATTATCTCAAGGAACAGTCGGCCAAGGTAGTTCTTATTTCGCATTTTGGCCGTCCGAATGGCAAATATAATCCTTCCATGACGCTCGCTCCGGTAGCTGACGCTCTAGCGCAAGCCTTAGGACATGAGGTTAAATTCGCTGTTGATTGCATCGGAAATACCGCGCAGGAAGCAATTAAAAACCTTAAATATGGAGAGGTTTTATTGCTGGAGAATCTACGTTTTCACAAAGGCGAAGAAGAAGGCAGCGACGAATTTGCCAAAGAGTTGGCCGGACTTGCCGACATTTTCGTAAATGATGCTTTTTCCGCTTCGCATCGTTCTCATGCCTCGATAGTCGGAATTCCGCAATTTCTTCCTACTGCGGCGGGATTATTGATGGCCGAGGAGGTAAGCGTTCTCGCCTCGCTGTTTTCCAATGCAAAAAAGCCAATCGGCGCGATAATTGGCGGCTCAAAAATATCAACCAAGCTTGCGTTGCTTGGCAATTTAATAAAAACCATGAATGTGCTGGCAATTGGCGGCGCAATGGCGAATAGTTTTTTATACGCGCGGGGAATTAATGTCGGCAATTCAATCTGCGAAAAATCAATGAAAGAAACCGCTCTGTCTATTCTTGCCGCGGCAGAAAAATACGGTTGTAAAATTGTTCTGCCGGTTGATCTGGTGGTTACTGAAAAATTCGCCGCTCAAGCCGCCTGTCGCGTGGTAAGCGTTGATAAAATTCCTGCTGGTTTTACTGCTGTTGATATAGGGCCTGTTTCGACAATTCATTTTGCCGATAGTCTTAAAGAATGCAAAACTCTGGTCTGGAATGGACCAGTTGGCGCATTCGAAACCTCGCCTTTTGATTGCAGCACCGTGCATCTCGCTCGCCTGATCGCTAAACAAACACGCGAATATGGTCTGTGCAGCATCGCCGGAGGAGGCGATACGGTCGCCGCGCTGACACATGCTGGAATGGCGGAAGAATTAAGCTATCTCTCCACCGCCGGAGGAGCATTTCTCGAATGGCTGGAAGGCAAAGAACTACCCGGCGTTAAAGCAATCCTCGAAGGGGCATCGCCACTTCGGGGATCTCATTCTGCCGCATGAAGTTATAAAAACAGATTATTGATCTTTTTGAAACAATCCTTTAATGAGATCATCGAGTGGACAAGGTCCACTCGATGATTGGAGAATAGAAAATGAAAATAACATCTAAAGTAAAAAAAATTCTGAACAATTACGAAGCTGATTGTCCTGGCACAAAGGCGAATCTTGCGCGGATTTTGATGCAAGGACGTTTAGGCGGCACCGGCAAATTGCTGATTCTGCCGGTTGATCAGGGTTTTGAGCATGGTCCGGCGCGCAGCTTCGCCAAAAATCCCGCCGCTTATGATCCGCATTATCATTATCAGCTGGCCATTGATGCCGGACTTTCCGCCTATGCCGCGCCATTGGGAATGATTGAAGCCGGAGCAGATAGTTTTGCCGGACAAATTCCAACTATTCTCAAAGTAAACAGCGCCAATTCGCTAGCTCCAAAAGACGCAACTCCTGATCAGGCGGTAACAGCAACGGTGAATGACGCGCTGCGCCTTGGTTGCAGCGCCATTGGCTTTACCATCTATCCGGGCGGACATGACACTTTCGAAATGATGGAAGAAATCCGTGAATTATCAGAAGAGGCAAAAGCCTCCGGACTGGCGGTGGTGATCTGGTCTTATCCGCGTGGCGCTGGAGTTTCCAAAACCGGAGAAACCGCCGTTGATGTTTGCGCTTACGCCGCGCATATGGCGGCTTTGCTCGGAGCGCATATAATAAAGGTCAAACCGCCAACTGCTGATCTTGAACAGCCGGAAGCAATAAAAATCTATGACAGCGAAAAAATCGATACAAAAACTCTATCCGCACGGATTAAACACATAACTGACGCTTGTTTCTCCGGACGGCGGATTGTGGTGTTCTCGGGCGGCGCGGCTAAGAGCGAAGCAGATATTTTGAATGAAGCGCGTGGCATCCGCGATGGCGGCGGCAATGGCAGCATCATCGGTCGCAATTCCTTCCAAAGACCACGCGAAGAAGCACTAAAACTACTCGATGGTCTGATTAAGGTGTATAAGGGAGAGATTTAAGAATCGTGTTGGAATTTGAGTGGGATAGCGAAAAAGCGTCAGCAAACCTTGCAAAACACGATATTTCTTTTGAGCTGGCGGCGGATTTTCTAAGCACTGGAAACTATGTAGAAATTCTCTCTAGTCGTGGGAATGAGGCTAGAATAATGGCCGTTGGTGTTTACGCAGAGCGCGTGATTACGGTTGTATTTACACGCAGAAATGGTACAATCAGGATAATCTCAGCAAGGAGTGCTAGCCGTGAAGAAAGAAGGAAATATCGTTCGTTATAAGGCGAGTGATCTGCCGCCAGTGAGTGCTGATGACATTGCGCGTTTGCGTGCGATCAAGGATGAGGCGATTGATTTTTCAGATATTCCTCCCATTACCGATGAGCAGTGGAAGATGGCGCGCTCCCCTGTAAAAACCCAGATGGTTGAATTGGCTGTAGAGCAAGATGTGCTGGGATGGTTTCAGGCGCACTCTGAGGACTACCGAGCCAGCATCTCGCAGGTGCTAAGGCATTATGTGATGTCGCATGAGGGAATGCGATGAACAATCCAGGCGAAATTTGCCAATGACATTAAATAAGCCTCACCCTTGCATATTGAAAACAACGTTTTTAAATTGCAAGGTAAATTAAAAATAAAAACACTATAAAACAGAAGATTAATGTTTTTAGCTGATTATCTGGTCATCCGATTATCTGATAATCCAATGATTACATATCGTGAGTTTTGTGATACTATCTTCTTCCTATGACTCAACTTTATCTTATTTCTCCGCCGCAGATTGATTTGCCGATTTTTCGCAAGGAGCTAGCGGCGGCTTTTTCGGCGGGCAGGGGAAGTGACGAGCTTTTTTCAGCTTCTCAGCAGGCGGCGGCGACAGAATCAAATACACAATTAAACGCACAATTAATCGGCGCTTTTCAGTTGCGGCTTAAAGAGGCTGATGATTTTCAGATAAAGCAGGCAATTGCCGAGCTATTGCCGATAGCGCGTGCTTATGAGGTAGCGTTTATAATTAATGATCGCGTTGATTTATGTGTTGATTTTCGTTGTGACGGCGTGCATCTTGGTCAGGAAGATCTGGAAAAAACCAGCATTGGCAAGATACGTGCAATGGTTGGCGACAATGCTGCAATTGGAATAACCTGCCACGCTTCACGGCATCTGGCGATGGAAGCAGGCGAGGCGGGCGCTGATTATGTGGCTTTTGGCGCTTTTTATCCGACAACCAGCAAGCCGCCGGAAAAACTTAAAAAATGGGGAACTCCGCAACCGGAAATACTAAGCTGGTGGCAAACTTATATGATCTTGCCATGCGTGGCAATTGGTGGTATCACGCCAGCCAATTGCAAGAATCTGGCTGTTGCTGGCGCTGATTTTTTGGCAGTTATCAGCGCGATATGGAACAATCCGCACGGTGCGGCAGCAGCTATTTTAGAATTTGAGAAGGAGTTAAGATCATGAGAATAGACGGTTCAGCGGTACGAATGGGAATGGTGATTGAATATGAAGGAAAGCTAAAGCTGGTGGTTAAGCATGAAATTCGCACGCCGGGAAATCTCCGTTCGTTTAATCAGGTTGAATTAAAAGATGTGGTAAACGGCACAAAACAGAATATCCGCCTTTCTTCCAGCGAGGCGGTTGAGCGCGTATCGCTTGATCAAAGCTCTTATAATTTTTTATTTGCTGACGGCAATATGCTGACTTTCATGAATAATGAAAGCTACGAACAAATCTCGCTGCCAAAAGACATGCTTGGCGAATCAGCGGCATTTTTGCAGGATGGCATGACAGTTAGCATTGAATCATATGAAGGAAAGCCAATTTCCATTCAACTGCCGGCAAAAGTAACCATGACAATTGTCGAGGCTGATCCGGTAATTAAAGGGCAAACCGCGACAACTTCTTATAAGCCGGCAATTCTTGAAAATGGCGTGCGCGTTATGGTTCCGCCGTTCATTGCCGCCGGAGAAAAAATTGTAGTGGATACAATGTCTTTGGAATATGTAGAAAGAGCTAAATAAGAAGGCTAAATGGATCATTCAGCGATTATTCATGTAATGTCAGAAGCCGCGGTAAAAGCCGGTAAAGGCTTAATTCGTGATTTTGGCGAGTTAGGCAATCTGCAGGTTTCTAAAAAAGGAACTTCCAATTTCGTAACAAAATCTGATTTAAGAACTGAAAAGCTGCTTAGGCAGGAGCTCGCGAAAGCTCGTCCTGCTTATGGATTTTTGCTGGAAGAAGGCGGTGAAATCGAAGGAAAAGATAAAACACATCGTTTTATAATTGATCCGCTGGACGGAACTAGCAATTTTATTCACGCCATTCCTTATTTCTGCATCTCCATAGCTTTGGAAAAATATAGCGGCGGGAAAAGTGAAATTATCGCCGGAGTTATTTACAACCCTCTGCAAAATGAATTATTCGCGGCCGAAAAAGGCAAGGGCGCTTATTTAAATGGTCGGCGCATAATGGTATCACAGCGCAGCTCATTAGAAGATTCAATGCTGGTTCTTGGTAATCCAAAACTGTCCGCGCGTGAGAATAAATATACCTTCCGCCTGCTCAGCGCGCTACTTAGAAGCAAGGCTACTTTGCGGCATTTCGGAGCAACGGCGCTTGATCTGGCTAATATCGCCGCCGGACGGCTTGATGGTTGCTGGTATTATTCAATACAGCCCTGGGACATTGCTGCCGGCATGTTGCTGGTTCAGGAAGCCGGAGGAACGGCAACTGCTGTTGACGGTAGCCCTGCTCATGCACATTCTGGCTCTTTACTGGCCAGCAATCGCGCCTTGGCGCTGCCTTTACGCAGAATTCTGGCTAAAGAATCATGAAATTAATCGTCAATAAAATCAAACATAAAAATCAAACATAAAAATTAATCATGAAATGAATATTTGTTTTTTGTTGCGTATCTCTTTTGTTAGTCTTAATAGTAATCTTCTTCAGTAATCTTTTTCGTGATTTCTTTTCGTAATTTTTTGGCAAACTCTACAGACATTGCGATACATATATTTTGTGATATATGTCAATTTCTGTATTCATACTATGAGGCGTTATGATGCGTTCGCAGTTTTTATCTACCGTATCCGCAGCAATTCTGCTTGGATTGTCAGGCGCAGCACACGCGCAGCAAATCTCCGGCTCTGCACAAACTTCAGCGAAGGCGGAAACAGCGCAGCCAAGCATTGAATTTAACAAGGACGTACTCAGCGCCCTTTCCGCCAGCCCGGCTGCTTCTCAGGCAACATCCGGACAAGACAAGGATAAGTCCGCAGCTGATGAGGCCACAGCAGTAAAAACCACCTCTTCCAGCGAAGGATCATTAACTCCGGTAGCTCCGGCAGTAGCGGCAGAAGGCAGCAGAGTCACCACTATCACCACGGTTACGCCGCGTCTGGTCTGGATAAAAGGTCCGGAAGGAAAAATAGTTGAATTAAAGCCTGATCCTAAGCCAAAAAAGAAAAAACGTCGTCCGGCGGCTACTTCGCAACAATGTCCATGCCCTCCTGGAACGGAAGCCACAAAAACAGAAACCACAAAAACAGAGCCGTCAAAAGCTGATCAGCTGAAAGCAACTGACGCAAAATCAGCGCCAGTTACTCCGGTAAGCGTTCAGGATGATAAGCCACAGGAAAATGCTCCGACGCCTGCTGCGCCAGCGCCACAACCTGCTGATCCAGTTGCTCCTGCTGCTGCGCCAGCTCCTGCCGCAGCTCCTTCGCCGACTCCAGCTGCGCCAACTCCGCCAGCTCCGGCGGCAGCTGCAAATCCAGCTTCGCAGCCAGCTCAGCCAACAGCACCAGGAGTAGCGGTAACTGCTGAAGCGCCGAAATCTGCGCCAGCTCCAACAGCGCCGAATGCTGCTCCAGCTACTAACGCTACGACCGCTGCTACGCCTCCTGCGCCGCCGCCTCTTCCGGCTACAACTCCGGCAGCTACAACTCCGGCAACTCCACCAGCTCCAGCTGCGCCAGCTCCAGCTCAGCCAGCTGAGGCAGCAACTTCCGCAAAGCCACAAGGTCCAGCTGATTTGAGCCTTTCTTTTAAATCTACAGAAACTTCTCTGCCGCCTTCTGTTAAGCCGCAAATGGATTCTATCGTTGCAAAGCTGAGAACAGACGAAACTTTGCGCGTTAATCTGGTTTCATATGCTACTGCTGTTGCTGATCAGGCTCTGACAGCGCGGCGTGTATCTATGTCGCGCGGACTTTCCGTTCGCAATTATCTCATTGATAATGGCATTAGCAATACGCGGATAAATGTACTGCCGGAAGGCGATAAAAATCCTGGCGGAGAGCCTGATCGCGTCGATATTTTTATTATAAAATAACAATATCACAGTATATTTTCAGTATCTTTGCACTTAAATTCCTAAGCAAATTTATGGCCGGCCATTCCCAGTTTAAAAACATAATGGTTCGCAAGGGAAAGCAGGATGCCAAGCGCGGCAAGATATTCACTAAAATCATCCGCGAGATTATCGCCGCAACCAGAGGCGGAATGCCTGATCCGGCAGCGAATCCAAGATTACGCAGCGCTATCGCCTGGGCGCGTGAGGAAAACATGCCGCGTGATAAAATTGATGCGGCGATAAAGCGCGGTAGCGGCAATTCCGAAGGCGATAATTTTGAGCCAATACGTTACGAAGGTTATGGCGTTGGCGGAGTAGCGATAATAGTTCAAGCGCTTACTGATAATCGCAATCGCACGGCTTCAGAAATTCGTTCTATATTCACTAAATGCGGCGGCAATATCGGCGAGCCGGGAAGCGTTGCCTTCATGTTCGATTATGTTGGAATTATTTTATATGCAGCATCTGTTGCTGATGAAGAAACAATTTTAGAAGCGGCGATAGAAGCCGGCGCGGATAATTGCGAATCAGGGGCGGAAGGTCATTTAATCACCACCGCGCCGGATGATTTTCTTAATGTTCGAGAGGCTTTAGAAAAACAATTTGGCGCGGCAGTAAGCGCAAGGCTTTCCTGGCAAGCAAAAATTACCAGCCAGGTTAATGAAGAGCAGGCAAAACAAATCATTAAATTGCTTGAAACTCTTGAGGATAATGATGATGTGCAAGATGTATTCAGCAATGCAGATATAAGCGCCGAGCTGCTGAGCAGGATAAGCAGCGCATGACGCGGATCATCGGAATTGATCCGGGATTACAGCATACTGGCTGGGGAATTATTGAAAGCCGTAATAACAGCATTTCTTTTGTCGCTTGCGGCGTAATTAATTCTGATGCCAAGCAGCAGATACCACAACGTCTTAAATATGTGCATAATAATCTATCGTCTATTATAGAAAAATATGCGCCGCAAGAGGCGGCAGTTGAAGAGACTTTTATCAATAAAAATGCTGGAAGTTCATTAAAGCTAGGCCATGCGCGTGGCGCGATATTATTAACACTTGCGCTTTGCCAGCTTGATATAATCGAATATAGTGCAAATATAATTAAAAAATCGATAGTCGGAAAAGGACATGCTGAAAAAGCGCAAGTGGCACAAATGGTAAAAATTCTGCTGCCGGCATCTTCCGCGGAAAAATCCGATGCGGCGGATGCTCTGGCGGCGGCAATTACACACGCGCATATGAGAAAAATTAGTAGTTTATAATGTAAAGCTTTGCGTGATAAATTAATAAAACAAATAAATATAATAACGCTAATAACGCTAATAAAGCTAATAAAGCTAATAAAGCTAATAAAGCTAATAAAGCTAATAAAAAAACTAAAACTAAAAACGCTAAAAAATAAAATAAAATAAAATAAAATAAAATAAAATAAAATAAAATAAAAAAATGATTGGAAAATTACGCGGTAAAATTGATTCAACTGACGATGATTCGCTGATAATAGATGTCGGCGGCGTTGGTTATCATGTATTTTGCGCCAGACGCACTATTGCCGCGCTCGCGTCAGGAGATTTTTGCGAATTAATTATCGAAACAAATGTCCGCGAAGATCATATTCATCTTTATGGCTTTGTAAGCGCCAATGAACGCGACTGGTTCAGGCTGCTGGTAAGTGTGCAAGGAGTAGGCAATAGAATCGCGCTGGCTATTCTGAGCGCTTATCCGCCGGATGCTCTTGTCCGCGCGATAATCGCTAAAGATATATCAGCCTTCAAAGCAATTAGCGGAATTGGCCCTAAATTGGCCGAGAGAATAGTAGTTGAATTGAAGGATAAAGCCTTAAAACTAGGCAGTGGCGACAAATCATCAGCTTTTGATAAAGCTAATGATAATAAAGATAATAATAAAAAACGGCCTAATGAAAAAAATCAGCGTAAATCGGCAACTGAAGATGCGATATCAGCGCTGGTTAATTTCGGATATTCCAGAAGCGATGCTTATACTGCCGCTCTTAAAGCGCTGGAGACTCTTGGCAAGCAGGCTGATCTTGATGAGCTTATTCGCGCCAGCCTTAAAGAGGTAGCGCGGAAATGACTACTGACCTTAGCAACGAATCACGTCTGACTGCGCCTTTAGAAAAAGAGGAAGATATCGCCTCTCATGCGCTGCGGCCATTGGCGCTTGCTGAATTTACCGGACAGAAGGAAGTTCGCGAAAATCTGGAAATTTTCATTAAGGCAGCGCGCGGACGTGGCGATATTTTAGATCATGTTCTGCTATATGGTCCGCCCGGACTGGGCAAAACAACTCTGGCGCAAATAATAGCCAGAGAAATGAAGGTTGGTTTTCGCCCTACTTCCGGCCCTTTACTGACAAAAACCGGAGATTTAGCGGCAATACTTACTAATTTGCAAGCCGGAGATGTTTTGTTTGTTGATGAAATTCATCGTTTAAATCCGGCTGTTGAAGAGGTTTTATATTCAGCGATAGAGGATTTTAAGCTTGATGTAATTATTGGCGAAGGTCCGGCAGCGCGCAGCATTCGCATTGATTTGCCAAAATTCACCATGGTTGGCGCTACTACCAGATTAGGGCTGATTGCCGGACCATTGCGCGACCGTTTTGGAATTCCGTTGCGGTTACGTTTTTATGATGTAGACGATCTGCAATATGTGATTGAAAGAGCGGCTTCGCTGCTTGCAATCGCTATCAATAAACAAGGCGCGCAGGAAATTGCCTTGCGATCACGCGGAACGCCGCGTATTGCGATTCGCCTGCTGCGAAGAGTGCGTGATTTCGCCAATGCCGCAGGAATTGATATTATTGATAAGAAACTGGCCGACAACGCTCTTTCCCGTCTGGAAATAGATAATAGCGGCCTTGATTCCGCTGACCATCGTTATCTGCGTTATATAGCAGATCATTATAGTGGCGGTCCGGTAGGAGTTGAAACAATCGCCGCCGGACTTTCCGAGCAGCGCGATGTCATCGAAGAAACGATCGAACCATATTTGCTGCAAATAGGCTTTCTGCAACGCTCACCACGCGGCAGAATTCTAACCACCACCGCGCTTGCACATCTTGGCATCAAACAGTCAGCTGACTCTTGAAATGAGCGGTTTCTATTCTTTCAAAGCTACCAGCAGAATGTTTTTTCCAAACAGATACCGCAAGCCAAGACGATCAAAAATTCTGCTTACAGGATATAGTAGGCGATCATATAGTTTCATATGTTTCGCATACATAAAGTCCTGATTTCTTTTATAACCAAAAAGACGAAGGTAAAGGCAGGCAAAAAATCCAATACTGTCAACAAAATAACATTCAAGAGGCTTAAATCCGGCTCTTTTTACTTTATCAAGCAATTCTTTTTTTCCGTAACGACGATAATGTCCAACAGCAGAATCCATTTGCGAAAACAGGCACATAAAAGCAGGCACATAAATTACCATTATACTGTCTTTATTTAATAACGAATATAAATGGCACAGCGTTTCTTCATCGTTTTCTATATGCTCTAAAACATTGGAAGTATAAATTCCTTGAAAACCATGTGATATTTCTTCTATTGATTTATAACATTCAAATCCGCGTTCTTTTAGTATTTTTAGCTGGTTTTCATAAATTTCCAGACATTGCGGCGCAATTCCTGTTTGCGCTTTCCATTCAAGTGCTAAAGTTCCTATGCCAGCGCCAAATTCCAAAACAGAGCGCGCATTTTTAAGATAAGAAGACATTTTGGAAACAATATCGCGGTTATATTCGCGAAAATATTTCTCTACGGCAATCAACTCGGCAACGCCTTCAAAAGAATAGCCATTATGCTGCTGTAGTGCTGAATCTACCGTCATTCTCTATGCCGCATCAGCGACGCTTATTGAATTTAAAAAGGCTCGTTCAAGTATATTGTCATCATGGCGTTTTTTGAATTCCGAAGGCGTTCCGACAAAGAATAAATCGCCATTATGAATAACGCCAATGCGATCGCATATCTCATCAATGTCTGATAAAATATGCGAACTGAAAAACACCGTTTTTCCTGCCGCTTTTGCATCAAGCAAGATATGTTTAAGCTTAATTCTGGCGCTTGGATCAAGTCCGCTCATCGGCTCATCAAGAACCAGAAAATTTCTATCAACCATAAACGCGCCAAGCAGGCCAAGTTTTTGTCCCATTCCTTTGGAATAAGAACCGACTCTTGCATCAAGCGCCTGTGGCGACAAATCAAGTCGTCTGGCTTGAATACGCGCCTCATCTTCATCAAGCTTTTTGCCATAATATGACAAGGCGAGGCTTAAATATTCCATGCCTTTTAAATAGCGCGAAGGCTGGAATTTCTCCGGCAGATAAGAAAGCTGCGCGCGCGCTTTGACACTTGTTGAGCTATCGCCAAAAATCCGCGCCTCTCCTTTATCAGCCTTGACCAGATCAAGCAGGATCTTGATCATGGTAGTTTTTCCAGCGCCATTTAAGCCGACTAAGCCAAAAATTTCTCCTGCTACCAGCGTCAGAGAAGCATTTTTTAGAACTTCGCGTCCGGAGTATGATTTGCTGATATTTTCAATATTAAGTGGTGACATATGCTAGAACGCCTTCTGCTTAAATATAATTAAATATAACGATTAAGCTATGGTTTGATATTTTCAAGTTTTTTGTAATTCTCTAATACCGTATCATCTTTCGCAGAATTTTCCTTGGCAGAATTTTCATCATTAGAATTTTCCTTGCTATTATCAGCGGTTTTATTCTCCTGATTAGCGGTTGATTCTGCTGGTAATTCGCCGTGTAATTCTTCGGACAGATTTCCTTCTTTAATATCTTCAGTTTTTGCTGAATCAAGAATCTTATCAACAGATTCCGGCAGAGCATTAGCATCAACGGCTGCATTAGGATTCAGAAGAGCATCCTTATCTGCATCAGGAGCAAGTGGAGTAAGTGGAACAAATCCTTCCTTTATCTGCATATCTGAGCTGGTAAGAGTCTGATTAACCGTCAATGTGAAGATAATTTTCCTGCGGCTATAATCAAGGCGTATTCTAGGATCTCCGGCTTTAAATGCGCTTTCAACTTTTGACCAGGCTTTAGGCTCCCACTCGAAAACAGCTTCTTCTTTGGCAATTTTCACTACTGTTATTTTCTCCGGCGCTTCAGCTGGCACTAATGTTTTGGCAAGTTTTGCAGAATCTCCTCCTTTGAGAGCATCAGCAGGAGCTGCTGGCGTTGCTGGAGAAGATTCATTCGCGCTTTTTTCTGCGCCTGCCTTGTCTGTAATTGTCGATGAATCAGCAACTGACAATAAAACCGGAGTAGTTGCTTCCGGCGTGAATTTAGCGCTGACGTCAGTAATTTTAAGCCAGACTGTCCAATCAGCAGGCTGGTGATAAATCAGTGATTCTAAATAAAACTGCGCGACATATTTGCTTTGTAAATAATCTTCAGTAGTGCCTTCTTTTATTCCCTGCAATTGATCAAGCAGATCAGCCTCGCTGCCTCTGCCAACGCGTTCCTGATAACTTGCCTTGGCTTGTGCGATTGCTTCGCGTTCCTTGTTGGAAAAGAACAAGCTGAAGGAATTATCTGCCGGTTTATAAGCTGAAGAATTATTGTCTTTACTGTCTTTGGCAGCTGGATCTTTCTGTTCTTGTGAATTTTTAGCTGATTTTTGTTCAGTTTTTGTTTGCGTATTTTCTTGAGAAGCTGAATTTGATTCTGCTTCATCAGTTGCTGCTTCATTTTCCTGCTTATCGAGATTTTCCTGTTTATTTACATTGCCGGAATTATTGTTGGAATTATTTCCCTCCTGCGCGGAAGAAATCAACGGCAATAATAGCAAAAAAGCCGCCAGCGCAGCAGTAATTGCCGCAGAAAAGCGCTGTATTTTACCAGAAATTAAAGCCGTTAAATTCATCAAAAACCACCTTGCCACTATTCTTTTATCTTATCATTTAGTATTTATCATTTAGCGTTTTTATTCAGATTTATTTCCAATTAGTTGGCAGAAAATCCTCTTGGAATATATCTATTAAGTACATTTCCGGCTTCTGTTGATTTCAAACCGTACCATTCAAAAGAGAAATCAGATTTTACCAAGGAATATGGTCCTTCTTTGCGTATTTTTATCAGTACATCAGGGGTCAGTTTCTCAACATTTTCTGCGGAAAATTCCGTTATTTTCATAAATCCTGGCAAGTCACGCTGCATCGCGCTGATTAAATCATAAATATCTTCATCAGTAATAGCTTCAACTGATACTTTTACTGTTGCTTTGGAAGCGACGAATAATTTGCGGATAAATTTCTGATCATCGCTGACATCGGCAATTGGCGTCATATCAACTGACAAGGATTTAAGCATGAAGCGCGGTTGATAAGCGGCGAATGAATCACGAATCGCCTGGCTGTCGATAAATAATCCAGTGCGTTTGATTCTGGTATTTGATTCTTCAAAAATAAAAAAATTATCTTTTATTTCCTGCAATCTGCGTTCCATTTCCTG
Organism: uncultured Rickettsiales bacterium; assembly: GCA_964519595.1. Classification (GTDB taxonomy): domain Bacteria; phylum Pseudomonadota; class Alphaproteobacteria; order Rickettsiales; family SXRF01; genus JANRKF01. The sequence continues at coordinate 17,546 of CAZFJN010000022.1, forward strand.
CCGCTTGGCAACCAGCTGCGCCGCTTCGCCGCTGACTTTGCCGCTTTGCTGTTCATAATCAGCGCGCAGCATATCAACATAAAAAGCAATGCCGCCAATAAACGCCAGCAGGGCTAAAAACATTCCTGATTCTTTGAATATTGAATTGCGTAAAGGAGCTATGTTCATGGCGCATTTATTCCTTCCGCGTAAGTTGGCATTTGACCGCGAATAGAAACTTCGATCATAATCGGAGCAGAGCCTAGACCTTCATTGGCAGCGGCTTGATCAAAATTCATCTGCAAACTTCTGATATCAAGATATTCTGCTGGAATTAAAGTATACGCAATGGCGTAGTAAGGCATTGCCTCATTCAATGATTTCAGGAAATCTTCGCTGAATTTTTTAAACAGCTCAGGACTTTTAAGTCCGACTGGAAATTCAACTTTTATAACCGCCGTTACCATATCCTGAACAGGAGGCGGCAGTGGTTTGCCGTCGGCGCTTTGTCGTGCCGGAGGAGAAGGCGGCGGTTGATTAAGATTATAGCTGGCAAAGCCTGGCATTGCTTTATTAGCCTGCAAACTATCGCCAAAACTAAAGCTTACCGCTTTAAGAGTTACTGGCGGTTTAATAACGCGCGAGATTTCAGCAAGAAAAGCTTTCGGACTTCTTGATGCGCCTTTAATTTGTCGGTAAATATCGAGCTGATCGCCAACGGAGGAAATATCAATTTTGCTTTCTTCAATTTGTTTTTTCAGATTATCCAGAGATTGCTGACTTATGCGCTGTTTCTGCTCGGCATCTTCCAGATCGCTCTTGAATTTAAGCGCGCCATATACAGCGTAAGCGCCATAGACTAATATAGCCAGCGCCAGAAATGTTCCGAAAAGACGCTGTGAGTATTTGATTAATTGGAATTTATCAAACAGCCGCGATTCAACTGTAGTAAGTTTCAGAACGTTTTTGCGAATTGAGCCAACTGCTGCCGCCATTACAACATCGCCAAACTGATCTTCCGGCTGAGTTGCGCCTCTTAAGCCAAGAGTTTGCGAAACGCTATGTGGCGACAGAGCGTTGAAATTAGCGGAATCAAAACGATTAGGATCAATTGCCTTACAAGTTGGTTCTGAAGCTATGATATACACATCAAGACCGCTGCGCGGATTAAATCCAAAGCGCTTCAGATACTCGATTGTGCTAGTCATTTCCTGTTCGATATGTCCGGCGATTACTTCCGGATTAGGCTCTCCTACCGGCTGCGCCAGACGAGTAAAAATCAGGCGGTCATTACGCAGAATAATCTGCCGGAAACCGCCGACTTTATTGTGAGTAACCAGAATTTTCCATTCTGATCCTTTGCCAGATTTTCCCGCTATACCAAAGCTGCGCTCAAGATTTTTTATTACAATTGCCGCCTCGACTGAAAGCAAGGCAATACCGCGAAAACGGTTTTCAAAAGTCATTATGAAATCAAGCCATTCCATGATCTGTGGACTTTTTTCCACAGAAATCATCAGAAAGCTCCAGTCTTTGCGGCCTTCCTTGTCTTTTCCGAGCAATATCGCGCCTTTGATATCTTCCGGCTTAAAATCACGCTCAAGGCGACGCTTGATTAATTTCTGCACGGAAAGCGCGCTTACTGGCGGCAAGGTCTGTTGAACGAACGACTGATCAACGCTGTCAATTACCAGAGTAATCGCTGCCATGCGGTCTTTGCGGATTGTTTCGCGCAGCTCATCAAGATTACCAGGGCTGGCATCAGAAACAAACTGGCGGCTTAAAACCACATTGCTTTTCATATACAGCAAAATCGCGCCTTCATCGCCGATTAATAAGGTAAAGCGCGATTTGCGAGGATAAGAAAATTTGATTTTGCGCGGTTTTATCTGTTTATCTTTAGCGGCTTTTTTGACCTTACTGCCTGCTGCCGGATTATTTAGCGGATTATTTAGCGGATTATTTAACTGAGCTGATTGATTGCCATGATTAGACTGAGCAAGAGGAGTAGTTTTTTTTGTTTTTTTGAAACGGCTGAATATTCCGGCACGGCCAGCCGTGTCCGCAATATGATCAGCAGGCGGTTTTACGCCTTGTGATTCATTGCCATTTTTTTTAAAAAATAAATTCATAGTTCCAATAGTAGCTCAGATTATCAAATTACCATCATCAAATTACCATCATCAAATTATCGTCATCAAATGCCGCAAGCATGGCAAGCAGCCGGATCAGGCTTTTATCTTGCTGAATGATTCATACAGCGGACCAAATACCGCGGCAATTATCCAGAAAATCAATAATCCCATTACTACTGTTAAAGCCGGCTGTATAAATCCAGTCATTTTTTCCACTGAATCATTAACCTCGCGGTTGTAAAAGAAATTCACGTTCTCCAAGGCTTCTGTCATATTTCCGCTATCTTCTCCGACTTTAAACATCCGAATAACCAGCGTTGGAAAACGGTTTGACAAACGCAGCGACGAGGTTAGCGAGTTTCCTTCCATTACATTTGTACGCACCATCATCACCGTTTCTTTTAAGACGCGATTTCCCACTACGCCGTTTGCTGCTTCCAGAGAATCAAGTATATCAACGCCGCTATTGAACATTACCGAGAAGAAGTGAGTAAAACGCGCCATATTTATTTTGAGAATGGTCTGCCCGATTACCGGACATTTAAGAAGAAAAGCGTCCATATTGTAAGCAAAGCCGGAGGAAAGACGGTATAAAAGTCGCACGATTATAAAAATAAGAATTGGAATTCCAAAAATAAGATACCAGTAATTTTCAAAAGCATAAGAAAAGGCAATCAGCGCCTTAGTATGAAGCGGCAGTGAAAAACCCTGACTGATAATGAATTCCACCAGCTTAGGCACAACCTGCGTCATCAAAACAGCGATAACGCCTGATAACATCACTAAAACGGCCAGCGGATAACGCACAGCTTTTTTAACTTTGCGCCTTATTTCTGAAGTCCATTTCAGATGTTCAGCAAGGTGAGTGAATGATTCAGAAAGATTTCCGGTTTTTTCTCCGGCGGCGACAAGTCCAACGAAAACATTGTCAAAAACATTAGGATATGCGGCCATTGCTTTGGAGAAAACCGTGCCGTTTCGTACTGATTCATAAACTCCGGTCATCACATCGCGCAATTTCGGCGATTCCGTTGAATCACGAACATCAGCAATTGCATCATGCACAGGAACTCCGGCGCGATCAAGCTGCTCTAAATGCATACAAAGAACAATCATGTCATTCAGCTTAACATTACCGCCGAATAAGGATTTACGCTCTTTCTGCTCTTGCGCTTCGATCAGATCAAGGCTTACCTCTTTGAGGCGATTTTCAAGGTCAAGATCATTATCCGCGTGAATAGAGCCGCGGACGCGCCTTCCCATAGTGTTAAATGCTGTGTAGCTGTATAAGGCCATATTCGGATACTATATTATGAATATTTTATTCTGATATATCATCTTAAAGCTTATTTTTTAAAATCTAATCTCTTTTTTAGAAAAATTTTTTCACAAATTTTTTTCAAATCTTTTGTACAGCAAATTACAATCTATCTGTCATATCAATTGTGTCCATTAATCCTTCAATAGAAATTTCTCCAGCCAACACTTTTGCAATACCATCTTCTTGCATATTAACAAAACCATTTTTTTGTAAATATTCCACCATCGCGCTGCGCGTTGCATGTGTCGCGATCAACTCGTCCATGCCGCGATCAACACGCAACACTTCAGCAATGGCAATCCGGCCTTTATAGCCTTTATTTTTGCATTTCACACAGCCGCCCGGATCGTAAACAGTCGGCGCTTCTTTATCAGCAGGAATTCCTAATATCTTGCATTCTTCAGCACTAGCCTGACGCGGTTTTTTACATGCCTGACAAAGTTTACGCGCTAAGCGCTGCGCGATACAGCCGATTAAAGAACCAGCCAGCAAATGTGCTGGAACGCCAATATCACCAAGGCGCGGAATTGAGCCGAGAGCATCATTAGTGTGCAAGGTGGTAAATACCTGGTGCCCGGTTAGCGCCGCGCGCACCGCCATTAACGCCGTATCCTCATCGCGCACCTCGCCGACGAAAATAATATCCGGATCCTGCCGCATCAACGATTTAATTCCGGAAAGAAAATCCATTCCTGAACCTTCCCGAACGTTACTCTGACGAATCAGCGGCAGTTGATATTCAACCGGATCTTCCAGCGTCATGATGTTTGTATCAATATTGTTGATATAACCAAGAACTGAATAAAGCGTTGTTGTTTTACCGCTGCCGGTTGGTCCGGTTACGATGATTATTCCTTCCGGGCGTTTAAGCAGAATTTTCAGAACGCTGATATTATGTTCAGAATAGCCAAGGCTTTCCAGCGGAACTAAAGATTTTGCCTTATCGAGCAAACGCATCACCACATTTTCACCATGCACGGTCGGTTGTGTGGCAACACGGAAATCAACTTCGCGGCCAAGGACATTGTAGCTGATACGACCATCCTGCGGATTTCTGGTTTCCGCAATATTCATTCCGGCCATGATTTTTACACGCACCAGCATCGCCGACCAGTAATCGCGGTGAAAAGAGCGTATCTGCACCATTGAACCGTCAATACGATAGCGCAGCCGTAGAAATGATCCTTCCGGCTCGAAGTGAATATCAGAAGCGCCGAATTTTATTGCATCAGCAAGAAGCGCATTCACCAGACGAACTGTCGGATTTACATAACCTTCCTGCCGACCATCAAGCTTGGCTTTATTTTCACGAATTCCGGTTTCGATTTCTTTTAAAATTCCATCAACGGAAATTTCATAGTCGTAATATTGATCGACCATTTCCAGAATTTCCGTATCTGTGCAGAATAAAGGCTGAATGCGCGTGTTTTTTGGCACAACTCGGCGAACCTGATCAATTGCCAGAACGTTGTAAACATCAGCCATCGCCAGATGCAGAACATCATTCTCATAACCAACCGGAATTATCTTATGGCGAACCGCCAGATCCTTAGGAATCATTCGCACAACAGTTGAATCAAGCACTGTTGATTTAGCATCAAATTTCTGCGTTCCGGAAGTTTCCGCCAGAATTTCCGCCAGCGCGCTCTCCGTAACAAAGCCCATTTCGACTAAAATCGCGCCAAGGAGTTTTTTAGTGCTTTTCTGCTCGGTTAACACTACCTGCAGTTGATCCGAAGAAATAAGCCCTAATTCAATCAAGCGATCACCTAGCCGGACAGGTTTTTTTTCCGGCTTGGCGGCGGCATTTTCCGCATTTTCTTCGCTGTTATTCTGCATGGTCACTCTACATGGTTACTCTGCATTTTTATACTGTTTTGCAATCAACGTGTTGATTACAAAATAGTATTACTCTTCATTTTTATTCTTCACGACAATATTTTTATTCAAAGCAGAAAATTTTGTCCAAAGCGAAAAGTCGCACATCCTGCGCGTTCCACATCATTCTATTTTGTAGTTTTAAATGATTTATAATAAGTTAATCAGAGCGATTTTCTTTTTCGCAAATCAAGCTCTTGCAAGCAGTGGTCTATCCATAAGGCGCTGAGTTTTTCGGCTAATGAATTCTGACGTAAGCGTTGATTTAAGTGACTCCACGACACCTCATCGAGCAGCTGATCCTGATTAAAGCATGAATAAACATAAAATTCTTTGCCGGTTTTCGGATCAACATGTTTTTGCAAACATTGCGCGCATATTTCTTTCATCATACATTGCATTGGCGAGTTAATTGAGCCGATTGCCACATGCAGAGGATTTAAATGAGGATGTAAAACACCATGACGCGCTTGTGCGACTGCCGCCATCATCCGGTCAGAGCCGATTGCAATAATACGCTGGATAGAAGCAATTGGGATGTGACGATGTGATGATGTGATGATGTTAAGTGTATTTGCAGCATTATTTCCAGCATCTTCACATCTTAACATCTTAGCATCTTTGCGACCGTACTCCGCAATCGCCTCAACAATATTACCGTGAAAAAAACTGTCCTGCGGACGGTTAGGAATAAAATCCGCCGCCTCGTCGCAGCACCATATCACAATGTCGCTGGCAGCTTCTATTTCTTCAATTTTATAACGATCCTGCGCCTTTTTATAACCGGCAAAATATAAAACCCGGCAACCGTTTTCGCGCATTGCCTTGCCGATTGAAAACAGCACTGCATTGCCGAGTCCACCGCCGATTAACAACACATTTTCTTTTTCAGGAATAGTTGTAGCCTCACCAGTTGGTCCCATTAATATCACATTTTCACCAGGACGAAGATAAGCACACAAGTCAGAGCTGCCGCCCATTTCCAACACAATAGTAGAAAGAAGCCCTTTTTCCTTATCCGCCCAGGCGCCAGTAAGCGCCAAGCCTTCCATAGCCAGAGTGGTAAAATTTTCTGATCCTGAATTGCCCAGTTTAAGAGCATTAGCTTCAAAATTCTGTAGACGGTAAAACTGTCCTGGTTTAAAGGCGCGCGCGGCGGCTTTGGCTTTTACCACAATTTCGACTATATTTGGCGTCAGGCGATTAACCGCATGAATGCTGGCGCGTAATTGATCATTAATATCATCAAAAAATTTCTGGTTTCCGGCTGCTTCTGATTTCTGATTCCTGCGTTTCAGTACCGCTGAAACAACCGGATAGCCTTGTTTAGCACTGCCCATTGCTTTTACCACATTGCCAGCAAATGAAGGATGCAGATCGCCAAAAAAGCTTATCGCGCGACCTTCATCATCAATAGACATCAGGACATGCGCCGCATCAGGTTTTGATATTCGTTGCGGACTGACAATTGTTCCGTCTTCAGCAAGCGCCTGAAAATATTTTCCGTCGAGAATAAATTTTTCCGGAGCTTCGCGCGCTAAAACAGTATTCGGATTTGTGCCAGCGGCAACCAGAATAGTTCGCGCCGGAATAGTTATTTCATTAATAGTTGCTTCGTTAATAGTTGCGGAATTTTTTCCAGCATTGCTGCGGATTTTAAGAGATCTTGCCGCGCCGTAATCATCAACCTCAACTGCAACAGGCTCATAATTTTCAGCGATAAAAATTCCTTCTTCAAAAGCTTTTTCTACCTCTTCATGATTTAATCTGTAACTCGGAGCGTCAATTAAGCGCTTGCGATAAATCAGCTTAACGCCGCCCCAGCTGTCGAGCAAACTCCAGACATCCGGCGCGGATTTTTTGCGCTCGGCGCGAATTGCCTGTGCATGTGCGATGAACTCCGCGGCAATTTCTGCATCTTCTGCGCTCCATTTTTTGCGTATTTCCTCTTCGCCGATTTTTGCGGCGAGAATTTCATATCTGCGTAAAAATTTTTCTACTTGCAGCGGATAGTAAGCAAGAGATTCTGTCGCTGTGTCAATTGCGGTAAGTCCGCCGCCGATTACCACAATTGGCAAGCGAATCTGCAAATTAGCGATTGAATCTTTTTTCCCGGCGCCGGTAAGTTGCAAAGCCATCAGGAAATCTGAAGCAGCGCGAACACCGCGCGCCATGCCATTTGGAATTTCTAAAATAGTCGGCTTGCCAGCGCCAAGACATAAGGCAATATGATCAAAGCCTAATTCCCAGGCTGTTTCGTAAGTAATAGCTGAGCCGAAACGAACGCCGCCAAACATTAAAAACTGCTCTCTGCGCTCAAGAAGCAGGCGAATAATTTTTAAATAGTTTTTATCCCAGCGAACGGTAATTCCATATTCAGCAACGCCGCCAAAACCAGCAAGGCTGCGTTCATCAAGCTGTTCATAAAGAGTTGCAATATCCCGAATCGGCTTGAACGAAACGCGTGTTCCCAAATTGGTAACTCCGGAAATTTCTTCCGGCAGTGGTTCAATTTTAAGACCGTCTATGCCAACTACTAAATGTCCGTCATTCATCAGATGATGTGCAAGCGTATATCCAGCTGGACCAAGTCCGGAAACAAGGATTTTATAGCCACTATCCGGCTTTGGCAAAGGACGTGCGAGGTTGAGCGGATTCCAGCGTGTAAGCAGCGAATAAATCTCGAAACCATAAGGTAATTCTAAAATATCCTTAAGCGTATGTGTTTCAACCAGAGGAATATTAACCGGCTCTTGTTTCTGATAAATACAGCTTTTCATGCAGTCATTGCAGATGCGATGTCCAGTGCCAGCGCACATTGGATTATCAACCACAACAACCGCCAATGCGCCAAGTGGAACGCCGCTGGATTTAAGCATATTCATCTCGGATATTTTTTCTTCCAGCGGACAGCCGGCCAGAGTTATATCAAGCGTATTTTTTTTGTAAGTTGTTGGAGTCGCGTGGCTAGAGTCGTGCGCTTTATCACTCGACTCACGACTTGCAACTCGCGATTCTTTTAAGCCATTAGAGCAGGAATCCTTGCCCTGATTATGACAGAATATGCAGTAATGCGCGGCATCAAGCGCCACCTCACGCGGACCTTTATCATCAGTAAGTTTGAAGCCGTCGCGACTCCGGTAATGAGTTTTCGGAAAGCGCATGATTTGCACGCCGTCGCGCAGCTCAGTATCAACAGCGATTAGATTTTCCGGCGTTAGTTTTTTTGGTTGTTTGAATAATACGCCGGAATGATGCTTTGCTTTTCCTGCTTCCGAAAAAAGCGCCCAGGCAGCATAACGCGCCGCCAGCTCAAGCTGTGGTTTATATTCTTCTTCCTTGTCTAGCCAGCTCATAACCAGCTTGGCAAAAGCCAATTCAAAGGAAAAAATATGTGAAGATTCTAAGATTTTAAGATGCGAGGAAAATGCTGATAGTAGCTCTTCTTCACTCAACATCTTCACATCTTCATATCCAAACATCTTTGCTGCTTTGCGCTGCACAAAAATTCGTTTGCAGCTATAAAGCGGCGCAAGTGTATTATGCGCTTCAGCGAGCGCAGAAATTTCATTTCGTATGTGGAATAATTCGCCGATGAAATCTTCAACATGCGGCGCGAGATCAACCAGCAATTGCGAATGATCTTTCCCCGAGATTGTTGAATATTCAGCTCTTGCCGCGAGAAGGCGATTATGCAATTCAATATCAGCTGCCGCCAGATGAGCAATAAAAGCTGCGTCAAGCTTTACCAGACCGTCACGGCGGTATAAATCTACAAATTGTAATTGATAAGCTAATTCCAGCATAAAATCCTATAGTGTTCTGATTCCTAACTAACCCCTAGTCCCTAGCCCCTAATCCCTAACCCCTAATATTTATATCCCTGTGCCAAGATAATCAGTAAATTGTGCAACCGGCTCAACTAATTCATGTTCAACATATTTAAAAAGTTCGGCAACACTTTCTTCTATATTCAAAATTTCTGTATCAATGATTAAATCCGGATTCAGCGGTGTTTCGTAAGGAGCGTCAATTCCGGTGAATTGTTTTATTTCTCCGGCGCGGGCTTTTTTATACAAGCCTTTTACATCGCGCTTTTCGCAGGCTTCTACTGAGGCTTTGATATAAATATTGTGAAAATCATCCGGCGCGATTGAGCGAACGCGGCGGCGATCTTCGCGGTAAGGAGAAATGAAAGAGGAAATGACAATAGTTCCTGCCTGTGCGAATAAGGCGGCAACTTCGCCAACGCGACGAATATTTTCGCTGCGATCATCAGGAGAAAATCCCAGATCACGATTAAGGCCGTTGCGAATATTATCACCATCAAGCATGAAAACCTGATAGCCTTTGTCGAAAAGTCGTTTGTGCAAAGCCTTAGCCAGCGTTGATTTTCCTGAACCGGAGAGGCCGGTAAACCACAATATGCCGCCTAAATGACCATTGGCAATTGCCCGTTGTTCTTTGCTTATTCCGACATCCTCAGCGGCGATATTATCTGATTTCACCTCAGCTCTGGTAACGCGCTGATCAGCAAAGCCTTGCGTGGAAATTATTCCGCCGCCGGCAACATCATAATCCTGCAAGATCACAAATCTTCCCAGGCGAGGATTTGCCGAAAAATCATCAACCGCAACGAGGCCTTTTGTGCGAATTATTACTTCCGCTACATTGCCGCGTTCGATTTTATCGCTTTTAATCTGCGCCAGAGATTGTGAATCTATCACATGTTCGATGGTTTTTATCTCGGCAAGAATTTCTCCGGTTGCCAGTTTGATTTTATAACGTCTGCCGCATTCGAGAGGTTTTTTTCCCAGCCAGAAAATACGCGCGCGGAAATGGTTAGTAAGTAGCGGCGGCGAATCATCATGACTTATTACATGACCGCGCAAGGCGAATATCTGGCCTTGCAGCGTAATGCCGATTGATTGTCCGGCATATGCTTCTGTAATTGGCGCTGAAGGAGCAGGCCATGTTTCTATGCTCTGCACAATCTGCTGAGTGTTTGTTGGCGAAAATATGATCTTATCGCCAACGCGCAAGCGGCCGCTTTCAATTCTGCCAGCAAAAATACGCCGTTCATCGAATTTATAAATATCCTGAATCGGAAAACGCAGTGTTTGTTTTTCATCCGCCGCAGATACTGAAAATTCATCAAGAATTTTAACCAGACAATTGCCGTTATACCAGGGAGTTTGTTGCGATGGCGAAATGATATTATCACCATCACGCGCGGAAATAGGAATGAAGCACAGCGGATCAATGCCCAGAGTTTTTAAATAATCTCTATATTCGCGCTCAATCTGCGCGAAAATTTTCTGATCATAATTTACGGAATCAATTTTATTCACTAAAACCGCAATCTGGCGAACACCAAGTAAATGCAGCAGCATTCCATGCCGGCGGCTTTGTTCACGAATTCCTTCCTTGGCGTCAATTAAAAGCAGCGCCGCATCAGCCTGCGCTGCTCCGGTTATCATGTTTTTCAGAAATTCCTTATGTCCTGGCGCGTCTATGATCACCACGTCACGGCTGGCGGTTTTTAACCATATTTGTGTAGTGTCAAGCGTTATGCCCTGATCGCGCTCAGTTTGCAAAGCATCCATTAAAAAAGACCATTCAAAATTCATCCCGCGCTTTTTGCAGCTGGCAATAATCGCTTCCATTTTTCCATCAGGAAGAGAATTCGTATCATGAAGCAACCGCCCGACCAGAGTCGACTTGCCATGGTCAACATGACCAACTATCACTATTTTTAATTGTTCTCTGTTAGTCATAAATTACATATACCCTGCTTCTCTTAACCTTTCGAAGCTGCTTTCATCTTCGTCAGCGCCCATTGGCCGCCCGGAACGTTCGGAGGTTTTTGTGGTTTTTAATTCTTCGATTATTTCATCAATTGAGCTGGCGCTGCTTTCTACTGGCCAGGTAATGCCTTTTTCACCAAGGCTGCGAAAGCGCATCATTTTCCCGCCAAAATCGCGGCCTTCAAATTTTTCGTATTTTCGCGCATAATAAAGCGGCACAATTGGAATGTTTTCGCGTTTTATATATTGCCAGATATCAAGCTCTGTCCAATGCAGCAATGGATGAATACGAATTGAAGTTCCCGGCGCGAAATCGGTTTTATACTGATCCCAGAATTCAGGAGGCTGATCGCCTACATCCCAGCCGCCTTCCTGACCACGCGGTGAAAAAACGCGTTCTTTGGCTCTGGTTGCCTCTTCATCACGACGAATTCCGGCAATTATTCCAACCAGCTTATGCTCTTCGATAACTTCTTTAAGGCCGAGAGTTTTTCGAGAAGCAACACGCGCTGCATGTGGCAGGCTATGGTCAGTTTTTTCAAGCGGCGGACAAATATGCGAGATCAGATTAATTTTCCATTCTGCTGAATATTTATCGCGGAATTGATAAACCTCTTTCATTTCTATTTCCGTATCACAATGAATCAGCGGAAAAGGAACTTTTCCGAAAAAAGCCTTACGCGCCAGATGAATCATGACATTGGAATCTTTTCCGAAAGACCACAGCATGGCGATTTTATCAATCGCATGAAAGGCTTCGCGAAAGATATAGATTGATTGTGATTCGAGCTTATCTAGATGATCCATTTCATACGCTCCTTATACGCTCCAATCGGCGGTTTCATTAGTTGGAAGATGAATTCCGCATTCGGTTTTCTGTTCATTTTCAAAGCCTATTGTGTGCGCCCAGCGTCCTGATCGCTCATCCTGGCCGGCGGCAACCGGAATTGTGCAAGGTTCGCAGCCGATTGATAAATATCCTGCACCAACCAGCGCATGTTCCGGCAAGGCGCGTTTTATAGATTCTTCGCGCTGTTTCTCCTTGCTGTAATATACCAGCGGATTAATGCGAAATATGCCCTTATCATCGAGTTCTATTTTTTCCAGATTAGCGCGTTCACTGCTTTGATAACGTTTTCTGCCAGTTATAAGAGCGGCGAGTCCCAGCTCTTTCACCGCGCGATCGAGCGGCTCAACCTTTCTGAGCCAGCAGCAGCGATTAGGCTGTATGTTCCACAAATTTCCTTCCGGATCAGTACGCGCCAGTAATTGCGGATTAGGCCTTAGCCAGTGAACATTTTTAAGATTGAGATGGTTAGTTATTGTTTGTGCATATTCAAGAGTTTCCGGAAAATGCTTTCCAGTTTCAAGAAACAAGATTGGCGTGTTGTTATTGACCTCGGCGACCATCGACAGCAGCAAAGCGGAGTCAGCGCCGAAGGAGGAAATGAGTGCGATTTTTCCTGCAAATTCTTCGTTGATCATTACTCTCAGCAAAGAAGGAGCGCCAAATTCACCGTAGAAGCTTAAAAGTCGCGATAGTGAGGTCATGCCGCGTTCTCCTTTGCTGATTTTTCCTTTTGTGAAGGCGGCAAAGAAGCTGCGCTGCTGGCAGATTTTTTATCATTTAATTCTTCCGCAGTAGTGAACCATTGATTATCGTCTATAAACTGTTCCGACTGGCGCAGAATCTCACGCGGAGATTGTCCCCTCGCGCGTAATTCATCGCGCAGCTCTTTTATACTGCTTACGCGTTCTAACCATTCACTGCCGATAATTTCCGCGATATAGTCGCGCAAACGTCTGGCCAGAGTTGGAGAAGCGCCATTTGTGGAAACTGCGACGGTAATATCGCCGCGCTTGAAAAAAGCGCCAAAATAGAAATCGCATAATTGCGGAACATCTTCAACATTGACTAATTTTTTAGCGGCGCGGGCAGATTTTGCAATTGTTTCTGAGGCGGAATAATCAAGTCCGGCGACCATGACAATTGTCGCTGCTTCAATATTATCAACAAATTCAGTAGCGCCAGCTTTAATAAGCTGATCTTTGCGCTTTAGCAAAGCTTCGCCTTGTCCGAACAGGAAAATAGGAACTTCTGAAAGATTGAGAAAAACCGGATACATTTCTTACGCTGCAATTTCAACACGATGACAAAAATCGCCAAATCCTTCGTCGGATTTTTTCTCAGCGGCAAAGCGCGCGAATAAAGGCGAAAGAGTAGCGGCAATATCTTCCTGCGCGACCTTATCAAACAGTTTTCGAGAAAGCCGCGTGCCTTCAAAATCACCGCCGATAAAAATCGCGTAGCTGCCTGGAAGCCGTCCGACCAAGCCAATATCGCCGACATAAGGACGCGAACAACCATTTGGACAGCCGGCAATGCGGATTGTCATGCGCTCTTTTTCCAAGCCATGTTTTGCTAATTCCGTTGAAATAGCGTCCATGATCGGAAACTGCACGCGCTCAGATTCAGCCAGCGCCTTGGCGCAAGTAGGCAATGCAACACAAGTGAAAAAATGATTCTGCATTGGCGTATAAAAATCATGCAAAGGAATATTATATTCACGCAATATTGCTTCAATTCCTAAACGATCCGCCGGATTAATATCAGCAAGTAACATTTCTCCGGTTGGCGTAAGAACAATATTAGGCTGGAATTTTTCAATCAGCGCGCGTAAGCCGCTGCGAAAACGCGCTTGCCGGAAAACGCCGCTGACATTTGTTGTATAGCCGCTGACATCAGGCTTGTCATAATCAACAATTCTGCCAGAAGGAACTTTAAGACCATAAAACAGCCTTCCATCGCCTTGCTCATGCCAGCCCATATGGTTAGGAATTTCGTATTTAACGGCAATTGGCTCAGCTATTTCTTTGCCGCCGGCGCGCGCGAAATATTCAGCGAAGGTTTTTTTTGTCCATTCTAAACCGCGCTCAGCTACTACATATTTAAGTCTGGCATGTTGACGATCAGTGCGATCGCCAAAATCACGCTGTAATTTAACCGCCGCCTCTACTGCGGCAATAAGATCATTTGCGCCGACAAAAGCCACATTATCAGCAAGGCGCGGATAAGTTTTTTTCTCATCCCAGCTTTTTACCGCCTCATGCTTCATTCCCATTCCGCCGCCTAGCAGAATATTATAACCAAGTAATTTAGCGCCTGAATTATTTTCTGAATCATTCTCTGCAAAAACCAGCGTAATTCCCAGATCATGTGTAAAGACGTCGATTGAATTATCTTCCGGCAAACATAAGCCGATTTTGAATTTACGCGGCATATAGCTGTTGCCATAAAGAGGCTCAACAGTTGGCAGTTGGCAGTTGGCAGTTGGCAG
>CAZFJN010000023.1:0-26142 GCA_964519595.1 uncultured Rickettsiales bacterium
GCGGCTTTTCCTCTTTCGCTTTGCAGGTTTGGATCTTCTTCCAGCAGTTTTTTTGCTTCATCTCTTCCCTTCTCGATCAGCTTTTGGTGGCTGGCTATATCAACAAAGATAGTTTCCATTTCTCCGCTTTGCCTTATTCCCAGCAAATCGCCGCCGCCGCGCAATTTTAAATCTTCTTCGGCGATGAGAAAACCGTCTTCAGTTGAGCGCAGAACGCGCAAGCGCGCTTCTAATGAATGATGATTGACATCTGACATCTGACCTCCGGCATCTGATCCCTGATATCCGGCATCTGGAGTGTATAACAAGACACAACTACTGTCCTTCTCCCCTCGCCCAACGCGGCCACGCAGCTGATGCAGCTGCGCGAGGCCAAAACGTTCCGCCTGTTCAATCACAATAATAGTTGCATCATGCACATCAACGCCTACTTCCACGACAGTTGTCGCCACCAGCAATTTTGTTGCACCACTTGCGAATTTCTGCATTTCTTCATTTCTGTCTTCGCCCTTCATTCTGCCATGGACAAGGCTGACTATATTGCCGAAGCGGGCGGTGAATTCGCTATAGCGGGATTTGGCGGCGGCCAAATCGATGTCAGATGTCGGATTGCCGATGTCTGACATCTGATATCCGACATCTGACATCTCAACCAGAGGACAAATCCAGTAGGCTTTTTCGCCGCGATCAAGCGCTGCCTTGAGGCGAGTCAGCACTTCTTCATAACGGCTGCGCGGTATCAGCCTGGTAGCGATTGGCTTGCGGTTAGCCGGCTTTTCCTTAAGCAGCGAGCAATCCATATCGCCATAAAGCATCATGGAAAGAGTGCGCGGAATTGGCGTTGCGGTCATATGCAGAATATGCGGCGAATCGCCTTTTTTCGTCATGGCCATGCGTTGTGATACGCCAAAGCGGTGCTGTTCATCAATTACCACAAAAGAGAGGTTTTTGAACTCGACTTTTTCCTGAAACAAAGCATGTGTTCCGATTATGATTTTGGAATCACCACCAGCGATTTTCTGGAGCGCTGCTTCGCGTCCCTTGCCTTTGATACTGCCGGTAAGCAAGGTCGGCAAAAGCCCTTCCCTGCTTCCTGCTGCGGCTGAGGGAATAAGAGACAGTAATTTTGTGATTACCTCATAATGCTGACGCGCGATCAGCTCAGTAGGAGTCATTAACGCGCATTGATAGCCTTGTTCAACGGCTTTTAACATAGCCAGCAGAGCGACGATGGTTTTACCGCTTCCGACATCACCTTGCAACAGGCGCGTCATCCGCCGGCCGGAAGCAAGGTCGGCGCTTATCTCATTAATAGTCTGAAGCTGGCCGCCAGTAAGCTGATATGGCAGAGCGGCGATAAGCGGCGCGGAAAGGGAATTATCGCCTTTAATAACCACCGCCGACTGCGCCTGCATTTTGCGGCGTAGCAGCGCCAGTTGCAGCTGATGAGCAAGGATTTCATCATAGACAAGGCGAAGTCGAGGAGGATAATCAGCAGCAAGAGCGGCTTCATTTTCCGGATGATGAAGCATGATAAGAGCCTGCTTAAAACTAAAATAAGAGCGACCCTCTTGATCCCTGATTCCCGATTCCTGATCCCTGATACCTTGATCCCTGATAATCCATTCCGGTAATTCTTCGAGCTTTTCCAGAGCTTCATCAACAATTCTGGCAATGCGCCGCGAGGTAATTCCGGCAGTGAGAGGATAAACTGCTTCTGTCTTCTGCACATCAGCCAGTTGTGCAAGTGGAACTATTATATCAGGATGCGCCATTTGCGCCTGAGAATCAAAATTGTCGATTCTTCCACTTACTACTCTTTCGCTGCCGACTGGCAAAATATTTTTGATATAATCTTCACGAGCATTAAAAAAAACAATCGTCAATGTGCCTGTTTGATTGCTACATATTACGCGATATGGTTTTTTGGAAAAGCGTGTGATTTTTGGCGGTTCATGACGTTCAACTGTGACTACAAATGTTGCTGTTACTCCTGATGGAACGCTGTGCAGCGGGAAGCTGATTCTGCGGTCAATTAATCCGCAAGGAAGGTGAAAAAGTAAATCGCGAACTATTGGCAAACTATGGCCAGAGCTGTATCCAGAAGCAAGTCCAGAGGCAGAGCCAGAGCGAACAGCAGAAGCCGGAAGCAAGCGGGAAAGAGCCTCGGAAACTGAATGTCCGACGCCTTTAATTTTCGAAACAGCAGTGAATAAATGAAAAAGCGATTGATGACGCATTGCTGCTACTAAAAATATCTACGACTAAAAATATGCGACTGACAATAGTGAATTGAAATGTTGAGTTGAAGATTTTGAATTAAAGATCTTTGAATTAAAGATCTTTGAATTAAAGATGTTGAGTTAGAAATATGTCGATTAGAAACATTGTAGAAACATTGTAATTGTAGAAACATTGTAAGATAATTACACTTCAGACAGAATATTTGTCGAATCTTTATCAAATGCTGAGATTTTGTCGATAGATTTAGCGACTAAAAGCTCCGGAGATATATCGCCGTCAATATCATAATAACACATGCTGGCGCTTAGCGAGATAAGGCTGTTATCAGAAAATTTATAAGCTTGTGAGGAAATTTTCCAGCGCAGGCGATTAGCGACCATGCGAGTTGATTCGGAAACAGCATCAAGCAGTAATATTCCCAGTAGAGAATCACTTACCGCGCCAAGAACATCATCAGGCCTTAAGTTACTGCGGCAAATTCGCGCGATATGTTTTATAAATTCCAGACATTGCTGCTGGCTGTATTGCGTAGATAGTTTTTCCAGATTATCCGGCTTAATCAGTAGAAAAGAAGAGTGCATTGCATTCTTGCGATGATAATAAACAGCAAGTTCAATATCTTTTTCCAGCGAACGGCGATCAGGCAGATTAAGCAGCGGATGAAGTATTTCATGCCCTTTGAAATTATCCTGAATAATTTTCCGCAATGCTTCGTCCTTGCGTCTGTATATGCTGTCCTGAAGAACCAGCCGGAAGGTTATTTTATTGCGAGTTGATTCGCCGCGCACCACTTTCAGGCGGAAGGTTTTTTCCTCGTCATTACGGCTTATAACGCTGAAATTCTGAACCTTGGAAAGAACCGCGCCAAGATCATTGGAATTTTCTTCATATTCAACATATTCATCAAGCAATTCAGAAAGCCGCTGCGGAATAAAATTCACCAGCTTGCGTCCAGTTATTTCCGCAGCAGAATAGCCAAGCAGCAAACAAGCTGACTCGCTTATTTCCATAATTTCAATCGACTTGGAAAGATTATTCTGGCAAACGGTAAGAACTGCATCGTCAACACGATAAGCAAGCATATGACCTCAGAAGTGAAAATTTATAATTGCAGAGCAGAAATTGCATATTACATAGAATGTCAATTATCAGGAAAACATTAGATAAAAAAATTAGACGAAAACATTAGATGAAAACATTAGATATATAGCATGAACAAAATATTAACCAACCGCGATCTGTTAATCAAACGTCTGGCTTTTCGCTCGTGGCATCGTGGCTGCAAGGAAACTGATCTTATTTTAGGCAATTTCGCTGATGTCAAGTTGGCAGCTCTTGATGACGCGCAACTGGCGATTTACGATCAGTTGCTTGGCAATGATGATGATATTATCTGGCGCTGGCTTACTGATAAAGAACAAGCGCCGGAAGAATTTTCGGAAATAATCTCTATGCTGAAATTATATGGAAAAGTTGCATAGCAGTATGTTGCATAGCAGTATAAAGAATAATACAAGCAATATAAGCGTTCAGAATACGGTATTTTCGCAACTTCCGGTTGCCGCGCATGGCTTGGCGATTGCCGAATTACTGGCAAGTGGAAATAAAAATTTATTATATATCGCGGTAAATGACGCAGCGATGGAACAAGTCGCCGCTGAGCTTAAATTCTTTCTGCCGGACAGTAATTTACTTGAATTTCCGGCCTGGGATGTGATGCCTTATGATCGAATATCGCCAAAATCTTCTCTGATGGCGAGCAGAATAAATACTCTAGCCAGATTGCTGCGCGACAATAAACCACAAATATTGCTAACTACCGTCGCCGCTGCCTTGCAGAAGCTACCGCCGCGTAATTCTATCGCTGCTGCTTATATAGAATTGCAGAGCGGACAAGAAATCAATATGGAAAATTTGTCTGCTGCCTTGGTTCATCAGGGCTATTTCCGCAGCAGCAAAGCTATGGAAGCCGGAGAATTTGCAGTAAGAGGCGGAATTCTTGATGTTGTTCCGGCAGGCAGTAATGAAGGATTACGCCTCGACTGGTTTGGAAACAAGCTGGAATCTATACGGCGCTTTGATCCAATGACGCAATTAAGCCTTGGAGAATGCCAAGCAGTAACGCTGACTGCTACTTGTGAAACTCTTCTAAATGAGCAGACAATTGCCAATTTTCGCTCCTCTTATCGTGAGTTATTTGGCGCGGTTAGTAAAGATAATCCTCTCTATGAAGCAATTTCCAGCGGCAATCATTTTCCAGGAATGGAACATTATCTTCCGCTTTTTTATTCGACAACAGAAACGATTTTTGATTATGCGGAAAATGCACATATAATCTGTGATAGCGAAGTTATCTCCGCTTCTGCTGAGCGTTTTGAAACAATAGAAGATTATTATCAGGCGCGGCGCAAAGCGCCTGAAACATATAACGCAATCGCTCCGGAATTGATGTTTATTTCGCAAGATAGCTGGAATGATCTCTATATAAAAAACGCAACTATTTTCTCAACTTTTTCCTTAAATTCCGAAGTAAAGCAGGTTGATCTTGGCGTAAGAAAATTACTGCCGCTTAAGCAGCAGAACGCTGATTTATCGCCTTTTGAGCAGCTGCGTAGCTGGCAGGAACGCGGAAAAATTCTGGCAATTGCCTGCTTCAGCAAAGGCTCTCGCGAACGAATGCAATCGTTGCTTATGGAAAGAAATATTCACGCAGCAACAATTGAGAGATGGCAAGAGGTAAAACGCGTAAAAGGCAAAACAATCGCCTTGCTTATTCTGCCGGTTGAGCATGGTTTTGAAACTCCGGAAATTATTTTATTCAGCGAGCAGGATATTCTTGGCGAAAGAATAACCAGAGCGGTAAAGAAAACAAAAACTCCAGCAGCGTTTTTCGCTGAAGCATCATCGTTCAACAACGGCGACATAGTAGTTCACAGAGAACACGGAATAGCACGGTTTGAAGGAATTGAAACACTGAATGTAAACGGCGCGCGTCATGATTGCCTTAAGCTTATTTATGAAGGCGATGACCGCCTGTTTCTTCCAGTTGAAAACATTGATTTAATCTCACGCTTTGGCTTAGAAGAAGAGGTAAAACTTGACAAGCTTGGCGGCGCTTCCTGGCAATTACGCAAGGCTCGTCTTAAACAGCGCATAACAATCGCCGCTGATGCCTTGCTTAAAATCGCCGCAGAACGCGCTCTGCATAAAGCCAGCATAATTGAAGCGGAGAAGATCAGCTACGATGAATTCGCCGCGCGCTTTGGCTTTGTGGAAACGGAAGATCAGGCGCGCGCAATCAACGAAGTTTTAAATGATCTGGCGAGCGGAAAATCTATGGACAGATTAATCTGCGGCGATGTCGGCTTTGGAAAAACAGAAGTCGCTCTACGCGCCGCCTTCGCAATTGTAAG
Source organism: uncultured Rickettsiales bacterium (assembly GCA_964519595.1). Lineage (GTDB taxonomy): Bacteria > Pseudomonadota > Alphaproteobacteria > Rickettsiales > SXRF01 > JANRKF01. The sequence goes on from CAZFJN010000023.1 coordinate 5,658, forward strand.
TCAGCAACTAAACACAAAAAACTCTGCATCAGAAAAAATATCAGCAGATAATTTTCCGTCAGATAATTCTTCAGAAATTAATTCTTCAGAAATTAATTCCTCAGAAATTAATTCCTCAGAATCTGATTCTGCAACAAATAATTCTTCAGCAACTAATTCTTCAGCAACTAATTCTGCCATCACAGCGCCGCAACAAGTTGCCATAATTTGTCCTACAACTTTACTGTCCAGACAACATTATAAAAACTTCAAAACACGCTTTTCCGGTTTTCCGATAGAAATTCGCCAGCTTTCGCGCATGGTCTCTGTAAAAGCGCAAAAACAAACTCTGGCTGATCTTAAATCCGGCAAGGTTGATATAGTAATTGGCACACATTCATTGCTGGCAAAAAATGTAGAATTCAAAAATCTAAGCCTGATTATTGTCGATGAGGAACAGCATTTCGGCGTTGCTCAGAAAGAGAAATTGAAAAGCCTTAAAAACGGCGTTCATGTTCTTACGCTTTCGGCAACTCCTATTCCGCGCACTCTGCAAATGGCACTTACCGGAGTGCGTGATTTATCTCTTATTACCACTCCGCCGATTGATCGTCTGGCAATTCGCAGCTTTGTCATGCCTTTTGATACGGTAACAATCAGGGAAGCTATAATGCGCGAATTGCACCGCGGCGGACAATGTTTTATCGTCACGCCACGCATAAAGGACATTGCCGAATTGCGCCATCTTCTTGCCGAGCTGATTCCGGAAGCAAAAATATGTGTTGCCAACGGACAAATGCCCGCCGCAGAATTAGATGAAGTGATGAACGAATTTTACGACGGCAAATATAATCTGCTGCTTTCAACGGCAATTATTGAATCAGGACTTGATATTCCAACTGCTAATACCATCATAGTTCACAATGCACATCTATTCGGATTATCACAGCTATATCAAATGCGCGGCCGAGTTGGTCGCGGAAAAACCAGAGCTTATGCTTATTTCATGCTGCCACATAAACGTGAACTTACCGCTAATGCCACGCGCCGCCTGGAAATAATGCAAACGCTCGACAGCTTAGGCGCTGGCTTTACGCTGGCTAATCATGATATGGACATTCGCGGTTTCGGCAATCTGGTCGGCGAGGAACAATCCGGACATATAAAAGAAGTAGGAATTGAGCTTTATCAGCAAATGCTCGAAGAAGCAGTAAGCGCCTTGCGCTCTGAGCAGAAACAGCGGGAAAATTCGCAGCGCAAAGACGAATCAGGCGAATATAAAAACAAAACTATTACTGCTAATGTTACTGCTAATGTTACTGCTAATGTTAATGCTAATGTTACTGCCGAATACAGTCCGGTTATCAATCTCGGACTGTCTGTGCTTATCCCTGAATATTATATCAGCGATCTTTCCCTCAGAATGGGACTTTATCGGCGAGCAAGCTCTTTAAATAATGAGCAGGAAATTGAATCTTTTGCCGCTGAATTAATTGATCGTTTTGGCTCAATGCCTTCGGAAACTCTGGCGCTTATAGAAACTCTTAACCTTAAATTACTGTGCAAAAAGGCCGGAATTGAACGTATTGATGCCGGACCAAAAGGCGCAGTGATAAGTTTTTTTGCAAATAGCTTCGCTAATCCTGATGCACTTATTGCCTTTGTAACGCGCCGGATTTCAACCCTTAAAATCCGCGCTGATCAAAAGCTTATCCTGACACATGAATGGAAAAATGAAAATGATAAAATAAACATAATCAAAAAACTCGCCTTCGAAATCGCTGCTCTTAATAAACAAGCTGAATAAATAATCTAAATAGTCAATTCTTACGCCGGATATACAACGCAGCAGCTAATTACGATAAAAAATACAACAAAGTCCTTGAAATCCGCTAGTTTCCTGCTACATGATCACGCCATGAATGATTTATTCTCCTCAAAACAAAACAGCAAGAATTCTTCAGCTTATACTGCTGAGGATATTGAAGTATTAGAAGGTCTTGAGCCTGTTCGTCGCCGGCCGGGAATGTATATTGGCGGCACTGATGAAGTGGCAATGCACCATCTGGTGAATGAAGTTTTTGATAATGCCATGGACGAAGCGGTTGCCGGTTTTGCGTCACGAATAGAATTTGAGATAAAGCCTGATAATATTATCGTTATTCGTGATAATGGTCGCGGCATTCCGGTTGATCCACATCCTAAATTTCCAAAAAAATCAGCACTTGAAGTTATTTTAACAATGCTGCATTCCGGCGGCAAATTCGGCGGCAAGGTTTATGATACTTCCGGCGGATTACACGGCGTTGGCATTTCCGTAGTCAACGCCTTGGCGGATTATCTGGAAATTGAGGTAGTAAGAGATAAGCAGATTTATCGCCAGTCATATTCACGCGGCGAGCCAACCAGCAAGCTGAGCAAAATTGGCCAAGATGCGCGCGGCAAAGGAACAGCGGTTGCCTTTCGTCCTGATCCGCAGATTTTTGGCAAGGCAAAATTCAAGCCTGATAAGCTTTATAAATTCGCCCGCTCGAAAGCATATCTGTTTCGTGGTGTTGAAGTGCGCTGGAAATGCGCTCCGGAACTGCTGGCGGAAGATAGTGAAATTCCGACGGAAGCGACGATTCATTTTCCCGGCGGATTAAGCGATTTTCTGGCACAGCAAATGCAAGGCCGCGCTTCCATTACCAGCGAGTCCTTCGCCGGCGAGTCTGATCTTCCTAATAAAAGCGGCCGCATCGAATGGGCGGTTGAATGGCCTGCTGACGAGGAGAGCTATGTCTCAACTTATTGTAATACTATCGCCACTCCGGAAGGCGGAACACATGAATCAGGACTACGCGCAGCAATAACCAAAGGCCTTAAAGCCTATTGCGAACTAACCAACAATAAAAAAGCCGCACAAGCGCAAGGCGAGGATATTCTAGGCGGCGCGGTTATAGTATTATCACTGTTCATGCGTGATCCGCAATTTCAGGGACAAACCAAAAACAAGCTGGTTAATGTCGAAGCCAGCAAGCTGGTTGAAAACGCCATGCGTGATCATTTTGATCACTATCTTACTGGCAATCCGGATAATGCTAATAAGCTGCTGGCGCATATAACCGAGCGCCTGGAAGAACGCCTGCGCCGCAAAGCCGACAAAGATATAAGCCGCAAAGCAGTAACCACCAAGCTGCGCCTTCCCGGCAAACTTGCCGATTGTTCGCGCTCGACTAATATCGGAACTGAGCTGTTCATAGTTGAAGGAGATTCCGCCGGCGGCTCGGCAAAACAAGCACGCTTTCGGGAAACTCAGGCAGTGTTGCCGCTGCGTGGAAAAATATTAAACGTCGCCAGCGCAACTCTTGACAAAATCAAAGCCAATCAGGAACTGGCTGATCTGATTCTGGCGCTTGGCTGCGGCAGCGGATCACATTATAGCGATGAAAATCTGCGCTATGAACGCGTAATTATAATGACTGACGCTGATGTTGACGGCGCGCATATAGCCTCGCTGCTGATGACTTTTTTCTATCAGGAAATGCCGCTTCTGATAAAAGGTGGACATTTATTTCTGGCTCGTCCGCCATTATTTAGAATCACAATTTCCAATACAACCTACTACGCGCAAGACGAAAAAGAAAAAACAGCAATTATCAGCAAATATGCCAAAGGCAATAGCCGCGTGGAAATTGGCCGCTTTAAAGGCCTCGGCGAAATGACTCCGGCGCAGCTTAAAGAAACAACCATGAATCCTGAATCACGAATTTTACTACAAGTGACAATTGATGAAAATGAAAATGAGCTGGTTGCCAAACGAGTTGACGAGCTTATGGGACGTAAGCCGGAGCATCGTTTTACCTTCATTCAGGAACAAACCGCTCTGCGCGGCACAAAATTACTCGATGAGCTGGATGTTTAAGGTTAGGACTTTAATCTCATACTATTTTGCAATCAACATGTTGATTGCATTACGCTGGCTTCGCCGCGCAAAACCGCTGCTTTCGGCAGCGATTTTGATACCATTTTGCGATATATTGATCGCAAAATGGTATCAGCTTTTGAAGTTTGATAAACACATAATCCAGATAAAAACAGCAAGAATAAGCGTGATTAAAACTGCCGCGCTACCGCAATCTTTGGATTTTTTTGCCAGATCATCATGATTAAGGCTTTGTCTGTCAATTGCCGCTTCAATAGCGGTATTGATTAATTCAACCACCAAAACCATCACCACACTTCCAATCATCAGAATAAGCGCAATATTATCTGGCGCAAAAACAATCGCCGCCGGAATTGATATTGCCGACAAAAAAATTTCCTGACGAAAAGCCGCCTCATCACGCCACGCTGCTATAATTCCATGCAATGAGAATATAAAAGCTCGCCATATTCTTGTCATTTTTTGTCAACCATTTTATCAAGCACCATTGTATCAATCACGGTTGGAATTCGGCGATATTTTTCCTTCCACCATGAAGCTGATTCATAAAAAGCTATTGCATCATTTTTATCCTGCTGAACAATTTCAGGCAAAATAGTTTCATCAGATAATTTAATCTGTTTAATCGCACGTTTAGGAGAAAGAATAGTAATTATGCCGTCTCGAACCAGCGCAACTTTCTGATAATTACTAATAAAGGCATGCGGAATTTCATCAGAATCATGCAGCAAATCCTCGCCATAGAATTTTGTTCTATAGTTAAATTGCAATTTTCCCAGCAAAACAGGCGCCATATCAATCTGGCTGGCTATTTTATCATAACGCCCTGGCTTGATAAAAGCCGGAGCATAAAAAATCATCGGAATATGATATTTGCCAGGATCAAGCTCAACCTTTCCGGCAACTCCTGCCGTATGGTCAGCAACAAAAATAAACAACGTATCTTTAAACCATGGTTTACGTTTTGCTTCTTTTAACAAAACGCCAATACTGTAATCAGCAAATTTAACGCCTCCTTCGCGTCCTTTTTTTGAAGGAATATCAATTTTTCCTTCCGGATAAGTATAAGGACGATGATTCGAGGTTGTCATAATCATGTGCATAAAAGGTTTTCCCGCCGCATATGACTGATCAGCTTCTTTTATCAAGCGCATGAACATATCATCATCAGCAACGCCCCAGGCATTGGCAAAATGAACCTCTTCCCTGCTCATTGAGCTGCGGTCAACTATATCAAAACCATTAGCGGAGAAAAAACCGTTCATATTATCAAAATATCCGTATCCGCCGTAAATAAACCGCGTGTCATAACCGCGATCCTTAAAAATAAAACCAAGCGAAAAAAGCCCTTCATTATCCGGCCTGCGAATAATTGATTGCCCCGGAGTTGGCGGCAATGATAAAACAAGAGCCTCCAGACCGCGTACGGTACGAGTTCCTGTCGCATAAGTTCTGCTGAATAAAAGCCCTTCTTTGGCGAGCTGGTCAAGATTAGGCGTTAGCTCTCTGCCGCTGCCGAAAGTTTTCATATATTCAGCGCTCATGCTTTCCATAACAACAATAATTACATTTTTGTGTAATTCATTGCCGCCGGAACGCACGGTACGCACCAACTCATCAGGAGCATCGCTGTTAAAATCTGAATATTCCTCGGTAAGCAGCTTGTGCGTATTTACAGCAACTTTTTCCTTGTTCTGAGTTGCGTAAAAACGATCATAATTTATTTCATTATTCCAGAAAGCGTAAAACAAATTATAAATACCGTTTGCCGCTACTTCTGATGCTTCCGTATTGTCGCTAAAATTAGTCCACTCCACTCGACTTGCTGACCACATTGCAACAGCAAAAAGCAACAGTCCGGCAAAACCGCCGGCACGGTTTATAAATTTTTTTCCAACAAACTTTTCCGCAATAATTTTTTCTGAAATAATTTTTTTTGCAACAAGCTTTTTTTGCACTAACTCCTCAGCAGAAGAAAGCGGCCACATAATCGGCAGCATAAAAGCGCTGAAAAATCCGATAGCTGAAGCAATTGCCGCAATCACCAGAATTAGCCAGCCAACCGGATAAGATTCAACAATATTGCCTAATACCTCATTAGTATAAACCAGATAATCAACCGCTATAAAATTAAAGCGCGTAGAAAATTCCGACCAGAATAAATGCTCAGAAACACTTGCAAACAACAGAATAAATGAAAATATCACGCGCAGAATCAGATCAACTCTGCGATCTAATGTGCTGCCTTGCCTTGCTGTAGGCAGCAACAGATAATATAAAGCCGGAACTATCAGAAAAAAGGAAAGGGTTGTAATATCAAACCATAAGCCAATTGCCATTGCCTTCATTGCGTCAACAACACTAACTCCTGTTTCATTCCAAGCTCGCAGCAGCAAAGAAATTCGCGTTATCGTTTCAATTGCAATAAAGAGGATCGCATAAGGTACAAGACGCCTGATCATAAAATCCTTAAATAAAACATTCTTCTGGCAAATATAATGCTACTGTCCGGTAAAATTGTCGAGATAAAAACCAGATAAAAACCAGCTAAAAAACCAGATAAAAACCATTCCAAGAAAACATTTCAAAAAAACATTTCAAAAAACATTTGTATAAAATTCCTTTTTGCGTCATAGTTTTTTGCTGAAATTGCAATGCAATCATATGCATGATGCTTGCAAAATGTTATGATAATCATATCGCAACCGGAATTAAAGTGTAATCATGTCTCACAAACTGCACGTTATAGAAAAAAATACCGGCAGCGATCGTCAGAAGCAGCGCGTGATTCCGATTGCTCTGGTTAGTGAAAAAAATTATCCTGAATGGCTTAAAAAACAATCGCCATATGCGCGGTCATGGCTTTCTGCCACTGATTTTTCCGCAAAATCCGGCGAATATGCGCTTATTCCGGCGGCAAGCGGCGGCATCACACAAGCTGTCTGCATAGTAGAAGAAACTACTGGCATCTGGAGCGCCGCGCATCTTCCCGGCAATCTTCCGCCAGGGAATTATGCTTTTGAAAATAAATTAAATGCAATTCAGGCAACAAATCTCTGCCTCGGCTGGGCGCTTGCTACTTATCAATTCACAAAATACAAAAAATCAAAAAAGAATTTCGCGACCTTAATTGCGCCGCAACAGGCGGATATGAATTATGTGCGGAATATGTCTGAATGTATATTCTGGGCGCGTGATATGATAAACACTCCGGCCTGCGACATGAATCCGCAAACGCTGGCCGAGGAAGCTATCAGCTGGTCGCGCTCAGCGAAAGGAAAAGCGCACCTTATAAAAGGCGAAGATCTGCTGACAGAAAATTATCCAATGATTTACGCGGTCGGCAAAGCTGCTGCATTTCCTCCGCATCTGGTTGATATTATTTTTTCACGCAAAGGCGCAGCGAAAGTCACCCTTGTTGGAAAAGGCGTCTGTTTTGATTCCGGCGGTCTTGATATAAAATCAACTGGAAATATGAAGTTGATGAAAAAAGATATGGGCGGAGCGGCAAACGTTCTGGCGCTGGCAAAATCGATCATCAACAGTAAAATTCCTGTGGAATTGCGCGTAATTTTGCCGATTGTGGAAAATGCAATTTCCGGCAATGCAATGCGGCCGCTTGATATAGTGAAAACACGCAAAGGCTTGAGCGTAGAAATAGGAAATACTGACGCTGAAGGACGATTGATTCTCTGCGATGCATTAACTGAAGCCGACAGCGCCAAGCCTGATCTGCTGATTGATTTCGCAACCTTAACCGGAGCAGCGCGCGTTGCTCTTGGCGCTGAGATTCCGGCGTTTTTCACTAATGATGAAACACTCGCCGCCGAGCTGACAAAAGCCAGCGAAACAACAAATGATCCGCTGTGGAGATTGCCGCTATGGAAAAATTACCGCTCAATGCTCGATACTGCCAATGCTGATCTTTCCAATGATCCGGATAGTAGTTACGGCGGCGCGATTACTGCGGCCTTGTATTTAAATGAATTTGTAAGTAAAGATACCAGCTGGCTGCATATAGACATGATGGCTTGGAATCTCAAAGGCCGCCCGGGACGTCCAGCAGGGGGCGAGGCAATGTGTGTCAGAGCATTATATAATTTAGTGAGGGAGCGTTATGGTTCGTGATAAAGTCGAAAAAATTGGTTCTTCGCGCACTATAAGAGCGCTTACTTTCTGGCATGGCGTTACTGCTAACGCCTTAAGAAAAATGCCTATGGATTTGTCAGCGCGACAAACTGCGGTTTTGCTGAATGTTTATCTTCTGCCGCCACCACATAGCATAAAAACCATTGCTGAAGAGCTGGCAATTTCCAAACCGGCAGTTTGCCGCGCCGTTGATTCGCTGGAACGCAGCAAACTTATAAAACGCATTCGTGATCGCAATGACAAGCGCAATGTACTGCTGCAACGCACTGTAAAAGGCTCTGTGTTTTTAAGCGAATTCGCCGACATAATACTCAGCGCCAGCAAAGAAGCGGCTTGATGAGGGTGAATGGTTAGCTAAGAGGGGCTTGGTTAATCAAGAGGGGCTTGGTGCTTGGTAAGTAAGCAAGAAAGGTAAACCACACTCCTCTTCACCAGCAACCTTACTTAACCAAGTACCAAGCACCAAGCCCCTCTTACCTAACCAGCAACCCCCTAATTTTTTATCCACAAATTATCCACAAAAAACTTTCATTTATCCACAGGAAAGTGGAGTTATGCTATTGTCAGAAAATATTATTTATGAAATATACGCAATGTAGGAATATTTTTCCTAGTTTAACGAAAAATAAGTAAATAAGTGCTAGATTATGATCATTGCAAGCTATTGCTAGTTTAGTGATCAGTTTAGTGATCATTGCGAATTTATAGATCAATTTATGTGTAAATTCACAGATCAATTTATAGATAAATTTATATCATTGAGAATTTATTTATCATTGTGCGCTTATTGATGATTGCGAAAATTGATGATTGCGAAATAGTATTAGATGATTTTGAGGGAGCAGCTATATGAGTACATTCAGCGACAGTATCAAGCAAATGGGCGGAATAAAAGTGGCAATTCTCGCCGCTGCCGGAATTCTCATGCTGGCATTTTTCCTGATGATCGGATTTCGCACCTCAGTATCAAGAATGGTTCCTTTATATAGTGATTTGTCATTAAAAGACAGCTCCAAGCTTGTATCAGCTCTGGAAGCGGCAGGAGTTGCTTATGAATTAAGCGCCAATGGTTCGCAGATTTCAGTTCCTTCTGATAAGGCGCTGCGTTTAAGAATGGACATGGCGCAGCAGGGAATTCCAGCTAACGGCTCAATCGTCGGCTATGAGATTTTTGACAAGGCGGAAAGTTTTGGCAGTTCAAATTTTGTTATGAATATAAATGCCATGCGCGCACTGGAAGGAGAGCTGGCGCGGACAATTGGCTCAATGTCTGGAATGGATTCCGCGCGCGTGCATCTGGTAGTTCCAAAACAGGAAATATTCACACGCGAAAAACAAAAACCAAGCGCCTCAGTTACCATAAAAATGTCCGGCGGAAAATCAATAGAACGCTCGGAAGTAAATGCGATAACACATCTGATCGCCGCCGCAGTTCCTGGTCTTGAAGCTGCCAGAGTCGCAGTTATTGATAGTCATGGCCGCCTGCTGGCACGCGGAGATGGCAATGAAGGAATGAATGCCGCCGCTGACAGTATGCTGGAATATCGCATCGCCCTTGAAACCAGAATGCAGCAGAATCTTGAAGAATTACTGGAAAAAGTAATCGGCATGGGAAAAGTGCGCGTAAGCGTCAGCGCTGATATAAATTTTGATCGCATAATTACCAACTCTGAAAAATTTGATCCGAATGGTCAAGTGCTGCGTTCTTCACAAAGCACCTCACAGAAAGAAGAAGCAAAGGATAAAGAAGGCGGCGGCGCAGTAAGTGCCTCAGGAAATCTGCCGCAAAATTCCGCTGGCACGGAAAATTCCGGCAGCAGCGACCGCAAAGTTGAAAAGGCTGATGAAACAAATAATTTTGAAATTTCCAAAACCACGCAAAATCAAATTCGCGAAGGCGGAACAATTAATCGCCTGACTCTTGGCGTGCTTATTGACGGCGTATATCGTGAGGACGCTAATGGCGAACAACAATATAGTCCGCGCAGCGATGAAGAAATCGCCAAAATAAAATCGCTGGTTGCAACCGCTGCCGGATTTAATCAGGAACGCGGCGATAAAATCGAAATAATCAACATGCAATTCACACAAGATAAGTTTGAACTGGCTGATGAATCTTTCTTTGAAAGTTTCCGCATGGAGATACAGGGAATATTACAAACGCTGATTTTTGCCGGCGTTGCCGTGCTGGCGATAGTTTTAGTGATTCGTCCGGCAGTGACGCAAATTATGAAAGGAGCGCAAGCAACCGCTGATCGCGCTAATGAGCTGGCGGCGTTGGAAAATGCCAATATGGCACGCCTAGGCGGCGGCAGTGGCAGCAGCGTCGCAGGAATGGGCGAGGAAAATGTTGAGGAAGCTGACGCGCTGATTGATGTTGCCAATGTCAAAGGCGGTATGCGCTCTTCTTCAATGCGTAAGGTAAATGAAATAGTCGATAAATATCCGGAGGAAACAATGGGCGTTATTCGTCAGTGGTTATCAAGAGCTAGTTAGATAGTGCAAATCATTTTGCGGTATTTAAATACATAAATCTACTACACAAATCTACTGTTTGTAAGTGACTAAGGAGCGTTTATGGCAGCACCTAAAAAAGAAGAAAAAGGCAAAGTAAGCGGCGCTCAAAAGGCGGCTATTTTCCTGATGGCGCTTGGCGAGGAAGCCGCGGTAAAATTATTTTCGATGATGGAAGAAGATGAAATACGCGAAATCTCCAATATCATGTCATCGCTCGGACAAGTTCCAGCTGATTCAGCGGAAAAACTATTTGTTGAGTTTGCCGAGCAGGTTTCAGCAAGCGGCGCATTAGTCGGCAATTATGATTCAACAGAGCGGTTGCTGGTAAAAGCTCTTGGTAAAGGGCGAGTTGATTCAATTATGGAAGAAATTCGCGGTCCGGCCGGACGCACTACCTGGGACAAGCTCGGCAACGTTAATGAGGAAGTTCTCGCTAATTTCCTGAAAAACGAATATCCGCAAACAATCGCCGTAGTGCTTTCAAAAATCCGCTCTGATCACGCTTCACGCGTTATAATGAACCTTCCTGAAGAATTATCAATGGAAGTTATCATGCGAATGCTTTCCATGGAAACAGTGAAAAAAGAAGTAATGGAAGGAATTGAAAAAACTCTGCGTATGGAATTTATGTCTACTCTGGCTAAGCGTCAAACTCGCGATAGTCATGAATTGCTTGCGGAAATTTTCAATAATTTTGACCGCGCTACAGAAACCAAATTCATTGGCAAGCTGGAAGAACGCAGCGCCGAGTCAGCCGAACGCGTGCGCGCATTGATGTTCACATTTGATGATCTGAAAAAAATCGACGCTTCTGGAATTCAAGTCCTGCTGCGCGGTATCGACAAACAGAAACTTACTATCGCCATGAAAGGCGCTTCGGAAACTATCAAAAAGCTGTTTATCTCAAACATGTCAGAACGCGCCGCGAAAATCTTGCAGGAAGACATGCAAGGACTTGGTCCAGTAAGAATAAAGGATGTTGACGAAGCGCAAATGTACATAGTTGGAATCGCCAAGGATCTTGCCGCTAAAGGCGAGATAGTAATCGCCGGAGATTCAGAAGAAGATCAGCTTATTTATTAGTTTATTTATCAGTTTGTTTATTAGCCTAACCAGAATGTTGTAAAATGACCATATCGCCATTCAGTTTCAGAGAATTCAATGCAAACAGCGTCGCTAATTCCGCAGTAGTAAATTCCGCTGCCGCTAATATTGAAAATGAAGCGGTCTCTAAAGCCACCGCCGCCTCTAAAGCCTTCCTGCCAAATGGTAGAAAAAAAATAGAAGAGCCGCAACCAGCTCCGCCGCCGCCGCCGAGCTTTTCCGAAGAGCAGCTAAAAGAAGCTGAACGCAACTCTTATCAACAAGGATTCCTGGCCGGAATAGAAGAAGGAAAACAACAAGCCGCGCATAATCAGGCACAAATTGATCTTGCTCTAGGCAAAGCGGTGGAAGGTTTTGTGCTGCATTATACGCCGTTATTTTCGCTGTACCGCGACATGCTGAAACATCAGGCAGCAATGCTTCCGGAAATTGCTTATGGTATAGCAAAAAAAATTGCCGGCGAGGCTTTGCAAACAAACTCCTACGCCATAGTAGAAGCAATCTGTATGCGCTGCCTGCAGGCAGTTGCACATGAGCCTAAGCTTACAATCACTATTCATGAATCTCTTAAACAAACCTTAGAGAAAAAAATAAATTCCAGCTTAAACAACCTCAAAGAAGGCGGTGAAATAATAGTTTGCGGCGATGGCAATATCTCGCTGGCAAATTGCCGCATTGAATGGAAAAATGGCACAATTCTGCGCGATACTGAGGCCCTTATTCAGCGCATTGAACAGATTATTGAGGAAGTAAAAAACTCCAGCAGAAACGAAGCGGAACAATTATGCAATGCTATTGAAGGCTCTAAAGGTGAACCTCCGCCTGAAAATGTGCAGTTATCAGCATCTTTAAACAAAGAACAAAGAACAATGAACAAAGAACAATAAACAATGAATATTGTCGAAATAATGAATGTTGTGGAGATACAGCGTATATGGTGTATGTAATGAGTATATAATAAAGCAATCTGACTAATCAATTATTTGATACTAATATTTTCTGCTAAATATTTGCTGCTAAATATTTGATGATAATATTTGATACTACATATAGAGAAGGAATAATTTATGGCTGAAGATATTAATCAAGGCTTCGTTGATGAAGCGGCGCAGGAAAATCTGAGCCTTGAGAATGTTTATGACATTCCTGTTCAGGTAACTGTCTTGCTGGGAAAAACCAGTATGCAGGTTAATCAACTGCTTAAATTAGGACGCGGCGCGGTAATCGAGCTTGATAAAAAAGTCGGCGAGGCGATTGATATTTTTGTCAATAACCGTCTGGTTGCGCGCGGCGAAGTTGTGGTTGTTGAAGATCGCATTGGCGTAACCATGACGGAAATAATTAAAGCAGATAAGCAGTAGGAACTCCAAGAGATAAAATATGCGACTTTTAATAATCGGCAATCTCTACGGACAAATAGGAACCGCCAGCGCCATTGCAAAATCAAGAGGCGCGAAAGTGGTGCATATTGATGATATTGATTCAGCAATGAATGCTCTACGCAACGGACAAGGCGCTGACCTTATAATGATCGAAGTGCGCGAGGATATAGAAAAACTCGTAACCATGCTGCTACGCGAGAGATTTAATATTCCTGTAGTGGCATGTGGAGTGGAAGTAAATAAAGACGCTGCCGTAAAAGCCATAAAATCCGGCGCTAAAGAATATATTCCTCTGCCGCCTGATGAGGAGCTGATCGCCGCAGTTTTAGAAGCGATAACTGAGGAAGCAAATTCCTTTATCTATTCTTCCGCTGCTATGGAAAAAATAATCGCCGTCGCAGAACAAATCGCGCCAAGCGATGCCAGCGTCCTTATTACCGGAGAATCAGGAACAGGAAAAGAAGTAATCGCTCGCTATATTCACCGTAAAAGCAGGCGCTCTTCACATCCGATGATCTGCGTTAATTGCGCGGCAATTCCGGAAAATCTGCTTGAATCAGAGCTATTCGGCTACGAAAAAGGCGCATTTACCGGCGCAGCAGCGCGACGTATCGGAAAATTTGAAGAAGCCGATGGCGGAACTATTCTGCTTGATGAAATCAGCGAAATGGACATCAGGCTGCAAGCTAAATTACTGCGCGTATTGCAGGAGCGTGAAGTTGACCGCGTTGGCGGTAATAAGCCAGTAAAAGTAAATATACGCGTATTGGCAACCAGCAACCGTTCAATGCAGGATGAAGTAAAAAAAGGCAATTTTCGTGAAGATTTATATTTTCGCTTAAATGTCATCTCGCTTGCCATGCCGTCTTTGCGTGAACGCGCGGAAGATATTGAACCGCTTGCTAATCATTTTATTGAAAAATATGCCAAGGCCAACGGCGTGCAACCGCGTAAACTTTCTGAAGCGGCTCTTGAGAAATTGAAACTATATAGCTGGCCGGGAAATGTCCGAGAACTTGAAAATTCAATGCATCGCAGCGTGCTGCTTTCCAGCGGCGATAAAATAGAAGCGGAAGCAATCATGCTTTCTTCTGCTGTTTCATTTGCTGATCATAAATCTGTTGATCATAAATCTGCTAACAATAAATCTTCTGATAATAAATCTTCTGACAATAAATTAGCCGCCGGCAAATCTGCTGAGGAAAAATCAGCGCCGGAAAAATCTGATGCAGAACAATATTCAGCAGAAAATTCCGCAACGAACAACACAATGAACACACTAGTCGGAAGAACAGTAGAAAGCGTTGAGCAGGAATTAATATTAAACACTCTGAATCATTGTCTTGGCAATCGCACGCAGGCTTCAAATATTCTCGGCATTTCAATAAGAACCTTACGCAATAAATTAAAACAATATAGCGAACAAGGAATAACAGTGCCGCCTGCAACCACAACGGAGTGATACCACTTCTACTTCTATGAAGTAGTTGTTACTTCAAAATTGAGCTAAAAAATGGCTGATGCTGTCGCAATAAATTCTCCGCCTTCTGCATCTTCCGGATTTTCTGGAAATGCTAAATTATGGCTTGGCCGCCGCGACATAATGTTCGCTGTTGGCATTATCGTCATATTAGTCGTTTTGATTCTGCCGCTTCCTCCGCTACTGCTTGATCTAATGCTGGCAATATCGCTTACTGCTTCCGTTTTAGTTTTAATGACCGTGCTGTTTGTCGAAAAGCCGCTGCAACTAAGCTCCTTTCCAACCATATTGCTGATTGTAACGATGCTTAGGCTCGCGCTTAACATAGCATCTACGCGGCTTATTCTAAGTCATGGACATGAAGGAACTGATGCCGCCGGAGAGGTAATTGAAGCTTTCGGACATTTCGTAATGGGCGGCGAAATCGTAATCGGAATAATAATTTTCGGCATTCTGACTATCATAAATTTTGTAGTAATCACCAAAGGCTCAGGCCGTATTGCCGAGGTATCAGCGCGCTTCTCGTTAGATGCAATGCCTGGAAAACAAATGGCAATTGATGCTGACTTATCAGCTGGTTTAATCAATGAAGATACTGCCCGCTCAAGACGTAAAGAGCTGGAAGATGAAAGTAATTTTTACGGCTCAATGGACGGAGCGAGTAAATTCGTCCGTGGCGACGCAATTGCCGGATTATTGATCACCTTTATCAATCTTATTGCCGGAATAATTATCGGAATGGTGAATAAGGATTTGTCATTTGCACAAGCTTTGCACACTTATTCAACTCTTACCGTCGGCGATGGTCTGGTTGCACAAATTCCGGCACTGATAGTTTCAACCGCTTCCGGAATATTAGTAACCAAATCAGGCGTTTCCGGATCAGCGGAAAAAGCGGTGTTAAGTCAATTAGGAAGATCGCCGACTTCGCTTGGCATAACCAGCGGTTTTCTGGCGCTAATGGCTTCTCTTCCGGGAATTCCGATGCTGCCATTTTTGCTGCTTTCCGGCGCAACCGGCTATCTCGCTTATTATATGGCAAAGCAAAATACCGCCGCCGCGCAAGGCACAGCAGCAGGAGATGCGGCAACCACGCCTGGAATGAAACAGCTGGAAGGAGGAAAATCCGGCGGCGCTGATAAAACCGCAGAAGAGCAGCCTGGTGATTTTCTACAAATCGACCAGCTGCGCCTTGAGCTTGGTTACGGATTATTGCCGCTGATCAACTATCAGAAAGGCCACCGCCTTACTGAGCAAATTAAAGCCTTGCGTCGCCAGATTGCGCGTGAACTTGGTTTTGTAATACCTTCAGTGCGTATTCAGGACAACATGCAGTTGCCGCCAAATACATATGTAATTAAAGTAAAAGAGATCGAAGCGGCACGCGGCGATATTCGTCCGGAAATGCTGCTGGTTATGAATCCAAGCGGCGCGAAAATAACCTTGCCAGGAGAAGAAACAACTGAGCCGACTTTCGGACTTCCGGCAATGTGGATAAATGAAAATTACCGCGAAGAGGCGCTGTTTCGCAACTATACGGTAGTTGATCCTCCAACCGTAATCACCACACATATTACGGAAATAATTAAGGACAATATGTCGGAATTGCTTTCCTATGCGGAAACGCAGAAACTGCTTGACGACCTCGGAAAAACTCAACAGAAGCTGGTTAGTGAAACTATACCTTCGCAAATAAGCGTAAGCGGCGTACAGAGAATTCTGCAGAATCTACTGCGCGAGATGGTTTCCATTCGTGATCTCTCAACAATTCTGGAAGCAATCGCCGAAGTATCTCGCACCACGCAGAATGTCGCAATGATCACTGAACATGTACGAACCAGACTTAATCGCCAGATAAGTCATGCTAATACCACTGAAGGCGGCTATATTCCAATTATTGCAATGTCGCCAAACTGGGAGCAGATTTTTATCGAAGCGATAACCGGAAGCGGAGAAAATAGCGGCTTATCTCTACCGCCAAGCCGGATTCAGGAATTTATCGCTCTGGTTCGCACAAATTACGACAAAATGGCCATGCAGGGAGAAATTCCTGTACTTCTTACTAGTCCGGCAATTCGTCCTTATGTACGTTCGATTATTGAGCGTTTCCGAGCAAGCACGGTTGTAATGTCACAAAATGAAATTCATCCTAAAGCGAGGATAAAAACTTTAGGACAATTGTAAACGCTAACTATTTTCCACAATGCGCCTGAGAACATTCACTGCTGAAACAATGAAAGAAGCTCTTGCTGCGGTTAAGTCCGAGCTTGGCGACAATGCGCTGATACTTTCTTCTGAAGAACATCAAGATTATGTGCAAGTAGTTGCCGCTATTGATTCTGATTATGAGGAAGTAAAGCGCCATACGAAAACAAGAGAATTTGAAGGAAGAGAATTTGAAGGAAAAGAATCTGACATAAGAAAAGCTGAAGCAAGAAACCATGAATCAAGAGAAGCTGAAGCAAAAAAAACACATAACAGAAATCAGGAAAAAATCCGGCAATTGCCACCGCGAGAAATAGATAATCTGCGTTTTGCAGTTCAGGAAATATTGCGTTTCCACAACTTGCCGGAATTATTCATCGCCAAGCTTATCGCCACATTAAGCGATGCGACAATAGCGGCAATATTAGGGCGCGGACGTATGAATATTGCCAATGAGCAACGCTATTTTCTGCAGCTGGCTTGTGAATACGCCTTTAGCAACTATTTTAATTTCTCAAAATCCGCAAAAAATATTTCCGAATCACCGCGCCGCCTGATGCTAATTGGAACATCAGGAAGCGGCAAAACTCTTGCCACTGCTAAAATCGCCACGCGGCAAAGTTTAAGCGGCAAAAAACCTCTGGTTATCACTACTGATGTAAATCGCGCTGGCGGCATAGATCAGCTGCAATCATTCACAGATATACTAAATTTAAAACTAATCGTCTGTTCTGATAAAAAATCACTGCTTGCCACTTTAAAAATGGAAGATAAAAACTCAAATCTGCTCATTGATACTTCCGGCTGCAATCCTTATTCTGCTGATGATTTAAAGGAGCTGGCAACTCTTGCTGAAACCGCAGCGCGCGCTGAAATTGAGCCAGTTTTAGTTATGCCAGCCGGAATTGATACACAAGAAGCAATAGATATTGCCGAGAGATTCTGTGAATTGCCAATAAAACAGTTGATAATAACGCGACTTGATTGCGCGCGCCGCTTTGGTGGCGTTCTTGCTGTTGCCGCTGCCAACGATATGTCGTTATTTCTGGCCGGAAACAGCGCCAGCGTTACTGACAATATGACTGAACTTAATCCAAAAAAGCTGGTAGAATATCTCTTTGCTGATAACTGGAAATAATGCCAATAACCACGAGAATACGAGGAAATTATGACTGCTAAAAATAATATTATCGCCATTGCTTCCGGAAAAGGCGGAGTCGGAAAAACCTGGCTCGCTTCAACATTAGCGCATTTATGTGCCAGACATGGCAGAAAACTGCTGTTGTTTGATGGTGATATCGGATTAGCAAATGTTGACGTACAGCTTGGCCTTACGCCATCACATGATCTAAGCGGCGCTATTTCCGGAAAATATTCGCTCAAAGAAGCAATAACTGAATATAAGGACGGAAAATTTGATATAATCGCCGGCAGATCAGGCGCGACATCTCTGGCCATGCTGCCGCTTGAAAAGCTGGAAAAACTTGCCAGATCATTACAACAGCTTGCTGCTGAATATGACATCACCCTAATTGATCTTGGCGCAGGAATTGAGCAAAATGTGCAATATCTCGCCGCAATCGCCGCGCGCTGCATAGTGGTGGTAACTGACGAACCAACTTCACTTACTGACGCTTACGCCTTCATAAAAATTGCTCTGCAAGGCAAAAATCCGCCGGAAATAAATATAGTTATAAATCAGGCAGCAACTCAGAAAGAAGGCGAAGCGACATATAATACTCTCAACAAAGCATGTATAAATTTCCTGCAAACCTCGCCGCCGCTGCTTGGCGTTATTCGCAAGGACAATAAAGTAAAAGACTCTATTCGCGCACAGAAATCGCTTATAATCCGCGCGCCACATACCACCGCCGCCAGCGACGCCGCCACAATTGCCATAAAACTTATACAAATGAGGTAATGATGTTTGATGTCCGATTGATTGCGGTACTTCCTCCGCCATCAACTGTGGCGCAAACTCACGCTGTTCAGAATTCAAATTCCCGCGCCACAGGAAATGCAGCGCAACTGCCAGTCGGCTCATTGATTAACGGCTTTATCATTAATCGCGATGCTTCCGGAAATCCTGTTCTGCGTACTGAGAAAGGTGATGTGGTTTTTTCAACTCCACTATTTCTTAAAATAGGCAGCGAAGTGGTGCTGCGTATTCAGCAAAGCGGCGGCCAGCAACATGCTCATCTGCTGTCAGTAAATGGTCTGCCGCCGGACATCGCCGCCGCGCAATCAGCTTTTGCTGCTGATCCGGAATTTATATTCAACAACTCGCAAAAATCCGCAAATTACTCAGCAATTCCGCCTGCTGATTCACAAATAAAATCTCCACCAGATGCTGCCGGAAACATTATCAAAGCTTCAGTAAACTCTGAAAATGCGCTCGGCAATTTAGCCACTGATCAAACAGCGATAAATAAAACAGCGACAATCGCACAGTCATTTTCTCCAAAAGAAGGACAAATTCTTGTTGCAACATTTCTTTCGCCGCCTGACGATTCTTCCAACCGCGCCGGAATTGTTGCCGGAACAACTCTGATATTGTCCGTTCAGCCGGACGTCGCTAATGATACGGCAAATCACAACGCTCTGGCAAATCTAACTGCAACAGCGCCGCAATCATCACAAAGCGCCGCCGCCTTATCCGGATTGTTAGCAGATATATATTCAGAAAATAATAAAACCATCGCTGCAACAAACATTGCTCCAGAAACTATCACAGAAATTATTCCGGAAACTACTCAGGAAACTACTCAGGAAACTATTCCGAAAACTATTCAGGAAATTACAGCAAAAACTGCTCCAAAAACTATTGCAGAAATTACTCCGGAAAACAGCGCAAAAATATTTGCTGAAAATTCTAAAAATGTTGCTACAAATAATATAGAAGAAAAATCCTTCGCTGGAATTAACCGGCAAGCTGCTGATGCCAATTTCCGCGCGCCTCTCGGACAGAATATTAGCGCAAGTTTAATCGCCAAAGCTCCAGACGGCAGCGCAACTTTCGCTACCAATATCGGATTATTACGAATCGCTGATCTTGGCTTTTTACCAGAAGGAAGCAGCATTAAACTGCGCGCTATCGGCATCTCCTCGCCAACTGCTTATTCAATAGCAATCGCCAATAAAGCCGCCAGCGCGCCGCCTGCTGCTCTTTCCGAGCTGTCGCGCAGCTGGCATAGTATAAGCCAGATCACACAGCTCCTCAGCGAACGCGAAGTTCTTTCCTTTCTGCCGACATTTAATATCTCCGGCGTAAACAACGCGGAAATAATGGCCAGAAACAGCTTCGCCGCCAGCCAGATCTTGTTTTTCATTGTCGCCCTGCGCGGTGGTAATTTACGCAGCTGGATTGGCAAAGATTCAATCAACTATCTCGAAGAAAAAGGCTATTTACCGCTTATTCGCCGCGCTGAGGCAGAATTCGCGCAAATCGCCAGACAGTTTAATGAAACCGCCAATTTACCAGGACAATGGCAAGCCGCGCTGATTCCGATCATGGCTGGTCAACAATTACAGCAGATTCGCGCCTTTATTAAGCGCGATAAGAAAAAACCAACTCCTGATAATCAAGGCGGCGGCGAAGATACACGCTTTGTTCTGGAAATGGAATTAAGCCGCCTTGGCGAAATCCAAATGGACGGTTTAGTAAAACGCCGCAACAATCCTGATAAATTACAGTTTGATCTGGTAATCAGAGGTGCGCAATGACCTTCTTTGTCGAAGGGCTGC
>CAZFJN010000023.1:26152-31916 GCA_964519595.1 uncultured Rickettsiales bacterium
TTTGATGTGGTAATCAGCAGCCATAAAAAATGGTCAAAAACCATGGAACAAGACATTCAGGCAATATATTTAATGACTGCTGATATTACCGGATATCGCGGCCAGCTTGTCTTTCAAACTATCGCGCAATTTCCGGTAAATCCTTTAGAAGAAATCACCACACATTTTTTTGATGATGTTATAGTATAATACCATTTTGCAATCAGACTCCTCATATAATATAGCTTAACCATGCAGCCTCTTCAGAAAACAACTTCAGAACATTCTCTCGATTCGCTTTATCGCCTGATTGACAATGATATGCGTCTGGTTGATGAGATAATATTGTCACGCCTGAATCAGCATGACCGCCTTATTGCCGAAATCGGCCGTCATCTTATTTCCTCCGGCGGTAAAAGAATAAGGCCAGCCGTAACGCTAATCGCCGCGCAAAGCTGCGCCTATAAAGGCAGCGAACATCTGCGCCTTGCCGCCGCCGTTGAGCTGTTACACAGCGCAACATTGCTCCATGACGATGTGGTTGATGAAAGCGGCATGAGGCGCGGACTGCCAACCGCTAACCGTAAATTTGGCAATAAAGCCAGCATACTGGTTGGCGATTTCCTGCTCAGTCAGGCTTTCCAGCTCATGGCCGGCAGCGAATCAACCGCCGCAATCCGCCTGCTTGCCGACACTTCCGCAATAATCGCCAAAGGCGAAGTGCTGCAACTCGAATATCAAGGCAAGGTCGCAATTACCATGGAAAAATATCAGGATATTATCGCCGCCAAAACCGCCGCCCTCTTCTCCTGCGCCGCCGAGCTTGGCGCGGTTGTAACTGAGCATGATGAATGGCGTAAGCCGCTTAATGAATATGGTCAAGCAATCGGCATCGCCTTTCAGCTGCTCGATGACGCACTCGACTACTCAGCCGATTACCGAAAACTCGGCAAAAATATCGGCGATGATTTCCGCGAAGGAAAAATCACCCTGCCAACGCTCATCGCATATAATGAAGGCAGCGCCGAAGAAAAAAAATTCTGGCAAAGAACCATGCAGGAAAATAACCAGCAGGACGGAGATATTGAACAAGCGATTGCCTATATAAATAAACACAACGCCATTCAAAGAACCACAGAAGCCGCCGCAAAAGAAGTGGCCAAAGCCAAAAACTCCATAAACTGCCTGCCCAATTCCCCAGCCAAAGAAGCCATGACCAACCTAGCCGAATTCTGCGTCAATAGAGGGTATTAGGCCTCTTTCAAAACGCTTAAATATTTGATTATTATGACGTCATCCTTTGGCTTGACCAAAGGATCTTTTCACTGTTGCACAATATCCTTTGATCAAGTCAAAGGATGACGATATGTTGTCACCGGATCTACGCCAAAGCCGACACTTTCCAGCACAGCTTCACCTCATTATTTTTCCCGTTTCTTCACCGCCTATTTCATGTTTCTTACCATTAGCACGATTTTGCTCTCGATTGCGCCATTCCTCGCCTAGTGGCAAGTCACAATATTTCAAACAGCGAAGATCATCACCAGTTTTAATTGCCAGCCCTTCCAACAAGGCAAGCCGTTTTTCTGCTACAATTTTTGATTTCTGCGACTCCTTATTTTTTTCTTCTTCTATTCTGTCCAGAACCTTCTTGCTTACCTCATCCAATCTGTTAGTAAGCTCCTCCACATTAAATTTTGGCGGATTTGGTATTTGTGACAAGCTGGAAATAAAAGCTTTCTGCATCCGAGCTACTAACTTTTTACGATCGGAAATAACCCTGTAATCATCAAAAAAATCAATCCGCTTACGACGACTGGATGATTTACCAGAATTGGAAAAATCAAAATTCATAATATCTGTAGACAATACGTTAAATGCTGATCCTGCAGAATTAGATTCTTCAGAACCAAGAGTAGAGTTTACTTCCTGCGCTATTCCTACAGCTTTTTCTCGAATATCATAACGCATTTCCCTAATTCTTACATAAGCTTTGGAAAATGTTTCAATCTCACCATCTGTTAAATCGTCATTGATCAGAGAATCTTGATTAAATATAGCATTTTCTTCCTTATCAACGTTAATCGCCTGTGTCTTTAAGCTGCAAAAATTACTCGATACAGATTGAAGAAACTCTATAACTCCAGAAATCTTAGTCCAATGACTGAAATTATCAGAAAAACCCGCAACAACAGTAGCCAGCTTTTGCCATTTTTTCGCTATTTCATCAAAATCAACAGATCCATCTTCTGATCGATTACCTACTAGCGATAAAGCTCTTGTAGCAGTAAGGCTATAGAACCCACATTCTTCATCATCAATAACCTTGAAGAAAGCTTTTCTGGCAGCTTCTGAAAGCGCAGGCAATAATCGCCCAGCTGATGCGCCGGTAGCAGCTTCTGAAACAGTTTTTACAACGTTGCCTGCTATATTTGCGCTTCCGCCAGAAAGAAGCGAATTTCCGGTACTGACAACAGTTCCAGTAACTTTTAAAAACCCCCTACGATCAATTTCCCGCCCTGATAACACCTTGCCTATAGGATTATTAGCACCGCCATTTTGATCATCGCTTGATAATGTCATAAACTGATTAGCCTTACTTATAAGAACAACCACCTATATCTAATCTTCACTTAAGCGGCTTAGCAACCATTTTGCACAAGGTTTTTGTCACCGGATCTACGCCAAAGCCGACACTTTCCAGCACCACCACGCCTAAAATAGGCTCGCAATCCTTCGGACCAAAAATCACCCGACTCACGGTTTTCATGCCCATAAACTCCACCCAGGCATGACCATAAGGATATTCGACCAGCGTGTTATCCGCCAACTCGTAAGAATCTCTGCCATCGACCACAACCCCCGCCGCACGGAGCTTATCTTCCGCCACCCTACAATCAATCGCGCCTGTATCCACCAAAAACTGATCCTCATAAGGCGCGGATTTTCCTGCCAGATTACTCACTGCGGTTGTTACATATGTTAGGCTAATCATTGCCCTGTAGCCAATTGGTTTAACGCTGTTGAGAGCCAAATTCACCACCCCCGATTATATACGATTTTACCACTGCCCGCCAGCATTATCCGCTGCGAATTATCCGCTGCGGATAACAATAAAAACCATTTTACACCCTATAAGGAATACGT
This sequence comes from uncultured Rickettsiales bacterium, assembly GCA_964519595.1. Lineage (GTDB taxonomy): Bacteria > Pseudomonadota > Alphaproteobacteria > Rickettsiales > SXRF01 > JANRKF01. The sequence continues at coordinate 29,279 of CAZFJN010000023.1, forward strand.
ACTGAGGGATTCTCTGCCGGGAAATCTTTGCTGTTTCTTGTAACCAGCAGGGTTTGATGATGCCAGGCAGTGGCCCAGATAATAGCATCAGGCAATTTGATTCGATATTGCTTGCGGATGTTGGTTGCCAATTCCGCAATTGCCGGATTTACATCAACCAATGTGAAATTATCCGCCAGAAAAGCACGTACAAAATATTCGTCAGGCGTTGCCTTTGCCCCCGCCATAATCTCGATCCAGGAGATAATGCTTAAATAACGCTGTTGATAACGTTTCAGCTCCGCCGCCGCCTGATAGTTTTTACACAGACAGTCGATAATAACGTTGCTATCAATAACAGGGATCATCACTCGTCACTCTTCTTGCTTAGATAATCAGACCACTCGTCAACAGCGCGTTCGCGATCATCCCACTCGCCGCGAAGCTTGCGCTGATGTTCTAGCGCATCGCCTATATCAGCACGATCCGCCCACAAACCAAACACATCATCAATGGTAACGCGCTTTCTAGCCGCATTTTTCTCCGCCAGCCACTTCGCTAATGCCTGCCTGATAGCCTCGGCACGCGAGATTTCTTCACGAGCGCACAAAGCATCAAGAGGCTGCAATTGCTCAATGGGAATATCAATAATCGTCCGCATAATGATAAATGATAACGATATATGATAACGCTGTCAAGGGCAAAGAAAAAAACCTACAACTCTCGCGTCCTTTGACTTGCAAAAAAACCATTGAAACTAAAATATCATAAATAGGCTCTAAGCTCCACGCGGCTCTGTATCACGATATAGTATATGTGGATGTTGTTTTTTATACTCATCGGTATAAAATTTAATATATTGACTAGCTAAGAAAGCGGCTGTGTGCCAAACCTCCCCCAAGCTGCTTTCCAACGCCCTGAGAGACTCCGCAGCATATCTATTATCAAAAATGTCCGGTTTTAATGTTCGATTAATGCCTCCTGCTATGTGTCCTGCAACCTTATCTATCTGATCAGGGGTAAGTTTTGCTTCACGTAACAGACTAAAATAATATGAATCACGTGTTATCAACTCGTCCCTAAAGGCTTTTGCACCTGCTTCTGCACATTCTTTGGGGCTTGCAAAACTCTTCATAACTACTCCATCAATTAAAAACGTTTCAAAATAGTAAAAATCAAGGTTCAACACAACAAAAAACCACCGACATGGCATTATCGGCTGCATGCAAAACAATCTATTCAATCTAATCTATGAGGTTTGCTGTTTCTATGCCAACATCTCGGCATATTTTGCTTAATTTGCCATCAACATCATCATGATATTCTTAAAGACACAGCAAAATGGCCTTTTTCACTCGCTCAAGCAAGCTATCCATCGACTTGGCCTGCATATGGCAGCCCAGCAGCTCCGGAACACTGGCCACCAAATAGCCGTCGCTGTCCTTTTCAATCACCACATTAAACTCAACCTGTTTTTCATAGTGTTACTGAATGAGTTTTCTGCTGTTGCTGATTCTGTACTGCTTCCTGCCATTTCGTGCCTGTAGCATCTGCGACATTTGTGTTTTTATGCGGAGAAACAGTATTTTCAACAATATTTTCTTTATTTTCTTTGCGCGGGAAAATCGCACGGATAAGTTCAACGATAGCAATGCACGCCGCTGAGAAAAGAGCAGTTTTACCGACAGTCCTCGATAAATTCTTCGTACTTGCAGAAACTTCAGCAATGATAGAAGCATCCGATAAAGCATCAAATCCGGCAAATGCAGCACCTGCTGCCGCTGGAAGCATTATTCCGTCAAAGGAATCTGTTTTGTCATTTTTTTTGTTTGGAAACAGCTTAGCCTTGAGCCACAGATAACCACCAAAAACAATGCTCACCGTCGCGCCAATAGCAGCACCATGCAGCATATTATCTGAAAATGTTGATTTTGTTGGCTTATTCATGCGTGAATTGTAGCATTTTAATGGCTTTAACCAACAAAAAACCAACAAAAAAACCACCGAGATTGCTCCTGGTGGGTTTTTTTTATAAAAAATCCCCTTGCGGACTGGCGACTACATACTCTCCCAAGCCTTGAGACTTAGTACCATCTGCGCTTTAGCGTTTCACGGTCGTGTTCGGGATGGGAACGGGTGTTTCCACTAAAGCTATAATCACCAGACCGCAAGGGGATTTTTCTTGCGATTTGGAATAGGTTTTTCTGAAGCGTGGCGTTAGCCGCGCAGATGTAAGATGCCAGAATACAGATGTCAAGCAATTGACATCTGATATCTGACCTCTGACATCAATATCGAAGATATTCTGCACTGTACATTGAAATGTTCAGGCGATCGTTCAGTGAACGGGTATCGGGTATCCGGCATCGGGTATCTGATACCCGATTCCTGATTCCTGATGCCCGAAAGAAAAAATTCAATCGGATTATTAGTACTGGTTAGCTACACGCGTTACCGCGCTTACACACCCAGCCTATCAACGTGGTAGTCTACCACGATCCTAATGGGGAAAACTAGTTTTGAGGTCGGTTTCACGCTTAGATGCTTTCAGCGTTTATCCGTTCCGTACGTAGCTACCCTGCGTATGCTCTTGGCAGAACAACAGGTACACCAGCGGTACGTCCAACCCGGTCCTCTCGTACTAAGGTCAGATCCTCTC
>CAZFJN010000024.1:0-7355 GCA_964519595.1 uncultured Rickettsiales bacterium
TAAAGGTCTGGCGGACAGGGCGGGATTCGAACCCGCGAGACGGGTTCGCCGTCTACACACTTTCCAGGCGTGCGCCTTCGACCACTCGGCCACCTGTCCTTCGATAATATGAAGCGGTGTTAGTAATTTACCTTCTTTCTTGCATATAATCGCCTTACGCGCTTATCATGATTCGGCGCTCAGTCAAGCATTACCATGCATACTACGCAGATCACAGGCCTAAATACATTTTAAATCGAACACATGACAGAAAAATTGGAACTAATTGAAAACATGAATAAGGCATTAGATAATCTATACTGATATCAATTCTACTTCTATGAAGTAGAATTGGTATGGAAACCGTGTGCCGAAAGCACCGGTTTCCCGCCGCGTAGCGGGCGAGACTTGCAATCTATTGCTACGCAATAGATTGCGAAACAGTATGATAGAACGCAGCATCGCGATTACAGAATATATGCTGTAAGTAAATAGACAAATTACAGCTTATAAGGTGTAGAGTTTGGTTTTTATTTGTGGATGTTGGTGTTTTGATATTAGACCTCTTTCAAAACGCTTAAATATTTGATTGTTATGACGTCATCCTTTGACTTGATCAAAGGATCTTGTGCAACAGTAAAGAGATCCTTTGGTCAAGCCAAAGGATGACGATATGTTGTTATAGGAGTATACTGCAAAGTCATAATCAATATCGAAAATTCACAAATATTTAGTTTCGAAAGAGGTCTATTTTATAGAATTGTTGTGTAGTAGTTGGCTGATGATCCGCCGCCGCCTGCTCCGTCATCTATTTTGTCGAAGATTAGGCCTATTGCTGGGGTTCTGGTGTTTGAGTCGGTCCAGCTTGTTCCGTTGTGGGTTGCCAGCATGAAGTTTTTTCCTCCGCATAGTGCTTCGAGGCGGTCATTATCTTCGGCGGTGAAGTCATACATAGTGATTGCCGTGCCGGTTGTTGGCTCGAATGACAGATAATAGTTGGTGTTGGCGGCCAGATCGACAAACGTATCGAAGGTGAAGAAATTCACTGCGGCGGAGGTGTTGTTGGCGCTGAGCTGGTCAGTATCTATGGAGATATTGGAAAGGACAGTTGTGCCGTCGGCGGCGTAGAGGACAATATCAAAAGCGTTGCTGGCGGCGGGAATCATATGCGCCCAGCATCCCTCAGCGCGGACTGGCGCGGGGATTTGGAATTTGGCGGCGATACGGCGTGTGCCAGTGGCGTTGGTGATTGCCGAGGTGGTGATGGTTTTATAAGGGAATACACCGTAAATCGGCACATAATTTGGTGAATCACTATATTTAACGGTAAATTGCGGCACGATATTCACGCCGAGTTTAGCCGCGCCAGTGCCAGTATCAGCCACGCCATAGGCGCTTGTAACCGCCGAGCGGCTGTAGGAAGAAAGCTGGACGTTAGTGACAGTGGTGAAGGAGCTGACCTTGACCACTAGTGCTACAACATCGCCGATAGTTACGGAGGCATTGGCGGTTAGAGCGGTTGAGAACCATTTCGCATCATCATTAAAAGCAAGAGTTTGCGAACCGTTAGTATTAGTTGCCCACAACGTGCCGCTGGGAAGTCCGGTGGCGGCGCTTACTGTTTCCACGCGACAATCCATAACTGCCGAGCCGGACGCGCCAGCAACTGCGTTGACGTAATATTCAAGATGAGAAATATCGCCAGTGCGCGGTGCGCGGAAGATCAGCGCCAGATATTCGCCAACTGCGTCAAGAGTGGTAGTTGATGAAGCCGGAGAATTCGCGCCCTGATTGATCAGAGTTGGAACAGGCCAGGTCAGAGGGGTGGCAAATATTTGCAGGGTCATATTCAAGCCTCCAGAGCAGTTTTAAGCGACTGCCAGTCGGAATGTTCATATTGATTGAGAAGATATTTCAGATAATCCATTGCCAGATCTCCGGAGCTATCTCCGAAGAAGAAAGAATTATACTCAAGGCCTTTGACGGTTTTATTGACAGAAATGACATCAAAGGAAATATCTGCATGATGTCCTCCTTCGCAAATTTCCATAATATTGATATTGCTGATCATTGTTTTATACCTTCCTGCGGAGTGCGAATTTCCCGATTGTTATTTTTATGCCGTGATTAAAATTGTGCCGCGCAGATTGGCGGCGCTGGAATTACTCGACAAAACAACAGTTACCTCATCGCCGACGGCAACGCTGTTAGCGCCGCTGGCTGTTGCGTCTTGTGATGTGGAGGTTACGGCGATTGCTGATAAGCCAGTGACATTTGTGCCGTTGATTTTAACGGCGGCGGTGATTGTTCCGGCGGAGGTTTGAATATTCTGCACGCTATCTATAGTGAAGGCGAATGGCGCGTAAGTGGTGAGATAGAGCGTATCATTACCAGGAGTGACCGCGCCGAAGATAATAGCGCGAGAGGAAACACCTAAAGTAACGCGCTGTGCGGCGGCGGTGGAATCATCAATTAAAGCTCGCCCTGCTGCGGTGCAGGTTATTTCCTCAACATCGCCAGATCCTGAACTGAGGCGGCCAAGCAGCTTGTCAGTAGCGGAGACATTTTGCATTTTAGCGTAAGTTACCGCGTCATTGGCGATTTGCGAAGTTGCTACCGTGCCGGTTAATTGCGAAGTGGCAATGGCAAGGGCAGCCTGATGCTGTGTGACGTTGCTGGCGGCAATTCGCGCATCGGCAAAAGTGCCGCTGGTGATGTCTGACGTTGCGTGAGTATGTCCGAGTTGTGAATAGCGTGCGTCGCCGCGGCTTTGGTTGTAATATTGCGCGTGATCATCATCGGCAAGGCCGGAAAGCGCGCCGTGATCGCTAGAGCCGCCGCCGCCAGCCGGGCCTTGTACGCCTACTGTTACAACTTGTATTTCTGTGTCAGTAACGGTAACGGTTGTCATCGTGTAACCTCCCTGCTGATTATGATATTTCCTTCAAGCAGGCGCGTTACATTGCCGCCTGAGCTGATCAGCTCAAGATCATAAACCCCTCCGGCTTCACTTAGCAAAGCCGTGTCGGCGGCGCTGATGGAAAGGGTGATTGTGCCTAAAGCTCCGCCGAGGGCAATGCGGCTATTTTCCGTGGTGAGAGTTAAAAAAGCAGTTTCGGAATCTTTGCTTACGCGCAAATGCATCCGCGATGTATAGCCTGATAGATTGATTGCCTGATCGTTTTCATCTTTCCAGGAGATGACATGTCCGAATGTCGCGCCCTGATAGATGGTAAAATCAAAAGATCCTGGTTGTGTGGTCATATCTGCGTCTCCTTGATATAACCAACAATAACCTGAGATGATGCTGTCACAAAAGCAGGGTAAGTATTTTTATTTTTTCAGCTACCAGCGGATTATGGTGCAACCCCAGGTGAGTCCTGCACCTAAGGCCGGACAGGCGATTATGTCATCCGGCTTGATCAGCTTATTCATAACACCGTGATAAAGCGCCAGAGGAATTGAGGCGGCGGAGGTGTTAGCATGTTGATCAACGGTTGAGATTACACGCTCAGCGCCAATTCCCAGTTTTTGCGCGACGCTGGCCAGAATGCGCTGATTTGCCTGATGCGGAACTAGCCAATTTATATCAGCAACGCTTAGTCCGGCATCGGCAAGAGCGATTTCCGTTGCTTGTGGCATTTTTATGCTGGCATGGCGGAATATTTCTTTTCCCAGCATGGTGAGATAGCCGGAATCTTTAGTTCTGGAAACTCCGCCAGTGGTGTTTAACTGATGAAGATACGCGCCGTCAGAAAAAATCCGGCTGGAGAGAATTCCGCGTGAATTATTTTGCGCTGATTCAGCGGAAAGAAGCACACAAGCCGCGCCGTCGCCGAATAGCACACAAGTTGAACGATCCTGCCAGTTCATAATCCGCGAGTAAGTTTCCGCGCCAATTACTAAAATCCGCCGCGCCGCGCCGCTTATTATGAAGGAATTTGCGGTAGTCATGGCAAAAACAAAACCACTGCAGGCGGCATTCATATCAAAAGCAGCAGCGTTTTTCGCGCCGATCATGTGAGAAACTCTGGTTGCGGTTGCCGGCATGGTATCATCCGGCGTGGTGGTGGCGACAATTATCAGATCAATGGTTTCTGCGTCAATCTGCGCTGCTGATAAGGCATCACGCGCGGCGGCGGAGGCCAGATCAGAGGTAAATTCATTAGCTGCAGCAATGTGGCGCTGTTTGATTCCGGTTCGTTCAACAATCCATTCATGGCTAGTGCCAAGAGCCGGATCAAGATCAGAATTATGAACTATTCTGGCCGGAAGCGCTGCGCCTATTGCAATTATTTTAGCTCTTACCGTCAATTTGCCTCTCCTTCAACTGCCGGAAAATCAAGAGCGCTTTGTGTTGAAATGGCGATTTCCTGTGTGATGCGCGTGTTTATATTATGCACGACAAGATCAATCGCTACAGAAATAGCATTGCAGAAGCTATAAGCATCTGCGCCGCCGTGACTTTTGACACAAATTCCGTTTAAGCCAAGAAACATAGCACCATTGCGCTTGCGGTCATCGAGCTTGTCAGTTACCGCGCGCATAACGCCGCTGGCTAAAAAACCGGCAATTTTAGCGCCGAATGAGCTGGTAAAAGCGTCTTTCAGATATGTACGAATAAGGCGTGCTACTCCTTCCGCGGTTTTAAGCGCGATATTTCCGGTAAAACCATCGGAAACCACTACATCAACAATGCCCTTGGTAATATCATTACCTTCAATAAAACCCTGAAAATTAAGTTTAAGAGATGATGATTTAAGCAGCTTTGCCGCTTCCTTTATTTCTTCGCGTCCCTTTAATTCTTCCGCGCCTATATTAAGCAGGCCAATGCGCGGACGGTTAAGACCAAGAACTGCCCTCGCAAACGCATCGCCCATAATTGCGAAACGATATAAATCCGCCGCGCCTGATTCAACATTAGCGCCTAAATCAAGCATCACACATTCACCGCGCAGAGTTGGAAATAAAGCGGCAATTGCCGGACGAGAAACTCCCGGCAAGGTTCGCAGAATAAGTTTAGACATTGCCATTAAAGCGCCAGTATTGCCGGCGGAGACCACCGCGCAGGCGCGTCCCTGCTCTACCGCTTTAATCGAAAGCCACATGCTTGATTGCTGACCGCGCCGCACGGCTTGTGAGGGTTTGTCATCATTGCTGATTGACTGTGTAGTATGAATAATCTCACATGCGCCAGCCAGCCTTGGCAGAGAAAGTAGCAGCGGATCGAGTTCCAGCTTATTGCCAAACAGTAGAAATTTAATGCCCGGATGACGAATTAAAGCCTGTTCCGCGCCGCGCAAAACGCTGCCTGGAGCATTGTCGCCGCCCATAGCGTCAAGAGCAATAGGTTGTTGCAGCTTGCCCGTAGCCATGGTCTGGCTTTACAAATTATCGATTCACCTTGGATTTCGTAACCTGACGACCATTATAATAGCCGTCTGCGGAAACGTGATGTGGGCGCTTCAGCTCGCCGGTTGTTTTATCTTCGCCAACTGTGGTTTTGCCAAGCGCGTGGTGAGAGCGGCGCATATTGCGGCGAGAAGGAGAAGTTTTTCTTTTTGGTACAGCCATGATCGTGATCCTTTAATTTATTTTGATATTTTTTCTGCTTATCTAATGTATCAAAGCATATATAAGCATATACAAACATATATCTTACAAAGATCTTACAGAAAAAATGCAAGCTGCTTTTATACAGAAAGAAAACATCTAAGAAAAGTGGTATTTTGTCTGAAAATTATTTTATTACCACAAAAATAGCTGAATTTCCGCGTAATACATTCAATAATAATGATTTTTTATTATTTTCTGCCGCCCTGACTGCTTCTTTTGGCGTTGAAACCGGCTGGCGGTTTACTGAGATTATGATGTCACCAGGGCGTAGTCCGGCGGCGGCGGCCTGACTTTCCGGATCTACCGCCACAATCTGCACGCCGCGCTTATTGTCTGCAGAGCGCGAGTTAAGCTCAACAGCGCCAAGAGTTGCGCCTTTTAATTCAAAGACCTTTCCAGATTTGTCCGCAGCGGCGGCATTTTCACCATTGCCGCGCTTGCCGATTACCGCCGTTAGAGTGTCACGCATTCCGCCCTGGCGCAGAACTTCCATTTTAATCTGATCGCCGACATGCAACATGCCAATGCGATTGCGTAAATCACTAGCGCCGCGAACCGCAGAACCATTTAAGGAAACAACAATATCTCCTTCCTTAAGGCCAGATTTTTCAGCGCTTGAACCTTGCTCAACCTGAGCAACCAGAGCGCCTTCATCAATTTTGATTTCCATTGCCTCGGCTATTTCAGGAGTTATATCCTGAATATGAACGCCAAGCCGGCCGCGTTCAATGCTGCCTTTGGAAACAAGCTGTTGCATAATTTCTCCGGCCATTGCAACCGGAATAGCAAAACCAATTCCGACATTGCCGCCGGAGCGCGATAAAATAGCAGTATTAATTCCAACCAGCTCGCCGCGCAGATTTATCAAAGCGCCGCCGGAATTTCCCGGATTAATCGCCGCGTCTGTTTGAATAAAATTCTCATAACCTTCAATGCCTAGGCCATTGCGATCAAGTGCGCTGACTATGCCGGAAGTTACCGTCTGGCCAATTCCGAAAGGATTGCCAATAGCAATTACAAAATCGCCAACTTGTAATTTTCCGCTATCGCCTATTTTCAGCGAGGTCAGATTGTCAGCTTTTATTTTCAAAACCGCAATGTCTGTTTCTTCATCGCGGCCAAGAAGCTGCGCTTTTATGCGCCGCTTATCCTTTAAATTCACATATATTTCATCAGCTTCCTTAACCACATGGTTGTTGGTTATTACATAACCTTTTTCCGCATCAACTATAACTCCTGAGCCAACGCTTTGCACCTCGCGTTCCGCCTTAGGCATATTGGGAAACTGAAATTGGAAAAACTGCCGGAAAATCGGATCATCCATAAGCGGATTAGCGGCAACGCGAACTTTGGTTTTAGTAGAAATATTTACCACTGCCGGAGTTACTTTTTTAAGCAAAGGCGCAAGTGAAGGCAGATTATCAGCAGAATTTTCTGAAGAAGAATTGTCTGTAGACGAGATATTTTCAGATGATTTATCAGCAGAAGATTTATCAAAAAACATTGAAAAAGGAACTGCCGCCGCCGCATAATGCGGCGTAAATACAGCGCATAATGCAAAAGATAATATAGGAAATAAGGCAAGCAGTAATTTGTTATGTAAAAAAAAGTTATGTAAAAAAAAGCCTGATGGAAAAACTGCATTTTTCATAACAACCTCAATAATTTTTCAGGAAATTATATTTTTAGTAATTGCTTTAGCGATTTGTGAATATAAGTCAGCAATATCATTATTCAAGTATTTGCCATTATTTGCTTTG
>CAZFJN010000024.1:7455-10777 GCA_964519595.1 uncultured Rickettsiales bacterium
CATTATTTGCTTTGCTATTATTCGCCTTGCCATTATCGGAAGCCTCGCGAATTGCCTGATCAAGAGGAATTCTTCCTAAAAAATTTACGCCGAATTCCGCCGCCAGCTCTTCGCCGCCGCCGCTGCCAAATATCTCTCCGGACATGTTTTCAACAATTCCAGCAATTGCGACATTCAGCTTCAGAAATGTTTTAAGGCATTTCGCCGCGTCAATTACCGCAACAGGTTGCGGAGTAGTGACAATAATCGCGCCGGAAAGCGGTGCTTGCTGCGCGAGGCTTAAATGAATATCGCCAGTTCCCGGCGGCATATCAACCAGCAGGAAATCTAATTGTTCCCAGTTGGTAAAACGCAGCATCTGGGCAAGGCTTTTGCTGATCATTGGACCACGCAGAATCGCTGCCTCCTCGCCGACAATAAGCGCCATTGACATGATTTTTATTCCATAAGCCAGCGCCGGCTGCATTTTATTATCAACAATTTCCGGCTTAACATCAGGCAAACCAAGCATATGCGGAATTGAAGGACCATATATATCAGCATCGAGAATGCCGACTGTTTTGCCAAGCGCGCGCAGAGCATGAGCAAGATTAACCGTAGTTGTTGATTTGCCAACGCCGCCTTTTCCGGAAGCAACAGCGATTATTTTGCTAACGCCCTCAACCGGAGTTAAATTCCACTGCGCTGGCTTTGCTTTAGGGACAGCGCCTGAAGAAGGCGTGGCAGTAAATTCTGAAGTGACAACTATGCTGATTTTTTCAACGCCAGGAAGTTTGGAAAGCGCCTTTTCGCATTGTTCTTTAAGGCGTAAACCGCGCTCTTTTTCATCAGCCGCGACAGTAATCATAAATCCTATATTGGCAGAGCGCACAACAATAGCACTTACACAATCAACATCTTTGCCAATTGCTTGTTCTATAGTTTTCCTGATCTGCTCTGCAGTTGTCATCTTCTTATCTTTTTGTTTTTATCATTTGCCGATTGAAATTTATGCAAGTTGTCATTAAATGCATTTTATGTTTTTAAAGATGTCATGTTTTATAATTCTATGTTACAAGCTATAATCGAAGTATAGAAACTATAATCGAAGTTAGAAACTATAATTAGATATAATTAGAAACTAATAATTGGTTAGAAATTATAATTGAATTGTAGCTTAAAGACTATGATTGTATTTTTATAAAATTGTATTTTTATAAAGTGAATTAATTTTATCAGAGGGCGCAGATGGCTTGGGGAGATAATAACAGCAATAATCAAGGCCCCTGGGGCGGTGGTGGCGGCGGCAATAATGGCGGACCGTGGGGAAATAAACCGTCCGGCGGCGGCAGGCCTCCGCAAGGCCCTGATCTGGACGAGGCATTGCGTAAAGTGCGCGCGCAGTTGAAAATTATATTAGGCGGTGGTGGTGGCAATAATGGCGGTAACGGCGGCGGAATAAATGATAACGGCCTGTTCGGAGGTGACGGCAAACGTGGTTTCTTGCTGATCGTTATGGTTATATTTGTGTTGTGGCTTGCTTCGGGAATGTATCTGGTCAAGTCTGATGAGCAAGGCGTGGTTATGCGCTTTGGCCAGTATCACCGCACGACATCACCAGGGCTTAATTATCATTTTCCTTATCCTTTTGAAGCTGTTTTGACGCCGCGCGTTACTGTTGTGAACCGTGTTGAAATCGGCAAGCGTGATGAAAAAAATCAGCGTAATTACAATAGTTCCAACAATATTGATGAAAGGCTGATGCTAACTGGCGATGAAAATATTGTTGATATTAATTTTGAAGTGCAGTGGCAGATCAGAAACGCCGCGGATTTTCTATTTAATATTCGTGATCCGGAAATGACAGTAAAAACCACTGCTGAATCAGCAATGCGCGAGATTATAGGACGTACGCCGATTGCGGTTGCGCTGGCAGAAGGCAAGCTGGAAATCGCGCAGGACACTAAAAATCTACTGCAGCAGACGCTCGATAGTTACAAAGCCGGAATAGAAATTGTCAGCGTTAATCTGCTTGATACTGATCCGCCATCACAAGTTATAGATGCTTTCCGCGATGTGCAAACCGCCCGCGCGGATATGGAAACAGCGCGTAATCAGGCAGAGGCTTATCGTAATGACATATTGCCGAGAGCGCGCGGTGAAGCGCAGAAGCTGATCCTTGATGCTGAAGGTTATAAGCAGGAAGTAATAGCGCGCGCTCAGGGTGAGGCTTCGCGTTTTTCAGCGGTTTATAATGAATATAAGCTGGCCAAGGATGTAACGCAAAAAAGAATGTATCTGGAAACAATGGAAGATATATTATCCGGCATGGATAAAATAATATTAGATGATAAAGGAACGCAGGGAGTTATGCCTTATCTGCCGCTGCCGGCGTTGAAGAAAAATGGAAAATCTGAGGGACAGCAATGAGATATTTAACCATAAGCCTTGGAATATTTTTCGCTGTTTTGTTTCTGATCAGCAGCAGCATGTTTGTGGTTAACCAGACACAACAGGCTTTAGTTTTGTCGTTTGGAAAACCGATTCGCGTAGAGCAGAAACCAGGGCTTAAATTCAAGCTGCCTTTTGTGCAGAATGTTGAGTTTTATGATGCCAGATTGCTTGATTATGATGCTGAATCTAAGGAAGTAATTGCCGCTGATCAGAAAAGACTGATAGTTGATGCTTTTGTGCGTTACCGCATAACTGATCCGCTGCGTTTTAAACAAACTGTTGGTAGTGAAACGGTAATGAAAAGCCGCCTTAATTCTATATTGGAATCAAGCCTGCGGCAGGTAATTGGCGAATTTCCTCTCTCGGCGGTGATTTCTGAAAAACGCGCACAGACCATGAATCAGATTAAAGCGCTGGTAAATGCACAGACGCGCGGAATTTCAGTAGGAATCGGCAATGAACAGAAAGAGCAGGCGCGTGGCTTTGGCATTGAAGTGGTTGATGTTCGCATTAAACGCGCTGATCTGCCGCCGGCAAACAGCGAGGGTATTTATAAACGTATGCAGACTGAGCGCGAACGTGAAGCAAAAGAATTCCGTGCCAGAGGCGCAGAAGACGCGCAGAAAATACGTTCGCAAGCTGATAAGGAACGCACCATAATAATCGCTGAGGCAAAAAAACAATCAGAGATTCTGCGTGGCGAAGGCGATAAGGAAGCAACAAAAATATTCGCGCAAAGCTTTGGACAAGATGCCGAGTTTTTCGGATTTTATCGCTCGATGCAAGCATATCGCAAATCTTTCAACAAAGATGACACCACCATGGTTCTCTCGCCAAAAAGTGATTTGCTGAAATATATGGATTAACGCCCTCTCCCTGACCCTCTCCC
>CAZFJN010000024.1:10877-30098 GCA_964519595.1 uncultured Rickettsiales bacterium
CCCTCTCCCTGACCCTCTCCCGCAAGCGGCAGAGGGGAAAGTAGCAGTGTTAATCATCCGACTCTTAAGGCCTCTATAGGCTGTAATTTTGCCGCTTTATATGCCGGATATATTCCGCTGGCGATTCCTACTCCGGAAGCAACCAGCAATGCTGAGACAACCGCCCAGATGCTGAAATCAACCGGCAAGCCAATCTGGCTGGAAGCAAGCAGGCCAAGTCCAGCGCCTAGAGACAATCCGATAAGACTTCCGACAAAGGCGATAAAAATCGCTTCCAGCAGAAACTGGCTAAGTATTGCTCTTTCGCTTGCGCCTATTGCCTTGCGAATTCCTATTTCGCGCGTGCGCTCGGAGACTGTTACCAGCATTATATTCATAATTCCGATTCCGCCGACAATCAGCGATATTGACGCTATCGCCGCCAGCAGCATTGACATTGATTTTGTTGTATCGCTGGCGATTTTAGTGATCGCGGTTAAGTCAGTTATGGTGAAATTATCACCATCTGTATTTTTAATCCGGAAACGATCACGCAGAGCGGAACGAATTTCCTCAGCGGCAATAGTTACATAGTCTTTGGCAATTGCCCGCGCATTAATTGACTGCACAATGCTTGAATAGCTATTTCCCCACAATTTGCTCTGCGCGGTGGTTATCGGAAGAAAAATAATATTATCCTGATCACGACCATCAAGCGATTGTCCTCGCGCTTCCAGAACGCCGATTACCGCAAAGCTGATATTATTAATCAGAATAGTTGTGCCAACACAGGAAAGGCCGCCGCATAGCTCACGCGCTACCGTATTGCCAATTACCATTACTCTTTTGCCGTTTTGCACATCTTCCGCAGAAAATTCACTGCCTTCAGCCAGCGGCCAGTTACGAATGCGAATTCCATGTTCAGTAGTTCCTACCGCGCCAGCATTCCAGTTACTAAGTGAAGAACGTAGTTGAAAATTGCGATAATCAGTAAAAGCCGCCGCATAAGCCACTGACGGTAATTGTCCTAATATCTGTGCATCACGAACACTAAACCGCGAGCTGGCTATGCTGCGAACGCCTTTATTGCTTGCTGATCCAGGCGTAACTATCAGCAGATTAGTTCCCAGCTGCCTGATTGCCTCTGCCACTTTGCGACTGCTTCCTGTTCCAACGGCAACCATTAAAACCACAGAACTAACGCCAATTACAATGCCAAGCATTGCCAGAAACGTCCGCAGACGATTAGCTGAAATAGAAATCCAAGCTTCATATATCAAACTGCCTGGCAACACGCTTTAATCCTCGCTTAAATTAATATTATTTATCAGCATTATTATGCAGATTATTATGCAAATTATTATTCGCATTATTATCAGCATTATTATCAGCATTATTATTCTCGTTATTATTCTCGTTATTCTCTGCATTATTGATATTCATATCATAAACAATCGCGCCGTCTTTAATCTGCACTAGCCTTTTCGCATGGTTGGCAACGTCATTTTCATGTGTGATTAATATTATGGTCATTCCTGCCTGATGCAGATCGGCAAATATTTTCATTATCTCATCACTGGTTGCGCTGTCGAGATTTCCAGTCGGCTCGTCAGCCAGCAATAATTCCGGCTGCATCGCCAAAGCGCGGGCAATTGCAATGCGCTGCTGCTGTCCGCCGGACATTTGCGAAGGCAGATAATCACGATGTGTTAACAGCCCTATTTTCTCAAGCAATTCCTCTGCCCGCTGCAAACTTCTGCTGCGACTGATTCCGCTGTAAATCAGCGGCAAGGCAATATTTTCTGCCGCGCTGCGCCTTGACAGCAAATTAAAACCCTGAAATACAAAACCGATTGTTGCATTGCGTAAATTCGCCAGCTTTCTGTCATCACATGATGCAACATCACTTCCGGCGAGAATATAGCTTCCGGAAGTAGGACGATCCAACGCGCCGATTATGTTCATCAGCGTTGATTTTCCAGAACCTGAAGGTCCCATAATCGCCACAAACTCCCCTGCCCTGACTGTTAAATTGATATTGTTCAGAACGCGAGTTTTAAGGCCTGCCGCCTGCTCGTAATCCTTGCAGATATCGCGTAATTCCAGAACCGGAGCGGATTTATCAACAGAAATTGTTGCGGAAATATTTTCAGCCATTGTTAATGCAGACATTATTAATCCTCCTGCACTGGCAATCCGGTAACAACTATATCTCCTTCTTTTACTTTATCGCTTTTAATCTCAATAAGCAGATCATCAGTAGCGCCAATTTCAACCGCTATTTCTTCCAGCTCGCCGTTTTTCCACAGATAAATTGATTTTTTATTATCATTGTCTTCCGAAAAATCCGACCTTGTTGATTTCCGGCTTTTTTTATTAGAAGAACCGTAAAACAGATTGGAAATTCCGCCGGACGTTTCATAAGGCGGCGTAAAGCGCAAAGCAGCCGCCGGAACGCGCAAAACATCTTTAACTTCGGAAAGAGTTATTTTTATATTCGCCGTCATTCCCGGAAAAAGCGCGCGGTCTTTATTATCAACCACCACCACCACCACATAAGTCACCACGCCGGAAGAATTATTCGGATTAAGATTGATAGTTTTTATAACGCCAGGAAAATCACGATCAGGAAAAGCGTCAACTTCAAAAACCACTGGCATTCCTTCATGTATTTTGCTGATGTCTGATTCCGGAACATTCATGTCAATTTTCATTACCGTTAAATCCTTGGCAATGCGGAACAGATTTGGCGTCTGAAAATTGGAAGCTAAAGTCTGCCCGCTTGCCACTTCCTGCGCGACAATCACGCCATTTATCGGCGATGTTACCTTAGTATAACCAAGATTAACCTCATCACGCTCCACCGCTATTTTTGCTGATTCCAGCGAATTCTTGCTGCCAACTAAACTCTGCCAGGCATTTTCCAGCTCAACTTTTGCCACATATTCTTTCGCAACCAGCGTCTTCGTCCGCTCATAATTTTTCTGCGCCAGCTCATAGGAAAGTTGTGAAGTCTCCAGCGCCGCCTTGCTCTGCTTCAATTGCGTCTGCGCGATGGAAGGATCTATCTCCGCCAGCAACTGCCCTGCCGTTACCTGATCGTTGAGCTTGACATAAAGTTTAGTTATCTGACCAGATACTTGTGTGCCAATATTCACCTCCTCTTCCGGCGATAATGCTCCGGTTGCGGTTATGATATTGGCAATATTGCCACGCGTCACCACGTCAGTCCGGAAAGGAATATCCCCCTCTTCCGGCGCAGAAAATAATTCTTCCCGCAACGCGAATAAAGAAGCCGCGCCAAGAACTGCCAGCAACAATATCCAGAATAGTTTTTTCTTCTTTTTCATGAATTTATTTTTATGATTATATTTTTATGAATTTATCTTTGTGGAGTTTTATAAGTAACAATTTCCGCCAGCTCCGGTAATTGTGCATCAGAATTAGAGCCAGCTTCAGAACCAGCCTGAGCGTTGCCTTTATTCTTAAGCGCCGATTCAATAGAACGTAAATCAAGCTCGCCAACTGAACGCACCAGATCAACCCGCGCCGTCAGAGTATTATAACGCGATGATAACAAACTCTGCAAGGAATTGCGATAGCTCACTTGCGCGCCAAGAACATCAAGAATAGAGCCAATTCCTTCCTGATAACGCCCGATTGAAACATCCTTAAGCAACCGCGCCGACTCCAGCGACGACTGAACCGTAGAAAGATTAAGCCGCGCCGTATTAAAATTCTGCCAGCTTCTTAAAACATCCTGCTCAACTCCGCGCTCGGCATTAATAAGCTGCAGACGCTGCGTCTCCAATTGCTTGCGCTCGGCTCGCTCAGAAAATACCGCCCCAAAACCAGTAAAAATCGGAATGCTGACACTCACGCCAATTGAATCGCTGCGTTCATTACGATGCACAATATCCCAGTCACTATAGCTACTAGCAGCGCTGGCGGAAATACTCGGCAGATGTCGCCGCTTAGTATTGCGGAAACTATCCTCGGCATTTTTTAAAGAAAGACGCTGCGTTTTGAGATCAATACGCTGCTGCTTGGCTTTTTCAATCAATTCCAGCACAGCGTTTTTAAAAGGCGGCGCAGTCAGTTGCGGATCATCAAGCTCAGCAACCTTGAATTCGCTAAGCGGCGAAATTCCCATCTGCTGCGCCAAAGCCGCCCGCGCCAATGTCAACGTATTTTCCGACTGCTCAAGCGCCAGCTTCGCCTGCGAATAGCTGGTTCGCGCCTGCAACGCATCAGAAAGCGGCACAAGGCCAAGCTGATAACGTGTCTCTGCCGCATCAAGTATTTTCTCCGACAAAGCCAGCGACTCGCGCTCAATCGACAACGCATTCTGCGCGGTCAGCATCGCGAAATAAGCCTGCAATCCCCCGGCGATAAAACCCTGCAAAGCTGAATCATAGCTCATCCCGGCGGCAATCAGCGTCCGCTCGGCAATGGCCAGATTCGCCTCACGCCGCCCGAAATCATAAAGAGTCATGCCCGTTGAAACGCTGACACCGCTGCTGCTTGCTATATTATCCTCGCCAAGAGTTCGTGAACGCGAAGTCCCGGCGCTGACACTGGCCGAAATATCCGGCAGATAAGACATCAGCGTTCCGCCGTAACTATCGGCGCTGGCCAGCAAGGAAAGATATGATGAACGCGCTTCCGGATTATCGCAGAGAATCGCCACAACCGCAACGCCAAGAGTGATCTCCTGAGTAAGATCCGGCGGCGGCGGACAATGCGAAGGCTTAAGCCCAGAGCCATAAGCAGCAATCTTGCCGCCAGTTGCGAAAGGATCGCCCGCATCAAAAGCATAGGAAGAAGAGCCAGCCAAAGGCCAGAGCAAAAAAACCAGAAATAATAAAAACCGCCCAGCCATAAAACCCAGAAAACCAAGAATTTACCGGCTTATCCTAAACGATGTTAATTAAAATTCAGTTATAAAACCAAGCCCCTAACCCCTAAACCCTAGCCCCTAACCCCTAGCACCTAGCCCCTAGCCCCTAGCACCTAGCCCCTAGCACCTAGAGTTGTAACAAAACAATAACCATAACGTCACAAAACTGTCACAATCCAATGATAATATGAACCCAGTAGGTTAGAAAAACCATCTAACCAAAAAGCAACCGCCAGAACTTTACAATAACCTTAAGATAACTTTAAAATAGCACTAATAATAAGTTAATAAAAATACAAACCAATTAAAACTAAAAGGATAATAATTTATGAAAAACGCACTTAAAATTGGAATAATAGGACTCATCGCCTCAATATCCATCTCAAACAACACATATGCTGCGGATACAATTTTCACCCTAACCTGTACTTCAGATGGTATGACGGAGATGGATGGCGGTCAAATGGTTGTGAAAGAAAAATGTATAAAACTTGTTGGTGAAAATGCGTGTAGAGCAGTTTGCAATTATTCTGGCCCTCCAGGTACTTCAGAAACTGGTCAAGCCTTCGTTAATTTTTGCACATATAAGAAAAAAACGACTATGGGTATCCCTAGTGTTAGTCAAGTTATACCAGGTAGTTATTCTTGTGACAATATAAACGTACGCGTTGGCGGTTCATGCGGAACGGCGAAAAAAGGAAAGGACGTATTTATGAGAGGAGTTTTAGCTTTTACAGATGAAGAAAAAGCCCTTTTGAAAGAATATGGCGCAAAGTGTCCGGGTCTTAGAGTTACAAAGGCCAATAGAGAACATAGTTATACAAAGGGGGAGTTTGCTATTATACAAGGTCAGGCTAATGGTGGAGGTAATGGTGGCGGAATACCAGATTGACTCAAAATTGGCTTCGTAGTATAAATCGATCTGAGCTAATGCACAATAGATCCTGATGGTGTAACCGTCAGGATTTATGCTGTATTTGAGCCAAAAGGCCACTTGTGTTGCCATCTATCTAAGTATTATTCATGCTGTATAAATTGCTTAGAATTTGTTTCCGTATTCTGTGGTTTTGCTCATTGATTCCTGTTGTATATATTGCCGGAATAGCTGATGCTTATTTTGATGGCAAGGTATCGCGGTACATAATACAAAATATAGATTATTTAAGAAACAACTCAATATATCCTGAAAATACAGAATTTACTTTCAATGACAATATATTTACAGCGCCGCAAGGCAGAATAAGATCAAATGCTGCCAATCCGCTGTTAGAAAATTATAACGCTCTTATATTGCGTTATTTAGATGCGGTTTATTTAGTTGATGAAAGTGATAACATAATTCATAAATGGAATCTTAATTACAAAAAATTATTTGCAAATAATCGCAAAGCATCAGCGCAGAACATATATCCTGAAAAAGCTATTATATTTCCAAATGGCGATTTACTGGCTACTTATACCGGATGGGGAGATACTCCTTATGGTTATGGCATGGTGAAAATAGACAAGAACTCAAAATTATTATGGAAATATGACGATAACACGCACCATGATATTATTATCAACCGCGACAATCAGCTAATCTATTCACTTACTCAGAAATTTGTTAAATGGCGAGGCAATAACACCCTTGCAGATTATATTACAATAATTTCACCAGATGGTTTATTGATAAGAAAAATTTCAGTCATAGACGCCTTTGAAAAAAGCGATTTTGTGGCGTTAATAATAAACGCGCAATCTCGCGGGCTTGTCTGGGATCAGTTTCATACTAACTCAATTGATATAATTGACGCAAATCTGGCTCGCTCCTTTCCACAATTTGACGTTGGACATATTCTTATTTCAATACGCAACATGGACATTATCGCTGTTATTGATCCTGATGCTGAAAAAGTGGTGTGGGCATATAAAGGAATCTGGGCGGCACAACATTCAGCCAGATTCACCGAGCAAGGAACAATTATACTATTCGATAACCAAGGCGGTGGAACAAAAAAATCTCCGCAATCAAGAATAATCGAAATTAATCCAAGAACAATTGCTCCGTCTATAAAATATGCCGGAAATAGCCAATCGCCTTTCTATAGTTGCGCTTATGGAAGATTGCAGCTTCTTGAGAATGGCAATTTATTTATCACAGAAACACTTGGCAGTAGAGTATTTGAAACCAATAAAGCGGGAGAAATAGTATGGCAATATAAGATAAAGCCATATTACCAGCCGCGTATTCCTGATATTTATCCTTATGGAAATAAAGACAAACAATATAATAATGATTTGATATGCTCAATCCCAAATCTTGCAACGGCGATTGTTTATGGCGAGCGTTACACTCCTGAGCAGTTGCCTTTTTTGCAGGAATTGGTTAGGAAGTAGCTAGGAATTAGTTATGGTTTTTATGTTTTTGCTTTTTTCTTTTTGCTTTTTGGCTTTGGTTGGTTTTCCGGCTTTTGCTTATGTTGGGCCGGGGCCGGGGTTTTCGGCGCTTGGTTCGGCGCTTGGTTTTCTGGCTGCGATTGCTTTTGCGTTGGTGGTGGTTATCGCATATCCGCTGCGCCTGCTTTATCTGAAGCTACGCAAGTCAAAAAATAAGGAAACAGAGTGACTGATGTTTTTGTCGGACTTGCTCTTGGGCTTGCGGTGATGTGGTTCTATTCACGAATGGCGGCGCTTACTGAAGTAGCTCGCTTGAAATCTCGCAAACATATGCTGATGAAACAATCATTCACACATAGCGGAACTTTTCTGCAGTTGTTGATGATGCAAAAAGAAATAATAATTTTGTCATTGGTGCATTTACGCTTGATTTTCTGGCCGGCATTTGTGTCGTGCCTGCCGATTATGATATTTCTGTTTTTTTATCAGCAATATGCGACATTATATTTTTTTGCCGGAATGTGTGTTGCTTATATCTTTGCCAAATGGCGCTGGGGAATATGATGAATATTTCGTTCACGCTTGATCTACTGACGAGGCTGGTTCATGGAATGCGCCCCTTATGGAAGGAAGCGGGAAATATTGAAACTGCATTATTGGCAAACAGGTTGCGGGAAATTACGATAGAAAAACCTGTTTTCATAACCGGACTGGCGCGAGCAGGCAGCACTTTGCTGCTGGAATATATCGCCGCGCATCGCGGGGTGGCAACTCATCAATACCGCGATTTTCCTTTTATTTTTACGCCGTATTTCTCACGCATAATAACCGCGCTGCTTTCAAATAATAAAATCGAGGCGAAAGAGCGGGCGCATGGTGATGGAATTTTCATATCGCCGCAAAGTCCGGAGGGAATGGAAGAAATGCTATGGTTGGCCTTTGCTGAAAATGGCCGGAAGTTTTCGGCTTTTTATCAGGATCATATCAAGAAATTGCTGCTGGTGACTAATTCGAAACGCTATGCCGCCAAAAATAATAACTTATCTTTGCGCTTGTCAAGGCTTCTGGAGTTATTTCCCGATGCGCGGATTATAGTTCCAATACGCGATCCGCTGCAACATATCTCATCCCTGCTACGCCAGCATGAAAGATTTATGGCGCAAAAGAATAATCCACGCATTATCAGACATATGAAGGCTCAGGGGCATTTTGAATTTGGTCCGACATATCAACCAAAATCAGAAAATATGCTAAATAATTATATAGAAGATTGGAATAATTCCTACCGAGCGATCGCCGGACATATTACAAATCAAAATCTGCTCTGCATTCCGTATGAGAGCTTGTGCGCCGAGCCAGAGAAATGGCTGGAAAAAATAAATAAACACGCAATGTTAGAATCAGATAAAGAAATAACCGCGCATTTTGCAAAGCGTATTTCTCGCCCTGACTATTATAAAATAAATTTATCGCCGGAAGAAACTGCGCTGATAAAAGCAGGAACAGAACAAACCTTTAAAATATTAACGAATAATACTTAAAACCAGCAAAGCGGCTCAAGCCTCTTCTGAGTCTTCGGTTTCTGGTTCTTGTTCTATTTCTTGTTCTGGTTCTTGTTCATCTCCCAGAGCGGGGGCGGTGAGTTTTCTTGGTTTTCTTTCTGGTTTGGCTTTTACCAGCTTACCTTTTTCTTCGTCCCAGCTATATTGGTAGACGACAGTTTTTATTCCGGTCATGATTATTTCGCCATTGGCGTGTTGCAGCACATCGAAGCCTTTTTGCAGTGCGTCCTGAATCAGGGTGGAGGATTGGCGGAGATAGCGCGGATCAAGCATCACATTACCGACGGCGGAATTATCCATATTGACATTACGGCCAGCAATTGCATGAAGGCGGCGGGAGGTAAGATTAATCTTGGTCATAGGCAGTTCTCTTTTATTAACCAATTATAAACAAGAATGTGAATGGCAGGCAAGCTGTAACTCAACACAAAATTCAATGTATTTCTATAACGACTATCCCCTGCTTAAATCCTTGTCAAGGAATAATAAAAGTAAGGGGCTTGGGGCTAGGTGCTAGCACCTTACTAAAATATATAGAGAAAGCGCACCCTCACGGGGGAAAGAGGGTGCGCTTGGCGACATTATAGGGCGGAGTTTATTAGAAAATTCTCACTCATTACCGTATAATGTCATTCAGTACATTCAGCATGTTATCCGAGGTTGAGATGACCTTGGCGTTGGCCTGATAGGAACGCTGGGCGACGATCATATCAGTCAATTCTGTGGAAAGCTCGACGTTTGAGGCTTCCAGAGATGATGAGGCGATTTTGCCGACGCCGCTGGTTCCGGCCTGCTGGAGGTTAAATTCGCCGGAATCGGCGGATTGTTCAAAGACGTTGCCGGAATTTGATTCAAGCTGATCCGGATTGGCGAAGGCGGCGATTGGTATTTTGAAGAGATCCTGCGTTTCACCATTACTGTAGCTGGCGACAATAACGCCTAATTCAGTGATCGAAACGCCGGTTAGTTCACCAACCGGAGCGCCGTTCTGATTGGCAAAAGCAACCTTATAGGCGGCGTTGAACTGGCTGAGACCATCAGCCTCACCAAAAGTAGTAGCGCCAGTTGTTCCGAATGGCTGTCCGGCTGTTCCCCAGTCGAAAGTAACTGAGCTGGCGGCTGCGCCATTGGTCCAGGTGATGTCTATTTCTTCACTGAGCGTATTATCAACGCTGCGGAGAGTTCCGTCGCCGTTGAAAGTCACATTGCCGTAAGCAACAAGGCCATCAGGAAGCGAGCTGCTGACATCAGAATCAGGAACGGCGTAAACCTCAATCGCCCAGGTGTTTTCATCAGTTTTCAGAAAGGCGACGTTTAAATCATGGCCGCCGCCTTGCGCGTCATAAACCCGAATTGGACGGCTGAATTGTGGGGAAATATTGCCGCTGGCCATGTTAATATCAGTATCAATCGGGCTATAAGCCGGGCCAAAAGCATCAGTTTCCTGCGGCGTATAAGTATCTCCGTTCAACGAATCAACAAGGCCAAGCTCAGCGATCAGAGAGCCGAGATTGTTATGTGGTGTAACGACAAGGTCGCTATCGCCGGTTGTGCCAGTGGAAGTGGCAACCGCGCTGCTACCGAGATCAATAGTATAAGTAGTCGCGCCAGTTACGGTTATTTCAAAACGACCATCCAGCTCTGATTCATCAAGGCCGTTATAACCGTTCACCGTGGCTGCCCATGCGGAAGTATCGAGAGTAACAAAATCTCCGGTACTGAAGCCGTGTGCCGCCGGATGAGTGACGGTAATTATGCTGCTGCCGCTGGTTGTGGTAATCGGCGTTGCTGAGGTGAAAGCGGTAAGCGCAGCGGCGGTTGGGCTATCGGCAAAAGTTATCGTATCGAGAGGATCGTCAACATTTATGGAAAGGGTTGATTCGCCGAGCGGATTTTCAATAGATGCGGAGATTCCGGCATCAGCTGTTGCAAGGTTATAAAGCCCTTCCATTGATGAAAAGCGATCAGATCCGGCTGATATATTCTCAAGGCCAAGCTCACGAATCCAGTCTATTCCGGCTTGAACCGGAGGTCCGGAAGTTCCCACCACTGAACCATTTTCAAAAGTTATTGCCGCTGTCGCATCGGTTGGTCCTACATAAAGCTGGCCATCAACAACGCGCGCCGAAAGTCCGGCAACCTCGTCGATCGCGGCGGCAAGATTGGTGAGGTTATTAAACTGTTTCTGGCGGACATCAGGAGATGCTGCCGTATAGGTAAAAGTAACCGTACCAGTTGCAGTGGTGGTGATAGTAAAGCTTAAAGCAGCAACTGTAAAACCTGAAGTTCCGGTAGTTGCCAGAAAGCGTGTTTCAGTATTTGAAGCATCAAGAATATTGCCGGCAAATGGTCTGGTTACGGAAACGATTGAAGCTCCTCCACCAGTGGCAGTCAGAGAAGTAGCTCCAGTTCCTCCGGTAGTTGTCGATGTTGCCGATCCGCCTGCCGTGTAAGTGAAAGTGTTAGCATCAACAACGGTAACGGTAAAAGTTCCTTCAAGATTCGCTACAGAAATACCGCCAATAGCGGCGCTTAAACCATCAATCGTAACCTGCTGGCCGCTGGTAAGGCCGTGAGCAGTTTGCGTAACTGTAACCGTGGCACTGCCATTGGTCACAGACAAAGGAGTCGTGCCAAGAGTGGTTGCTTCGGCGCTGGTGGCTGTTTCTATGGTATAGCTATTATCATCAACTACTGTGATCACAAAATCACCATTAAACTCTGATGAATCAATTCCGGCAATGTCGCTGGTATTTCCGGACAGAGTTACAACCGCTCCATCTTCAAGGCCATGCGCTGTATGATTAACCGTAATCACATTGCTGTCAGCAGTGAACTCAAAAGGATTAGTGCCAAGAGTTGTGCTGCCGGTTAATAAAGATAAGCCACTATCAGAATCGCTGGCATCAGTCACATCGCGGCTGTGAGTGAAACCGCCATAGCGATAAGTAAATTCAAGGCCGCCGCCGGTAGTTATTACCAACTTATCACCGCGAGCTACGCTGTTTAAGCCGCCCGGGACTATGATATCTTTCGCAGCAATTCCGTAATTATTATCGCTGAGTGAATCCATTGACACAATTCCGGCAGATCCAGGAAAAACAGTCTGCGAGGCATTAAGATTAGCGCCGATTGAAACGCTGGTAGTAGCCGCCGCCGAGCCGGTAAGATTGCCGACATTGACAACCTGAAGGCTGCTTAAGTTGGCGTTTGAGGTGGTGTAAGTAGTGTTTCCAGATTCTCCCGGCAACAGGCCGTTACGATCAAGCGGCCAAGCCATAAGATAAAAGCCGGAAGCATTGCGGTAATTTCCCAGCGAGTCAGCGCGGAATGAGCCGGAGCGAGTGTAAAAAACTTGTCCGCCACCATCTGAATCCTGATTCACCACAAAAAAACCATTGCCGGAAATGGCAATGTCAGTTGCCGAATCAGTAGCCTGCAGCAAACCTTGCTTGCTTACCAGCTGCCTGCTGGCGCCAATAACGCCGCCTGGTGAATAGGCAGAGCTAGCTGATGAGCTTGTAACAAGAGTTTCAAACAAGGCGTTGCCGCCTTTATAGCCGACTGTGTTCACGTTTGACACGTTGTCAGAAATTACGCCGAGTTTGCGCGCCTGGCTGGTAAGCCCTGCTACCCCTGCGAATAATGCTCCGTATAAACTCATTTTATCCTCCTGTTTTAGCTATTTTTCAGCTATTTTTTCTTAAAACACTTCTCAGATACTTCAGATATTCTCAGCTTAGCCTCTCACCGAAATCACCTTATCGAGCGGAACGAGAATATCACCAAGCGCCAGATAATTAATTCCCTCTAATGTCTCAACTGAAGTAACGCGGCCAAAGCTGGAAGTGTTGGAAGGAACAATTTTTCCCAGCTCGTCTTTGGCTCTTACTGAAATTTGATAAACTCCTTCCGCTACTCTTTCTCCATAGTTGTTTCTTCCGTTCCAATTGAATGTATTACGTCCAGCAAGAGTTGTGCCATCTCCTTCATAAACAACATTTCCAGTCGGATCAGTAATGGTTAGTTTGCTTTCCTTAGCAGCAGAAGCAAGGCTGTAAACAAAGGTCGCCTGCCCGCCATTAAGGTAGCCTAAATTACCCGGAGCTTCGATGGATTTTCCGATATAGGAAACCATGTCGGAAGTTTGCGACTGAATGAATGACGCCATTAATTTTTCGAGATTTTTATTCGTGTTTATCTGTTGCTCAACTTGGCTTAAAGAAGCTATTTGCTGAGTTATCTGATCAGTTTCCAGAGGTTTTGTCGGATCCTGATTCTGTAGCTGCACGGTCAGCAATTTGATAAAATCCTGCGTGTTGTTAAACAGAGCGGTTGCGGCGTTGTCAGCATCGCTTTTTGATGCCTTGCCGGCTTTGGTGAAATTATTGATATTGTCAGTTGCGCTGGCGTCGAGAATCATGGTGATCTCCTAAATTTTTATGTCTAAACCGTCATTGATATTCACAGCATAATTACGAGAAACAACCGCAGACAGCTTGGCGATTTCATCTTCTTCGACTAGTGGTGAGGAATATTCCGGTAATTTCTGTGCCGCATATTGCTGTCTGGTTTCCTGTTGTTGTTGCTGTTGCTGGTTGCCGCCTTGCAGATTAAAGCTCATCGAGCCGGAATCCATTTTTATTCCGGCATCGGCTAAGGCTCGTTCAAGTCCGGCGGCATCACGCTGCAGCAGATTGAGAGTGTTTTTATTATCAGCAACCACCACCACGCCGCTGGCTTTACCATCAGCGCTTAAATCTAGTGAAATACGCAATTTGCCAAGCTCTGCCGGATCAAGCTGAATATGTATAGTGCTTGATCCTTCCTTCACTGCGGTTTTGATATTAAAGACCACTTGCTCAGCAAGCGGCGGACGATTTGTTTCGTTTAATAATTTTGAAAATTTCAGCGAATTATCAGCAGAGATTTTTGCTAAATTTCCAGCAGAAGCAGTTGCGCCAGGAGAAATATTGCTGCCATAGCCGCCCTGCTGGCTGTTGCCGTTGCCGCTATTGCCATGAGATAAATCCCCCTCCCCGCCTTGACCGCCTTCAGAAATCGCCGCGATTGCCTGAGCAGTTTGCGCGGCAACGGCAGGGGCTGTAACAGCTGCGGCCGGCTGAGTTGATGTTACTATATTAGCAGTCGGCAAATAATTCTCAGCATTTTTGCTGTTTGTAGAAAAAATCTGATTATTGTCAGCAGGCAAATTTTTATTCGCAGAATCAATTAAAGAACTGGCAACTTCAGTATCAGCATTTTTCAATTGTGCAATTGGCAGAACAGACGCTTCCGACACAGCAGTAATTGCCGAATTTTCAACGGTTGAAGATAAGGACGCCGCTAAGGAGCGTAAATCACCAAGCCAGCCGGCAAGAGCGCGTAAATCAGCTGCAACAGCGCCTTTATCAAAGGCAGAGAAATCAGCAGCGATTGCTGACACGCTGCCTACAGCAATGTCGATTTTCGTCGCGCAGAAAGTACATTGCGCGGAATCAAGGCTGAAGCCGGAAGTTGTTGCTGAATCAAGAAAATCACTAAAAGCTGAAAAAACTCCACGCAAAGAATCACGCGCATCATCTGGAATATATTCTCCGGAAGAAACTGCCGCCAGCAATTGTTTAAATCCGGCAGATAAATCACCGCCCTGCTCGTAGCCAGGAAAATATTGCCCCTCGGCAGAAATTGTAATTGTTGTCACTTTAAAAGTGCTAATCTGCACAGCTCCGCCTAAGCCTAAAGAAGAAGCTAAAGCAGCGAGCAAATCACTTAGATCATTAAGTTTAGCGCGGATTTTTTGTGAAAGAGATTCTATTTCATCAGATGATTTATCTGTGTTTTTTTTCTCCGCAGAAGAACGTATTATAACTGATTTTGAATTTGCTTTTGTATTAGCTGCGACAATATCTGCCGAGCGCCGTAAATCTGAACCATCGCTGCGCGTTGAATCTTCCCGCTCGCGATAATTATTTCGCGCCGGAATCTCGCGCTTTGCCTCAATAGCAGAAGGCGGAGCTTTCGAATAATCAACTTCATCACTTGCAAAGCCGCGCAATACTTTACTATCATCACTATCGCCGCTATCGCTGCGCTGTGCATCAATTCCTGGCAAAGGAGAAGCAGAACCATCATCGCTATAGAGAAGATCAACTAATGACTGACCGCCGGAAGCACTGTCAAGGCCGGAAGAAGCTCCGCCGCCATTTAACAGCTCAAGAAACACTCCGCCATCACTGCGGTTGGTTTTGCCATTTTGCACTGCTGAAATTAAAACAGCAGCGGAAGGAGAAATAAGCGGCATAAATCCTCATTTGCAACATAAGTCTTGTAGCTATGAAAAGCTGCATAGACTTATGCATTGCAAATGTCGTGCCAAATTTGCAAATGTCGTGCAAGGTTTAATAAGGAGAGACGTTCTCAAGCGGAAAGAATAATGCTGCTACTGAATAATTGCTGCTGACCTTCTGCATTTTGAGCATCATCATTGATAATCTGCACGGCAGACGGCGAGGAAGCGGCCTGCTCAGCCAGAGATTTTTCATCTACGGCGACCCAGGCATCACGCATTTGTTTAAGATCAGCAATTACTTCATCACAAACCTCAAGGCTGTTAGTGCGATGAATGGAAAAAATCCGGCTTTCTACAGTTGAATAAAAACTAAACAGAATTCCGGCTATTTCCTTGCCATTTTCAAAATCAAGACAACCTTGAAGACCATTGATTATTTCAGACGCTTTAATAAGAAGATTATATCTATCTTCTATCCGCCGCTGGCTGATTGCCTCTTTTGCCTGCTGAACAAGGCGAATCACGCCATCGTAAAGCATGATGATCTGCTGCGTTTTAGCAACTGTCTGCGTTGCCGCCGCATAAGCCTGATATTTATTTTTGTGTGTGTTCGCTATCATAAGATCACTATGTCACAATAATCTTAAAAAAATTATAATATTTTGCAATCATCCTGCGGATGATTGCGTTACGCGCCACAAGGCGCGGCGCTCATTCGCGCTTCCATTTTGCGATATAGTGATCGCAAAATGGTATTAGCTACTATAACGTGTTTGATTACTGGCATCAATTGAAGCCAGTAAATTATTCACTCGCGAAATAGCCTGCTCAAGAGCGGCAAATTTATCAAGCAATTGCTGGCGGAAACGTTCAACCTGCTCATCTATTCTGGCGATCTGCTCTTCAAGACGCGTATTTGCTTCTTCAATGGAATCAAGCTCAGAAGCCAGACTTCCTTCATCATCAAGCACACCATCAGCAATATTAAATATCTTATCTGCCAGACCTTGCGTTGCGGTAACGGAAATAGTCGCCGAACTTGTCGCCGCATAAATCAGATGCAAACCTTCCAGAACCGTTCCATCTTCGCCAATTAAATTATAACCAAGCACATCTCCGGTTGAGTTATCTTCAATTGCCGCAACATCCAGATCAATAGTTACCGGACCGCTACCATTATTATAAGTTGCCGTTGCAGAAGGAGTAGCGCCGCCTGTGAAGGTAATAGTAAAGGCTGAAATATCCAGCGCATTAGTTCTAGAAAACACGCGCAGATTTGGATTGCTGGTTTCAAGATCAAATTCAAAAACTCTGCGAAAAGCCTCAAAATCATCTGCCAGCTCGGAATCAAGATTTCCTTCATTCAAATCCAATATATTTCTTACCAGCGGATTGTCAGCGCTTTCCGGTAAATCGGCAAAAGTAACTCCTACATCTGACAAACGACTCGGATCACCGGAAGTAAGCCCGGAAACAATCTGCGCCAATGTTGAGGTTATACTGCTTACAGTGTTGCGGAAAGTTGCATTGTTAGAAAGCACCGCATCATCAACATATTGTCCGTCATCGCCCAGCTCAATCTGTTTTGCCGAGAAAATACGCAGATCATTGTACGCATTGATAAAATTTATAATGCCATTTTTTACGATTGAAGTATCAGCGGCAACAGTCGCCGTAAGAGTCGTAAGAGCCGGAGTTTCCTGTTTAAGATTAAAGGTAACTCCGCTAAAAACATCGCTGATTGAATTGCTCTGCCTGGTAATTTCAACTCCGTTTATGGTAAAAACAGCATCGCTTGCAGTCTGACGATCTGCAAATACAAAGCTGTTAAAAACCGCAGAACCAGCAGTTACAAACGTTCCGGAATTCAGATCAAAATCCGCATCAGTTCCTGTGTCATTGGCGGTAAATGCAAGCTGATAAACACCATCTGAAACCTTGATAACGCTAGTAGTAAAGCCAAGATCATCAAGGTTAGCGTTAAACTTAGCAGCAACTTCATTCAGCGTATCGCCAGTTTCCAGAGTTATGTTCACGCCGTTTATAGTTACCGTTCCGGCTGTCCAGCGATTAGCGGTGGCAGAAGCAGTCACAAATGCCGTATCTGCATCAGTTATTGTTATATCAACAGTACCCTGCTGCTTGGCAGCTGCTATGCTGTCGATTTCACTGATATTGTAAGTAGTCGGCGTAACTCCCGGCGAGCTGCTTACAGTTAAATAATTACTCGCATCAACGCTGGTATTGGAAATAACCGTAACAGAAGTATATGCAAAGGCGTTTTGCGCCTGGTTTCCCACGCCGGGGGGGTTACGCAGGAAACCAGCCGCATCTTTTACTGACGAAAGCAGCGTTCTGAATTCTGCCAGAGCGTCAGTTTTTTTACCGTTTATTGTTACCTTATCTTCAAGGCTTACCGCCGGCAGGCGCTTAGCCTCAGTCAAGCCGTCAATCAAGCCTTCCGTATCAAGTCCTGAACCACCTACTCCGCCAAGAACAGTCTTGCCGCCGGAAGTAAAAAAATTGCCAAGCTGTATTGAAGTAACCATAAAACATCTGCCCTAGAGCATATTTGATTAAATGCTCCAAATTATTTGCAATATTCATGCCACAGATACAGCGCTGTATCAGATATTTTTAAGCAGTTAAGTGCTTAAGCGCTTATATTCAGCAACGACTTGCCACCGCCATTAGCCGCACTTGCCAATCTGAGCAAATTCGGCTCTGGTATATAGACAACCTTACCGCTATTTGCATCACGAAAGCGAGTCACCACCTGCCCGGTCGCATCTTTAAACATGGTAAAAGATTGACTGCCAAGTGGCTGAGGTGCATTGCGCGCCGCCTGCCGTAAATTTTCCATACGCACAGCTTCGGCACTTTGTGCATCAAAGCCGATATCTCCTCCTCCGATAACCGGAAGAGATGGAGCATTTGAGCGCACAGGCAAAACAGGCTGCGAAGCCGCTTGCGGCACTTTTATCGTTACTGGTTTTATGTTTCCTAAAGCTTCCATAGCGTCCTCCTTTGGGACTCTCCGGAGCGGTTTTAGCCGCTCCGGAAATTACCCGTTAGGTCACTAATTAACCGAGGAGTTTCAGTAAGGCTTGCAACTGCTGGTTAGCCTGAGCTAACACAGATATACCAGCCTGTAACTGCACCTGAGCGGTTGCATAAGATGTTGACTCCGCCGCAATGTCAGTATCAAGCAATTCTGACCGCGAAGCATCCTGATTCTGAACAGAGATCTGAATGTTTGCAGAAGCGAAGTTAAACCGTGATTGCAACGCACCAACCGATGCACGAATCGAGGTGATGGTAGACAGAGCGTCATCAATAGCATCAGAAGCCTCTGACGCACCTGACAGCGTAGAAATTGACAGTGTTGCACCATCAAAGAGCTTATCAGTAGATGCCGCCGCAATGCTTACAGAAAGCGATTCATCAGCACTTGTTCCGATTTGGAAAGAAAGAGCTGCTGAACCTGACG
This sequence comes from uncultured Rickettsiales bacterium, assembly GCA_964519595.1. GTDB lineage: Bacteria > Pseudomonadota > Alphaproteobacteria > Rickettsiales > SXRF01 > JANRKF01. The sequence continues at coordinate 29,480 of CAZFJN010000024.1, forward strand.
TAGCACCGAATGCCTCACGCAACGCGTCTTCGAAAGCAGCTGCTTTATCTGCATTACCAAGATCAATTGCCTTTGAACCAACAGTAAACTCGATATATTGATCAGCATCTGAAGCACTCACCAGCCTGTATGTCTGGTTAGCACCGAGTGTAGTGCCAATATCATCTTTGGTGGTATATGTTTCGCCGCCTATAGTCAAAGTAACAGAGGCATCAGTTTGACTACCAGTAGCCGTAGCAACTGAAATATCAGTGATATCAAGTTCACTGAAATCAGCCAGACGTGCGGTAACTTTTGTGCCAAGCAATGAACCAGTTACAGTACCATTCACTGCAAATGATCCACCAGCCGTATAGCTGGAAACACTCCTGGTTTGTAGGAAGCTCAAACCAGAAAATGCTGCATCCAGCCTGCTGGCTACCACATCTGCTTGCGCTTGCGTAGTAAGTGAGGTTATCTCGTTTGCTTTAAGCTGGATGTCGAAGTAACCGCCATTGCTACCATCCGCCAGAGTATCTGATAGGAAACGAATTGTAGTGTTTGATGAGATGGTCAGATCCACCTTCTCTGCTGTATAGGTATAATCACCCACCTGAATAGACAAGGTAACCTGATCACT
>CAZFJN010000025.1:0-29456 GCA_964519595.1 uncultured Rickettsiales bacterium
AGCTGATAGCGATTTTTAAAGCGGATAATATCATCATAATAGGTTGAGCTGTTCGCAACTCCACCGTCGGCACTTTGCAGGCGCAGGACAGGATTACTAGTCCAGCTGGTGGTGGCAGGGTTGCGGATATTTATCTGTTCATTAGTTCCTGCCGTTCCGGTTATTTGCGTGCCGCTTTCTAAAAATCCGCCAATGCCGTTGCTGCCATAGCTAACCAGCGCATAAACCGGGCGAATTGGCAGGCTTGTTCCGGAATTATCCACAACATTTAGCGAGCATGAATCATTAGGATATGAGGCAAAAAAAGCATCGCGCGCGGTCATTTGCGGCGAAACCTCATACATGAATTTCCTGCCCCAACCGTCATACATGAATTCATCCGGCAGACCGAGTGTCCTTGTCGGCACAGAGCCGTTAGGAATCGGAAATGGCGTAGTGGCTGGCGGCAGGGCGTTATAAGAAGCAATTGTTGTGCAAGGTGGGGCTGATTGCCAGCGGTTTATTGTAGCGCCAGTGCTGCTATTTGTAGCTTGAAGAACTGAAGTAGCGCGTTCAATGCCGTAATTGTCGTTAGTTCTCAGGATGGTTGGATCAGCCGGGCATGGCAGGCGGGCATATTTGCGGCGGAAGAGCAGCATTGCTTCTTCGATGGTTTCCATTTTCTTGATTGTCGCGGCGCGGCGGGTTGATTCAAGGGCGCTAATGCCAAACGCCGCGCCCATTGCGGTTATCAAGCCGATAACCAGCAAAACCACAGACATTTCAATCAGCGTAAAGCCACGCTTTGTGTGCAGATGCAAATACATATGGCTAATATTTTACTAACCGCAGCTTAATTTACAGTTAATTATACAACTTATTGTGCCGCTAATTTAGCAGCTATTCATGAAGATAATTATAGCGTGTAAAATGGCTCCGCGAGCTGGGCTCGAACCAGCGACCGATCGGTTAACAGCCGATTGCTCTACCACTGAGCTATCGCGGAATATATAAAACACCACACAAGATCATGTGCATATCATGATAAATCAAGATCAGGGTGGTTTGTCTAGCAAAAGCTATAGATAAATGCCAGAAAAAAATAAGCCTTCTTTTATCAATATTTAGATTGATTTTATGACTACAGCGAGGATACGCTGCATTCTACTCCTCTTTCTTTCAGTTTACGGCATAGTTTTGCGGCTTTGGTTTTTGTTTTCATTGGCCCGATTCGTACTTTGTAAAGTTCCGGATTGGCTAGTGAGTTGGTTATCTGGCTGCGTGTATTGGCGAGCAGATCATCGTTGTCAGTGCGGATTTTTTCCCATTTTTCCAGTGCTTTATCCTGATTTCTTTCAGCTAAAACCTCTGCCCAGAACAAAGATACCTCGTCGCCTTTATTTTCCACCGCATTCAAAATTACAGCAGCAGGCTGGAGGTTTTTAGCGCCTGTTTCCTCGCCTTCTGGCGGTTGCGGAGAGAAGCTGCATTCCAGCTCATGAAAAGAGGCGATGTGATCGCGGCAAAATTCCGCTGCTTCAGTTTCAGAGTTAAAAACGCCAAGAGCGAGGATTACTTGCGGTATATCATGCGAAACCAGCGGGCGAATCGCCTTCATGGAAAGAGCGCGCACAGCTTGCGGCGAGCGTTTTTTCAGATCAAGCCAGAATCTATTCAGCCGGTTTTCATCAAGAAACGGGCGAATGCTTATCCAGCCTGGTCCTTGCGCGGCGGTATTTGAATCGCTCCAGAAGGATAATATTTCCGGCGGAGATTCAACGCTTACCTCATTATTTTCCGTAACCGGAACGGCGATTGCCTCGGCGACATCAACTTTTGCCTGCGCTTGATTTTTATTTGTTGATTCATTCTTTTCTGCATTTAGCGATTCATTTTGTGCTTCATTTTGTGCTTCATTTTGTGGAGCTGGTTGTGAAGCTGGCGCTGGCGCATCATCAGAGCGCAACCATGGCAGGATAAAATCCTGAAAACCGCTGCTAGTAGGCGGTGAATCTGCTATTGCCCCTTGCGCGTTGTCATCTACTTCAGCAAAGGTTTTTTTGCGGCTTGGATCAAAGCCTTCAATTACAAAACACTGCACCTTGCGGCGAAACAGGCGGTTGCACACACGTTGCGCGGTTTGCTTATCAGCTATAGGGCCAGCTTGCACACGGTAAGTAAAGCCGCCATCTTCCTGCAGAATAGGGTTAGGAAATAATTGATAGGCGGATAATATTTTTTTGTGTTTTTCCTTTAATTCATTCCAGATTGTTGCTGCTTCCGCTTCGCTTGTCGCACGTCCTAATTCGACATAAAACTGCTCAGGAGTGTCTTCGGCCATTGCCGGAGATGCAGAAAAATGCAGGAAAAATGCTGGACAAAGCAGCAGACAAACAATCAGGCTACGCAAAATCGCGTAATATGAATTGCAATCTGAAGGAGAGCGGAAAATTATTTTTGGTAATAAAAACATGTCAACGAGTATATAACTATGCTTTTAAAAAACTCTAGGGATTTTTTTGCAGGGATTTTTCTGGCATTTCCTGTTATTGGAGAATTGTTATTGCAGACATTATTGCAGAAGACGCTCGTAAATTATAGAATAACGTTTACAATGCGCTGATTGCATAAAAAATATTTGTAAGAAATTATTTGTAGAAAATCGTTTATAGAAAATCGTTTGTGAGAAATTATTTATGAAAAAATATTTTTATTATTTGCCATTACATGTGTTTTTATTATTTTCTTATCCGGCATTGGCGGATAATAGTGCTAAATTAGATAATCGCGGCGTCTGGACTGAAGAGCAAGTCGAAAAGTTTTGTTTTTTCCGCGCTGAGAAAAACCGTGGAAATCAAAGGATTTTTGATAGTTGCATGAAAAGAAACAGCGGCAAAATTGGCAAAAACAAACAGCCTGGAATAATAACTGAACTTAATCAGGCAGATTCATATCTGGCAAAAAAATCAAAAAATGAAGAAAAAAATACAGGAAGAAATACAGGAAGAGATATAGGAAGAGATATAGAAAAAGATACAGAAATAAATAAAGACAATAAATAAAGAAAAAACGAAAAAAGTAACAAATGGACAGTTTAATGACTAAACAAGACAAAAAAACAACCGCTGATCATCCTGACGCGCTGCTTTCTGCGGAAAAACTATTTGGTTTTAAATGGCCGCAGCCGCTGTGCGCTTTTTCCAAAGCTGAGGAGCATGTTCCGGCGATTGATGAGAATTATCATTTTGATCAGGAAACAACCAAGGCGATAATTTCCGGTTTTACACATAATCGCAGAGTGCTGATTCAAGGCTATCACGGAACAGGAAAATCAACACATATTGAGCAAGTGGCGGCAAGGCTGAACTGGCCTTGCATTAGAATTAATCTGGATAGTCATATCAGCAGAACTGATCTGGTTGGCAGAGATATGATTGTGTTGAAAGACGGCAAGCAGATTACCGAATTCCGCGAGGGCATTCTGCCCTGGGCGCTGGCGCGTCCGGTGGCGCTGGTTTTTGATGAATATGATGCCGGACGTCCGGATGTGATGTTTGTCATTCAGCGCGTTCTGGAAGCTGGTGGAAAATTCACTTTGCTTGATCAGAACCGCGTTATCACGCCGCATCCTTATTTCCGGCTTTTTGCTACTTCCAACACAATAGGACTTGGTGATTCATCAGGAATTTATCATGGTACGCAGCCAATTAATCAAGGGCAAATGGATCGCTGGAATGTTGTGGCAAGGCTTAATTATCTGCAAGCTGACGATGAATTAAAAGTTATTATCGGCAAGGTAAAAGAGCTGTCTGGCGCAAAAAATAAAGATCTGGCAAGGCAGATGATCGAAATGGCTGCTCTTACTCGCCATGGTTTTATTAATGGTGATATAACAACGGTAATGTCGCCGCGCACTGTTATAAACTGGGCAGAGAATATGATAATTTTTGCTGATATTGATCGCGCTTTCCGCCTTACTTTCTTCAATAAATGTGATGATAACGAAAAACCGATAATTGCCGAATATTATCAGCGTGTTTTTAATCATGATCTTGTTAAATAGCTTGTTAAACAACTTATTACATAATGATAACGGAAGAATCGCGCCTTTCAGAAATAAAAAATTCTATTACTGCTGCAGCTAAGGCTCTGGCGGCGCGTGGTGATATTGTCGTTTCATTCGGCGATGCGAAACATGCAGATATAAAACTTCCTGAACTGCCCGCTGTTGCCGGAGCAGAAATTAGCGAAGATATAATAGAAAAAATTCGCGGCGCGGCAGATGCACAAGCTTCTTTCATACGCTATCATGATAAAAAGATTCACTCCGGAAAACGTCCGCATATTTCAGCAAATGCCGCGCTTTATGATATGTTTGAACAGATTCGTCTGGAAACTTTACTGTCGAAACATAAAGACGGCGTAAAACATAATTTATATACACGCTACAAATTGCAGACAATAGAAAAAGGCTTTGCCGCTGGCGGCGGCAATGAGCTTGACATGCTGGAATTGCTGGCCAGGGGCTTAATTGCTAAACAATCTGTTCCTGATTTTCTACAATCTACAGCAGAAAAAGCCGCGCAGAATTATTGGGAAATTCTGCCTTTAATGGAAAAAATGTCTACTGCTATCGGAAAACAGGATGCTTATGCCAAGGTGAGCCTTAACCTGATTGAAATGCTTACTAATATTTCCGGCGCTGATAATCAAACTCAGGAAGGAAAAGATAATAATTCTGAAGAAAAAAGCGATAATTTAAAATCTGATCAGCAGAGCAGGGAAAATATTTCTGATGATCGCTTTACTGATAATTCTGAAAACAGCGGCGATAATGATGATAAAACGCCGCTTTACATGCGAATATTCGCAAATACTGAAGCAGAGAAAATTCCAGCAAATGCGCGGCAGGAAGCAGAAGGAAAAAATCCATATCCTTATAACAGCACGCCTGATAAGCCGCAAATTCCTTACCATGCTTATACCACCAGCTTTGACGAAATAATATATGCTCCTGCTCTGGCTACAGCCGCCGAGCTGGCAAATCTGCGCGCGCAACTGGATGAAAAACTATCCGGCTTGCAAACCATAACCGCAAGGCTTGCTAATAAATTGCAACGGCTTCTGCTGGCAAAACAAGCGCGCAGCTGGGAATATGATGAAAGCGATGGAATGCTCGATAGTCGCAAGCTGGCGCGGATTATTGGCGATCCTAATATTGAAAATATCTATAAGCGCGAACGCGACAGCGAATTCCGTGATACAATAGTAACCTTGCTGATTGATAATTCCGGCTCAATGCGCGGCCGCCCTATTGCCATTGCCGCAATCAGCGCCGACATCATCAGCCGGATATTAGAACGCTGCGGTGTTAAAGTGGAAATATTAGGATTTACCACGCGCGAATGGAAAGGCGGATTTTCCTACAAACAATGGATAAAAGATAACAAGCCAAAAAATCCCGGACGACTTAATGATCTTCGTCATATAATCTATAAATCAGCAGATCAGAACTACCGTAAATCAGCAAAGAATCTAGGATTAATGCTCAAAGACGGAATTCTAAAGGAAAATATCGACGGCGAGGCGATTATCTGGGCATGTAACCGCTTGCTGAATCGCGCTGAACAAAGGCGCATTCTGATGGTTATTTCCGACGGCGCGCCAGTTGATGACAGCACATTATCTACCAACAACAGCAACTATCTCGACGCGCATCTGCGAGAAGCAATAAATTTTGTTGAACAAAAAACTCCAATAGAACTGCTGGCAATCGGCATCGGACATGATGTGACACGCTATTATAGACGCGCTGTTACCATCTCTGATATTGAAAAACTAGGCGAAACAATGACTGAACAACTAACCGGCTTATTCGCCGCCGCCTGATTCCGGAATTTATACTATTTTGCAATCATATTGATGGCAAATTGGTATTATTTTTTTTCCTGCATAGTTGTTGTAAAGAGAAAAAGATATTCACCATATCCTTCTTTTTCCATCTCCGCTCTGGCGACAAAGCGCAAAGAAGCGGAATTTATGCAAAAACGCTTGCCGCCTTTATCCTTCGGACCATCATCAAAAACATGTCCAAGATGCGAATCAGCCTGCGTGGAACGCACCTCAGTACGATTCATGCCAAGAGTGTGATCAGATTTTGTCAACAATGATTGCTTAGCAATCGGCTTAGTAAAACTCGGCCAGCCAGTTCCGGAATCATATTTATCAAGCGAGGAAAAAAGCGCCTCGCCGGAAACACGATCAACATAAATTCCTTCTTCATGATGATTCCAATATTCATTTTCAAAAGGCCGCTCTGTACCACCATGAACAATAACATGTTTTTGCAGCTCAGTTAATTGCGCCTTATTTTCCTGATTATTTGCCTGCTGATCTTTCTGCTGATCTGCCTGTGAGTCATTCATAGTAAATCCTATAGACAAAAATCCGACAAATGCCGCAATAATAATTGCCGCAGCAATTTGCGAATTTCCAGAAATTCCAATAATTTCAAGCCGCGCGAATTGTTTGCAGAAATTCATCAACTTTTCTTTTAAGCATAGAGGATTGTTCATTCAGAACCTTTGCTGAGTCAAGCACATTACGCGCAGTATCTCCGGTTTTTTCCGCACCATCTTGTACAGAAACCATGTTTTTTGATATTTCCTTAGTTCCTGAGGAAGCTCTTGCCACATTCTGCGCTATTTCATTAGTTACTGCTGATTGCTCCTCAACCGCCGCCGCAACCGTTGAAGTGCTTGATGAAACCTGACTGATAATTCCAATAATTTCCATTACTGAATCAACAGAAGTTTTTGTAGCACCTTGCATTTCATTGATCTGCTGAGTTATTTCATCAGTAGCCTTGCCAACCTGATTTGCAAGATTTTTAACCTCAGAAGCAACAACCGCAAAGCCCTTCCCTGCCTCGCCAGCGCGCGCTGATTCAATTGTCGCGTTAAGAGCCAGCAGATTTATCTGCCCGGCTATTCCGGTAATTACCTCGATTATCTGACCAACTCGCGCTGATTTATCTGCCAGCATGTTGATTGCTTCTTTCGCGTATTCCGCCTTGGAAGCCGCCTCTCCGGCAACAATGTTCGATTTTTGTGTCTGCGAACTGATTTCTTTAATAGAAGCAGTAAGCTCCTCCGCCGCAGAAGCAACCTGCGCCGAGCTGTTCGCCGCTTCCTGAGATATTCTGACTACGGAATTTGAACGCGATTTAGTATCCTCAGCAATGTTAGTCACGCTCTCCGCGCCAACTTCCATCTGCGTTGCCGAACTGGCAACTTGCGACACAACATCACGAACTGAACGCTCAAAACCATCCGCCATTTGCCGCATCATCATGCGCTTTTCTTCTTCCATGCGCTGCTGTTTTTCCAGCTCTCTGGCCGCCTCTTCCCTTGATTTTTTAGTTGTATATTCCTGCAATTCAAGCAACGCCTTCACCACATCGCCAATTTCATCATTGCGATCCCTACCGCCAATTTCCTGACTGAAATCACCACCAGCAAGACGGCGTATATCCTCCGCCACTCTGCCTAACGGCCTGGCTATGCTCCGCGCAACAAGCGTCATAATCACAATCATCACCAGCAACGCTGAACCAAATACAATATAAGTCTGCCGATTAGAATTATTTATCTGATTAATCACATCATCGCCAACCTTCGATCCCTCCTGATGAACTGAATCACGCAGGAAAATCTGCAACTCATTAAGAGCTGACGATCTCTCCGTAAAATAAGAAACTAATTCCTGAATTTTTTCCTCGCCAGCGCCTTCTGCCACCATTTGCGGCAGCTTTACCGTAGCAATTTCACCTAATTCCGCAGCAATTCTTGCTGCTTCCTGCTGTTTTTCTTTATCCAGATAGCTTATCTCGCGACCAATAAGCCGCGAAGTCATCGCATTTAATTTATCGGAAACTCCTTTCGCCGCATCAATATCAGCCTGTGGAATTACGCCGTCATTACGATGCAAAACCGCCAGATAAAAATCCTGCGCCAAATCCTGCGCGTGCAAAATCATCCGCTGTGTTATAACACCATTAGCGGCAGTCACACTTGATACGCCATTCAACCGACCAAGCTCCTGACCATTTTTATAAGACAAATAGCCAGTTGCAGAAAGCGCCATTATCGAAACAATAGCAATTATAAAAAGTTTTTTCTTGATGGTAAGAGTCATGCGAAAGCCTTTTTATTTTTTTATTTATGTTGCTGGTTGCTGGTTAAGTGAGGCGCTTGGTACTTGGCGCTTGGTAAGTAAGTGGTTGCTAGTTGCTGGTTAAGTAGAGTTGTATCATCTTTCTTGCTTACCAAGTACCAAGCACCTCACTTAACCAGCAACCACTTAACTTTATTTATTTCTTCTTACCAGTTGTAGCTTCATATTTGCTGTGACCTTCATTGTCGCATTTTTCTGACAAATCTATGTCGTGCTTCTGCAAACATGCCCAGATTTTCTCGTCATCTTTTTCTCCGGCGCAGTATTTTGCAATTTCCGCCTCACAAACTTTCCAATCAAAAGCCTGCGCGCTAGATGCGGCCAGAATGAAAGAAAACATTGCAATTGTTGTTGCTGCTATTGTCTTGATTGTCATTTAATTACTCCACATAAGTTGACATTAGATATTATAAAAATATTCATTGCCGATTTAAAACTCGTAATGACTCGTAATGAATAGAATTATCTACTAGCGATAATTTGTTACTAATGTATTAAATTGAGACGTTTTTTTGCGCCAATAACAATTGCCATTAAACATTTGAAGGCAGCTTACTTATTAAGAACATCTATAGTCAGGATTAGAAAAGATGATTAAAAGATATTATAAAAAATATATGATAAAAAAATACGATAACAAACCATCAGCAAAATATTCATATGATCAAACGTCCGTTTAGAAAATTCATCAGAAAGCTGAAGCAATTCCGCAATATATTCCTGCCGCACTATGCTCAGAAAAAACTCAGCGGCCTTAAATACAACAAAAGATACGCAAAATTCGACATCGGCGAATATAGCTACGGCAAACCGGAAGTCCACGACTGGGGCGGTGCGCTTAAAATCGGCAAATTCTGCTCAATCGCTCCGAACGTAAATATACTGCTCGGCGGCAATCACAATATGTCGGCAATTTCAACTTATCCATTCTGGTTTTATCATCCGAAACTGGCCGTAAATAACTGCGAACATATCCAGAAAAGCGGCGTGGAAATCGGCAATGATGTCTGGATTGGCTTTGGAGTCACCATCTTATCAGGCGTTGTAATCGGCCATGGCGCAGTAATCGGCGCCGGCAGCGTGGTCACTAAAAACGTCGAACCATACGCCATAGTCGGCGGAAATCCTGCAAAATTAATCAGAAAACGCTTTGCTGACGAAACAATAAAAAAATTGCTGGAATCAAAATGGTGGGAACTTGATATAGAAAAAATCAAAAAACTAATCCCCCTGATCCAAGCCGAAAACCCCGAAGAATTCCTGGAGAATCTCCATGAAAAATAAACCAAAAAATCAGCAAAAAAACCAACCATTAAGCCAACAACTGCCAACCACTAAGCTGTTGACAGAAAAAGCTTTGCTGATAAATTAAAACAATCCTTAAAAATCATAATGATGATGATAAAAAAAGAGCTATCTCTCTTTGGAAAAAACTTAGATAAAAAAGGTAACAAGCAATGAATACACAAATCAATGTTCTTTGCATCGGCGAACCGCTCGTCGAATTATTTGAAACAAAAAAAGCAGATGGTCAAGGCACAGGCCAATTCGGCAATGCGCCTATTAAAGTTAATGGCTTTGCCGGAGAAACAATTCCAAACCTCGCCAATGCTCTTAAACAAACATTTCTTAATCATCCCTCGCACAAGGATGCAAAAGTTGATCTCTTCTGTGCCATTGGCAACGATGAGCGTTCAAATATGTTACAAAACTGGCTGCAAACACTAGGGCTAGAAACCGATAAAATAATAACTGTCAATGGCAAAGAACTCGCCACTGTTACCAATTTCTTCGATGAAAATGGCAAATCCGTCTGGTTTCGCGATGAAAAAGAGCGCTTCCTCCAGCAAGGCCGCGAAGAATCCGCCGCCCGCGAAATGTTTACAGACATGAATGATGATGATGATGATTTACGCAAGCTTCTTAAAGATCACACGCATCTGGTAGTTTCCGCCGTTGGCCTCGGCTGCGCGCGTGATCGCAATAAATTCATCCGCCTCATGCAAATTGCGAAGGAAGAAATACATATCCCGGTATTCTTTTCCACCAATCTCCGCCCCGCCGTCTGGAAATTCGATGGAAATAAGGAAAATGCACAATGGCAAGCAGAAGCAAAAGAATGGATCAAAAAAGCCCTGCCCTATGTCTCCACAATCCTCGCCAGTCATAGCGATGAAAAAACGATTTTCGGGGATGAAAACGCGGCGCAAACCCGAATACGCCTGAAGGCATCCGGTATCCCCGAAGTCGTCGTGACCGATGGCGCTCGCCCCATTCTTCTTTCCTCCACAGAAGATAATCGCATTACCTCTCTCGATAGGGTAGAACTAACACCTGTTAAGAGTCCCAATGGCGCGGACGATTCGGGCGCTGGTGATGCATTTGCAGGCGGCTATATTGCTTCGCGCATTGAAGGATACAGCCCCATAGTAGCAGCAAAGGTCGGCGCGGAATTAGGCGGTCAGATGCTGCAATGGGCAGGCTCATTTCCGCCAAACAATGGGGAACTAAAATTCACAATATCGCCAAATGAACTGAGCAAAGAACTCTCGTAAAAACAAGTTCCCTGATCCACATCAAATCTTAGTCAATAAGCCACTATCATGAACGAAATCATCAATCTCAACAAAAAGCGCAAGGAAAAGGCAAAGCTGGATAAAGAGAGAAAAGCCGCTGAAAACCGCCGTAAATTCGGCCGCAGCAAAGCCGAAAAACAACGCGAAACCATCGAAAAAAACAAGCTAAAAAGCCACATAGAAGGCCATCAGCGCGAAACTAAAGACGATTAGGAACAAAAGATCGCCAAAAACAATCGCCAAAAACACAATTGACTTTCAAAACACTAATCACTATCCACTAACCACTAACCAATCCCTAAAGGGGCATTAGCTCAGCTGGTAGAGCGCTTCCATGGCATGGAAGAGGTCAGGAGTTCGACTCTCCTATGCTCCACCATTCCTTTGATTTCCGAACCAAAAGGTATGAGATAGTGGGTTCTTCATAACCAGAGTGTGATGATATATTTATGCCACTCATCCCTTAGCTATTAAATTTTAGACGCATTATTTTGTGTCCAGATAAAATTTCTTAAACTGAATGCCGGCATGTGTAGTATCGCCGACGTAGCGTGCGCCTAAACGCTCAATTGCCTTAATATTACGACGTGAATATGGCAGAAGAAAGGTTATGAATGGTATGCGTTCACTCCTTTGCGCATATTCAATGGCCGCTTTAGTGATAGCGATACCCAAACCATAATATTCTGGTCGTAGCACCAGCCCAAAATCCCACTCATCTGCTTCTTTCTGAAAACCGCCCCATCCTATATAAATGCCATTGCAAAGGAATGCCCAGTGCCCAAGCCCATCACGACTCCAGTATTTTTCTTTATTGGCAATGAATTGAATCAATCGATCCTGATTAAACTGGAATGTAAGCAGTGGCATATGTTTTGATACGGAATCAGAGGACATATGCGCTAGAATGTCATGCTGCGCAATTTCGTATAATCGCGCAGTGCTAATCTTATCACAATTACGAGTCGTAAATCTAATCATCTGAACAGCTAATTCGATAGCAGGGATTTTGCCATTTCTTTTGCAAGCATTGCAGGTTTAGGATCACGTTTGGTTTGACCATAGACAATCGCCCCATCGAGCAGCACCATGATCTGCTCGCCAGTCTTTTTAGGGTTTTTACACCCAACCTCATTGCATAATTCAAAAATAAATCCTTCCAGTGATTTGAAAAACTGCCCACAAGCGTTTTCAATAAGCGTATTTTTGTTTTCAAATTCTAGATGAGCGTTAATGGCAAAACAGCCAAAATACTCGCCGCGTTCGAGCGCTTCTTTTTTCAGATCGAAAATAACAAGAATTTTTTCTGCGGGTGTGTGGGCACGTGTAGAAATTGCTTCTATCACCTCATTAAACGTCACCTGTTGATAATAAGCGACTGTAGCGGCAATGAGCTCTTCTTTGCTGCGAAAATATTTATAGACAGTGCGCTTGGATATGCCTGATTTTTGCAACAGTTTGTCTACACACGTCGCCTGAAACCCTTGCTCATAAAATGCGGCATAGGCCTGACGGATAATCTCGCCTCGTTTGGTAACTTCTGAACTCATAACACACTCAATTACATAATATTTGTCACTATTTCTAAAATTATAACATAGTCCCTTGACACTGTAAACTGATTAGTTTATACCTAAGCATGTAAACCAATTGGTTTACATATTATTTAATCATAGGAGAATCCGCATGCAACGCATCAAAAAAATCACGATTGATTCCGCTCAGGGAAAAGCAAAAGAATTGCTTGAAGGCACCAAAAAAGCAATGGGAGCAGAGCTGAATATCTTTACCGCATTCGCCAATGCGCCAGCAGTACTGGAGGGCTATCTTGGCCTGATGGGAGCGCTGGGTAAAGGCAAGCTCAACCCTAAACTGCGTGAACAACTGGCTTTAGTTACCGCAGGCTATAATGGCTGCAATTACTGTGCTTCTGCTCATACCTACCTGGGTGAAAAAGCAGGTGTATCGAAAGACGAGATGGCGGCAAATCTTGAAGGTCTTTCTTCAGATAGCAAAACGCAGGCAGCGCTTACGTTTGCTACTAAACTGATTGCACAACGCGGTCGCGTCAATGAAGCAGATCTGAAAGCCACGCGTGATGCTGGGTTCTCAGATGAAGAGCTGGTAGAAATTCTCGCACATGTCGCAATGAACACCTTCACCAACTACTTCAACGAAGCTTTCCAAGTGGAAGTGGATTTTCCTGTGGTAAGCACAGAAAAAACCCGCAAAGCTGCGTAACATAACCATTAAAATGATAGGAGATTTTATGAAACATCTAAAACAAACATTTTTCGCCTTGCTGGGACTTTTCAGCATCGCCGCTGCAGCACCTGCATTTGCTGGTAATGACGTGGTGAATAGCCTGGTCGGAGTACAAGGATATGACCTTGTATCTTATCATCAAAAATCCGGTCCGATTGTAGGCAACGGCAATCACGTTGTCGAACATAAGGGCGTGACCTACATCTTTGCCAGCGACGAAAATAAAAAAACCTTTGAAGCGAACCCAGAAAAATATCTGCCACAGTTTGGCGGCTATTGTGCTTTTGGAGCCTCGGTAGGTAAGAAGTTTGTTGGCGATCCAAAAGTCTGGGCAGTAGTGGATGGTAAGCTTTACCTCAACCTGGATAAAAAAATCCAAGAAATGTGGAATAAAGACCGTGCTGGAAATATCAATAAAGCCAACACAAACTGGCCAAATATTAAAGATATTCCTGCTTCTGAACTCAATAAATCATAATCACTATGAGGGGCAGCGCAAGCTGCCCTTCAGATCGAAGAATCAACCCATAGGCAAACGGCAATCGTGACACTTTCTGCATTAGAAAAACGCATTAAAAATTGCACGAAATGTGCAGCGCATTTGCCATGCGCTCCACGCCCTATATTTAGCCTTCATTCCAATGCCCGCCTGCTGATTATCGGTCAGGCACCTGGCATAAAAGTACATGAGGCTGGTATTCCGTGGAATGATGCATCGGGTGATCGTCTGCGCAAGTGGCTTGGAGTTACCCCTGAGCGATTTTATAATGAGAAAAATATCGCTATCATGCCAATGGGATTTTGTTATCCCGGAAAAGGCAAAAATGGCGATCTCCCTCCGCGTCCCGAATGCGCTCCACTCTGGCATAATAAAATTCTACCATTCTTGCCAAACATTGAGCTCACGCTGCTCATTGGCCAATATGCTCAGGCTCATTATTTAGGTGATAAGAGTAAGGCAACGCTTACGGAAACAGTGCAGGCATGGAAAAGCTATGCTGCCCATGGATTAATACCAATAGTACACCCGAGCCCCCGCAACCAAATATGGCTAAAGAAAAATCCGTGGTTTGAAAGTGAACTTGTTCCTTATCTGCGCGCCAAACTGCTGCGATTAAAATTGTAGATGAACTTCTGCAATTCCCGTATAAACTGGTGCGGGTTCTTCAGCCTTTCGTCCACCATTTACTTTCAGCCTATTATTGGCCTCAGAGAATCTGCCTCCGGCAAGGAAATCAGCGCAGTTCTAGGTTCCCGATTTGGGTCAAGCCGCTGATGGCACCAAAGAGGAGTGAATTTTCCAGAAGCAAGCGTGGAAGCTAATTTTATGGAGTTCGATACTAGTTCAACTACTGTTTGGTAACAACCCCTTGAAATGTCTCAACCGTCATCCCATATAATCGATAGTTTAAATAAAGGGATACATTGATAATATGAGTTGGGATACGATTGTAAAAAAAGCCAGCCCCTACATTGTGAAGATTGAAACGCAATCTGGTAGCGGAACGGGTTTCTTGTGCGGCTACAACGAGAATAAAACTTTTTGCTTAATTGCGACTGCTTTGCATGTAGTTCAGGAGTGTGAGGAGTGGCAGCAATCACTAAAAATCCATAATGTGAATAACGGCCAAACAAAGTTTCTTCAAGGCTCGGATCGCGTTATTTTTACAGATTATAAAAGAGATTCTGCCGTAATTCTTTGCTCACCGAGTGAACTTGGTTTTCCTGAAGATTTGATACCACTTCGTCCAATGGATGCTCCGATTGATATTGGATTAGAAGTTGGATGGCTAGGTTTTCCAGCAATTGCACCTTGGACATTATGTTTCTTCTCTGGCTGTATCAGTGCCAAAAAAGAAAATGATAGCGCTTATTTAGTTGATGGCGTTGCTATCAACGGAGTAAGTGGCGGCCCTGTTATGTATCGCGATCCAACTGCTGGGGTACAATTTGTTGGCACTGTATCGGCATATCATCCAAATCGACAACCCGGTGCAGCATTACCCGGTTTATTAGTGGCACAGGATGTTTCACATTTTCATGGTATCATCCAGACGATAAAATCTATGGACGAGGCAAGAAAGAAAAAATCTGAAATTGAAGCCACACAATCCCAGCCTCAACAATCTCCTGATGTGGATGTGCCAAATACCCAAAATCAGAAGTGAGTATGATCTATTTAACAATCCGCTGCTTCGCCCACATTGTTTGACACATCTTCCAATTTTCCTGACCTTGGTGCATGACGGTACTAAGCCAATGCATCGCTTCCATAAATTTGGGCATGAAGTTCGATTCAAAGTTCGATCTTTTTCCGCTTAGCTCCACCACCGCTTTTGCCCGCGCCTTCGGCGCGGCCTTGCAAAAGCGAGTGTCCGGCGAAGCTCGCAGAGCGAAGACGGACTGGCGTAGCGGTCCGCCCTCCGTGGTGGCTTCTGACCAAGAATTCTGTGGAGTTCTAGGTTTGATATGCTGTATAATACCCAAGAGGACTAAAATACAGACATATTAGGCCAAGCAAATACTACTGAAGAATTTTAAAAAATTCTATTTTCAAACATGCGCCTTGGCGGTGTGTTGGTGTGTAATATTATTGCAATTCGAGTATTTAGATGTTTAGCTTATTTAATAAAAACAAAAAAATAGCTAATGAAATTGCTGCGGCGACTATGAACACCGTCAGGCTTTGTTTTGCTACATCTAAATACCTAGATGAACGTGGAATATTTCATCCTCCTTATGGATTCTGGAATGATAGTTATATTGTTGGTTTCATATATGGATTGAGTGGATGTTTCTTGCATTTTGATTTTTCTGGATCTTCAATAAAAACGGAGGATAAAGGAGAAATAATTGTAATGGTTTTTGCAAATATGTGCGGAAATGATTACAGGCAACCAATGTCAATTGCTAACGATTCAGCGTTGTCTAAGCAGAATAAAGATTTTAATTTAGGGGCGGCTCATTCCTCTACCGCTTATGGCGCCATGTCTGGTCGCCTTAAAGAAAATGATCCAGATCCATTACTAGCACAAGCAAAGGTGCTAGCTAAACAGCAACATGACATAAATATTGAAATGTCTGGAGTTCTAGGAATATCTGCTGCCTCTACTAATTCTAGTATTGGTGCTGCCGTCATCGAACTAACAATAATGAATCATATTAAAAATAAATACTTACAAGCCATTTGAGGCATTAAATATTTCATTTAACAATATAATTCACCTCGTAAGTTGATCCAAAGAGTTCGAGGTTAGTCCGTTACCAACCACCACGCTTCGCCCCGATGGGGCTACGCGTGGCGTAGCCACGGGGAACACCAGCGATTTGGGCGAAGCAGCTGTGTCTGGCGTAGCTTTAGCGAAGCCAGATGTCCGGCATAGCTGAAGCGAAGCGCAGGCGACGACGGACTGGCGCAAGATTATAAATTACTTTTACATATTACTTTTACATATTTGCTCCTTTGGAATTATGATCAAATACAGTTATTTCTGGATTTTTTTAGTTTTTGGTTTTTTCTCTTCATTTGCCAGGGCGGAGAGCGTTCAGGATGTTGCTGTTCTTCGGCAGGTAGTTGATACGCTCGATGTGACTTCTTTTAGTAATTCTATTTCTCCGCGTCGTGAAGCGGGCAAAATTACCTTTAAAGACTATGGTTTTTCTTCAGTAAAATTCAGCTCCGGCAGGGCAATTGTCAGTGAATCAGGCAATTCCTGGCAATTCGTCATCACATTGTTAGACGCCACCGCAGATAAAATAAAAATCTGTCTGGAAGATAAGGCGCTCAGTGGCGGAAACTATCACGCTCAGAATGCCTATCTGCTGACGGCAAATAAATCCGGATTGCTGAAGGCATCAATTGCCAGAAATAATTCATGTCCTGAATTTGCGCGGTGAGTTAAGTGGCGATTTTATCTTGAATTTTATCTTGAATTTCATCATTTAATTTTACTATTCAATTTTATCTTGCTGCATTTTTACTATGTGATAGCAAGTGTGTTTGCAAAAGTGTGTTTGCAAGTGGTGGTTTATTTTCCGCTTGCCGATGCGTTGAAGTTATCGTCGGCCTTCAGCGCAAATCTGCAACAGCAATAACTCAACATGTCGGCACGGAAAGTGGCATGATGTCAAACGCTTCACTACCAAAGGAAAATAAACTGGCACAGGAAAATAAGCCAGTAAAAAAATTCTGGTATCAGTCAATATATCTTCAAGTAATTATCGCCATTATTCTGGGGATTTTATTTGGTCATTTTCATCCGGAAATAGCGGCGACAATGAAACCGCTGGCTGATGGTTTTATCAAGCTTATCAAGATGGTAATCGGGCCAATTATTTTCTGCACAATTGTGCATGGCGTGGCCGGTTCTGATAATCTGAAACAAGTGGGAAGCGTTGGAGTTAAGGCGCTGTCTTATTTCATGGTAATGACAATTCTGGCGATGATTATCGGGATGGTTGTTGTTAACATTCAACAGCCGGGCGTTGGAATGAATATTGGCGCAACCGCGCATGAAAAAGAGGATGTCGCTACTGAGTCAGCAACCTTGCCTGAAGCTGGAAAAGCAAAAGGCGGAACAATAGAGTTTCTGCTGAATATTATTCCTAAAACCATGTCGTCGGCCTTTGCTGAAGGGAATATTCTGCAAATATTGTTTATTTCGCTGCTCTGCGCCTTTGCGCTGGCCGGAATGGGCGAAAAAGGCAAGCCGGTAGTGCATGGTATTGAGATGATTTCCGCGATGTTTTTCCGAATCGTCAACATGATAGTAAAGCTCGCGCCGATTGGCGCATTTGGCGCAATGTCATACACTATCGGCGAACATGGAATCGAGTCGCTGGTCAAGCTGCTGAATCTGATGCTTGGTTTTTATATAACATGTTTTTTGTTTATTTTTGTTGTGTTGTGGCTGGTGATGCAAATTGTTGGACTTTCGTTGTGGTCATTTCTTAAATATCTCAAGGAAGAAATATTTATCGTAATCGGCACTTCTTCTTCGGAAAGCGTGTTGCCGCAGATGATTGAAAAACTCACCAAACTTGGCTGTAATAAATCAGTCGCCGGAATGGTAATTCCAACCGGATATTCCTTTAATCTCGACGGAACAGCTATTTACCTCACAATGGGCGCGTTATTTATTACACAAGCTACGAATACGCCAATGGATTTAATGGCTCAGCTCTCGCTGCTGGCGCTGCTGATTATAACCTCCAAAGGCGCGGCAGGAGTTACCGGCAGTGGCTTTATCGTGCTGGCGGCAACGCTTTCGACTATGAATCTGATGCCGGCCGCCCTTCTGACGATTGCGCTGGCGCAGATTTTTGCCATTGACCGTTTCATGTCAGAAGCCCGCGCGGTTACGAACCTGATTGGCAATGGCGTTGCAACATTATTTGTCGCCAAATGGGAAAAAGCGCTGGATATGAATGTTGCAAGAAAAATGCTGAGTAAAGAATAACTGATACTATTTTGCAATCAACATGTTGATTGCATTACGCGCAGCTCACGCCGCGCAAAACCGCTGCTTTCGGCAGCGATTTTGATACCATTTTGCGATATATTGATCGCAAAATGGTATGAGCTGTCATATATTGATAACAATTCTAATTCATAGAAGTTTTTTGATTTCTTCAATGGTAAGGCGTTGGTTTTTCAGTTTTTTAATCTGCTGGCAGCGTGCAATCATGTCAGCGGCGTAAAGCTGGTAGCCAGATTGCAGGCGGTCTGCCACTTCCAGCAATTCGCACTTTGTCCAATAGCGGATGGTTGGCACAGTTTCTCCGACCGCTTTTGCCAACTCGCCAATTTTCAGCAGATCGTCATTATCCACCTCATCCATAATGGCAGATTCACCACGCGCCGCTTGCAGATAAATATCAAGAGAGCGCTGTACTGAATTAGCGATTATTTTTTCATAAGGCTCTTTCGAACCGCCCAGCTGTGCCTTTTCAAGCGCGCCAATATAAGCCAGACGGTCACGCTTGCGGATAATAGCTGGCGGATAGCCGGACATCATGAGCAGCAGATTCATCAATAACCGCGCAGTGCGTCCATTGCCATCGACAAATGGATGAATGCTGACTAAGCGGTAATGAGCTTCACTTGCAAACGCAACTGGATGCAAATTATTTTTCTCAGTCAACCAGAGTAAAAAATTTTCCATCAAATCTGGTACTTTTCGTGGATTAGGAAGCACTACTGCTGCTCCTGAAATACGCACTGGCACAGTGCGATAATGTCCGGCATTTTCGTCATCAAGCCCCTTGAGGATGATGTCATGAATTGTAAGCAGCTCTCTGGCAGTAAGCTGTGACGGCTTCTTTTTGACAAGGGCGCGCACAAAATCCAACGCTTGAGCATGGTTAGTAGCTTCTAAATGCTCTTTCAGACTCTTGCCGCCAACTGTCAGCCCTTTTTCAATCACCACTGCCGTTTCACGGCGAGTAAGCGTATTCCCCTCAATGGCGTTGCTGGTGTAAGTTAGCTCTACCTTAAACCAGGCGTCAAGATTACCAACAATCTCAGGCGCAAATGGCCTGAAACTATCAAGCTGCTGTTTTTTAATGGTGAGTTTATCGTAATTCATAAATAGCCCTGAAAGTCCCTCATTGTGAAATACTACACTATAATGACAATTTTCAGGTAAAGTATAAAGTATCACCTAACAGTTTTCAAGTGATTCTATATCATATTTTTATCATATTTTTATCATATTTATAGCATATTATTATGCTATCACTGAATAATCCTGAATTAATGCCTCGGCTGGCAATTGCATATTCTCATGCAGATTTCGCACCATTTCCATCGTCAGCTTGCGTTTACGGTTTAGCACTTCGGAAACTATGTTTTTAGAGCATAATGTCTGGCCTCGTAGGCCTCAACTAATGTGACGAGAACATGCTGAAATATGTTGGTTTATTTTATTATGCTTTTTAGCATCCAGATTGATTTCTGGTGAATTTGGATTCTGGCGATTGTTATATCTTCCGATTCTTCATCATCGAGATCATCAGCCAGTTCTTTGGCTATTTGCGCGGATTTTACCACGTTTTCATGTAGTTTGATCAGATTAGCGATCATCTGGTTAGCTGCTTCATCTTTATTTTTTGTTTTAAGCACCGGATTAGAGAGCTTGGCGATATTATTCAGAATGTCCGCGTAATGATCAGGCAGCGCGTAAGCGTCAAGGGCGCGAATACGCTCTGCTATTTCGTCAATAGCGGTAAAAAGCTCAGTATATTGCTGTTCGAACAAGGTATGCAGGCTGACAAATTTAGGCCCTTCAACGTTCCAGTGATAATTATGCGTAAGCAGGAAAAGAGCGTATGTATCTTTGAGGACATCTTGCAGCGCCTCGGCTACGCTTTTGGTTACCGGTTTTGCTTTGCTTTTTGTGGCGGTTTTATTTGTCATGTTTGAATCCTTCTGTTATTCGGCTTCTGTTATTCAGCTTTAGTATAATCCTCGTTTTTTTGCAGATCTTTGGCGACTTCCGGTTTTTTTAGCAGAGTTTCAATTTTTTCCGCAACGTCAAATGATTCGTCGAGAGCGAAATGAATTCTTGGCATATAACGCAGATTATTCATTTTCTTAGAAACCAGATAACGTATTTCCGGAGAAGCTATCCGCAAGGCTTCCAGCAATTCCTGTTTATTTTCTCCGCCAAGCGGCATGAAATAGGCAGTGGCGTTTTTAAGATCAGGGCTTACGCGAACCTCGGAAATAGTTATCGAGCGTCCTAATAAATCCGGCATATGACATTCACCGCGGAGAAATATATCAGCAAGAGAGCGGCGAATCTCCTCGCCAACTCGCCGTGAACGCTGGCCTTGATTTTTGCTGGAGAATAGATCGTGAAGTTTGCTCATAATCTGGAATCTGGTATCTGGAATCTGATTATATTGTTCTGGCGATTTCTTCTACTTCAAAACATTCTATCTGATCACCCTGGCGCATGTCCTCATAATTTTCAAAAGCCATTCCGCATTCAAGACCGTTTTTAACTTCCTTAACCTCGTCTTTAAAGCGTTTCAGAGTTTTCAGAGTTCCTTCGTGGATAACGACATTATCGCGCAGCAGGCGAACTTTGCAACCACGTTTTATAACGCCTTCGCTAACCATACAGCCGGCAACTTTTCCTGACTTGCTGATATTGAAAATCTCGCGGATTTCAGCGTAGCCAAGGAAATTCTCGCGGATTGTCGGAGAAAGCATTCCGGAAAGCGAGGCTTTCACATCATCCACCACATCATAAATAATTGAGTAATAGCGTATATTGACTTTTTCACGAGAGGCTATTTCCTTCGCTGTCGGAGTGGCGCGAACGTTAAAAGCAATTATAGCTGCTCCGGTAGCGCGTGACAGAGCGATATCCGACTCAGTAATCGCGCCGACTCCGGAATGAAGAATACGAACGCTGACTTCTTCGCCGGAGAGTTTTGACAATGAGCCGACTATTGCCTCTACAGAGCCTTGAACATCAGCCTTGATAACTACCGGCAATTCTTTAACGGCAACTCCGGCGGCGATTCCAAATAAAACATCCAGTGACCGCGCGGCCGGAGTATTATTAAGATCACGAACGCGGCGCTCACGATATTCGGAAATATCACGCGCGGTTTTTTCCGCATCAACCACTGAGAAACCATCTCCAGCTTCCGGAACGCGATTTAAGCCTAATATCTGCACAGGCATTCCGGGAAGAGCGGATTTAAGGGAAGAGCCTTTATCATCAATTAACATGCGAACCTTGCCGTAAGCAGGTCCGGCAACAACTATATCGCCGACATTTAATGTTCCCTTCTGGATCAGAACCGTGGCGACTGCGCCCTTGCCCTGATCAAGCTTGGCTTCAACCACAACTCCTGCTGCCTGACGATCAGGATTAGCTTTTAGTTCGAGCATTTCCGCCTGCAACAATATAGTATCCGCTAATTTCTGTAAATTCTGTCCGGTTTTTGCGGAGACTTCCACCACCATAACATCGCCGCCAAATTCCTCAGGAACAAGCTCATATTGCATTAATTCCTGTTTGACGCGGCTGGCATCAGCGCCGGGCTTGTCTATTTTATTAACTGCGACAATTATCGGAACTCCGGCGGCTTTGGCATGGCTTATTGCTTCTTTGGTTTGTGCCATTATTCCGTCATCGGCGGCTACCACTAAAACCACCACATCAGTTATTTTTGCGCCGCGCGCGCGCATGGCGGTGAAGGCTTCATGTCCCGGAGTGTCAAGGAAAGTTATTTTCTGACCACCTTCCAGAGATACTTGATAAGCGCCAATATGCTGAGTTATTCCGCCGGCTTCTTTGGCCGCTACGTCAGTGCGGCGAAGAGCATCAAGCAGCGAGGTTTTGCCGTGATCAACATGTCCCATGATGGTAACAACCGGCGGACGCGAAGATAAAGATTCCGCAGCGTCTGAGCTTTCGTCAATCAGGATATTTTCAACATCCGCTTCTGTTACGCGTTTGAACTTATGTCCGAATTCTCCAACAACTAATTCAGCAGTATCAGCGTCTACGCGTTCATTCGCTGTTGCCATTATGCCAAGTTTCATAAGTGCGCGAATTACATCAACAGCGCGTTCGGCCATGCGGTTGGCAAGTTCCTGAACTGTGATATGCTCAGGAATAACCACATCACGGATAACTTTCTCAGTGGCAGTCTGAACGCCTTGCGCTTTTTTCATTGCCTTCTCGCGCTGGCGGCGCATTGAAGCCAGAGAACGAACGCGAGTTTCTTCAATGGAAAGAGCCTGCTGAACGGTTATTTTACCGGAAGAGCGGCGATCATCACCACCGCGCAATTTGAGCTTGCCGGAACGCGACGGTTTTTCCATTTTTTCTTCAGAAACATCATCAGCAACCACGCGCGCTGTGCGTAACTGGCCACTGGCAGGAGCAGCAAGATTAACTTTGCTTTTATCACGATTATCGCGGTTTTCGCGGTTTTCACGATCAGCTTCAATGGCTTTTTTAGGACGCACAATTCCTGATGATGACACTTCAGGACGTTCACGCTCAACAGCAGCTTTGGAATTTCCAACCACGGCAGAAGAATTATCAGCAGGAGATTCGGAAGAAGAAGTTGCCAAAGATTCAGACTCCAAATCTTCAGAATCGTCACGCTGTGCAGGAACTTGTTTCTGATTTTCCTCAGCAATTTTAAGAGCGCGCATTCTGGCTTGTTGCTCATCCTGCGTCAATTTTCTACCGCCATCGCCGCTTTGCTGAACATTGCTATGAGCTGGAGGAGTATTAGAAGCAGCTGCTGACGATCCAGGCATGAAAGACGGTTTTACTTCAACCATGCTGCCGGCTGCGCCTTGCGTGAAAGTACGCGTTTTACGAACTTCCACTGTCACGGATTTTGAGCGACCATAAGTAAAATTCTGCTTAACCTTGCCGCTTTCAACGGTTTTAGTAAGCTGCAATTTACCAGGATTGCTGACCTTCAGCAGGTCTTTTTTGGTGGTTTCATCATTCATAGAAAAGTTTTATACCGTGTTCTTGTTGTATTTACCAGTTATAAAAGTCAAATAATCCTTGCCCTCTGATATCAATAAACCTTCTCTCTGGCTTTCATAATCAAAGCTCCGGCAGCATCCCAGTCGAGCGCATCTTTTGGCAATATTTCCAGCAATTCATCTGTTGCCAGATCAGCAAAATCAACTAAAGACAAGACCTTATTTTCTCCTAAATTGACCAGCCAGTCGGCTTCTAATCCTTCAAAATCCAGCAGATCAGCTTTCATTCCAACTTCGCGAAGTTTAGTTTCGCGTTCTTCCTGCTTGTTTTTCAGCCAGATTTGCGCGCGATTATGCAATTCTTCGGCGACTGATTCATCAAAACCTTCAATTGCCGCCAGATCAGAAATAGGAATAAACGCTACCTCTTCAACAGAAGTAAAGCCTTCAGTAACAAGCAATTGCGCGATTACTTCCTCAACATTCAAAGCCTCGACGAATAATTCAGAAAGATTTTTGAATTCATCAGCGCGACGCTCAGATTCCGTTGCCTCAGTGAGTATGTCAATATTCCAGCCGGTAAGTTGTGAAGCCAGACGAACATTCTGACCGCGTCTGCCGATTGCCAGAGAAAGCTGATCATCAGGAACCACCACTTCAACACGCGCTTTATTTTCATCAATGACCACCTTGGAAACCTCAGCTGAGGACAAGGCGTTGACAATGAAAGTAGCCGCGTCCGGCGACCATTCGATAATATCAATTTTTTCGCCTTGCAACTCTCCAACTACCGACTGCACACGACTACCGCGAACTCCGACGCAGGACAGAACCGGATTAACACTAGGATCATTTGAGAATACCGCAATTTTGGCGCGACTTCCCGGATCGCGGGAAACTGATTTAACTTCGATAATACCATCGTAAATTTCCGGAACTTCCTGCGCGAAAAGTCTGGCAACAAAGCCAGGATGAACACGCGAGAGAAAAATCTGCGGACCACTGCGCTCACGGCGAACATCAGAAATATAAGCGCGGATTCTATCACCAGGGCGAAAAACCTCACGCGGGATCATCTCATCACGACGAATCATCGCTTCAGTTCGTCCAAAATCGACAATCACATTACCATATTCAACGCGCTTTACCGTACCGCTTACAATTTCGCCAATTTTATCCTTGAACTCTTCAAATTGTTTTTCACGTTCAGCATCACGAACTTTTTGCAATACAACTTGTTTTGCGGTTTGCGCGGCAACGCGGCCAAAATCTATCGGCGGCAGTAAATCTCTTATTTCAGCGCCAATTTCGAGGGTTTTATCAATTTTCTTTGCCGCCTGCAGGCGAATGTGAATATGACTGTTGAAGCCTTCTTCACCGTTTTCATTATTTGCATTTTCGTCATTTTCATCATATTCCGGCATGTCATCGGAAACTACGGTTCTGACGCGATAGAGCTTTATTTCTCCAGTTTTGCGATCAATATACGCTCTTATATCATGTTCATGACCGTATTTACGGCGTCCGGCGACTTGAATAGATTGCTCCATAGCTTCCAGAATAGATTCTTTGGAAAGAGCCTTCTCACGAGCAACCGCATCAGCGATCTGCAATAATTCCGTACTTCCGTAAATTGTTTCAGCAACAGCCATAAATCTCTCCTCTTAAAATTGTGTCTTAGAATTGTGTCTTAAAAATTGTGTTTTAAAAATTATGCTTTCTTGTGTTTTTTATTTGGCTTTTTTTGTTTGTTTTGTTTGTCCGCTTTGTTTTCCTGCTGTTGATTTGTCTGTTTAAGAAAAGTTTTCAGCAAATCTTCAGTCACAACCAGCTTGCCGCTTTTGATGTTGGAAAAAACTATCGCTCTTTCTACACCGTCAACCTTAATTACAATATTTCCGTCCTTCGCCTTGATTATAACACCGCGAAACCGTTTTTGTCCGTTTAAGGGAATAAGAGTTTCCAGCTTGGCTTCATAATTCAAATAACGCTCATAATCAGAAAATTTTACCAGCGGACGATCAAGACCAGGCGAGCAAACCTCCAGATGATAAGCGCTTGTTATCGGATCTTCAACATCGAGAAGGGCTGAGACAACATGGCTTATTTCCGTGCAATCATCAAAGCTCATCGCCTGCTCATCAGCCCTTTCAACCATCAGAGAAAGGGTTTTCTGCTTGCCGTCAAGCAGGCGCAACTGGACAATTGCATAGCCCATATCTTGCAGCGAAGGCTCTATTATCGTTGTTATTTTATCTATAACGTCCATTTTAGATTTATTAGTTCTAATTATGTATTTTACTTGTTTATGCTTAGTTTATGCTTAGTTTATATCTTGCTTGTAGAGTGTAAATTCCGGCCAAAAGAAAAGGCAGGACGCGCCCACCTCTGAGGAATTTCTACAATGAGCTGATTATGATTGCAAGCGTTTTTTAATATTTACTGATTCTAGGATTGAAAATAAATATCCGAAATTTGATGTTAATGGTCGTTATTTGGAGTTCTAATATATAGATAGTGCAATTTATATCTTAATAAATATTTAACAATATTTAAAATTTCCCTGTGGTATAATCAGAAATATTAATCAGGGGTATGCTCATGACGGATAAAAACAATATATATGTAGCATTTGTTATCAACCGCAGATCGTTTGTGCAAAATGATAAGGTTTTTAATTACGTCACTGAAAGTCATTTATGAATTTGGGAAATGCTCAAAAATTGCATCAAGAAAGGAATTCTTTCCTTAATCGCATTCGTCAAGCACTTATAGCTGATAAAGATCTGCGGTGGAATCAGCGTGATGTGGTAAACACCATAGTTGATTATATAGCCGCACATTCTAATAAAGACGTTACCGAGCAAGACAGTAACCCAGACCATGATTTTCCGCCAATTACGATCAAAAAGCCAGCGCATTACGCGGCTATGATCGAATCGTCCCCCGGCTCCGGTAAAACGCGCATTATGGGATTTATCGCCAAACATGCAGCGCATCTGAATGGTGCAAACCCGGGACATAAAGCCAAAAATCCTATCAAAGTGCTGTTGCTTACGCCTCGTCTAAACCTGAACCGTCAAACCCTGAGTGCATTTGACGAGGAACTAGGCATCAAAGACAAGGACGTAGCATTGTTTGACGGCACCCAGACTATTAAGGAAAAACAGCGCGCCAAAGACGCACCTGTACTCATTGCCACCTATCAGTCACTTGGCAAGATGATTAAAGATGGCGTGGTGTCGCTAGACCACACCTCACAGAACTATCGTGGCATGGTGTTAATGGATGAAGCACATGAGATGGTATCTTTTCAAGAAAAACCGAAAGGAAGCCTTGAAGAAGTAAGCATAGAATCATTCGTTAACAATCACCAAATAACGCTACTATTCACCGGCACTGATGACGGCGTGAGCCAGCGACATTTCAACTGTAAAGTGCCAACTATCTATTCTAAGCGCTTGGTGAAGGCTCATAATCAGGGTCTTACCTGCGATCCAATTCATCCCGGTCTGGTTGATGTAAGCCTAAAAGAACATATTGCTAGGAATGAAGAAAATGTTGCCGAGCTGATCGATAATTTTAGCGGACATGAGGGGGTGATTCAGCGAGCAGTGCAAGTACAGCTTATGAATAAGCACCCGGAAATGGGAGAACTTAGTAAATACAAATCACTGTTTTTCGTAAACGGTGTAGAGGCTGGACGCAACGGAATGCAATATTTCAACGCTATGGCCAATGCGAGGAACCTCATCAACCCTAGAACTGGCAAGCCACTGGAGGCAGCACACATTCACGCAGACACCCCTTCAGGAGATCGTACCAAGATCATCGCCGATTATAAAAGCGGAAAAATCGCTGCTATTTTTAACGACAGCATTATCACCTTTGGTTTTGACGATATTGAAACTGCTGTTGTTCACAACATAAAAATGCACGATCGCAAGGGCGGCTCTAAAGCATTAGCAGCGATGGAACAGATTTTCACGCGCGGTACACGAATATGCAAAGATTTCTCAAATATGATAGCACTTGATGGAAATCCATATGGTTTGGACAAACAGGCATTGCTGCTTACTTATCGTCCGGTAGATGCCGCTAACAAACCGCATGATGTACTGACTTCAGCTGATTTATTATCTGGTCTACGCATGAACCACAAAGCGCGTAGAATCAGGCCCACGGCAAGGAAGTCAGGTGATAAAGATAATTGTGGGGTAATAAAAGAGTTTAAGCTTTCCGCGGATGATCTTGAATTACATTGCGATTTTAGTGTGCAGCAGATTCTTGAGGAGACAAGAAAGCGGTTAGAGGAAGAGCGAAGAAATGAAGAAAGAATAAAAGCTGTTTCAGTTGAAAAGACCAACCAATGGATCGGTAAAATTGAATTAATGAGACGCTTTTCAATAACTAACGAAAACCGTGAATTTGGTAAACAATGGAACAAGCTTCAAGCAGATTTTCGGAATAATCCAGAAGCAACTCAGGAAAAATATCCACATATTTCTTTTGCCATAACAATGCCTAGGAATATGTTCGTCGTCAGTTTGGAAGATAGCGATAAGTTGGCGAATACGTTTGGAATAAAATCAAGAGACCCTAAGTGTGAGTATGATAAGAATGGAGCTGCTTGTGAATTAGGGCGTTCCCCAGCAACAGAAATTTTTAAAAATTCTTGGGAGCAACTTGTCAGTAGCTACTATAAAAATTCAGACGAACCAGTACAAATAGGTGAAATTTCTATTGACCCTTTAATAAAACGAAATCGTTCGCTTGTAATTACAAAATCTGGATTGCAGGCTCTTGGCGAAGCGATACAAAAGATAGAAGCCTTAAAAAAAGCAAAAAAACTAGAATTTGTTTCTTTGGGAGAAATATCAAACCAGAACGCTGGTCTGAGTCGACAAAGACTGACGCCGATATGGAATGAAATTATTCAAGCATACATGAAAGCTTGTAATAATGAACCTGTAGATCAAAAAGTGCTCGATGTTACAGTTAGTGGAAAAACATTCACCACTCGTTACGATCACAGAACTAACAGTATTTCTATTTCGCTTGCACACCAAGACCAATTGTTGGAAATGTCTGGGTATCATAAAGAGTTCTATAAAGAAAAAGATAAATGGGTCAGAGCAAGAGATTTTTGTAAATATTTTGGAGTGTCAGATAAACAATCTGGATTTAAAGGACTTTGGCAAGGACTGACCGACGGATATGATAAGATGAGAGAAGATAGTAAGACGATAGTGCAGACCATTACAGTAAATGATATTGATGTAAGAATGTGTAAGATATCAACAGCTGCAAAAGATAGCTACTATATTCATCTAGATGATGCTCTTAAGTTAGCGGCGAGTGACGATATAAAGCGTCAATATAATATCCGCCCCGCAACAATTGATCCACAAAATACAGCCATCGCTCAAAGTGATGGACCTGCAAAACAAATTAAAGGTCGTAAAAGTGGATAGCCGTATCATCCCCACTCACATCCGCGCGGGGGTGAAGAAAAAATCCATCCCTATCCACTATCTTATCAGTAAGGATGCTGAAGGGGAGGATTGCTACTTCGTTATCATATGTCCATATGCACAGCTCCAGCTAATGTTATCACGGAGTCAGCACATCAATCCGGAGGATTATGGTTATGTTGTTGCTTCCGGCTTTGGCAAATTTCCTCCACAAGATGTTTGCGATATGCTGGCGGAAGATTATGCTTTTGTGTTGGATGTGGTAGTGTAGATATTTACATGCGACCAGATGTAATTCTTGAGAGATTGGTATGTCCTTCCTGAGAGATTGGTAACAGATTATTCCGAAGACGGCACTGCCAACTATAGATAGATATTGTTGAGCGCCCATTCTTGGCATTGACAATCATAGATAGATGGTGATATAGATAATCCTCCACCAACATGGGAGGT
>CAZFJN010000026.1:0-22400 GCA_964519595.1 uncultured Rickettsiales bacterium
TAATCGCCACAACATATTATGCAGAAGCAGCAAAAGCCGCCTCAGACATAGATTCCGACGCACTGCTGAACATGTCACTGGAAGAACTCTCCAACATAGAAGTAACCTCCGTCTCCAAAAAAGCGGAGAAAGAAACCGAAGCAGCAGCAGCTATTTTCGTAATCACGCAGGAAGATATCCGCCGCAGCGGCGCAACCGCCATTCCTGAATTACTGCGAATGGCGCCAGGTATAACAGTAACCAGAGCCGGTTCGCATGACTGGACGGTGACCGCGCGTGGTTTTAATAGCCAGTTTTCCAACAAATTACTTGTTCTAATGGACGGTCGCACTATTTACTCTCCCCTTTTCTCCGGCGTTATCTGGGATGTTCAGGATACGATGCTTGAAGACATCGAACGTATCGAGGTAATTCGCGGACCTGGCGCGACATTGTGGGGAGCTAATGCAGTAAACGGCGTGATCAACATTATCACCAAAAATGCCGAAGACACACAAGGCGGTTACGCCTCACTTACCGCCGGAAATCAGATACAAGGCATCGGCGCAGCCAGATTCGGCGGAAAAATCGGCGAAAACAGCTATATGCGCGCCTACGCCAAACAAACACAATATAATTCCGAATTTACGCCAACAGGCAACAGCGCAAATGATAATTGGAAAAAATCACAAGCCGGCTTCCGCAGCGATTCAAAAATAAGCGAGAACAAAAAACTAACCGTACAAGGTGACATTTACGGAATTGATGAGGATGCTAATTTCCTTTTTCCGGATTTAAATTCAGGCACGTACACCAACACCAGCGAAGGAACTAAAGCCGGCGGCGGCAACATTCTCGCACGTTATGAAATGAAACATAGCGATAAATCTGAAACAACCGTACAAATGTATTTCGATAATAACTCCTACAAAACCAGCTTTTTTAATGACCTGAATAACACGGTAGATATTGATATACAAAATAACTACACAGGCTTTACTGGCCATGAAATCGTCTGGGGAGTAGGATATCGCTATTTAAACAGCCAGAATGATCCTGCCTCACAACAATATTCTCTTACGCCAAAAACCCGCAATGACAATCTGTTCAATGCCTTCATGCAGGATAAAATAGCACTTATTGTTGATGAATTATTCCTGACATTTGGCTCCAAGTTTGAGAAAAATGACTACACAGGAATAGAAATTCAACCAAGCGCCAGAATGTCGTGGTTACTAGCAGATAACCAGATGATGTGGGGATCAATATCCCGCGCAGTTCACACTCCTAGCCGATTTACGGATGATGGAAATCTGTCTTATAGCATTGTGCCACCTGGTGGATTCCCTACATTGGTACAAAGTGCCGGTAATAAAAACCTATCATCTGAAGATTTGATTGCATATGAACTTGGTTACCGCATTCAACCTACAAAATCTTCATCAATAGATGTTGCTGGTTTTTATAATGACTACAGCAATCTATTTAGAGACTCCGCTGGCACAGCGTATTTTGTTGGACCTCACGCAGTTCTTCCAATCATAACTTATAATGATAATGCTGCACGTTCTATTGGCATGGAAATCTCCGGAAAATGGAATGTCAGTACTGTCTGGCAGCTTGCTGGAGCATATAGCTACATTGATCTGGTTTTTGATAATAAAAACGGCGGCATTAATTTTTCTTTCCAAGGAAAACAGCCAAAGCATCAATTTAATATTAGATCATCGTATCAATTTAGTGATTCTATTGAAATGAGCAACGCCATTTATCTTGTTGATGATTTAAGTGGACAAAATGTTTCTAGCTACCAACAATTTGATACTAGAATCTCATATTTGCTTACAAAAGGCGTTGAGTTAAGTTTGGTTGGCCAAAATCTGTTTGATGATCGTCATCAGGAGTTTGTGCCATTTCTCTACAGAAGTAGAACAGAAATCGGTCGCAGTGTGTACGGCAACGCTTCAATCACATTCTAATAATATTATCAATTGTTGACTTATACATGCTCTATTGCTAGACGTGTGTAATGGAAAGAGCTGAATATTTTGACATCAAAAGACAGATTTCTTTCGATCGCCCTTTGTGGATAACGTTGGCGGTTATGTTTACCGATGCCGCTTTGCTTGCCTTTGCCATACAGCTAATTATGAGTGGTGGCACGCTGTCTTTTGTAATCTCTCAAATAATTCTCGCAATTGTCTATTTTCATAACTTTGCCCTTCAACATGAGGCAGGACATGGTAATGTTCATCGCAACCGCTGGGTCAATGATGTACTCGGACATTATTTCAGCATTTTGTGTTTTCAGCCTTACTATCCGTGGAAATTCATTCATCAGCAGCATCACCTTTATACCGGAAATATGGAAAAAGACCCTTCCATGTATAAAATAAAGAAAGTGCGCGAAGAAAACAAAGTATCGTGGATATATGCATTTGCTTGGAAAAGCTGGTTGCCGCTTGCAGGCTTTGCTTTGCAAATGACTTTTATGACTTATCCTTACAGATTATGGAAAAGCAAAGAGATGACCCTGCGAGTGTTCTGGCCATGTGTTTTTTCAATTATCTGGATGCTGGCTGTTTACGTTATGCTATTTATAGCATTTCCAGAGGTGTTTAACTTCAAGAATTTTTTCTTATCTTATGTTCTATATTTGGCATTAAATGAGCTTATTAATCTGCCACATCATATTCAAATGCCTACATTCCATGATTCGCCTAATCTTAGCAAGCTGCATCCTTGGCAACAACATATAGCAACTCGCAGTTGTGATTATAGTTGGCTTTCACCGCTTCTAGCGCTTAATTTTAACTATCACACTGAGCATCATTTCTTCCCAAACTTGCCATGGTATCGCTTGCAAAAGCTTCGTAGAGTTCTTAAACCAGCTTTGGGTAATGAATATACGGAACTAAAAGGCATTGCATGGAATATTAGAAACCGCGCCATCGCCGCCAAAGACATCATACTGCCGGAAGTAACACATCCATTATTTCAACAACTCGCAAGAGGAGGGACGTAGTTTACCTACTGCGAGAATTTTCTGTGTTTATGTTTGCAGTATAACCAACTGATGAGTCTGGTAAATCTATAGCACGCGGATCAATAGCTGGCTGTCCTGCGTTAAAAGCGTCGATATTGGCAACAATCCATTCTGGACTTATTGTGGTATGCTCTGCATTAGGATCATGTACCTCACGCGTTTCATGTTGTGACCGTTGCGCCGCTTTTGCCACCATTCTGACGTGATGATCAGGAATCCACCAATCTTTTCCAGCGCCAACTACTAATATCTTTGTGTTTGTTGATATTTCGGCCATCATAGGAGCAATAGCAAAGCGATCTTGAATTATACTCTCCTGATTTCTCAAACCTATCTGCTTGAGTAAATCAGTTGCGTCATGCGGTTCTGCATCCAGAATACTATCAGCCGCGGATAAAGGTGGTGTAACCAGCGTTAAAAGCTTTGGTGGCCACCCCTGCCTGCTTAATGTTTCTGCCATATGTGTTGCCGATGCCGCGCCCAGAGAAGCTCCTAAGATGGTCAGATTACCAAAATCAATATCATTACTTTTCTGCGCTAGCCAAGGAATAAGAGCTTCATCAATAGCCTTGTAGTAATTTTCTTGTGTTGGCGTACCCTTGCTCGCTCCAAACCCCGGTAAATGAACGGCAATGACACCGTATCCAGCATTTTGCAACGACTTTATTCTCCTGATGCGATATTCACGATTCTCAGCAAAAGTGTCAGCACTTTGTGACTTTCCAAGTTTTTTAGCAGCCTTATTATGATCGATAGCCAATTTAGGAACACCTAAATCACCAAAATGTCCAGCCATGCCTTCAAAATAAACCACATAGCCTTTTGATTTGTCATTCGGCTCAGAAATCCATAATTGCAGCTCGCCTTTTTTGTCAAAGGCAGTCTGGCTAGTGTTCACGTCAAAATCATAACTATTTGGACTTGCTATTGGTTTTATATCTTTGGTAGTTGGCTCAAAGAAATTACTTCGCATTAACATCGTAAGTAACTTTCCCGCCTTCAATGAACCAAATAAATGCCTTTCAATGTAGCTGGGTGCAATTTCCAACTGCGGCAATAACCCTGCATACTCATTGATCTGACCTTTTTTATCTGAAAAACTCTTTCTTAGATTATACCTCGGATCATCTAAATCATAAGATTGTGACATGATAGCAACCATTTTATCGCAAAAAATTAGTCTTGATCATCTCGATTAAAACATCCGCTAACAAATATCATGCCTAATCAACCAACTCCAGCTTACGTACGGTAGGAACAGGAACTCGCGGGCGTACTGATTGGCAGAGATCAGAGAGATCAGAGAAGGTCAGGTAACGACGAACGCCTGGTACATTTGGATTTTCTGATACAGCTATGTCTTCGCAGATTTTAGTATGCCTTGCGCCGAAGCTGTTGGCAATCAGCCGCCAATTCCTACCAAGAGCATAATTTTCCGCACGGGCAAATACATAATAAGCATCATAGGAAATTACTCTATCAAACAAAATTTTGCACAGACCATATAATATTTCATGCGCTCTATGTTCTTCTAATATTGCAAATTTGGAAATAACGGCGTGCCGCTCTTTATCTAGCGGTAAATTTGGGAAAAGATTGCGTAATTTGAAAGTTTCTGTTTCCATCGGCAACAAAAATTCCTCATCAGCCTCGCGGAATGTCAAGCGACATGCTCCAATAACTTGATTTCCACGGCGCGCTACTAATATCTCGCTGATCTTATCATAAACATCATCTATTCCTTTCTCATCAAGATACTTTGCATTACGCCAAAACATCTGCTCACGAAGAAGGTAATATTGGTGCATCAATTCCTTATCATTAGTAAATTCAAAGACTACTGGTTCGTTTTCTCTTACCTGGCGTTTGAAGCGGTTGATCAGCCTATCTTGCGCGGTTTCCAGGAAGGCGTTATCCTTAGAGTTCTCATTGGCGATTGTTTCGCTGCTGATCGTTGGATTCGTCATAATGCAATCCTTGGTTAACGAGATTTTTTCTCATTAACCAATTATTATACATTTTTCGACAAGTCAACTAGGAATTTTTTGC
Source organism: uncultured Rickettsiales bacterium (assembly GCA_964519595.1). Classification (GTDB taxonomy): domain Bacteria; phylum Pseudomonadota; class Alphaproteobacteria; order Rickettsiales; family SXRF01; genus JANRKF01. Next base: position 5,075 of record CAZFJN010000026.1, read on the forward strand.
CCAGCACGGTGCTTTGGCAGGCCAGCTGCTTTCAGGAGCGATTCAAGATGGTTTCAATCCGGCTTAAATCTGCCTTAAATCTGGCTTAAATATAGATTCAGCAAGGATTCAGGAGGATTTACCTCTCCATTTTCTTCACGAAATCTACTATAATTGGCACTACGTGTTCACGGAATTTGCGGCCGTTGAAGATTCCGTAATGGCCTACTCCTTTTTGCAGATGGTGGCGGCGCATATCTTTTGGCAGGTTTTTACATATTTTCTGCGCGGCTTCGGTTTGTCCTACTCCGGAAATATCGTCCAGCTCTCCTTCGAGAGTGAGCAATCCGGTTTTGGTGATTGCTTCCGGTTTCACAAACTTGCCCTTATATTTAAACTCACCCTTAGGCAGCGAATGTTTCTGGAAAACTTCCACTATGCAATCAAGATAAAATTCCGCCGGCAGATCAGCGACGGCAAGATATTCATCATAAAATTTGCGATGCGCTTTGGCTGATTCGCCGTCGCCTTCAACCAGATGTTTAAACAGATCCTTATGCGCGTTAATATGACGATCAAGATTCAGTTGCATAAAGCCGGAAAGCTGTAAAAACCCTGGATAAACGCGGCGCATAAAGCCCGGGTAATTAAACGGAACGCGAGTGATCACATTGCTCTTAAACCATTCCAGCGGCTTGGTTTCCGCCAGCTGATTAACCTTAGTCGGATTAATGCGCGTATCTATAGGACCGCCGATCAGCGTCATTGAGCGAGGAGTGCAAGGATCTTTCTTCTCATTCATAACACTAGCGGCAATCATCACCGGAACGGAAGGCTGGCAAACCGCCAGCAAATGAACATCAGGGCCTAAATGTCTGGTAAATTCGATGGTATAATCAATATAATCCTCCAGACGCCAGACACCATGATAATTAGGAACATTGCGCGCATCCTGCCAATCGGTGATATAAACATCAAGAAACGGCAATAACGACTCTACAGTTCCGCGCAGAAGTGTCGCATGATGTCCGGACATCGGCGCAACAATAAGCAAGCGCGGCTGTTTTATTTTACTTTCTTTTCTGAAATGCAGCAGCCGGCAGAATGGTTTTTCCAAAACCGTCTCTTCATGAATCGCCACATCTTTTCCATCCTTACCGCCGAGCTTGGTATGAGTAATGCCAAATTCCGGCTTGGCGTAACGATGCGTAACGCGCTCAAAAACCTCCGCCGCAGCGGCAATATTACGACCATATTTAGTATAAGAAAGCGGGCTGATCGGACTCTGGTGAAAAGCCTTGCTCATCTTCGCCATCATTTTAAACGGCGCAAGAGCGGCATATTGTATCTCATGCATATGATAGAGATGACTGTTTTCCTGATGTATCATGTATCCCCCTTATAAGAATAATATAGCCACATTATAACGTCAGGGAAGTGAACATTAGGTTAAATTATGTCAATAAATATAATAAAGCAGCAATATCAATTGCTTATGAGATTGATATTATATCTTGCCATTACGACTCAGCAGGCTTAGGGTCAGGACTCGTTATTTATACAGTTTGCGTTTAACCAAAACAGTTTATATGCTAGGAAAATCACCATGGCAATGGTTGTTCCATTGCCATGGTGATTTTGCGACGCAGATAAGCTGTTTTCGTTAAACCCGAAGGGCGCGGTGTATTTTCGCGCCTGACTGTAAACTTCGCTGGCCAATAGTCCCTGCTATTGGCGGCGCGAAGTTCACAGCCAGTCATCGAAAATACACTCGCGCGCAAACTGTATAAATAATGAGTCCTGACCCTAAACAGCTAGCATGATTCATAAAACTCACAATAACACTAACCATAACCCTGACCATAATATTTCCGATATTGCCGGCATAAATTCTGAACCGTCGCGTGGCAAAATCAGGAAATTCGCCTCGATGCTGCGCTATCTTTATCCCTACCGCCTGCAGGCTTTCCTGGCGATTATCACCATGATTTTCACCGCCGGATCAGTTCTGGCAATGGGACAAGGGCTTAAACATTTAATAGATGAAGGTTTAAGCAAAGGCGACAGCGCCTTGCTGGATAAATCTTTCCTGATTTTAATTGCCGTTACTTTATTGCTGGCCGTTGCTTCCTATGCCAGATTTTATCTAGTCACCTGGATTGGCGAAAGAGTGGTTTCCGATATTCGCCGCGATGTATTCGCGCATCTGCTGCGGCTTGATGCTGGATTTTTTGAAACTACGCGCATTGGCGAAATTTTGTCGCGACTGACCACAGATACCACTTTAATTCAGGCGGTAATCGGCAGTTCTTTATCAGTTGCCGTACGCAACAGCCTGATGTTAATCGGCGGCATAGTTCTGTTAATGACCACCAGCGCGCATTTAAGCGGCTATTTATTCGCCGCTATTCCTCTGGTTGTTACGCCGATTATTATATTAGGAAGGCGCGTGCGCTTATACGCCAAAGACGCGCAAGCCAGAGTTGCCGATGTCAGCTCGCAGGCAGAGGAAAATCTAAGCGCCATTCGCACTATTCAGGCCTTCACTCTCGAAGAGCGGCAAAAAAACATCTTTGAGGAACATTTACGCCTGCTGCTGGCTACAGCGCATATGCGGATTAAAATGCGCGCGCTGCTTACTGCGATTGTAATTGCCCTGGTATTTGGTTCAATAGTTGCGGTTTTATGGTTTGGCGGACGCGATGTGCTGGCCGGAAGGATAACCGCCGGAAGCTTGTCTTCTTTCGTTTTTTATTCAGTAGTCGTAGCCGGCGCAGTCGGCGCTTTGTCGGAAGTAGTGGCTGATATGCAGCGCGCTGGCGGTGCTGCTGAACGGCTTCGAGAATTACTGGCGGTTAAGCCTTTAATTATCAGCCCTCCTTCGCCGCAGAAAATAAAAACTGGCGCTGCCGAACTGCGCTTTGACAATGTCACTTTTTCTTATCCGTCGCGGCCTGAGCAGAAAATCCTCGATAATTTTTCATTAATCGTTCCGGCAGCAAAAACCTTCGCCATTGTCGGACCTTCCGGCGTCGGAAAATCAACCTTATTTCATTTGCTGACCAGATTATATGACATTAATGAAGGCAGTATCAGCATTAACGGCACAGAGATCAGAAACGCCGCCCTTTCCGATGTCAGAAATCGTATCGCGCAAGTTCCACAAGATCCGGTTATTTTCTCCGGCTCAATTGCCGATAATATCAGAATCGGCGCGCAAAATGCTTCAGAAGCGGAAATTCGCGCCGCCGCTGAATCTGCTCATTCGCTGGAATTTATCGAAAACCTGCCGCAGGGCTTTAACACCATGGTCGGCGAAAAAGGAATCAGGCTGTCCGGCGGCCAACGCCAGCGTATCGCCATAGCCCGCGCCATATTACGCAATCCGGATATATTGCTGCTTGATGAAGCCACTTCAGCTCTTGATGCGGAAAATGAACGCTTCATTCAACAAGCGATGACACAAGTTTCCAAAGGCCGCACCACAATTATAATCGCACACCGTATTTCAACAATTCTCCACGCCGATCGCATAATTCTGCTGAATGAAGGCCGCGTCGAAGCCGCCGGAACACACCAGGAACTGCTGGAAAACAGCCAACTTTACTCAAAGCTTGCCAAATTGCAGATAAACAGCTAATAAACTCTCCGCTAAAAGCTTTTATTGATTTTTATTGATTTTTTATTGATCTTATTTGCTTGATATTGATATTATTTGCTTGATCGTTTTCGTGCCGGCTTAGCTCATCTGGTAGAGCAGTTGATTTGTAATCATCAGGTGGCGGGTTCGAGTCCTGCAGCCGGCACCATCCTACGCCGTTGGCTTCGGATGGCTTACGCCACTGAGCGTAAGACATCCGAAGCCTTACGCCGTAGGATGCGCTACGAAGCCCTGCGAGCTTTAGCGAAGCATGGGCGAAGGAGGGCTGTAGGATATACAGCAAAATTGCGACAAAGTTACGACTACATACCAGACAAAAGATTGTTTTGACTTTCCTTCTCAACCTGAAACATCTATGCGCCAAGGCTAGAATTTTCCAGCCATTCTTTTGGACATTCAATATTCGTGTTTGGTATCACTATAGGGAACTGTGCAGAACGCAAATCCTTTTGTGAAATATGGCGTACGAATGATGGCGGTATGTTACGAAGTGGTTCAGCTATATTCTTTGCAGGGCAAAATATGCCAACCACTTTCTTCAATTCATGCCTGACAATTCGTATAGGCTCTTTCAAATCGGTGTCATTAGAAATAACAATCGCCACATCATAGAGATTTTTACAACCATCATATATCAAATGTGAGGCAAGGTTGACATCCGATCCTTTTTCTTCCGTTCTGAGTACCTTCACATATTGCTTTGGTTTTGTAATAGGCGAGCGAATCATAGTAGTTTCGTGAGTCAGGAAGCTCCCCCAGTGGATAGCTATCTCAGGAATGGTTTTTAGCGCACGCACATACATCTGTTGCCGAGCAGATGATCCATCACGTCCACGATCAGAAACACGCGCACTATAATAATTTACGCGCTCGATGACGTTGCTGCTGTTTAGCATGTTCGAAATCAGTTTTTTAATGTCCAACCAACGGTATGGCGTATGTTCTAGCGCTCTATGATAAAGGTTGAAACCATCGACATAAACGAAAGTACGCATGTGTAATCCTTAAAAAGCAAAGGCTCCCGAAGGAGCCTTTGAACCTACTGCACGCAGCAGGCGGGTATGTCGCGACTATAAATGTCTGCCAGTTAAAAATCAACTAACAAACAGTGCTATTGTAACATAAAAAAGATGGTTACGATAGCGAAATGAACTAAATCAATATGTTGTATGACTTATACACAATAAATATAATATGTGGTATTGTGCTTTTAAACATAGCGCATTCAGATATTATTATGTTTACTTAGAGCCTGTAGCGATTTATCTTTTGAGTGGATTTTTAAGGAATTTTTTGTCCTTATTTTACCAAAAATTTAGTCCGTAGTGGTTCTACGCACTAAATTTTTGGTAAAATAAGGGCGTAAAAGCACCAAAAAGACGCCAAAATGACTTCGCTACAGGCTCTTATACTTCTATTTCTATGAAGTAGAAGTTGGCATGGAAATCATGTACTGACTTGCACAGCGAGAGAGGATCACAATCTATTTCTACACAATAGATTGTGAAATAGCATTGGATTCTATTCACATTTTCTGATTTTTTATGCTCGACTGGGATAAGTTGCGAATTTTTTACAATGTTGCTACTGCCAAGAGCTTTACTCGCGCTGGCGAGGCGATGAATCTTAGTCAGTCGGCAATTAGTCGGCAAATTTCAACTCTTGAAGAATCTCTTCAGGTTACTCTTTTTCATCGTCATGCGCGCGGCCTTACTCTTTCTGAGCAGGGAGAAATTCTGTTCCGAGCAGCCGGAGAAATTCTCACCAGACTTTCCGCCGCCGAAAATGCGCTGATGGAAAGCAAGGAGCGGCCACGCGGTCCGCTGAAAATAACTGCGCCGGTAGCAATAGGAACAACCTGGCTGACACCGCATATGCGCGAATTCTGTGATTTATATCCGGAAATCACTCCTACTTTGCTGGTTGATGACCGCGAGCTTGATTTAACCATGCGCGAGGCGGATGTTGCGATTCGTCTGTGGTCGGCAAAACATCCGGATCTGGTTCAGAAAAAACTAGCAACGCTTGGCAATTCGCTCTACGCCTCGAATGAATATCTGCGCGCTTATGGCATTCCTAAAAAACCTGGTGATCTGGCTAATCACAAAATTATATCATTTGGCGAAGATCCGCGGCAGCCTTTTGCGGAAGTAAACTGGATTTTATCAGCCGGCCTTGAAAAAGGCGCGGAAAACCGCCGCGCGCATATCAACATCAACAGCCTCTACGGTATGCTCAAAGCCTGCCAGACTGGCTTTGGAATAGCCGGACTTCCTGATTATATAGTGAAAAACGCGCCAGGCCTCAGCCGCGTATTGCCAGAATTATCCGGACCAACAACTGACGCTTATTTTATCTATTCTGTTGATTTAAGAAATTCCAAAAGAGTGCGTGTTTTCAAAGAATTCCTGCTGGAAAAACTATCCGCCGACGGCCTTGTTTCCACGCTGTAACAAGCTTTAAATATATATTCCCTACTGCGATTTTCCTTTATTTTGCTCATTTTTCCTAGTAAACATGGTCCATGAATACAGACCTTCTTGATCAGATTTCCTGTCCGAAAGACCTGCGTGCGCTTAGCGACGAGCAGCTTAAGCAGCTTGCTGCGGAATTAAGGCATGAGACAATAAATGCCGTAGCGCAAACTGGCGGGCATTTAGGAGCAGGGCTTGGCGTGGTTGAGCTTACTATCGCGCTGCATCATGTTTTTAATACTCCTGATGATCTGCTGATCTGGGATGTCGGACATCAATCTTATCCTCACAAAATTCTTACCAACAGGCGAAATCGCATTAGAACAATCCGCCAGCCGAACGGCCTTTCCGGTTTCTGCAAGCGTGATGAAAGCGAATATGATGTTTTCGGAGCAGGACATAGCAGCACCTCGATTTCCGCCGCTCTTGGCATGGCCGCCGCCAGAGATCTGGACGGAAATGATCATGAGGTTATCGCCGTAATCGGCGACGGCGCGATGAGTGCCGGAATGGCTTATGAGGCAATGAATAATGCTGGCGCTCTCGGCAAAAGGCTGATCGTCGTGCTTAATGATAATGACATGTCAATAGCGCCGCCAACAGGCGCGATGAGTGCTTATCTGGCGCGGCTTATTTCCTCGCATTCATATCATTCAATTCGCCATATCGGCAAGGTAGTAGCCGGAAAATTTCCTGCGCCGCTGGCCAGGCTGGCAAAAAAAATGGAACATTTTGCACGTGATCTGGCCGTTGGCGGAACATTGTTTGAACAAATGGGCTTTTATTATGTAGGGCCTGTTGATGGTCATAATCTCGATCATCTGCTGCCGGTATTGCGGAATATTAAAAACGAAAAAGATTCCGGCCCGGTTCTGCTGCATGTTGTCACTAAAAAAGGCCATGGTTATGCTCCGGCAGAAGCGGCGGAAGACAAGCTGCACGGCGTCACCACTTTTGATGTAAAAACCGGAGCGCAGAAAAAATCAGGCAGCCTGACGCCTTCTTACACCAGAATCTTTGCAAATTCTCTTATTAAAGAAGCGAAAAAAGATCCGCGCATAATCGCCATAACCGCAGCAATGCCAAGTGGAACTGGCCTTGATTTATTCGCCAGACAATTTCCTGAGCGTTATTTTGATGTCGGAATAGCTGAGCAACACGCCGTTACCTTCGCCGCCGGACTTGCCGCGCAGGGTTATAAGCCGTTCTGCGCGATTTATTCAACCTTCCTGCAACGCGCTTATGATCAAGTGGTGCATGATGTGGCGCTGCAAAATCTGCCGGTACGTTTTGCCATTGATCGCGCCGGATTAGTCGGCGCTGACGGTCCGACTCATGCCGGAAGTTTTGACATAACATATCTTGCCACCTTGCCGAATTTTGTGGTAATGGCCGCCAGCGATGAGGCGGAGCTTACGCATATGGTGGCAACCGCGCGCGCTTATGATCAAGGTCCGATTGCTTTTCGTTATCCGCGTGGTGAAGGATGCGGCGTTGCTATTCCTGAAGAAGGCACACCACTTTCAATAGGCAAAGGCAGAATTATTCGCAGCGGCAGAGATATTGCCTTTTTATCGCTCGGCACGCGACTTGCTGAATGTATGAAAGCAGCTGATCTTCTCGAAAAACAAGGCATCAACGCAACAATTGCTGATGCGCGCTTTGTTAAACCGCTCGATGAGGATTTAATCAAACAACTTGCTGCTGAACATTCACTGATTATTACCGTAGAAGAAGGAGCAATTGGCGGCTTCGGCGCTCATGTTTTGTCTTTTGCGGCAAAAGAAAATCTGCTCGACACAACAAAAATAATAACCATGACTTTGCCGGATATTTTTCAGGAACACGGAAATCCCGCCGCGCAATATGACGAAGCCGGCTTAAATGCAGCGCAGCTGGTAGAAACTGTGCTGCAATATTTATCAGTCGACAGATCATCACCTTCCATAAGAGCCTGTTTATGATCTTTTCGTTGTGATGGTTTTTAGGGGATTTTTAGCGAAAATAGACAAAAACAATTGCAATAAAAAGATCGTAAACAGGCTCTAAGAAAAAAGTATCACAAAATGCATGATTCCATAGTTGTTAATGGAAATAGCGTCAGTTTTAATGGCAAAACTTATGTCTGCGCTGTCGGCAAGAATGGTTTTTCCGCTGATAAAAAAGAAGGCGATGGTTGCACGCCGCTTGGCAATTTTTTCTTGCGTGAATGCTGGTACAGAGCAGATAAAATTCCCGCGCCGCAAACAAATTTACCGCTGCTGATTATTGAAAAAAACGATTGCTGGTGCGATGATATAAACAGCAGTGAATATAATAAACATATTAAAAAGCCATCTCAGAGGGAGAGGGAACACAGCCACGAGAAATTATGGCGCGAGGATCATGTCTATGACCTCATAATTCCGCTTGGCTATAACGATAATCCGGTAATTAAAAACAAAGGCAGCGCCATTTTCATGCATATCGCACATGAAGATTATCGCGGCACTGAAGGCTGTATTGCACTGGCGCAAAAAGACTTGCTGGAAATATTGAGTAAATGCGATAACAACACACAAATCTGTATAAATTCATGAATAAAATCTGACAGAATAAAATACGCAATGAATAAAATACGCAATTGACATACATAGCAAATGTATAGTACAATCTATACATATGAAAGCTTCAGTTGTCGATCTGCGTTATCACATGAAAGAGGTGCTGCAGGCGCTTAAGCGCCGCGAGCGCATTGATATTTTTGAACGAAATAAATTAATTGGCCATTTTGTTCCAGTAGAAAAAAAGCCGCAAATGCGTATGATTGATCATCCTTTTATTGGTTCTGCTGCTGATGATAAACGGCCAGTTCTTGAAGTACTGCGCGAATGGCGAAAGCCGCGTGATTTTGGCATTGAGGTAGATTGGAGTGCCTACGACAAACCAAAAAAATCTTTAAAACGTAAACCACGCAAGAGAAAAATGTGATTTTTGACACAGATATTATTATCTGGGCGCAGCGACGAACCCTCCATGCAATTGACTTCCTTGAATCATGTTATGAACGCAAGGTTTCCATTGTCTCATACATGGAATTTATTCAAGGAGCAAAAGACAAACGCCAACAGCAAATTTCAAAAAATTTCTTTGAAATGTTTCAGTTTGAATCACTGCCTTTAACTCCGGCAATTTCAGGCCGCGCAGCAATTTTAATCGAACAGTTTTCTAAAAGTCATGGACTTGCCATTCCTGACGCTCTCATTGCTGCTACGGCTTTTGAACATGGTCTGACGCTTGCCACCAGCAACACTAAACATTATTCAATGATCAAAGGTCTACACCTTAAAAAACTTCGAGTTGCATAAGGCGTTGCGTTGCGTTAGTGTCGTTGCGTTTTTTATCATTAAGGGAATCATCATGACCGCGACCGCCGTAAAACAGAATTTCAATGATTATAAAGTAAAAGATATTGCTCTTGCCGCCTGGGGACGTAAGGAAATTTCCATTGCTGAAAGCGAGATGCCTGGCCTGATGGCGCTACGCAAGGAATACGGTAAGGCGCAGCCTTTAAAAGGCGCGCGGATTGTCGGCTGTTTGCATATGACGATTCAGACTGCTGTGTTGATTGAAACTCTGACCGCTCTTGGTGCGGAAGTACGCTGGAGCAGTTGCAATATTTTTTCTACACAAGATCAAGCGGCGGCGGCAATTGCCGCAGTCGGCATTCCGGTATTTGCCTGGAAGGGTGAAACTGAGGAAGAATATGAATGGTGCATTGAGCAGACTCTGCGCGGAGCAAATGGCTGGACTCCGAATATGATTCTTGATGATGGTGGTGATGTAACGTTGATAATGCATAATAAATATCCGGAAATGCTCAAGGATGTTCGCGGCATTTCCGAAGAAACCACAACCGGCGTGCATCGTCTGCATGAGATGGTGAAATCCGGCAAGCTTCTCGTTCCGGCGATTGACGTGAATAATTCAGTTACTAAATCAAAATTTGATAATCTCTATGGTTGCCGCGAATCATTGCCAGACGGTCTTAAAAGGGCAACGGATGTTATGCTGGCTGGCAAGCTCTGTGTGGTTGCCGGTTTTGGCGATGTCGGCAAGGGCTGCGCGGCTTCACTCAAAACACAAGGCGCGCGCGTTATTGTCACGGAAATTGATCCGATTTGCGCTCTGCAAGCGGCAATGGAAGGTTATCAGGTTACGACGATGGAAGAAGCAGCGCCGCTTGCGGATATTTTCGTAACCGCAACCGGCAATGAAGATATAATTACTCTTGAACATATGCGGGCGATGAAAGACCGCGCCATTGTCTGCAATATCGGCCATTTTGACAGTGAAATTCAAGTCGCGGCGCTTAAAAACATGAAATGGACTGAAGTAAAACCGCAAGTTGACGAGGTGGAATTTCCTGATGGAAAACGCATAATATTGCTGGCTAAAGGCCGCCTGGTGAATCTTGGTTGCGCTACTGGACATCCGAGCTTCGTAATGTCTACCAGCTTTTCCAATCAGGTAATCGCGCAAATAGAATTATGGAATAATTACAAAAATTATGAACGCAAAGTATATGTGCTGCCAAAACATCTTGATGAAAAAGTAGCCGCGCTGCATCTGGAAAAACTAGGCGTGAAACTAACCAAACTGACTGAGAAACAGGCAAAATATATTGGCGTTTCGCAAAACGGACCATTCAAGCCGGAAGCTTATCGTTATTAAATTTAAGCTCATTAAAAAACCATATTGATAATTTAAAATTCATATTTATAATGTATATCAATATGATGTACACATATCCTTGCAAATTGACTTCCTAAAAGTCAATTTGCATACTTATACCATTTTGCAATCATCATTGCAATCATCATGTTGATGGAAAATTGGCATTAATGATGGTAATTATCTATATTTATCAGTGATATAAATAAATTTCTTGCAAATTGACTTTTTATATGTCATTTTGCAAGGAATATATTATATTCTCAAATATATTTTCAAATCTATGTTCAAACGTCGTCTGTTTCATAACATATTACAACGCTTAAACGCCGCTCCTGCAGTGGCTATTCTTGGTTGCCGCCAGACAGGAAAAACAACACTGGCACATCAAATACAGCAGAATATTAACAAGCCTTCGCTTTATCTTGATCTGGAACTTCCCGATGATCGAGCTAGATTTGCTGATCCACAACTGATGCTGGAACAGCACATGGACAAGTTGCTGATACTTGATGAAATACAGCGCGTGCCGGAATTATTCGCGGTAATGCGCGGCATCATCGACCGCCGCCGTAGAAATGGAGATAAGGCAGGGCATTATCTGATTCTCGGCTCTGCCTCGCCTGATATGCTGAAACAAAGCTCTGAAAGTCTGGCCGGACGAATAACTTATTTGGAACTAAATCCTTTCTCTTTGGAAGAGATTGAAAATGGCAATGTCGCAGACGCAATGAATAATCTGTGGTTGCGAGGTGGTTTTCCTGACAGTTTTCTAGCTCCTGATGACGCGGAAAGCTTGCATTGGCGCAAACAATTCATCTCAACATATCTGGAGCGTGATTTGCCGCAAATAGGACGGCAATTTCCTGCTGATCGAGTCTATAGTCTATGGAGAATGCTGGCCTACGATCAAGGCGCGCTGCTTAATGTCAGTAGACTATCTAAAAGCCTTGAAATGTCGGCAACGTCAATACGTGAATATATTGAGGTTATGATTGATTTGTTTTTATTGAGAAAGCTCCAGCCTTGGCATGGTAACACCAAAAAACGCCTGATAAAAGCACCAAGAATTTATGTGCGCGACAGCGGCCTTCTTCATGCGCTTACCACCTTAAAAAATTTTGATGAACTAACCAGCAATTCGCTGTGTGGATTGTCGTGGGAAGGTTTTGCTATCGAGCAAATCCTGCAGAAAATTCCATATGGCAATGAAGTTTCTTTTTATCGCAGCAGCACAGGAGATGAAATTGATCTGGTGCTGGAAATGCCGCATAAAAACACCATCGCTATCGAGATAAAACGCGCCTCTGCTCCTAAGCTATCACCTGGATTTATCAATGCCTGCGAGGTCATCAATACCAAACAGCGATTCTATGTAATTCCTGACGCAGAGCCTTATCCAATGGACAGAAAAACCACAGCAATCGGCCTTAGACAATTCCTGAGATTATTAGACAATATTTAAACTGCCTACTGCTAACCGCCAACTGCTAACTGCCAACTGCCTACTGCCAACTATACTACCTACTACCTGGCATCAGGCTTGTTCCGCCTTTTTTTGGATATATTGGCTTTGCTGCTGCGCCGCTATTATTATCTGGCGCGACCATATATGAAGGATACGGACTATCCCACTGCTCAATTGGAACTTCAGCAGCAGGATGAAAAACCTCGTCCTTGCCGGTAATTGCAAATGGATTACTGGAAACTGGCGCTGAGTTATACGGCAGGCTGTATGTATATGAGCCAGGAGGAGGTTTATAACCGCCGCTGCTTACGCTACTGCGTTGTTTGTCGTTGAATTTGTTTATTTCCCTGACCAGAGGATCTTTGCCATATTTTTCCTGCTCAGCGCGCCATTCGTCCATCGGATTATTGCCGAACATGACCATCAGCACCACAAAAGCAACGGCAATGAGCATTAAGAAAGGAGGCATGATTCCATTATATCATATCAAAGCACCATAGTAAAATAGCCTTCTGCACATGAAGACGATTTTCTGCTTCATCAAAAACCCGCGATTGCGGACCATCTATAACTTCGGCAGTGACCTCCTCGCCACGATGCGCCGGCAGGCAATGCATAAAAATGGCATTTGCAGCGGCACGCCTCATCAGCTCAGAATCAACGCGATAGGGAGCAAGCAGTTGCATCTGTTTTTCCGCATCAGGGTCGCCCATTGAAACCCAGGTGTCCGTAATTACTGCATGAGCGCCCTTTACCGCCTCTTCTGGCTCTGCTCCAATCAGCAATTTTCCGCCGCGCGCGCGTGACCATGCAACAACCTCCGGCAAAGGAGCAAGCTGCGAAGGGCAGGCAATACGCATTTCCGCGCCAAGTAGCGCCGCCGCCTGCATCCAGCTATGCGCGACATTATTACCATCGCCAATCCAGGCGATCACCTTGCCGCTAATATCGCCAATATTTTCCTCAAAAGTCATAATATCAGCAAGAATCTGGCAAGGATGACTAAATTCAGTAAGGCCATTAATAACCGGAATTTCTGAGTTATGCGCTAATTCCAGCAATTTTTCATGACTATGACAACGCAGCATAATCGCATCAACATAACGAGAAAGAACTCGCGCCGTATCAGCAACGGTTTCGCCGCGACCAAGCTGTAATTCATTGCCGTTGAAAGAAAGGGCGTGACCGCCAAGATCAGCCATTGCCACATCAAAGGAAACACGCGTGCGCGTTGAATTTTTCTCAAAAATCATCGCCAGCTTCTTATTCTGAAGAGGCGCGGAAAATTTCCCTGCTTTGCGCTCTTTCTTCAATCTGGCGGCGTGTGCAAGCAATAGCCGCAATCCGGCGGCATCAAAATCAGCTATATCAAGAAAATGACGTATTTTCATACGTTTTTGTGGCATATATTTTCAAAAATTGCAAGACACTCTCTGCTATGTTCTTCTTCAATAATTAAAGGCGGCAGAATGCGAATAACATTATCTTCCGCCGGAGAGGTAAGCAATCCCTGCTCGCGCAGCTGCTCAGCGAATTCACGGTGAGAAACGCGCATTTTTACGCCAAGCATCAAGCCAACTCCTCGTATTTCCTCAATTAAAGATGGAAATTTTTCCGCCAGATCGCGTAATCCGGCCAGCAGCTTACTGCCCTGTGCTATGACATTTTCCATAAAACCGTCAGCCAGCATAATATCAAGAACAGCATTGCCAACCGCCATAGCAAGAGGATTAGCGCCGTAAGTAGAGCCGTGCGTGCCGGCTGACATACAAGCGGCAACCTTATCGTTAACCAGGCAGGCGGCCAGCGGAAAACCATTGCCAATGCCCTTAGCAACAGAGACAATATCAGGCTTTATAGCAGCATGTTCATAGGCAAAAAACCGCCCGCTTCTGCACATTCCCGCTTGCACTTCATCAAACATCAGCAACAAACCATGCTGATCAGCAAGATGCCGCAAACCGCGCAGAAACTCAGCAGAAGCAACGCGAATTCCCCCCTCGCCCTGCACTGCTTCAACCAGAATTCCCGCCGTATCTTTGCCGATCGCCGCCGCAACCGCCGCCAGATCATTAAAAGCGACACGATCAAAACCCTCAAGCAACGGCAAATAACCACTGCGGGCAATTTCATTGCCGCCGGCGGAAATACAGGCAATTGTTCGTCCGTGAAAACCGCCGGAAAAAGTTATAATTCTGTTTCTTTTCTGGCTGAATTTACGAATAATTTTAATACCGCATTCAACCGCCTCACTGCCGGAATTACAGAAAAAAACCTTGTCAAATCCACTAGCGGCAACCAGACGGTCGGCAAAACGAGTAAGCTGCGGATGATGATACATGTTGGAACAATGCCATAGCAGCGCCGCCTGCTCCTGCAAAGCCTTAACCAGATGCGGATGCGAATGGCCAAGAGCATTCACTGCGATTCCGGAAGCGAAATCAAGATAACGCCTGCCTTCCGGAGAATAAAGATAAACCCCCTCGCCTCGCGCAATGACGATTTCCGAACGACGATAAACTGGAAGAAGCGACGACATTTTTTCTAATTCTTAAGCCGCCAACCGTGATTAAGCAGCGCTACGGTAATGAACCACAATATTATATTAATGCTGCACAGAACAACGATTCCTAAAGCGATTGAACCATCATGCACTCCGGTTAGCGAATAACGAAAACCATCAATCATATAGAAAAACGGATTATAATGGCAGATTACGCGCCAAAATTCCGGCAGATGTTCTATTGAATAAAAAGTTCCGGAAAGGAAGGCCAGCGGCGTTATCACATAGTTGGTAATTGCCGAAAGCTGATCAAAAGACTGCGACCAGATTCCAGCGAGAATTCCCATTAACGCCAGCATAATACTCGCAGCTATAACATGAAAAAACAAAATAGCCAGATTATGCATAGAAAAAGGCACAAACATGTAAACAGCGAGCATCACCACCACGCCAACCATCACGCCACGCACCACGCCGCCAATTACCATGCTAACTACAATTTCCGCGCCGGTAAATGGCGGCATCAGAAAATCAATAATCACACCTTGGATTTTTGCCAGCATCAGCGAGCTGGAAGTGTTGGCGAAGGCATTCTGCACAATCGCCATCATCACCAGCCCGGGAGCAACAAATCGGCTGTAAGAAATGCCGGAAATATCCCTCTCCTGACCGCCCATAGCTAAAACCAGAACGGCCAGAAACAGCAAGGTAGTGACAATCGGCGCAACCAGAGTCTGATTCCAGACCTTGAGATAACGCCATATTTCACGCTTACAGAGAGTAGAAACGCCTATTACATTCATGTTTTTACTCTACGCGCAATCGGCGATCTGTTTGTCGACGATCTGTTGCCTGAAAAAATATACTGAAAAGATTACCTTCTATCGCCTATAAAGCGCAGCAGATGAATAAAGATATTGATAAAATCGAGATAAAGATTCAAAGCGCCCATTATGGAAAGTTTTGCCATCATCTCGCCGCTATCTACCATCTGATAATACATTCTTTTCAGATTCTGTGTGTCATAAGCAGTAAGGCCAACAAAAACCAGCACGGCGATTGCTGATATTGCCAGAGACACGCCGGAATCTTTCATGAAAATATTCACAACAGAGGCGATGAACAATCCCCAAACGCCCATTATCAGGAAACTGCCCATTCTGGTAAGGTCACGTTTAGTGGTGTAACCATAAATGCTCATTCCGCCGAAAGTTGCTGCGGTTATGAAGAAGGCGCGCGCAATGCTTTCTCCTGTGTACATCAGGAAAAGGGAAGAAAGAGAAATTCCCATTAAAACGGCAAAGCCCCAGAAACAAGCATGAAGCGCGGAAACGCTCAGGCGATTAAGGCCAAAGCTCATCACCATTACCATCGCCAGCGGAGAAAACGCTACCAGCCATTTAAGCGGGCTGTTAAAAACTGCATTGCCAAGAGCAGTAAGCGCCAGTTGCCCTGTTTGTTCATCAACAACAACCGCCGCTTGCGCGAAAAACAGCGCTACAATGCCGGTAAGAGCCAGAGCGCTCGCCATAAAATTGTATATTTTCAACATATAAGCACGCAGGCCAGCATCATATTCAACAGAACGTGATTGCGCTCTATTTTGTGCTATACCAAACGGATCTTGAAAAGACATTGTAAAATCTCCATAATTTGTTAGAAACAAGCTGATTTGTTAAAGTGATTTTGTAAAGTTTTTGAAAAAATTGAATATCAATCCTTATCACTCAACATCTACAAAATAATCCACAAATCTCCTGTGCGATGATTATATAGTCTAATGCCATAGCATTTCAAGAGAAACCGGAAAAAAAGCGACATGGCGCTCTTTTTTGCTTGAAACATCGAATTATTAGAGATAAAAAGCCGGACTCGATCGTCGGGCGAGTGGCATTGCCTTGAACGGTTAGAAGTTTACAAATTAGTCATAAAAAAATAGTCACAAAAACATGTGACGGAATAATCAAAGAAGGATAAGAAAAATGCCCAAATTGAAAACCAAAAGCGGTTGTAAAAAACGCTTTAAATTTACTGCTACCGGCAAGGTTGTGATGTCGCAGGCTGGAAAACGCCACGGCATGAGCAAACGCACCAACCGTTTCATTCGCAATGCGCGCGGAACGGCAATTATGGATGATGCTGATCAGCATCGAATTGTGCAATATATGCCTTATGGGAGCAACTAATCATGTCTCACGCAAAATCAGGAGCGAATCGCGCTCGTCGCAAAAAGATTCTTAAAATGGCCAAAGGCTATTATGGCCGCTCGAAAAACTGCATCACCATCGCCCGCGAAAAGGTGGAAAAAGGTCTGCGTTATGCTTACCGTGACCGTCGCGCTAAAAAACGTACTTTCCGCAGCTTGTGGATACAGCGTATCAATGCCGGCGTGCGCGAACATGGCATGGTATATTCACAATTCATGAATGGCCTGCTCAAAGCTGGTATAGAAATTGACCGCAAAGTGCTTTCTGACCTTGCCATCAGCGAACCAGCTGCTTTCAAGGCAATTGTTGAACAAAGCAAAG
>CAZFJN010000026.1:22500-28643 GCA_964519595.1 uncultured Rickettsiales bacterium
TTACCGAAGAGCTTAAGAAGCTTGGCGGCCTTGCTGAAGCAGAGCGCAAAATTCGCGGCGCGGAATTAAATGACATTAAAAACCAAATTACCGCTGCTCTTGAAGCAAAAAAAACCGCGCTGGAAAATGTCGAGCTGGAGTTAAAGTTAAGATCAGAGAAAATTGACATAACTCTGCCGCCGACTGAGCTTCCTTGTGGTAAAATTCATCCGGTAACTAAGGTTATAGAAGAGATCAGCCTGATTTTTGCCAATCTTGGTTTCAGCGTGGCAACCGGGCCGGATATTGAGGATGAAGAGCATAATTTTGATGCTCTTAACATCCCGGCTCATCATCCGGCGCGGCAAATGCATGATACTTTTTATCTCAAATCATCATCCGGCAATAACAAGCTGCTGCGGACACATACATCGCCAGTGCAGATTCGCACCATGAAAGCCGGAAAACCGCCTTTTCGTTTTATCGCGCCGGGAGCTACTTATCGCTGTGATTCTGACCTTACACACACGCCAATGTTTCATCAGATTGAAGGTTTTGTAGTTGATCAGAACATCAACATGGCGCATTTGAAAGGCTGCATTATCAAATTCCTGCAGGATTTTTTTGAAATAGAGCAATTGCCAGTGCGTTTTCGTCCGAGTTTTTTTCCTTTCACTGAACCAAGCGCCGAGGTTGATATTGGCTGCAAACGCAGTAAAGATGAGCTTAAAATCGGCGCGGGCGATAGCTGGCTGGAAATACTTGGCTGCGGCATGATTCATCCTAATGTGCTGAAAAATTGCGGAATAAATCCTGATAAATGGCAAGGTTTTGCTTTCGGCATGGGCGTTGAGCGATTGGCAATGCTTAAATACGGAATTGCCGATTTAAGGACATTTTTTGAAAGCGACGTGCGCTGGCTGAAACATTATGGATTTTTTGTATGAAATTCACCTTGTCATGGCTTAAAGATCATCTGGAAACTGGCGCGAATATTGAAACTATCGCGGCAACTCTTACCTCTATTGGCCTTGAAGTGGAATCAATCAGCAATCCGGCTGAGGCGCTGAAAGATTTCACGGTGGCGAAAATTGTCGAGGCAAAGCGTCATCCGGATGCTGATAAGCTGCAAATATGCCGCGTGCAGGCAAATGTTGGCGAATTGCAGATTATTTGCGGCGCGGCGAATGCTCGCGCTGGCTTATTCGTTGCTTTGGCGCAGGAAGGAACATTTATTCCGGACGGTAATTTTACCATCAAAAAAACCAAAATACGCGGTCAGGAATCAAACGGAATGCTTTGTTCTTATGCAGAGCTAGGCATTGAAGGAGATTCTGCCGGAATTATCGAATTGCCGGCTGCGGAAATTGGCTCTTCTGTTGCCGCCGCTCTTGGCATTGATGATGTAGTAATAGATGTGGCAATAACGCCTAATCGCGCTGATTGCCTTGGCGTGCGCGGCATTGCGCGTGATCTCGCCGCCGCCGGAATTGGCACATTAAAACCTTTAAAAAAAACGCATGATTTTTCTGCTTCGGAAAAAAACTCTGCCGCCGTTTCTGCGCCTAAAGTCACAATCGCCACAGATAATTGCCAGCAATTTATCCTCTGCCAGATCAGCGCCCTTAAAAATTGTGAAAGTCCGCAATGGCTGAAAAAACGCTTAACCGCAATTGGCCAGAAACCAATTTCCGCGCTGGTTGATATCACTAATTATTTCACTATTGATCTGGCGCGGCCGCTGCATGTTTACGATGCGAATAAATTGCAAGGCAATATTACTGTGCGTAGCGCCAGAGAAGGCGAAAAATTCAAAGCGTTAAACGGCAAGGAATATATTCTTGCTGATGGAATGTGCGTAATTGCCGATGACCGCGCTGTGCAGGCAATTGGCGGAATAATTGGCGGCGAAGAAAGCGGCTGCTCTCTTGAAACAACGGATATATTGCTGGAAGCAGCGCTGTTTTCGCCGCAGCATGTGGCAACAGTTGGCCGCGCTTTGCAGATTGATTCTGATGCGCGTTACCGTTTTGAACGCGGCGTTGATGTTGCCTTTGTTGAAGAAGGCGCAAAGCTTGCTGTATCTATGATCACTGAAATTTGCGGTGGTCAGGCCGGGCAATTAGTAATCGCCGGAAAAACTCCGGATTATGAGCGCAGCATAATTTTTTCTCCTGATTATGTGCAAACCGTCGGCGGCGTTGAAATTCCACAGGAAAGAATTGAACAAATTCTTTCTTCTCTTGGCTTTTTAGCCACTAGTCACAACACCCTAATACCTCCTTCATGGCGCGCCGATGTTGAAGGAGAAGCTGATATAGTTGAGGAATTATTACGTATAAATGGTTACGATAATATTCCTGTTTTACCGCTGCCGCCGGCAGAAAATGCAAGTACGGTAAAATTGCTGGAAGATCGCCTTACAATAGCTAAAAAACATCTCGCAACGCGCGGTTATCTGGAAATTTGCAGCTATTCTTTTCTCTCTCATGCCAAGGCAAAGCTATTCGGCGGCGGCGCTGATGAGCTGATGCTGGCTAATCCGATTGCCGAGGATTTATCCACTATGCGCCCCTGCCTGTTGCCAAATCTGCTGGAAGCGGCAATAAGAAACCATCATCGCGGCTTTAAAAATCTGCGCCTTGCCGAAGCAGGGCTTGCCTACCGCGATTCTACGCCAGAAGGACAACAGAACATCGCCGCTGCTTTATTAACCGGAACAATCAGCGCAAACCATGTGCAGGAACAGCTGTTTAAAACCATCGAACGCAATATTGACGCAATGGACGCTAAAGCCGACGCGCTCTCTCTGCTTGGCCGACTGGGAATAAAAAAATTCGAACTAAGCGCAACCGCGCCGCAATGGTATCATCCCGGCCGCAGCGGAACAATAACTCTTGGCAGCAAAATAATTCTCGCTTATTTCGGCGAATTACATCCGGCTTTGCTTAAGGAATATGATCTGGAAACTCCGGCCGCTGCTTTTGAAATAATGCTCGACAATATTCCGAATCCGCGCTTACAATCAAAAGCGAAACCGCCGCTTAAAATTTCCGACTATCAGGAAGTAAAACGCGATTTCGCCTTTGTAGTTGAAAATGAAGTAACTGCCGCTTCTTTAGTTAAAGCCGTTGAAAATGCCGATAAAAACCTTATAACTGACATTAAAATATTTGATGTTTATTCCGGCAAAGGAATAGAAGAAGGAAAAAAATCAATCGCCCTGCAAGTCACTCTGCAATCAGAAAACCACACGCTAACTGATGCAGAAATAACCGCCGCCGCACAAGCGATAATATCGTCAGTAGAAAAATCAACAAAAGGAGTTTTGCGCTCATGAATCAGCAAGATATGAATACACAGAGTAGCAGTCAAAAACCTACTATAGCATATAGCGCACTAATGGCCGCTGTTAATAATATCAAAGAAGATAATATCCCAGAATTGCCTTATATTTTTGGAGATAATGAACGTAATGGAATGCTTCATGACGTGCCAGTTGGCACTACTATTCTTCTGTTTGGCTCTAGTGAGGATAAAAATGAGGAAAGAAATATTGCATTAAGCTCTGTAGTAGAAGAACTTGAGACTTTCTTTGATAATGTTGGTAAGGATATTGCGGAATCGAAACAAAGTGACGAATTAAAGGAACGGGACGAACAAAAAGCTACAAGCTCCTATCTTTTGTTGAAAAACGCTTATTTAGAGGCAGCAAAAAAAGAAGGATGCTTTGCTCAACTAGACGAATTATTCAGAACACATAATAGAAATGCAGCGCAACAAATGAGAGCATAATTAAATAATAGAACAGTAAAGCTGCATATAAAAGTTAACTCTAAGTTGTTCCAGGTTTTTCACATATGATCCCTCGCTACACACGCCCTGAAATGTCCGCCATCTGGAGTGATGAAAGCAAATATCGCATCTGGTTTGAAATTGAAGCTCATGCCTGCGATGCTCTGGCCGCTCTTGGCGTTATCCCTAAAGAAGCAGCGGAAAATATCTGGAAAAAAGGCGCTTTCAACGCTGAGCGCATTGATGAAATCGAGCGCACCACTAAACATGACGTGATCGCCTTTCTCACCAACCTCGCCGAATATATAGGCGATGATGCGCGCTTTCTCCATCAGGGCATGACCAGCTCAGATGTGCTTGATACTTGCCTTTCCGTTCAACTTGCCCGCGCCTCGGACATTTTAATTGCTGATCTTGACCAGCTGCTGGCCGCTATCAAACGCCGCGCCATTGAACACAAACACACCATCACCGTTGGCCGCAGCCACGGCATTCACGCTGAACCAGTTACATTTGGCTTAAAACTCGCCACCTACTACGCCGAATTCTCACGCAATAAAGAACGCCTGATCGCCGCCCGCAAGGAAATTGCCACTTGCGCCATTTCCGGCGCAGTTGGAACTTTTGCCAATATCAATCCGGAAGTGGAACGATATGTCGCCGCCAAAATGCAACTTGCCGTCGAGCCGGTTTCCACACAAATTATCCCGCGTGACCGTCATGCCATGTATTTTGCGACTCTGGCAGTAATTGCCAGCTCTTTAGAAAGATTCGCCACAGAAATCCGCCATTTGCAGCGCACGGAAGTTCTGGAAGCTGAGGAATATTTTTCGCCCGGACAAAAAGGCTCCTCAGCAATGCCGCATAAACGCAATCCGGTTTTATCAGAAAATGTAACCGGACTAGCACGGCTTATGCGCGGCTACGCCCTGCCCGCTCTTGAAAATGTCGCCCTATGGCATGAGCGCGATATTTCTCATTCCAGCGTCGAACGCATGATCGCGCCGGATGCGACAGTAACCCTCGATTTCGCCCTCGCCCGCATGACTAATATAATTGACAAGCTGGTAATTTATCCAAATCGCATGAGCGAAAATATGAACCAGCTCGGCGGCCTGGTATTCTCACAGCGCGTCCTTCTGGCGCTCACACAAAAAGGCGTCTCGCGTGAAGATAGCTACCGCCTCGTCCAGCGCAATGCCATGAAAGTCTGGGAACAGGGAAAAGATTTTCTCGCTGAATTATCCGCCGATAAAGAAGTGATAGAAAAAATAACCGCGCAGGAACTGCAAGAATTATTCAATATAGATTATCACACAAAATATATTGAAACGATTTTCAACCGGGTTTTTGTCTGAAATAATCTATCAGCAATGACATTCACACTTCATCCAACTCTCGCCGCTGACACTATTCCAATCTGCGACTTGCCGCTCTGCCGCCTGCTGCTGATGAATAATGCCAATTTCCCCTGGCTGATCATGGTGCCAAGACGCGACGGCTTGCGCGAACTATTCGATCTAACGCCAGCTGATTACACCGTCGCCATGCAGGAAATCCGCCATGTCTGCGAAAAATTTGCCGCATACAGCAAAGCACACAAACTCAATATCGCCGCACTGGGCAATATCGTCCCGCAATTACATATCCACATAATAGCCCGCTTCCCAACAGACCCCGCCTGGCCAA
The DNA here is from genome assembly GCA_964519595.1 of uncultured Rickettsiales bacterium. GTDB lineage: Bacteria > Pseudomonadota > Alphaproteobacteria > Rickettsiales > SXRF01 > JANRKF01. Next base: position 27,964 of record CAZFJN010000026.1, read on the forward strand.
ATCCGGTATGGAATAGTCCAGCGCTGAATAATCCGACAATATCTCGCACTTATACAGAAACTGAAAAAAATAAAATCGTCGCTGATATTTACAACATTACAAATTTGTAATTCTATTCTCATTGCCTTGTCATGATGATGATGTAATTATGAACGCGTTCCAGTCGGAACATTTTTTTCAACCTAACTATTCAAAGGATTTTACCATGAATAAGACTCTCGCACTCGTTGCTCTCCTCGGCCTCGTTGCCGCTCCTGCTTTCGCTGCTGAAGCTACTGCTGAAAAAGGCGATAAAGTAGTTGCTGCTGCTGAATGCGCTAAAGACGATAAAGAATGCCAAGCTAAAGCTGCTGCTGCAAAAGCTCCTGCAGCTGGCGAAGCTAAAAAAGAAGAAGCGAAACACTAATCGCCAATCTTAAATCTTAGCTTAAAAGCTAAAAAACCCGCAGCACTAAGGTTCTGCGGGTTTTTGTTTTTGTTTTTTTGTTTTTTGCTTGATTTTTTGCGGTTATCCGCATAATTGCATCTGTTCTGTGACAAACTAGGCTCGGTAGCTCAGTGGTAGAGCAGGGGAATCATAATCCCTTGGTCGGGGGTTCAAATCCCTCCCGAGCCACCAAAAATTTATGGTCTATACCGAGATGTCTTTTCCACGCTTTGGCGTGGCCTTGCAAAAACGG
>CAZFJN010000027.1:0-7324 GCA_964519595.1 uncultured Rickettsiales bacterium
GCTGCTGGTGTTACTACCAACGACAACGATGCAACTGTGTTCATCGCTGGTACTCAGCTTTCTTTCTAATCATTTAGAAAGTTTGTGATCTAAAAAAGGGCGGCACTTCGGTGTCGCCCTTTTTGTTTTGTGTTAAATTACCTCTTGAATAACTGTCTCCAATAGGATACAGTAATTAACGTGATCACAATTTATCGTAGTGCAGAGTTTGACAAATGGCTGGCGCGGCTTCGTGACCGCGAGGCAGTAAAACGTGTTGCTGATCGCTTATCACGAATAGAAGAAGGTAATCTTGGTGATGTGCGTCCTGTTGGTGAAGGAGTAAGCGAAGCGCGTATTCACTATGGCGCAGGATACAGATTATACTTTGTTCAGCGTGGTAATGAGGTAGTTCTGATGCTTGGTGGTGGCGATAAATCTACGCAACAACGCGATATTAAAAAAGCTAAATTACTAGCGAAAATATGGAGAAACATATGAAAATACCTAAAGGTTTTAAAAAACTGGATATTGCCGAATATCTGAAAACTGAAGATGAGATTCAGGGATTTCTTGATTTGGCATTCGAAGATGGTGATGCAGATCATATCGCCAATGCCCTCGGCATCGCCGCACGAGCGCGGAGCATGACCAGCGTGTCTAAAAAATCCGGGCTTACACGCACCAGCCTCTATAAATCCCTTTCCGGCAACACAAATCCTTCACTTGATACTTTCTTAAAAGTAGTAAAAGCACTGGGCTTTAAAATACAGCTGGCAAAAGCATAATTGATTATGACTTTGCAGTGTACTCCTCTAACAACATAACGTCATCCTTTGGCTGTGTTAAATTACCTCTTGAATTACTGTCTCCAATAGGATACAGTAATTAGCGTGATCACAATTTATCGCAGTGCAGAGTTTGACAAATGGCTGGCGCGGCTTCGTGATAAGAAGGCGGTGGAAAAGGTATTCGCGCGGCTGGCACGTATGGAATATGGAAATCTTGGTGATGTGAAGCCTGTTGGCGAGGGTGTAAGCGAAACGCGTATTCACTATGGCGCAGGGTACAGATTATACTTTGTTCAACGCGGTAATGAGGTAATTCTGATGCTTGGTGGTGGCGATAAATCTACGCAATCGCGTGATATTAAAAAAGCTAAATTACTAGCGAAAATATGGAGAAACATATGAAAATACCTAAAGGTTTTAAAAAACTGGATATTGCCGAATATCTGAAAACTGAAGATGAGATTCAGGGATTTCTTGATTTGGCATTCGAAGATGGTGATGCAGATCATATCGCCAATGCCCTCGGCATCGCCGCACGAGCGCGGAGCATGACCAGCGTGTCTAAAAAATCCGGGCTTACACGCACCAGCCTCTATAAATCCCTTTCCGGCAACACAAATCCTTCACTTGATACTTTCTTAAAAGTAGTAAAAGCACTGGGCTTTAAAATACAGCTGGCAAAAGCATAATTGATTATGACTTTGCAGTATACTCCTCTAACAACATAACGTCATCCTTTGGCTTGACCAAAGGATATTTTTACTGTTGCACAAGATCCTTTGATCAAGTCAAAGGATGACGTCATATAACCAAATATTTAAGCGTTTCGAAAGAGGTCTATTTTTCTATAGCAACCATCTGTCTGTTTTGCTATAAACTTCTCAGTTTAGAACTGAGGATATAATGAAATCTGTTATCAATAGCCTGATTGCCTTTTGTTTTGCTGCTTTTCTGGTTGGCTGCTCGGATGTAAAAACCGAGTCGGCGGGAACGCCAATGAACCGCGATGAAGCTCTAAGAGCCAGCCGTGGGAAAATAACCGGGGATAGCGGTTGGCAGATTTTCGGCGGCAAGGATAAAGACAGCTCATCGGGCGGCGCTATTGGCGTAAACAGCTATTTATGGCGGGCGACTCTTGATACAATTTCCTTCATGCCGCTTACCTCGGCAGATCCGTTTGGCGGCACAATAATAACCGACTGGTACGAAGATCCGCAAACTCCCGGCGAACGCTTCAAGGTAAACGCTCTTATTCTTGATAAAACTCTACGCGCCGACGGAGTAAAAGTGCAGCTTTTCAAACAAAAGCTGATTAAAGGCGCATGGCGCGATCAGGCCGTTGATGAAAAAGTCGTTCGCGCTTTGGAAGACACTATTTTAACCCGGGCGCGTGAGTTAAAAGTTGGAGCCGGTAGAAAATAATGGTTTCCGAACGCTATAATTTCCGCGAGGCAGAAGCCAGATGGCAACGCATTTGGAATGAGCGGCAAATCTTCAAGGCGGATGATTCTGATCATAGTAAGAAAAAATATTATGTGCTGGAGATGTTTCCATATCCTTCCGGCCATATTCATATGGGACATGTGCGAAACTACGCTCTTGGCGATGTAGTGGCGCGTTATCGGCGGGCGCTTGGTTATAATGTGCTGCATCCAATGGGCTGGGACGCTTTCGGGCTGCCGGCGGAAAACGCCGCTATTCAAAATGATTCACATCCGGGTGACTGGACGTTGAAAAACATTGAAACAATGCGCGCGCAGCTGAAAATGATCGGACTTTCCTATGACTGGTCACGCGAATTGGCAACCTGCCTGCCGGAATATTATAAGCATGAGCAGGAATTTTTCCTAAAATTCCTGAAATACGGCCTTGCTTACCGTAAAGAAGCCGAGGTCAACTGGGATCCGGTTGATAATACTGTGCTGGCTAACGAACAGGTTATTGACGGCAGAGGCTGGCGCAGCGGCGCTTTGGTTGAGAGGAGAAAACTTTCGCAATGGTTTTTGCGTATTTCGGATTTTGCCGAGGATTTACTGGCCGGACTTGATTCCTTGCAGGAATGGCCGGAAAAAGTACGCCTGATGCAGGAACGCTGGATCGGCAAATCACAAGGCGCGCTGTTGCGGCTTAAACTGGCCGGAGCTGTAGAAACAAACATAGAAACAAACAATGAAATAACGAATAAAATAACTAATGAATTAGAAATATATACCACACGGCCGGAGACAATTTTCGGCATGAGCTTCTGTGCCATTGCGCCGAATCATCCGCTGGCTGCTCGTCTTGCTGAAAACAACTCACAACTTGCCGCCTTCATTGCCGAATGCAATAAATCCGGAGTAAGTGAGGCGGCAATTGAAACTGCTGAGAAAAAGGGTTTCGATAGTGGAATTAAGGTTAAGCATCCTTTTGATGATAATCGCCAAGTACCGCTTTATATCGCTAATTTCGTGCTGATGGATTATGGAACTGGCGCGATTTTTGGTTGTCCGGCGCATGATCAGCGCGATTTTGAATTTGCCGTAAAATATAATCTGCCAATTATTCCGGTAATTTCAGGAGGAAAAGAGCTGATTTCAGAAGCATTTACGGAAGCATATACTGATGATGGAATTCTGATAAATTCAGAATTTTTAAATGGCGCTTCTGTTGAACAGGCAAAAAAACAAATTCTCGCGGAAATAGAGCAGCGCAAAATCGGCACAGCAAAAACCAATTACCGTCTGCGCGACTGGGGAATTTCAAGGCAGCGCTACTGGGGTTGTCCAATTCCGGTTATTCACTGTGCATCATGCGGCGTAGTTGCTGTTCCTTACGAGCAGCTGCCAGTTGAATTACCAAAGGATGTTAAATTCGACAAGCCGGGCAATCCGCTGGATCGTCATCCGAGCTGGAAACATGTTCCCTGCCCTTCCTGCGGAAAACAAGCGCAACGCGAAACTGATACTTTTGATACTTTTTTTGAATCAAGCTGGTATTTTTTTCGTTTTGCCACCTTGCCGCTTAATGACGCTTTAGCAGCGGAAAAACTAAATTACTGGTTGCCAGTTGATTGTTATATTGGCGGCATAGAACATGCGGTTTTGCATCTGCTTTATTCGCGTTTTTACGCACGCGCCTTGATAAAAAGCGGCCAGATGGAAGAATCATCCTTAAACCGTAAGGCTGAGCCTTTTAAGCGCTTAGAAACGCAAGGCATGATTTGTCATGAAACATATAAAGACGCACAAGGCATCTGGCTTTCGCCGGAAGAAGCGGTTGATGCGCGCGCTGCTGGCAAAGAAGTAATTGTCGGACGTATTGAGAAAATGAGCAAATCAAAGAAAAATACCGTTGATCCACGGCATATAATAGAAAGCTACGGCGCAGATGCGGCGCGGCTATTTATGCTTTCCGACTCGCCGCCGGAGCGCGATCTTGAATGGACTGACGCTGGAATAGAAGGCGCCTGGCGCTATTTAAACCGTATCTGGCGGCTTACCATCGCTTGCAAAGATTTAACTGCCACAGAGGCAGAAAAAAACCAGCCAGGCAATGCGGAATTAAAAAAACTCACACATAAAACCATCGCCGCGGTCAGCGAAGATATTGAACGCTTTCATTTTAATAAGGCCATCGCGCGAATTCGTGAGCTTACTAACGCGCTTGAATCCGCTACTGACAGTGCGGAACGTCGTAAGGGCTTGGAAACAGCTTTGCATCTTCTGCAACCTTTTCTGCCGCATATTGCCGAGGAATGCTGGGAAATGCTTGGCAATAAAGATATGCTGATCAACCGTCCGTGGCCAGTTGCCGATAAGGAATTGCTGGTTGATGATGTCGTCACCATCGCTGTGCAGATTAACGGCAAACTGCGCGCAACTATCGAATTACCTAAAGATTTTCCTAAAGAAGCAACTGAGCAGAAAATTCTTGATATGCAGCAGATAAAAAGCGCTGTAGATGGTAATAAGCAGATAAGAAAAATAGTGGTTGTGCCAAACAGGATCGTCAATGTTGTTATTTCATAAAAACAATCAACAGAATAATTTTCTTTCCTGCTTGTTTTTTCTGGCAATAGCAGTTTTTTTGCTTAGTTCCTGCAATTTCCGTCCGGTTTATGGAAAAATTGATAATCAGCAACAAGCAGCACTAGGAATAGAGATTGAAGCGCCTTCTGATGCAGCCGGCAGGCAGTTCAAGCAAAGCCTGGAGGATTTATTAAACCATGGAATTACGCCACAGAAACCTCTTTATAAGCTGAAAGTCACTATCAACATTTCTTACGGCGCAATGGGCGTAGCGCGCGACGGCAGTATTTCCCGCTATAATGCGTTTTTCGTCTCGCAATATATATTAAGCAGAATTTCCGATGGAAAAATCATCAAAAGCGATGTTGTTCAGCATGTCGGCAGTTACAACAATCAAACCGGAGCTTATTATTCGACTTATATCGCGCAGAAAGACGCGATGAAGCGCGGAATAGTTGAACTAAGCGAGCTATATAGACAGCGTTTAAATCATTTGTTGATTAATCAGTAATCATGAAAATCGCCGCTAAAGCAATTTCAGCATTTCTTGACGCGCCGCAGAAAAGCTCTGTCGCTTCCTTGTTTTATGGTCCTGATAGCGGCTTAGCGCGTGAACGTTCGGAAATGGTAGTTGCTTCTATTCTTGGCAAAAAACCAGATCCTCTTTCCATACTTGATGTTAATGAAGCACGAATATTATCTGATCCGCCTTTTCTGGCGGATGAAATTTCTGCGTTCAGTTTTTTAGCCGCTCAGCGCATTATAATAATACGCGACGCTACAGACAAGCTTACTAAAATACTTGAAAATATTGCTTCCTTACTGCGAAAGGAAGTATTTTTAATCATATTATCCGCAGAATTAGGACCGCGCTCTTCTCTGCGTTTATGGTTTGAAAAATCAGCAACAGCCGCCGCTGTTGCCTGCTATCATGATGAAGAAAGCACAATCGGCGATTATTTACGCAAAAATCTCCGCGCCGCCGGAATTTCCTGTAGCGAAGATGTTGTTCATTATCTGATCAGCCAGCTTGGTAATGATCGTTATGTAACCAGGCAGGAAATACAGAAAATAATAACTTATGTTGGAAATAGCGGCAAATTAAGCCTTGAAGATGCCGCTGCTCTGGTTGGCTATAATAAAGAGGCGGAAATTGACGCCGCAATAAATGCCCTTGCCGACAAACGCCTTGCTGATTTAGACAAGGCGATAATGCTGATGGTAAAAGAATATGCTCCTGTTCAGTATATAAGGTCTATGTCGCGCTATTTTCAGCGTCTCTATTCTATTAAATTACAATCCGCGCAAACAAATATTGAAGAGGTAATTTCCGGATTACGTCCGCCGGTTTTCTTTCGGCAAATACCGTCATTAACTCGCCATGTAAGGCAATGGCAATTACCGGCAATTGCTAAAGTTCTTGCACTGTTAAATGAAGCTGAACTGGCCTGCAAGAGCAGTGATTTACCAGCAATTGCCGCCAGTGAGAGAATATTATTCAAAGCCGCAACAACAAAATAGCCTTATAGATATGCTCTAGAGCATATTCTAGTAACCTTCTCCAAGGCGTTTTAGTATTTCATCAAGCTGGCTTAGTGAATCGTAAGAAAGAACTATTTCTCCGCTTTGACCACGATCATAGATGCTTACTTTCAAGCCAAGATTTTCAGAAAGAGTTTCTTCCAGCGCTAATATATCCGGATCTTTCTGGCCAGAACTGACATTAGGATTATAAAATGCCGCCCGAGCAGCATTTGCCTTCTGCGCCGCACCGCCTTCATCATCAGCTCGTTTTCTGCTCTTCGTTCCTGCTCCTTTGCTGAAATTTTCCGTCTGCCGTACATTGAGATTTTTACGCACAATAAGCTTCGCCAGCTCAACCGGATTATCTGTAGTCAGCAAGGCTCGTGCATGTCCCATTGTGAGGTCGCCTTTTTCAACCATCAGCTTAACCTCTTCCGGCAACGATTGCAGGCGCAACAGATTCGCGATGTGGCTACGGCTTTTGCCAACTGTCTCGGCAAGTTCTTCGTTAGTATAACCAAATTCCTCAATAAGCCGTTGATAACCGCTGGCTTCTTCGAGAGGATTCAAATCGCGGCGCTGAATATTCTCAACCAGCGCTAACTCCAAAGCCTGCTTGTTGTTAATCTCGCGCATTATAACTGGAACTGTCTCTAGCCCAGCTTGCTTTGCTGCTCGCCAACGACGTTCTCCGGCAACTATTTCAAAGCGTCCGCCGCCAACTGGCCTTACTATAATTGGCTGCATTATACCGTTTTTTTGAATTGATTCCGCCAGCTCAGTAAGCGCACCTTCATCAAAATAGCTGCGCGGCTGAAACTGTCCTGGCTGCAAACGCATAACCGGCAAATGATTAATTCCTGACACCACTGCCGGACCATTTGAAGCTGGTTTTGGCGCTGCCTGATTATAGTTTTCAGAAATAAGCGCTGATAATCCTCTCCCTAAGCCGCGTGTCTGTGTGGTGGTTGTCATATGTTTTTCTCCTGATGATTTCTTTATGATTTTTTTTTGCTATTT